>NZ_LT934425.1:1258900-1888351 GCF_900232105.1 Candidatus Kuenenia stuttgartiensis
AACATTGCCGTCCGTTATGGTTGAATCATCATCCATCGCAGCCACATTTTCACCGAGGACAATGCCTGTACCACAGATAGCTGCGCCGGAGCCTAAAGACTCAAAGTGGGTTTGGGCTATTTTCGTTGAACCAAGGCCCGTACAAATTATGGGGATACGCAATTTTAGTCCACCGTCCCTCCCCATTTTTGTTTCAATACAGGCGTTGGTAAACAGGTCATATTCCTTTTGGTGATGTCCCGTGATTGAGCCTGTTATATTAAAATGAGAAAAATCAACGGGGAAATCCTTTTGTGCCCCTGCGGTAATTTCGCCAAACGGCACAGGATAAATCGCTTCAGGCCCCCTATAGGCGGATTTGCCAATTTCGCAGTATCCGGGGCAGCCATCCAGGCACGTAACGCACATACCGCTCTGGGGCAATACCTCATCGCCTAAACGGGTCCACGTGCCTGTGGCCCTTGATTTGTTCGGGATAAACAAGGATCCCATAATATACTCCTTTCCTTGTTGTTAACAAATTAACTGTTGGAATAGTTATAGCGCACCAGCAGATTTTTTGATTAAAATCTGGTTGCCTTCTCTAATCCGTCCCACAATACCGTTCTTGCGTCAAGGAAATCAAGAGCGCCCTTCCTTATTTTTCTCTGCTCCTCTTCCGTTTTAGAGCAAAATACCAGAGAGTTTCTGATGTTTGCGGCATGCTCAACGTCTAATTCTATATGGGCAGAAAAGAAGAGTACTGCATCATCATTTAAACCGGCGCGTTTACAGCCTTCACGAATCGGCTGATACATGGTAGGCACAATATACTCAGTTCCTGGCCCCAATGCCCCCAAGGCTTCAACATAATCCATATAATGAATGTTCAGGTATTTTTCCACAAACAATTTTGTCTCAGGCAGCATTACTATATTGTTCAATGCCTGCTGGTCGGTATTAACTCCGGCTGCTTTCAGGAATCTGCGGAAGATTGCAGGGTGGGTAAGTTCTGCATCCATGCCTTTTTTCTCTTCACTTCTGCCGCCGTACTCTTCAAATAAATTCTTAATTAACGGCGCCCTGCCAGCTTCGTCGGGACAAATAGCAATTGCACCCGCCAAATACCGTGAAAAATGCCTTGAAAAACAATAGTATTGTTCCGCATATAATTTTACTGCCTTCATATCTGCTTTTGTTCTGAATTTTTGCAAATATGGGTGGTCGTTAACCGCCGGATGTTTTAAAACTTCTGCTTCCAGTTTGTCAAAAAATTCGTCAGTTGACATAGCCATAATTATTAACTCCTCCTAAAAAGTATGTAGATTTATCAAAATATCTTAAAATTCAAACAAAGAATCACTAACAATATACTGCACTGAATTAATCAATACACCTCCTTTCTGCTTCATACAGGAATTAAGAAAGCATTAAATTTCTTAAAATAATCCGCTCTTATTTTATACCTTTACTGTTCAGATGTTCGCTATACCTCTGATCCGTTTCCTTAATATGTTTATTCAGCCAATCGGTAAGGAATTTTGATACCTCTACGGTTAAGCTTACTTTTCCCGCATTGTAATCATTTTGAAGCGCTAATACCTTTGCAGTCATCTTGTCGTGTTTGTCCTTGTGCTCAACATATTCCGGATAATCATGTTGCTTAAATATCTTCTCTTCTGCGGCAAAATGGAAACCTGTGTAATTTATCAATTTTTTTAAAATATCACCAACAACGATCTTCCCCTTCCCCTGCCTCATAGCATCATCCAGATCGTTAATCATTCCTATTAGCTGCTTATGATGTCCATCAAACTCAGCAATTTTTACACTATACTCATCTTTCCAGGTCATTAACGGCATAATTCCATCTCCATAAATAATATTTCCTCTTTAAAAACCCAACGACTTTTTGGATATTACGTAGACTGTAGAACTCAGTGAGCAATCGTTGTGCCTGAAAAAAATGCCTGTCTGTTATTTTGAAATAAATATTTGATATGATGAGAGTTATAACAATGATGATATTTTTGTTACAGGATGGATAAGTTTTTGAGAGGGGTTGTTAGCAGATTTTTCCGAAAAATTTTCGTATATTGGCTATATGCTGGCAAAGCGTACGAATTTTTTTCGCATTCAGCACCATTCTTTGGTTTTGTATTCGATTTTTCGTGTAGATATACCCAATATTTTTGCAGCGGATTGTTTGCTGCCATTAGTTATTTGGAGGGTTCTTTGGATGATCTCTTTTTCGGCTTCTTTTAAGGTAGTGCCTATGGGTATTTTAATTACCGGGATATATTCATTGTCCGGCATAATGCTCTCCGGCAAATGATCAACGGAAATGGTATCGCTTTTACACAATACAATAGCCCGTTCTATGGTATTTTGCAGTTCCCTGATATTGCCCTGCCAATGGTGGGAAAGGAGCGCTTTTATGGCCTCCGGGTCGAAACCTTTTATCTCTTTCTTGTATTTTTTTGCATATTTAACGGCAAAATAATTTGAAAGAATGGGAATGTCGTCTTTTCTTTCTCTCAGGGGGGGCATTTGAATGTTGATAACGTTTAGGCGGTAAAATAAATCCTCCCGGAATCTACCTTCGGAGACTTCTTCTTCAAGGTTCCGGTTTGTTGCGGCGATACACCTCACATCCACTTTTATGGTCTTTTCACCCCCAACACGTTCAAATTCTCCTTTTTCCAGTACGCGCAATAATTTGACCTGAACTTTCAGACTCATTTCTGCTAATTCGTCCAGAAAAAGGGTTCCGCCGTCTGCCAGTTCAAACCGTCCCTTTCGTGATTGTATCGCCCCCGTAAAGGCACCCTTTTCGTGTCCGAATAATTCACTCTCGAGTATTCCTTCAGATAGTGCGGCGCAATGCAATGCCACGAATGGTTTTCCGGCCCTTTCGCTCCTGTAATGTATGGCGTGTGCTACAAGTTCCTTTCCCGTTCCCGTCTCTCCCATAATAAGAACAGATGCCGTACTGGGGGCAACGTCTTCAATCATTTTAAAAATCCGATGCATTTGCGGAGAGCCGCCCACCAGCTCGGAAAATGTATACTTATCTTTCAGCTCTTCCTTTAACAGCCGGTTTTGGATTACGAGTTGTTGTTTCTCCCGAAGTTTTTCCAAAACCAATTCAAGTTCTTCCACGTCTACCGGCTTTGCTAAATATTCATCAGCTCCATGTTTCACCGCGTTTACCGCCGATTTGATAGAACTGTACGCCGTTACAACGACAATGGCAATAGATGAGTTTTTTTTCTTTATTTCCTGGAGCAATAACAGCCCTCCCATACCGGGAAGCTTCATGTCTGTTATAACAATATCAAAGCTTTCCCTTGAGAGTTGATTTAAGGCGTCATAGCCGGAAGAGACACCTACAGCGGTATATCCGTCTCTTCTCAAAATCTGTATCAATCCGTCGAGGGTATTTTTATCGTCTTCAACCACTAACAGCTTTGGTTTTGTCATGAGGTAATGAACCCTTTTTTAATCCTGATTAACAGGAATAGTAATAAAAAATGTACTGCCAACGTCAGATGTCGCCATCCGTATCATTCCGCCATGATTCTGTATGATATTTTGCGCGGAAGAAAGGCCTATGCCGGTGCCGCCATCCTTGGTAGTATAGAATAAATCAAATATCTTTTCCCTGAATTCTTCCGGTATGCCTGGTCCCGTATCCTGACAGGCAATAACGATTTCGTCTTTTACACCGCTGGCACTTACATGTAATTCCCCGCCGTCCGGCATTGCTTCAATGCTGTTGATAAGAATATTTAATATCGCCTGTTTTATCTTATCTTTGTCAATATACGGAGCCGGAATATTTTCCATTACGTCTAATTTCAATTGAATGCCATTGAGTTGCGCCTGTGGAGTAAGTAAGGCAATTATATCCGTGAGCATTTCGCGAATGCTTGCATAGCTTCTGCTTAACTTGCCTGTTTTTGCAAACTGCAGACATTCCTCCACAAAACTGCTGAGACGGTTGATTTCATTTTGAACAATTGTCACAATTTTCAACAATTCATTTTTTGGGGAATTGCCATTGTCGTAACTATCGTTGATTTCGTGTTTTAGCAATAACAATTGAAGATTCATGGCATTGAGGGGGTTTTTTATCTCATGCGCCAATTCAGAGGCGAGCGTTCCAAGGGAAGATAGTGTTTTTGATTTGAGTACCTCGTCGGAAAATCTTTTTGCTTCGCTAACATCTTCTATGACAGAAATGATGTGTGTAACCCTTCCTTCTTTATCCTTAATAGGGGAAACATTTACCCTTATCCATGATTCGCTGTTATCGCCCCTGTTAATCAAAAGTTCCCGCGAACCCTGAGAAAGACGGCCATTCAGGATTTCTGTACCGGGACAACACTTATCCGTTATACATAACCCCGTTGAAGTATGGCACTTAAAAATAGCACCACAATCCTTTCCGACAACTTCATCTTTGGTTCTTTTCGTAATTTTTTCGCAGGCATGATTAAAAAAAACAACCCGGCGATGTGCATCCTGGATCATTATCCCCCGGCTGGTGTGATCTAATGCCTGGCTTAAAATGTAATTTTCCACACTAAAACCTCCCAAAAATTTACGTTTTTAAGGGTATCACAATTTCTAAAAAAGTAAATATAAAATAACATATCATATTCAACCAGAAATAATTGCGATAATCTTTATCGCCTCATTTTGCCGGTTAATAAAACGCTTGACACTATTATTCATAATTCGGTATCATATTTTCAATTATGTATTTCACCTGAGATATTCACTGCCAGATACTGACGGAGCGTAAAGAAGGGAAACCGGCAGCAGTTTAACGTACTAACATTACAACAACCCTGCCCTAAAACCAGCTTTTTCTTGCCCAGGCGTAATTACGTCATAGTACCTTATCGCTTATTTCTTTGCACACTTCCATTCGTCAGTGCGTGCTTTTTGCAAAATATTTAATGGTGAAATCCGAAACGAATTATTCATTTGTAAGTTTATGACGGATTTTTTAATCTGTGTGATATGTGGTTTCCCTTTCGTAATTTGTGAGTGCTTGGTTCTGGTTTGTCCATGTTAGATTCAATGAATAAAAATGATGATGTAATATCAGGAGTAAGAGTCCGGTTTGCACCCAGTCCGACCGGTTATTTACATATTGGCGGCGCAAGGACGGCTCTTTTTAACTGGTTATTTGCAAGACATAATAACGGTGTATTTCTCCTGCGGATTGAAGATACCGATCAGCAGCGTTCTACGAAAGAAGCAACGCAGGCTATTTTAGAGAGTATGAAATGGCTTGGTTTGGATTGGGATGAAGGGCCATATTTTCAAAGCCAACGATTGCCGATATATAAACGATATGCCGAACAACTGGTAGCGCAGGGAAATGCATATTATGACACCGATGCGGAAGGGCGCACTGCAATTCGGTTTAAGATGCAAGATAATGTTATCATACTCAATGACCTTGTTCACGGCGCAATAACATTTGATGCTGCTGTTATTGAAGACTTTGTTATTCTTAAGGCAGACGGTTTTCCCAGCTATAACTTCGCTTGCGTAGTGGATGATGCTGATATGAAAATTACCCATGTGATTCGCGGTGATGATCATATCTCAAATACACCAAAACAAATAGCACTGTATAACGCCATGGAAGTACGGTTGCCTGAATATGCACACATTCCAATGATCTTAGGTGAAGATGGTTCCAGGTTGAGCAAACGCCACGGGGCAACGTCTGTCACTGAATACAGAGACAAAGGGTATTTGCCTCAGGCGCTTGTAAACTTTCTTGCTTTGCTGGGGTGGTCTCCGGGAAACGACCAGGAAATACTATCGATGAGGGAAATGATTGAAAAATTTTCCTTAAAGCGCGTGAACAAAACCAGTGCGCAATTCGACAATACTAAATTAAATTGGATGAGTGGCCAGTATATCAAAAACACCTCCATTGAAGAACTTACCGCTGCTGCCAGGTTGTTTTTTGAAAAATCGGATATCGATACCACGGGAATCTCAATAAATCGGCTGTCAAGATTGATAGAATTGTACCATGAACGGTTTAAAAATCTCCAGGAATTGGTTGATCAAACGAGGTTTTTCTTTACGGATTCCGTTGAATATGATCCGGCAGCAACAGATAAATTCCTTAAAAGAGAAGGAATTTCTGAGATATTAAAGGAGGTTTATTCAGCGATTTCTCTCCTGAACAGTTTTGACAGACAAGGGTTGGAAGGGTGTTTGAGAGATTTAACCGCAAAAGCGGGTATTGGTTTTTCCAAAATCGCCCAACCTATAAGAGTTGCAATAACAGGCAGAAGCGCCAGCGCTGGTATCTTTGAAACAATGGAACTCCTTGGAAAAGAAACCACACTTAAAAGGCTTGAAAACACCATTAAAAACATGGACGGCATCACGAATGCCGTTGGGTTGTAACAAACATACTGTAGAGACAGGTTTAAAACCTGTCTCTACTACGGTAATCAAAGTACGAAAGCCGCGCTTGTTTTGCATTTCAAATCATTTTGTCATTAGGATTTGTTTCGTATTTCGTGCGTCGAATTTCGTATTTTTTATTTCATGGTGTCTTGTCCAGGTTGGGGGGCGTTATTCTTTTTCAGGGCAATTTTGAATGGGCGTAAGGCTTTTTATTGCGATTGAGATTACAGATGCTGTCCGGGAAAAAGTATTACATTTTCAAAATGACCTTAAAAAGGCTTCTGCTGATGTAAAATGGGTGGCGCCTGAAAATCTTCATATTACACTAAAATTTATTGGCAATACGGATGAAGAGAAGATTTGCGGGATTGTTGACGTTATTCATCAATCTGTCATTGAGATAAAACCATTTGATATTCGCTATAGTGGCGCCGGTACTTTTCCCGCTGGTAAATATCCGCGTGTAATCTTTGCCGGAGCTGTGGATTCAAGCGGCGCCCT
Source organism: Candidatus Kuenenia stuttgartiensis (assembly GCF_900232105.1). NCBI lineage: Bacteria > Pseudomonadati > Planctomycetota > Candidatus Brocadiia > Candidatus Brocadiales > Candidatus Brocadiaceae > Candidatus Kuenenia > Candidatus Kuenenia stuttgartensis. Next base: position 1,265,831 of record NZ_LT934425.1, read on the forward strand.
GGCTTCAATTTATGAAAGATTAAACAGGCACTTAACCGCGCTTGGAGTACCATACGATGAACATACATTTGAGGCGCATATTACTGTCGGGCGGGTTAAAACACATAAAAATATAAAGAAACTTATGGAGTGTGTACATTCATACAAAGAATTTACCTTTGGGCAAGAAAGCATTGATCATCTGGTGTTAATGAAGAGCAATCTCACTCGGGAGGGGCCGATATACACAAGGATAAGTAATATTTGTTTTGCGTAACTTCATTATAATATTACTATCAAAAAAAGGGTTTTTATTTAGCGCATGCAAATCATATTATTTTTATAAACGATAACTTTATCTTTCTCTTACAAATATGACTACTAATACAGAAATACCTGATAAAGAAAAACGGCAGCAAGCATTGGAGAGAGCAATTTCGCATATCGATAAACAGTTTGGAAAAGGGACGATAATGAAATTAGGGGGCGATACGAAACTGGATGTTCCCGTAATTTCTACTGGTGCGTTATCATTAGATGTTGCGCTTGGCGTGGGGGGAATTCCGCGTGGAAGAGTCATTGAAATATTCGGGCAGGAATCTTCTGGCAAAACCACCCTAACGCTTCAAATTATCGCAAATGCGCAGAGGGGTGGCGGGGTAGCTGCATTTATCGATGCTGAACATGCGCTGGACTCCGAATATGCAAAAAGATTGGGTGTAAATTTGAATGACTTAATGGTCAATCAGCCAGACACCGGAGAACAAGCGCTGGAGATAGCCGAACTGCTCGTAAGGAGCAATGCGGTTGACGTAATAGTGATTGACTCGGTAGCGGCCCTTGTGCCACGCGCTGAAATTGAAGGAGAAATGGGAGATACACATATAGGATTACAGGCAAGGTTGATGTCGCAGGCATTACGCAAGCTCACCGCGTGCATTTCAAAATCAAGAACAAGCGTAATTTTTATCAATCAGATTCGTGAAAAGATTGGCGTTATGTATGGAGGAAACCCGGAAACCACGCCTGGAGGCAGGGCATTAAAATTTTATGCGTCGGTGCGTATTGATATTCGGAGGATTGGAAGTATAAAAGACGGTGATGCAATAATCGGAAGCAGAGTCCGCGCCACTATTGCAAAAAATAAGGTTGCAGCGCCTTTTAAAAGAGCGGAGTTTGACATCCTTTACAACACAGGCATATCGCGGGCAGGAGACATCCTTGACCTTGGCGCTGAACATAATATTATTGAAAAATCGGGAACGTGGTATTCATATAGAGAAACCCGGCTGGGGCAGGGCAGAGAGAATTCCAGGCAATTCCTCACGGAACATCCTGAAATGATGAAAGAGATTGAACAATCAATCCTGAAAATAGTACTGCCTTCTGCGGCATCTCAAAAGCCTCCCGACTCCCCCCCTGAAAGTACGGAAAAAAGCACACCTTCGAAGAGAGCGAAAAGTAATTAACGTATGAATACAGGTGAAATTCGCAATAAATTTTTAACATTCTTCGAAAAGAAATCCCATGTAATCTGGCCGGGAGATTCGCTTGTCCCGCAGGGAGACGCTACGCTTCTTTTTACGGGTGCAGGGATGAATCAGTTCAAAGATATGTTCCTTGGTAAGGGAAGATTAAATATAAAAAGGGCGACAACATGCCAAAAATGCCTTCGAACGGGGGATTTGGAAAATGTCGGCAGAACGGCTTCGCACCACACTTTTTTTGAAATGCTGGGCAATTTTTCCTTTGGCGATTATTTTAAAAGAGAAACCATTGCATGGGCGTGGGAGTTCCTGGTGCAGGAATTAAGGTTACCGGAAGAAAAACTTTTTGTCAGTGTGTATAAAGATGACCCCGAATCATACGAAATATGGGAAAAACATATCCGCATTCTCAAATCAAAAATCTATTCCTACGGCGAAAATGACAATTTTTGGCCTGCAAATGCCCCTGCGCAAGGCCCTAACGGACCTTGCGGCCCCTGCTCTGAAATATTTTACGACCAGGGAGCAGGCGTTGGTTGTGGTCGGGAAGAATGTGAACCTGCCTGCGATTGCGACCGCTTTGTCGAAATCTGGAATCTGGTATTTACGCAATTTGACCGAAAAGAAGATGGCAGGCTGGAACCATTGCCCAATAAAAATGTAGATACAGGCATGGGACTGGAGAGAATGGCACGTGTCATGCAGGGAGTGCCGACAAACTTCGATATAGATATTTTTGCCCCTGTAATTAAATCGATAGAAGATATTACACACCTGCGGTATCATGATAAAAAAGAAAACGCCGTATGTATGCGCCGGATAGCCGACCATGTAAAGGCCTCTATTTTTTGCATTGCCGATGGCGTTTTGCCAGGGAATGAAGGGCGGGGATATGTGGAAAGGCGTTTACTGAGGAGGGCTATACGTGATGGCGCACAACTTGGCTTAAAAGAATGTTTTTTATACAAGCTCGTGCCAATTATCAGCGATCTGATGCAGGATTATTATCCGGATATTAAACAACGCAGGGAGAATATCGCAAGGATCATAAAAAGCGAAGAAGAAAAATTCCTCGAAACTCTGGAACTGGGAACGGTACGGTTAAAAGAGTTAATGGATACAATGCAAAAGAATAAAATAAAGGAGCTTCCCGGAAAAGAGGCTTTTAAATTATATGATACATATGGCTTCCCTTTGGACATGACCGAATTAATTCTCAAGGAACACGGTTTTTCCATGGATAGCGCCGGTGTTGAAGTGGAATTGAAACGCCAGCGGATGCAGGCAAGGTCGTCATCCTCTATGACCGGCCAGGTATTTGACGCCGGTTTTTTGGGCAAGATTAAAGAGATATCAAAAGGCACAACATTCTTAGGGTACGAAAAGGATTCATGCAGGGCGAGGATCATTGCTATTGTTCAGGGCGACTACCTTATCGAAAAGGCTGAAGCCGGAAGCGAGGTATCGATAGTTTTGGATCAGACGCCCTTTTATGGTGAGTCCGGCGGACAAATTGGAGACACGGGAATCCTTGAATCGGAGGGGAGTCATATTTGTATAACGGATACAAAAAAGAACGATTCCTTTATCATTCATATCGGAAAGATAACAAAAGGCATAGTGAGGACAGGCGATATGATTGATGCGCGAATAGATACGCACAGGAGGGGTTTAATAAAAAGAAATCATACGGCGACGCACGTGCTTCATTGGGTATTGCGGAATGTCATTGGCAGACATGCGGAACAGGCGGGTTCAATGGTGTCCCCGGACCGTCTACGCTTTGACTTTCATCACTTTTCCTCTTTGACGAAGGAGGAAATTAACCGTATCGAGGATCTGGTAAACGAAAAAATAATGGAAAATGCGCTCGTGTCGGTGAAAGAACAAACGCTTCAGGAAGCAAGAAATGCCGGCGCCGTAGCCCTTTTTGGAGAAAAATACGAGGAACGGGTCAGAATGGTTTCCATCGGAGATTTTAGCAAGGAACTTTGCGGCGGTACGCACATAAACAATACCGGAGAAATAGGACCCTTCAGAATCGTCGGGGAATCCTCTGTCGCTGCGGGAATACGTCGTATAGAGGCGATCACAGGCATTTCGGCATTAACCAGGGACCGGGAGAAGGAGGAGATTGTTCAGGAATTGTGCGGCATATTGAATGCGTGTGAGGAAGATCTTTCTTCAAAAACACAGGAACTCCTGAATGAAGTAAAAAAACTCCACAAAGAACTTCACAAACAAAAGCAAAAAGAATTATTGGAGAAAATTGATTCGCTTTCCGTGACTGCAAAAGAAGTTTCAGGCGTTAACATTATAACAAAGAGAATAGATAATGCATCGGCGGATGATATGAGAAGAACGGCGGACATGCTGATGAAATCAGAAAAGGAAACCGCGGTAGCATTAGGAAGTGTTCTGAATGGGCGTGTAATAGTAATTATTTCTTTAAGCACAGGCCTGGCTTCTCGTGGTTTGCATGCGGGGAGTATCTCAAAAGAGGTCGCAAAAATAGTCGGCGGCGGTGGCGGTGGAAGACCGGAGATGGCGCAAGCGGGCGGACAGGTGGTTGGTAAATTAGACGAAGCGCTTGATTTTGCCGAAATGTTGTTCAGCAAAGAAATCCTGCAGAAGGTTTCTTAAGTCAAAAGATAGCGACCTTTAATTTTATTGAGATTTTTAAAAAAACCATATTGTTGCCTTAATTTTTTTGCAATTTGTCCTTTTTGCACATATAATTTTGTACCTCAGAGACTTGCGTTTAATATAAGGTAACATTTTGGTTTTCTGAAAAAATAGGGGCGAAGTATTTGCTATAGCTGGCATAAATACGTTCTTACCCAAACGGTAAAATTTTGCCGGTGTTGAGTCTGGATGCCTATAAATAGTATTGTTAATTTAAAAAATAATGTGTATAATCCTGCTTCTATAAAATGAACGCATCAGGGAGAAAATATTTCCGGTATTATTGACAAAACCCGGTGAGATAACCATATGTATACTCCAGCATTGCTGATCAGTTTTGTGTAAACTATTAAATAAATTTTTAACAATGAGGTTTTAAATGGCCAATCCAAAGAGGAGACATTCTAACTCAAGAACACGTAAAAGACGTACGCACGATAAACTTACGGTTCCCGTTTTTCCATTAGATAAAAATTTAGAAAAGGGGGGGCGTATCCGCTCCAAACGTTATGTTTGTTCGCACTGTAAACAAATAAATCAACCGCATACCGTATGCCATAACTGCGGATATTACCGGGGCAGGCAGGTAATTTCTGTTGAAAGGTAAATTTATGAGGATTGCGGTAGACGCCATGGGCGGGGATAAGGCGCCGCAAGAAATTGTCAAAGGCTCTGTCCTGGCTGCGCAACAGGTGCCTGATGCTGAGATTATATTGGTTGGTGACGAAAACAGAATTAAACACGAATTATGTCTTGGCGGAACCATTCCCAAAAATATAACCATTCACCATGCGGCTCAGATAGTCGGCATGGAGGATCCTGCAACACATTCCATACGGCAAAAAATAAACTCTTCCATTACGCAAAGTGTTGAGTTGGTCGCTAAGAGGAAAGCGGATGCAATCGTCAGTGCGGGGCATACGGGGGCAACGGTAGCGGCGGCAATGCTACACATGAAAACATTGAAAGGCATTCGTCGTCCAGGCATTGCGATATCCCTTCCCACCCTCCATGGATCATGTCTTATTATCGATGCAGGCGCCAATATCAGTTGCAAGCCATTACACTTGTATCAGTATGGAATTATGGCGTCAACTGTCTGCAAGCACCTAATGAATATAGAAAATCCCAAGGTTGGACTTCTCAATATAGGAGAAGAGGACGCAAAGGGAAACGATCTGGTTCGGGAAACCTTTTCGCTTCTTTCCAACGCACATTTAAATTTTATCGGAAATATTGAAAGCCGTGAGATATTTGATGGCAAGGCAGATGTCGTCGTTTGTGAAGGGTTTGTGGGAAATGTAATATTGAAATTTGCAGAGGGGATGGCAAAGAACCTTCTTACCACGATAAAAGCAGAATCAATGAATAGGTTTTGGGCAAAACTTGGACTGCTTTTGTGCAAACCGGTTTTCCAATCGATAAAAACAAAGATGGATTTTGCCGAATACGGAGGTGTTCCTTTGCTGGGGATAAATGGCATTTGTATTATTTGCCATGGGAGATCTGACGCACGGACTATACAAAATGCCATAAAAGCGGCATTAAAATTAACTAAAACGGAAATTAATGAGTATATTATTTCAGAACTGGAGAAATCCAATACACTTACGGCAGAAGTTGCTTAAGTTTTTAAAGGCTTTACACCTTCTCTGGGCAATGAGAAATTGAACGTACGCCAAAATCAAATAACATCGATAACAGGGATAGGGTCATACCTCCCTGAAAAGATATTAACCAATCATGCTCTGGAAAAATTGGTAGACACTACGGACGATTGGATTCTGCAAAGGACAGGAATAAGAGAGCGTCGTATTGTTGAAAATGGAGTGACAACATCAGATCTTGGCGCCATCGCCTCGTTAAAAGCAATAGAAAATGCCGGGATATCCGCGGAAGAGATCGATATGATTATTACTTCCACCATTACCCCCGACTACCTTTTTCCTTCTACTTCCTGTTGTTTACAAAAGCAAATTGGTGCTGTCCATGCAAGCGCATTTGATATTTCAGCGGCTTGTGCCGGATTTGTGTATGCGCTTTCCATCGGGCAAAGTGTTATAAATTCGGGTGCCGCAAAAACTGTTTTGGTGGTGGGCGCAGAATGTTTGTCAAAGATTACCGACTATACAGACCGGGCAACCTGTATTTTGTTTGGAGACGGTGCCGGTGCCGTCATACTTCAAAACAATAAGGAAAAACATCAGATATTAGACACACGATTGGTCTCTGATGGAACGTATACGGACGTACTTATAATACCCGGCGGCGGCTCAAAACATCCTGCCACCATAGAATCGGTGCAGGAAAGGTTGCATTACATTCGGTTTAAAGGAAGGGAGGTATTTAAACTCGCAATTAATACCATTACCAACCTGGTGATAGAAACCGCACAAAGAAATGGTTTTGCCGTTCAGGATATCGATTTAATTATCCCTCACCAAAGCAACCTGAGAATTATTGAAGCGACCATGGAAAGACTTAAACTGCCCATGGAAAAGGCATTTGTAAATATTGATAAATATGGGAATACATCTTCTGCTTCAGTTCCAATAGCAATTGATGAGGCGCAACAGGAAGGAAGACTCAAGAAAGGCGATTTAGTGATGTTGGTAGCCTTCGGGGGCGGATTGACCTGGGGATCATGTGTTGTTAGGTGGTAGAATATTATGCGGAAAACAGCCTTTCTTTTTCCAGGTCAGGGTACCCAATTGGTGGGCATGGGGAAAGATTTTTACAAAGAATACAAAGAAGCTCGCGAAATTTTCAACCAGGCAAATGATGCGTTAGGGTTTGACCTTGCATCTTTATGTTTTGAGGGAAATCAGGAGGAATTAAACAAGACGTCTCTTAGCCAGCCGGCTATATTGGTGACTTCCATTGCAATACTTGAAGTGTTGAAGGAAATTTCTTTTTTTAAGAAAACCACCTGTGATGCGGTTGCCGGGCTGAGCCTGGGAGAATACACTGCACATGTATCGGCTGGTTCTGTTGCTTTTGCAGATGCGGTAAAACTGGTGTATAAGCGTGGCATATATATGCAGGAGGCCTGTGAGAAAAGTTCCGGAGGAATGGCTTCTGTCATTGGACTGGAAGATGAGAAAATAGAACATATTTGCAGGGAATTGAAACCGTTTGGTGTTATCTGCGCCGCAAATTATAATAGCCCAGGACAGGTAGTAATATCAGGAGAATCAAATGTACTGGAACGGGCGGTTCTATTGGCAAAAGAAAGAGGCGCCAGGATGGTAATCCCGTTAAAAGTGCAGGGTGCATTTCATTCCGGTCTAATGACTCCTGCCAGTGACAAGCTTTATTCCGAACTGGAATCAACGGTTATCTCAAAACCCGGAGTTCCCGTAGTTGCAAACATTAACGCAGAGTATGTTTCCAATCCGGAGGAAATAAGAACAGCTCTGATAAAACAGCTAAACAGTCCTGTCAAATGGTATCAATCTATGCAGAAACTGATACAGGATGGATTTTCTCAATTTTATGAAATAGGGCCTGGAAAAACCTTGTCGGGACTTATGAAAAAAATTGATCCTGCTCAGCAAGTCAAAAGTTTTAGCACAATAGCAGATCTTTAATTGCGCAGTAAATTTGAATTGTTTTTAACAAGGAGGTAAAAATCGTGACGTCCGTCGGAGAAAAAGTAAGAGAAATTATCACAAAACAAATGGGGGTAAAAGCGGAACAGATAACACATGAAACATCCTTTGTCAATGATTTAGGCGCAGATTCGCTCGATACAGTGGAACTAATTATGGAATTTGAAGATGCATTTGATATGAATATTCCTGATGAAGATGCTGAAAAAATACGTACGGTGGGAGATGCAGTTAAATATATAGAGGAACACAAATAAATGCACGGAAGAAAAAGAGTCGTCATTACGGGTACCGGAGCAATAACTTCTCTGGGGAGGGAAAAAAAGGAACTCTGGTCTGCATTGTGCAACGGTGAAAGCGGCATTAAACCCATTACTTCTTTTGATACTACCGCATTTGAGGTGAAATTTGGCGGCGAAGTAAGCGATTTTAACCCGGCAGAGTGGCTTGATACCAAAGAGGCCAGGAGACTTGACAGATTTTCACAATTCGCGATAGCGGCGACCGATATTGCAGTAACAGATGCGGGTTTAAACTTTGACGCAATCGATACCGCGCGTGTTGGTGTCTTTATAGGATCCGGTATGGGTGGCCTTTTGGAATTTGAGGCGCAACACAAAAATCTGTTAAATAAAGGGCCATCAAGGGTTTCCCCTTTTATGGTTCCTAAACTAATGGCGAACGCAGCTTCCGCACATGCAGCAATCCGGTATGGTTTAAGAGGCCCTAATTTTGCAGTAGTTGCCGCTTGTACAACAGGGGTAATCTCCATAGGGGAAGCAGTGCGGGTAATTCAGAGAGGCGACGCAGACATCATGATTACAGGAAGTTCTGAGGCAGTTATTACCCCTTTAGCCGTAGCCGGGTTTGGCGCAATGAAGGCATTGTCTACCCACAACAGTGAACCGCAGAAAGCGAGCCGTCCATTTGATAAAAACCGTGATGGCTTTGTCATCTCTGAGGGGGCGGGAATAGTCGTTATCGAAGAACTGGAGGCTGCCAAAAAAAGAGGGGCAACAATCTATGCGGAGATATTGGGATATGGCATGACTGCCGATGCATACCATATTGCCGCTCCCAATAGCAACGGCGAGGGTGCAATACGATGCATGACGCATGCTTTAAACGACGCCGGATGCGGCGTTGAAACGATAGATTACATAAACGCCCATGCGACGTCTACCCCGCTTGGAGATCAGATAGAGGTGGGGGCTATTAAGAAGGTTTTTGGCGACCATGCTTCAAAAATTCCAGTGAGTTCTACCAAATCTATGCTTGGACACCAGCTTGGAGCTTCGGGAAGCGTAGAAATTATCATTTGTGCGTTTGCACTGAATGAAGGAGTTATTCCCCCAACAATAAATTATGAAACTCCTGATCCACAGTGCTCAGGACTTGATTTTGTTCCTAACGAAGCACGCGAAAAAAAGATTCATAAGACACTTTCTAATTCATTTGGATTTGGTGGACATAATGCAACCATCATCCTTGGCAAAGTATAATGCGTTAAGGGCGGGACAATAGTACCTTAAAAGTTATTTCTTTGCATACTTCCATTCGTCAGTGCGTGCTTTTTGTCAAAATATTTAAGGATGAAATACGAAAACAACTTCTAATGACAAAATGATTTGCATTTTATGTCTTGTCATTAGAAGTTGTTTGGGCAATTATCAATTGTCATATGAACGTATCAACACTACGCAATCATTCTCCTGCCAATCTGGTTCTTTTTTTTGTTTACATCAATTTTCAACCGATTTTTCATCACGTCATGTGTTTTCATTGAATTAGTGAAATAATTTAATAACGGAAGTTTTGAAATATTTTTAGAAAAATAGGCTTCTTTGGCCATACACCATGAAATATACCCTACACCAAATTCAAGCAATCATAGGTGGCAAAATCCTTGGCGATGAGGAAACCGTTATCACCGGTATTGCCGGCATTGAAAATGCGGGTGAAGGGGATATTTCTTTTGTTAAAAATGATACGCTCATCCGGCAGGCTCTTTCTTCTCAGGCTTCTGCATTTATAGTACACCAGGAAATTTCTGCATTAAAAAAACCCTGTATCATACTACAAAATCCGTTTTTTGCGTTTACCCTCCTCATGGGCGATGCTGCAAAAAAAAGATTTGCCCGTCAGGCAAGCATCCATACTTCCGCAATTATCAGCAGCAGCGCTGCAATTGGCAAGGATGCCTCTATTGGCGCGTACGTTGTAATAGAAGATAACGCTGTAATTGGAAACAATGTTGTCATTTATCCCGGTACGTTCATTGGAAAGGATTGCAAAATCGGAGACAATGCCCTTATTTATGCGAATGTCACTATCAGGGAAAAATGTAGTATTGGCAGAAGGGTAATTATTCATTGTAACAGTGTTATTGGCGATGATGGTTTCGGTTACCTCCAAATGGAAAAAAAACACATCAAGATCCCCCAAATAGGAACGGTGGAAATTGGAGATGATGTGGAAATCGGATCAATGGTAACTGTTTGCCGCGCGGCCATAGATAAAACAATCATCGGAAACGGCGTAAAAATAGACAATCATTCGCATATCGCGCATAATGTGGAAATTGGGGAGAATACAATGCTCGTAGGCTATGCAAAAATTGCCGGCAGCGTAAAAATCGGGAAAAATGTTATGGTTGCCGGAGACGTAGACATTACTGGCCATGCAACAATCGGGGATAATTGCGTTATAGGCGGAGGATCGAAGGTCCACAAAAACCTCAAACCAGGCGCTATTGTCTGGGGCGCTCCGGCAAAGCCGATATCTGAAGAAAAGCGAATACAGGTGTTATTGAGAAAACTGCCCGAAATGTATCAGGCGATTAAAAAAGTAATGCATACATCATAAACCGGGAGAGGAAATCGTATATGTGTGGAATTGTCGGGTATATTGGACCTAAAAATGCCCTCAATGTTTTGATGCATGGTATCAAAAGGCTGGAATATCGTGGTTACGATTCTTCCGGGATTGCCTTTTTTGAAAACGGTTCCCTGCGCTGTGAGAAGGCTGTTGGAAAAATTGCAATGCTGGAAGAAAAATTAAGCGGTAATGTATGTATTTCACATGCAGGGATTGTTCATACGCGATGGGCGACCCATGGTACACCTACTTTTGAAAATGCGCATCCCCACTTTGATTGCCATAACGAAATCGCAGTGGTGCATAATGGGATCATTGAGAATTATGACTATTTGAAATTAAAATTGCAGCAAAACGGCCATACGTTCAGAAGCCAGACAGATACCGAGGTGCTGGCGCATCTTATCGAGGAACATTACCGGGATAATCTTGAAACCGCTGTCATGGAAGCTCTGAAGAAAGTGGAAGGAACGTATGGGCTTGCAGCTATTTCTTCAAAAGATCCCGAAAAAATCGTAGCAGCAAGAAATGGATCACCGTTAATACTGGGGATTGGAGACCATGAATATTTCATTACTTCTGACGTGTCTGCCTCGTTGGAACATACACGGGAGGTAATGTACCTGGACGACAATGAGATAGCAATCCTAACCCCCGAAGGTTACAAAACAAAGACCATACAAAACATCCCTACATATAAAAAAACAGAAGAGGTGTTGTGGAATATTGATATGATCGAAAAAGGCGGTTACAAACACTTCATGCTGAAAGAAATCCACGAACAGCCCCAGGCGCTTCTCAACCTTATGAGAGGAAGGGTGGACGGAAACCACGGTCCGATAAAATTAGGCGGACTCATTAACCGGGAAAAAGAACTTTTAGAAGCAAAACGGATTATCATTATTGCGTGCGGAACGTCCTGGCATGCCGGATTGGTCGGAGAGTATATGCTGGAAGAGTTGGTCAGGCTTCCCGTCGAAGTGGAATATGCATCTGAATTTCGTTATCGTAACCCCATTATCGAAAAAAACACCATAGTAATCGCCATCAGTCAATCGGGAGAAACAGCGGATACACTGGCGGCTATGCGCCAGGCAAAGGGAAAGGGGGCCGCAATGTTGTCAATCTGCAATGTTGTCGGAAGCAGTATTGCCCGTGAGGCCGGATCGGGAATTTACCTGCATATCGGCCCGGAAATAGGGGTTGCATCTACAAAGGCATTTACTGCACAGATAGCCGCCTTCTATTTGTTTTCCCTTTACCTGTTGCTTCTGAAAAACAAAGACTACGCCATTCCGCCTGAAATGATTTCTGCTATCAGGACTATCCCTGACAAGATACAAACCATTCTCGACAGGGAAAAGGAAATAGGAGAAATCGCGAAAATCTACAAAGACACGAACCACGCCCTTTACCTTGGCAGAGGATTCAACTATCCCGTGGCGCTTGAGGGTGCCCTTAAATTAAAGGAAATCTCATATATCCACGCAGAGGGCTATCCCGCGGCTGAAATGAAACACGGCCCCATTGCCCTTATTGACAAAAATATGCCGGTAATATTTATCGCAACAAAAGACAGTACGTACGGAAAAATACTCAACAACATTGAAGAAGTGAAATCAAGGGGTGGAAAAGTCATTGCAATTGCAACGGAAGGAGACAGAAAAATTACCGAAAAGGTCGATCATGTATTCCATATCCCGGAAACTTCAGGCGTTCTGATACCAATTCTTTCGGTAATTCCCCTCCAATTACTTGCATACCATATGGCAGTCTTACGTGGTTGCGATGTGGACAAGCCAAGAAATCTGGCAAAAAGCGTCACGGTAGAATAAAACAAAAAACACTATTTCATATAAGAACACAGAGAACGCTATTTTACTTTGCGTCCTTTTCCCACTTCTCTTTTAAATACCGCTCCCTTCCCGAGCCATATTTATACCTGTTGTACTGTGTCTGGTTTTTCTCATAATATTTCTGATGATACTCTTCCGCCTTGTAAAATGCCGAAGCAGGCACAATTTCCGTGACAATTGGCTTATTAAATTTTCCTGATTTCTCCAACTCTTTTTTTGACGACTCGGCAAGATTTTTCTGTTCCTCCGTATGATAAAAGATTGCCGTTCGGTATTGAGACCCTACGTCAGCAAATTGCCTGTTCATTGCAGTAGGATCAATATTTCTCCAAAATACTTGCAAAAGAGACGCGTAAGAAATGAGCGAGGGATCATACCATATCTCTATCGCTTCTGCATGGCCCGTCCTGCCGGAATATACATCCTCATAGGCAGGATTCTCAACATTGCCGCCGGTATATCCGACAGCAGTGGAAATCACGCCCTCTAATTGGTCGAAGGGCTGCTGCATGCACCAAAAACAACCCCCGGCAAAGGTAGCCATTTCATATTTTTTATGAGTCGTATCACTATCGCTATTTTTACTTTCACCACACAATGCGCCATTTATTCCTAAAACAATTAATATAAATAATGGAATCAAATAATTATTCATACCAGCGCCCCCCTTACATGCTGTAATTTTGAAGATATTCGTTAATACACGTTTACTGCTTTTACCGAAAACGAAGCGTAATCTCATAGTATCAAATATTTGTCAGAATGAAAGAGGACATCCCACAAAAAAATCCTCCAACTCTTATTATTATGCGACAAATACAGGTGGAAAAAGTTTGCATTTTTACAATAGGTTCTATAGTATTTACAAAACTTTATTTTATCAATTATATACTCCATAAAATATTTATCTTGTTTGGAAATTTGTTTTCAACCGCGCAACATGGAATTATTGCCAACAAGGGCAACTGTCATGCAACATTTTCAAATGAATCAATCACGGCGACTCAGGTTTGTCACCCGAACCCATGAAGTTATTTGGTCGCCAGCAGGGGGCGCATACTTTAATTATTTAATACTTTCGCTTATCAATAAGGAGATGAAATGTCAGACCAGAAGGTTACGAACATAAAATGGCATCATGGCAAGATTACAAAGGCGCACAGAATCGATCTGATGAAACAAAAGGGAGTCACTATCTGGCTCACGGGTCTTTCAGGGTCTGGGAAATCCACCATTGCCGTAGAGCTTGAACACGCTCTTGTTGAAAATAAACATCAGGCATATATACTCGATGGCGACAATATACGCCACGGCCTTAATAAGAATCTTGGGTTTTCCCCCGAGGACCGCGCAGAAAATATTCGGCGTATTGGAGAGGTCGCCAAACTTTTTACTGACGCAAATATAATAACAATAACCGCCTTTATCTCTCCCTATAAAGAAGACAGAGATAATGCGAGGAAATTGCAGAACGAAGGGGAATTTATAGAAATTTATGTGAAATGTCCGCTTAACGTGTGCGAACAACGCGATGTAAAGGGTCTCTATAAAAAAGCCAGGACTGGAGAAATAAAAGAATTTACGGGCATATCTGCGCCTTATGAAGAACCCTCCAACCCCGAGCTGACCATTGATACATCGGTAATGCCGGTAGAAGAATCAACCAGAGCTATTTTAAAATACCTCGAAGAAAACAGGTATGTACGATTCTGAAAAAAAGGTGTAATCTTCTTTTTACGTAAAAGCATAACTTTATGCTGATTCTGCTCCTTCACTTAAGAGCACATTAATTTCAAGGGAGGCTGAATGGAAAGGCAACCCACTCTTCATACACCATTCCTAGTATTATGGATTTCTGGATAAATAAAAGAACAATTGTCACTGGCGGCGCCGGATTTCTCGGCTCCTTTGTTATTGAAAAACTAAAAGAGCGCGGCTGCAAAGAGATATTCGTACCAAGGAGTAAAGACTACGATCTTGTTGAAAATGAATCCTGTAAAAGGCTTTACAAGGATGCCATGCCAGACATTGTCATTCATCTTGCAGCAAGGGTCGGCGGCATAGGTGCTAACCAGTCGAGTCCGGGGAAATTCTTTTACGACAACCTGATGATGGGCGTACAAATGCTGGAGGCTGGAAGACGGGCCGGGGTAGAAAAATTTGTATCCATTGGCACGATTTGCGCTTATCCAAAATTTGCCTCTGTACCATTTAAGGAAGAGAATTTATGGGATGGTTATCCGGAGGAAACAAATGCACCTTATGGATTGGCGAAGAAAATGCTTTTGGTTCAGTCGCAGGCATACAGACAGCAATATGGATTTAATGCTATTTATCTTTTACCGGTAAACCTTTACGGACCTGGAGATAATTTCGATCTTGAATCTTCTCATGTAATCCCGGCTCTTATAAGAAAATGTGTAGAGGCAAAATATTTTACGGCGGTGGCGGAGGCCGGGCACTTTGAACCCTCACGTTCTCAACCTCAACCGTCTATTACCGTTTGGGGCACAGGTACTCCCACCCGGGAATTTCTCTACGTGGAAGATGCTGCGGAAGGGATTGTCCTTGCCACTGAAAAATATAACAAACCAGACCCGGTTAATCTTGGGGCAGGATTTGAGATTTCCATAAAAGATCTGGTAGGATTGATTACTAAACTAACAGACTTCAAAGGAGGGGTTGTCTGGGATACTTCAAAACCCGATGGTCAACCAAGGCGAAGGTTGGATACGTCTAAAGCTGAAAAAGAATTCGGATTTAAAGCGAGGATGCTGTTTGAAGAAGGTTTGCAAAAGACAATTGACTGGTATATCAAAAATAGACGACACCACAGTTTTTAGAGTATAGTATAGCGGTTTCATTAAAATATCTACATTACTTTGTTAAAAATTAAGCGGCGATTTTTTTCTTAAATCGAGCGGATTTAATTTTAAAACATTACTTTGTTAAAATAATATGCAAAACAACCTTAATTCCCTCTATTTAAAAGGATTTATGCTTTGAAAAATCCTTGATTAATACCATACAATAAGTAGGATGCCGAACGCAAAGGCATACAAAATATATCACTTTATGAACGGTTTCAGTGGTTTTTAACAAAGTAATGTTTAAAATATTCTTGTGAGAGTTTTTCGTTCTTTGATAAAGCGTTTGTTGATGAGAATTCAAGCAGGGAATTGATTGCTTTTTTGAATTCATTAAAGGTAGAAGGTTTTGTTTCTATGATTTTATCCAGATAAGCGTTTTGTTTTATCCAGTAAACGAATGTCCATGAGATCAGACAAATATTCCAATATCGCTCAATCTTGTCAATGTGCCTTACCTGATAATGATCGAAATAAAAAGTATCCTTCAATTCCTTGAAACAGTGTTCAATACCCCAACGCAACAGATAGTTTGTGATAACCGTTTTTACAGAGGCGTCGAGTTGATTGGTGATAAGGACATGATATTTTTTATCATCTTCCTTGTTCCATTTTCCCAAAATTACCACAAACTTCAACGGGACATTGCAACCATTCAGTTTGGCGTCAAACGTGTAGGTTTTATAGGAGACTTCACTTCCATCCGCGGATTTTAAAGTAACATACTTGATTTTGCCGGCATAATGCTTTTTGATGAGGGTCACGAGCTCATCTGGTTTGATTATGCAATATTTTTGTTTTTCCGGATGGTACATGGAGATATTTCTGTTTGATTTTATTTCTGAAAAAAAGTGTTTCTTTTTTGCGTGAATATGTTCGAGAAACCGTTGAGAGGCATACCATGTGTCGAAGGCAATAGCTGAAAAATCAAAGGCGTTCGAAGCAGCATCAAACATATCCATTGCTATTTGTATTTTGTCTTTAAATTTGGGGTCATTTTTCCCTTCCCCGAACTCATCGGCAGGAAGGTAGGGAATAACATCCAGGGGAAAATGTTTTGTTTTTGAGACAAATGCCGCGCCAACAACAACATTGCAGGTTTCCGGCCTTTTAAGCGGACCGCAATATTGCCATTTGGCTGCCTCTGTATTTTTAGCATAGGGCTTTGGACATCCGGTATCATCTATGGTAAGGATGCTGTCTTTTGACAATGCCGTGGTTCTTTGTTTTTGGATAATGTCCATTCTTTTCTGCTTTAATGCGGGTAAATCCCATTTGGATTCAGAAAAGAAGTATTGAAATTTCTGGTAATCCGTATGAACGGCTTGCGCCATGGCCTCCAGTGAATTTCTTTTATAGTCTTTAAACATTGCGTAGACGACAAGTAGAAACATTGCAAATTGTTTTTTAGTAAAACACGATGCAAAATGTTCAAGAAATTTATTTAATAACGGTATGTTTGTTCTGAAAATACTCAAATCCTTTGCTCCGGTAATTGATTGTGTAAAAAATTTACAAGTGCAATTAATACCGGAAGTAACGAGCAAAATCAAGAGTAAATATTTGTCGCAAAGCATTGCTAAGTCATAAGTTGTGGCCGACTCGACTTACGACTTAAAAATATTTTTTCAGACGCTTTCTTTAACAAAGTAATGTATCTACATTGATACCGTCATTGCGAGCGACAGCGAAGCAATCTTAAGTCTTTTGGGACAAGAGATTGCTTCGTCGCTCCACTCCTCGCAATGACATTTTTTTACGTACACATTTTAACGAAACGATGTAATAGTATCGGTACAGAAGTAGGGTCAAATGTCCAAATAAATAAATGTTTTCATGCCCTTTTGCGTGCCATCGGCTAATGAATGTTTACTCTGACGGAGCTGTTCAATGAGGTATTTTATTTAGCGAACCGTATTTCATATTTACTTATAAAAGCAGATGGTAACCCGACAATCATCGATTCAAAAGATTCTGTGCCTTCGTTCGGAATATCAGGAATGGAAAACTCCTCTTCTTTTAAAAAAATGCCCCGGTCATCGTAAATGCTTAATTTAAATTTTGCAAAGCGGTAATTTTTGCCGGATTTGTTTGTGATTTCCCCTGTTAATAACACGTTTTCACCAAAAGGACTAAAACGTACATTTCTGGCAAAAAATCCGTCCCCAAGATCCTCATACCCCACCATAACAGGTGCGGCAACAAAATCCTCACGATGCACTTTAGCATCCATCTTTTTTTTCGGCGCTTCACCGGATGGCGCTGCTACACCAGCAGCACCCGTAAGCTGTTTTTCCAGTACATTAACGCGCTTCTCAAGTGATTCTATCCGGGATACCAGATTTGAAATGACAATTTCCAGCAACTGCACCTTATTTGATACATCCTGAGCAAATAAAGTATTGCTACCGATAATGATGAACATTATAAATGATATAAAAATAGAAAATCTTTTCATCGGTGTTTCCTTTCAAAAAAATCATTAATCATTTTCATCACATCTTTCTATTCACGAATCGTTCTTCTATATGTGATTCAATAGCACTGCCCTCTATTGCATACCACTCCCCATGTGCGAGAAGGTAAAACCCCGAAAATCCCGTTGTTGTGAAATTGCAGGTTTTTTTACGAAAAATTATCATATCATAATTAAAATAATTAATGCAAGTGTGTTTCTATTAAGTAATTACATAAAATCAAATAAAGCGTTATAACTTGACATTAGGCAATGCAATTGCTACTATTCACTCATATTTATGCGTTTTACCTGAATGTTTCCGTAATAGGGGAAATTGTTGCCAGAAAATTCAAGTGATACGGAAAATTTTATTCCATTTGCGCCTTAAGGCTATGGATGTTTCATTATTGCGGAATGCAGACTTCTATTTAAAAACGGTATCTGCGTTTTGTATTCACAAAAGAGTTACGTTGTAGAAGAAATTACGGGTACCGCAGATTGCGATGATTTCACAAAGAGAAATCTCAATAATTTGTGTAATCCTTAAAATCTGTGGTTTCACACACTTTTTATAGGTACGAGGCTTTGTCCCGATAGATTTATATGCGACAAATTTTAACCATTCGATACGGCGTATTAAAAAATACCGGAGATTTTTTTGCGCCAATGAACTCAATAAAAAGGGGTGACGAGGTGATCATCCGCTCTCACAGAGGAATAGAATTTGGCACTGTTATTGCCAAAGTACGTGAAATAGAAGATGATGCATCCGTCGAATATCTTGGGGAAGTTTTGAGAAAAGCAACACCTGAGGATAAAGAAAAGCAGAAAAAAATAGACCAGGAAACCATCCCAAGCGAATCGAAATTTTGCCAAATGAAGATGAAAGAACATAAACTCCTCATGAAACTTGCATACGTAGAGCACTTATTTGGGAGTAAAAAAATCATTTTTTATTTTCTTGCCAATGGACGCGTTGATTTCAGAGAACTGGTAAAGGATCTTGCAAAAGAATATCAGGCGCGAATAGAGTTGAAACAAATTGGCGTACGCGATGAAGCAAGGCTTTTGGCGGATTACGAACACTGCGGGCAGGAACTATGCTGCCGGTCTTTTCTGAAAAACCTGGAACCGGTTACGATGAAAATGGCAAAAAACCAAAAAGCTACCCTGGACCCCTCTAAAATATCGGGGAGATGTGGCAGGTTGATGTGTTGTCTGCGTTACGAGGACCGCGTTTATGAAGAGTTAAAACAAGGACTTCCTAAAAAAGGAACTTCCGTGAAAACCGCAAAAGGCATCGGAGAAATAATCAACCACGATATTTTGCAGCAACAGGTTACTGTGGAATTGGAAAATGGAAGCCGGTTTACCGTTTCCACAAAAGAGATAACCCGGGTGGTACAAAATAAACCTGCACCGCCCGCCCAGAAGGGGAAAAGCGATTGTCTTCAATCCTGCAAAGAGGATTGTGGCCATGGGTAGACAGTCTTTTTATCTTACCACACCTATCTATTACGTAAATGATATACCTCATATCGGACATTCTTACACTACCATAGCCGCAGATGTTTTAGCCAGGTACAGAAGATTGCAGCAATATGACGTATTTTTTTTGACCGGTTCAGATGAACACGGGCAGAAAATTCAAAAGGCTGCCGAAGCCTGCAACAAAACACCTAATGATTTTGTCGATATGGTTGTAGGCAAGTTCAAAGATCTGTGGGAAAATCTTAATATTTCCAACGACGACTTCATACGCACCACCGACGAACGGCATGTTAAACGTGTCAAAAAGATATTTCAGAAGTTATTCGAAAACGGCGATATTTACCTTGGAGAATACGAAGGGAGATACTGCGTCCCCTGTGAAAGCTTTTGGACAGAAACGCAACTCGATGAAGGAAGGTGTCCGGAATGCAGACGCAATGTAGAAAAAGTAAAAGAAAAAAATTATTTCTTTCGGTTATCAAAATATCAAAAACCGCTTATTGAACACTATGATAAGCATCCGGAATTTATTCAACCAGAATCAAGACGAAATGAAATACTCCAAAGAATAACCTCTCATATTGAAGATATCAGCATAAGCAGATCTGCAGTAACCTGGGGAATTCAAGTGCCCATGGATACTACGCAAACAATATATGTTTGGATAGACGCACTTTTGAACTACATAACGGCTCTGGGCTATGATGATGATATGGAGCTATTCCAGAAATACTGGCCTGCAAATGTACATATCATAGGAAAGGAAATATTGTGGTTTCATGGGGCAATCTGGCCGGCAATCCTTATGTCATTAAAAATAGAATTACCCTTTAAAATCTTTACCCACGGCTGGTGGACAATTGAAGGGCAAAAGATTTCCAAATCATTGGGAAACGCAATAGACCCATTAAACATTATCCAAATCTATGGTACGGATGCTTACCGGTATTTCATCCTCAGAGAAGTTCCTTTCGGATCCGACGGCAATTTTTCCTACACCGCTTTAACAAACAGGATTAATTCTGACCTTGGCAATGACCTGGGTAATCTGCTACAACGTACACTCACCATGATTGAAAAATATTTCGATGCAGTGATACCTGAATATTCAGAGAAAGACGATGTATTAAAGGAAATCTCTCAAAACACCCTCAGTAAAATAAACAAGGAATTGGACAATCTTCAATTTAGCAAAGCGTTGGAAGCAATCTGGGAGTTTGTGGGAAGCGCAAATAAATGTATTGAAGAAAAAAAACCATGGGTGCTTGCAAAAACGAGCGCCTACAAACCGCAACTGAAAAATGTAATCAGCTCGCTGGCAAAGGCAATCAAAGATATTTCAATAGTTATTTACCCTTTTATGCCAAACACCTGCATTGAAATACAAAAACAACTTGGTATTCTGGAAAACAATGAATCCCCTTGCCTGGAATATCAGCAGATCATAAAAAGCGGCGTTATCGTAAAAAAAGGGAAGCCATTGTTCCCCAGGATTGAAAAAGAAACTGAAAATCCTGGGAAAAATATAGCGATGAATAATAAAGTTTAATAACAAGGAGCGGAAAAATGCACTTTCAGAAAAAAAACATTTCTTATTTCTTAATACTTATTTCCTTTTTTTGTTTATCGTGTAGTTCTGTACCCATCACCGGCAGAAAACAAGTGAGCTTTATTCCCGAATCAACAATACTTAACATGAGTTTCCAGCAATATCAGGAATTTGTTAAAACCAATGCGTTGAGTAAAAACCAGGAAGAATCCAACATGGTGAAAAAGGTTGGGAAAAGGATACAAGGTGCTGTAGAACAATACTTTGCACAAAACAACATGTCTCATGAATTAAAGGATTATGCATGGGAATTTAATCTTGTGGAAAGTAACGATGTGAATGCATGGGCAATGCCAGGCGGAAAAGTAGTGGTATATACGGGAATATTGCCGGTAACAAAAGACGAAAACGGCCTCGCGGTGGTTATGGGACATGAGGTGGCGCATGCAGTTGCAAAACATGGTAATGAACGAATGAGCCAGGAATTAATGACACAAATGGGAGAAACAGCGGTTTCTGTTGCTTTAAGCGGCAAATCGGATATGACAAAACAAGTTGTTTCCGCTGCATATGGGTATGGCAGTCAATACGGCGTTCTGCTTCCTTATAGTCGCCTTCATGAAAGCGAGGCAGACTATCTTGGGCTGATTTTTATGGCTATGGCGGGATACGACCCTCATCATGCGGTAGACTTCTGGCAGAGAATGGCAGATACGAAGAATGGCGAAACAGTTCCTGAATTTATGAGTACCCATCCTTCTGACGATACCAGAATAAGGAAGATAAGAGAAAAAATACCCGAGGCGATGCAGTATTATAAAAAACCTATGGAGCAATAGAGGGGGTCACGGTCAAACCGGAAAGGATTCCAACGAAGCAATCTAAGTGCACAAAACAAAAAATATCCATTGATAATTTACGGGAAAATATTATACTGGATAAAAATATGCCAGAGTGGTGGAATTGGCAGACACGCCAGACTCAAAATCTGGTCATCTTCACCGGTGGTGTGGGTTCGAGTCCCACCTCTGGCATTTATTTAAAATGCATATCCCTGCTCAAATGTCTTCCAAAACCTTCCCGCGTTTTTTTAACGCAGCATTTAAAAAAGGTATTTTAGTAAACTACCCTGAGCCTTAGTTCCCGTTCCTTATTTTTGCCGGAGACTGAGCGAAGTGAGGAATCCTAGGTGTTCTCGCCTTGGCAGAAAGGACAATTACAGGCACATTAAATTTTTCTATGTGCCTTATATCATGTAATGTCCTCTTCTACCTGAATATTATAGGCATCGAGAATCGTTCCTTTTGCAGCTTCGAGACTACCACGAGATATTTCATAATCAGTGAGCGCCTTTGTTTCATTCCCTTCTGCGGTAGCTAAATCCTCCTGGGCGCGGAGAATTTCCAGACTGGTTGATCGTCCCACGCTGTATTTCTTTTCTTCGACTTCCAGTCTTTTTTGTGCTAATTCCCTCGCCTTTCTGGTGGCCATAACCCTTTCAATGTTCGTCATTACTTCACGAACCGACCCTCTCACCTCTACAACAATATCCAGTTCTTTCTTTTTCACATTCAGGGCAGACTGTTCTTTACCAAGCTTTGCTTTTTTGTAGTCATTTCTGGCTGCCCTGTTACCAATAGGAACTTCAAAGGTCAGGGTGATAAATTCTCCCTGAAAATCCCCTGAAAATGTAGAGTCATGGGCACCATCAATGGTACCCCCAAGCCCTGAATAACGAACTCCACCGGTAAGATCCAATTTAGGAAATAGTTCATTCTTTTTCCTTCGTACTTCCATGCCCGCATTTTCGACCTCTATTTGCAATTCCTTTAATTCAGGACGTTTCTCCATTGCAATTTTAATAGTCTCTTTCAGCGGAACTTCTTTTGGTTCGAATGTTGGTTTGTCAACGGGAACAATTTCCACATCAGAAATAATCTCACTGTCTGCGAGATTCAGTATTCTTTTCAATTCATCTTCTTTGTCCCTGATTGCATTTTCGGCAGAAATTATTGCTTCAACCCGTGACGCCACCCCCGACTCTGCTTCAATAATTTCGATGGGTGCAAGGGTTCCTGATTCTACCTCTATTTTATTCTTCCGCAGTAAATCTTCCGCTCGTTCCAGAGATTTTTTTGCCACTTTCAAGTCCTCAATTGCCTTTACGAAATTCCAATATGCCTCTTGAACAGCATTAGAAACTTCAATAGCAGTGCTTTTAAATTGTGCGAATGATATCTTTTTATTATTTCTGGCGATATAAATGGGGCTTCGGTTATAAAACCAGCCGGCGCCTTTTAACAAAGGCTGAGTAATCTTTGCTTCTATGTAATTTGCATACGTTGGAGTAAGCAACGTAAACGCCTGCGGATCTACAAATTCCCGAAATAAATTGTATTCTAAAGAAAGAGTCGCGCCTGTAGGTATCAGTGATCGCAAGACAGCATTACCCGTCTTTCCTTCAGAAACGAAAGGGGTTGTCTCGGTAGTGGTTGTTTCTCCACTTACCAGTGCGCTGTTGCTGGGGGTTTTTTTGTTATTAATGCCTCCGGTTATCTCTAAGGTAGGATCAAATACCGACTTTTCTATTGCAATGTCGTGACCTCTTGCCTTCGTATCTAACCGTGATATCTCAATATCAAAATTATTTTTTAATGCATATACAATGCTGTCTTTCAGGCCGATATTCATAAACTTCAGATTTGAATGCATTTCAACTGATGAAGACGATGCCGCCTGGGGCAATTTTTCGTCCACGTTTTTTGCCTCTCCGAAGACCATCTTTCCGTTGCAAAAAAAAAGGGCTGACACGATGAGCAAACGATAAAGTGCCGTAAATATGTCCAGTTTTTTTGTAAATCTTTTCTCTGTTCCACGCACGACGGCCGCTATTTTGTCAAATATATTTCTTCTTCGCATAATATACCGATTAACTATTAAAATTTTTCCTTAACATTGTCATTTACATCAAATGAATTTTACGGGAAGCAATGCCCCGGAATTGATATTTGTATCTGTGAGGATTGAGCCATAGTACCTTTTTAAAAATTAATATTCAACCTAAATCCTGCAAACGATTTTCGCAATGCGAAAACCAGTATTTTCCACTACCAAGATTGGCAAAAAGCGATAACAGATATCCGTTTTTTAGCAATTGTGGTAGCGCTATTGTACTACTTTAAACAAAAAGACATGGGAAATTGTCGGAAACGTGCTCTCTGATGCAATGAAAATCAAGATAGGGATGTACTGTCTCCATCTGCGGTATACTTACCACTCTCAAAAGACTAAAAAAACGAAATACAACGTCGGTTTTCTACTGAAAAACTACATCCAGTGACATGCGTTCCCACTTTTCCCATTCCTCCTGATGGAGAAATTTCTCCGGCAATTTTAATGTCATCTGCCGGCTTCTCTCCACCAGTTTCCCTGCCACACGGATTAACCACAGTCTCATCGTCTTTACTTCCCACTGTTGTATCACTCCACCACTGAGCAATCCCATCCACTTCAAAAGATTATACGCTAACACCGCACACTGAAATAGCGCAGCATTGGCCAAAAATTCACCCGTACGTATGTGCCCCGCATTCATCTGTCCTTTACTCTCTTCTATCAAAGTCTCGCAGGTAGCCCTCTTTCCATAACAACGATGCGCTTCCATCGGACTTAACCGCTCCGTTGTAACGTAACAAAAATACTCATACACGGACACTTCTACTAATTTCTTTTCTCTTTTGACCAATTGCCGCACTGCCACAAAACGTCTCGCACGATCCCACCCTGCACATCGATACCAAAATTCAGCCTGTTCCCATCCTGGCTCCCCTTTCACCTCATTCCATTTCTGCCCTTCAAGCAATCCTTCCAGATTCTTCAGCTTTACCTTAATCAGATATCCCGCCAATATTGACTCAAGGTATTCAAGTAATTCTCCGGTAAAAAAACCGCTGTCTCCTCGAAATACCACCCTTACCCCCTTATTCATGTACGCCATACATTCCTTCATGAACTCTACTACTCCGTTACTCGTGTAGGCGCTTCCACAGCGGAACCAACTATGTAATACCTCCTTTGTTTCTGCAATAAATGCCATTAAGGGATGATACGCCTTCTGCCCCTTCTTGTGCGGATTATATCCTACCTCTGCACCCTCCTGTTTCCCATATACACCATCTACGGTAGAATCAACATCTATCCATACTTCGCAAAGAGCACTCCTGAGTTTATGGCCTGATCTCACCGCACGCTTCCATATCTTTCCCCTAAACCGGTGGATCACCCCCGTCAGTTCCACTATATCTCCCTGACTCGCCAGCTTCATAATACGTCCTATCGTAGTATCTACAGGTACCTCTTTCCACCCGGACATCTTCTTCAATACCTCATCTGTACACACCTTCATCACCTCTACCATCGATGTCGCCCCTGCTATCAACCCTATCACTACCATTTGTACCGCATCGACAAACTGATACCGGGCATTTGCTCCACGATCCTTATGGACCGCTTCATGGACTCTCTCCCGGAACATCAGCTTACCCATAAAATTCAATACCGGTAAAAGCCCTGCATGTACCGTTAAGCCTTTCCCGCTCATCTCTGCCTTGATTTTCGGTTGTCTTTTGCTGTATTTTTTTGCTATATTCTTCATCGAAATGGTGAATCTCCTTTCAGGTGTTTTTTGTTATCAATATACCGCCGAATACCTTGGAAATCCTACCATTTCAATCCTATTCCTGCAACAAGGCTTTGCCTTGTTTGCAGGATTTAGGTTCAATGTAAAAGAATAGAGGCAAATGAGCAACAATTTGAGAATTGAATATTGAACATTTGACCCAGTTTGCGGAACTTGGGAAAGAGCATTCTGCTTTTTCAAAAAACTAAAATATTACGGATTTTTAATGTCCCTTGATTAATGCCATAACTTCTGCACGGGTGGCGGGGTTATCGCGAAATATGCCCCTTACCACGGAGGTCAGCACCTTTGTGCCGGGTTTTTTTATTCCTCGCATGGTCATGCAGAGATGCTCTGCTTCAATAATGACGAGAACACCCTTGGGTTTTAATGCCTTCATGATAGATTCGGCAATATCTGTCGTAAGCCTTTCCTGTACCTGTGGCCGCCTTGCTTCAATATTAACCACTCTGGCAAGCTTACTGATGCCTGTTACCCTGTTCCCCTGGGGGATATAGGCAACATGGGAAACTCCGCTGAAAGGAAGGAGGTGGTGTTCACACATGGAATAAAAAGGTATGTCTTTTAAAAGAACTATTTCGTCGTATTTTTCAGATTTTAATACCTTAATTACAGAGTGAGAATCCTGCCCGATACCTGCAAATATCTCTTCGCACATTTCGGCAACCCTTTCAGGTGTTTCCTGCAATCCTTCACGGTTGGGATCTTCTCCGATGCCTTCTATAAATAAACGTATAGCAGCCTGAATTTTTTCCTTATCTATCAAAAAAAGCTCCTTTATGACAATAATCCATAATCTTCTAATACAGTCTTTAGTCTTTCCTCATTTTCTTTCGTTATCTCGCACAGTGGCAAACGCATCTCACCGTTTAGCCTCCCTAATAATTTCATAGCCGTCTTGACAGGAATGGGATTTGTCTCGATAAACATCCCTTTGCATAACGGAAAGAGCTTGTAGTGGTATTCCAACGCCTTTCCGAAATTGCCTTCTAAGCAATGCCTGACGAGAGCGGCGGTATCGGACGGGGCTATATTGGCGGTTACCGATATTACCCCTTTCCCTCCCACGGACATAATAGGGAGGATAAGGGAATCTTCTCCGGAAAGAACTGTTATATTGCACAGTTGCGATATTTTAGTTGCCTGATCGATATTTCCGCTAGCATCTTTTATTGCAACAATGTTTTTCATTTCAGCAAGCCTTGCCACGGTTTCGGGCAAAATAGAAATACCCGTCCTGGAAGGTACATTATATATTACAATGGGAATATCAACCTCTTCTGCTATTGCTTTATAATGCCGGTAAAGCCCTTCAGGGGTCGGTTTATTATAATAAGGAGTAATGACCAACGCGCCGTCTGCCCCTGTTTTTCTGGCATGTTTTGTCAAATGGATGGCTTCTTTGGTATTGTTCGAACCCGCTCCCGCGATAACGGGTATTCTGCCGGATACATAATTTACCACCTCGCTTACCACCTGTTCATGTTCTTCAAAAGAAAGCGTTGCGGCCTCGCCGGTTGTGCCGCAGGGAACGATTCCATTTGTTCCGTTCTCAATATGAAATTCAACAAGCTCTTTTAATTTTTTATAATCAACTTGCCCATTATTAAAGGGGGTTACCAAGGCCACAAGGGAACCTTTAAACATAATCAAGCTCCTTTTTCAGAAATAACAAAAACACAATTATGGTACGCAAGAAATAACGCTTTCTACCTTTTGAAATGCAATCGTTTATTTAAGTCAGGCCTTCGGCGAAAATTCCTATATAAATTACAGGTTAGTCCAACGAAGTCCCCGGCTTTGCCATACTGTGCCTGAAAATCAAATCCTTCATTTCCTGCACGGCTTTTTTTATTCCGACAAAAACAGATCGGGAAACGATGCTATGCCCGATATGCAACTCTTCTACATCCAGTGATTCCACGATATGTCCAACATTTTGATAAGTTAACCCATGCCCTGCATTTACCCTTAAACCTAAACCATGCGCAATCTTAATGCCTTGTCTGAGTTTTTCCGTCCATTTCGCCCTTAAGTTCACATCCTTCGCATTTGCGTAATTACCTGTATGCAGTTCTATAAACTGTGACCCAACCTCTTTTGCAGCAATAATCTGTTCTTCTTCAGGATCTATAAAAAGACTTATCAATATGCCTGCATCGGCAAGTCGTTTTACCACCCTGCCAATAACACTTTTTTGTGACGCCACATCAAGTCCGCCCTCGGTGGTAACCTCTTGCCTTTTTTCAGGTACGAGGGCGACCTGTTCGGGTTTTGTTTTAATTGCTATGTCTACAATTTCATCCGCAATGGACATCTCAAGGTTTAGTTTGGTAAAAACCGTTTCCCTGAGTAATAGTATATCCCGGTCTTGTATGTGCCTTCTGTCTTCTCTCAAATGAACGGTAATAATATCTGCGCCGCCAAGAATTGCAAAAGAGGCGGCAGTCACAGGATCTGGTTCATACGTCTTTCTTGCCTGACGGAGGGTAGCAACGTGGTCGATGTTTACTCCTAACTTTATCATTGTTTTCCGCTTTCTGAAGGGTTCTCCCTTTCCCTGATATCAAGGTGGGCATCGGGCAATTTATCAACAATTTCAAGGTTTTTGCTTAAATGGCATTTAATCGGCTGTTTGTAGGGTCCCGGGGGTTTTAATGAAGTAACATCAACATAGGGCAAGATATCCTCCGGATTCAGCTTTTCCAGCAAAAGCTTTGAACCTTTTATTTTTATATTGACGTACTCATCTCTCAATTTAATAACATACGGATAATTATCCGGCATCAGTATTTTTATTTTTAACTTTTCTATAACCCTGGTTTCCTGTTTTTCCACCACTTGCAGCCACATGCGTATATCCTGATCGCAGACAACTGGTACCGTAATGCTTTTATCTCCATGTTTAACGGTTACTTTTTGATCAATCTCAATTCGCCAGGGAAAGGTGCGGTTTTGTTCAACGGTAATACCTCCAATATCGACTGGTATCGTGTTGATGGAGACAACCTCTTTTAAAGCATTCAAAGGGCCTTCAACTTCTACCTCGGCGGGAAAAACAAATTCATTCGCAATGGTATATCCGATAGCAGGCTCCCCCTTTTTTTGCAAATTAACCTTAAGCCTTTTTTTTTGCAATTTTCCCAGTAAGATGCTTACTTTTTCAGGGTAAACGGATATTAATTTGACGGAATTAGGCAAGCCGAGATGCTCTCTGCCAATAATTACCGTCTGTTTGATTTGATCCTCAATTCCCTCCGGAGATTCCTGGATAACGTATTTTGCATGAACTTTTTGGTCTTTGATCAGACCCTTCGTAGTTTCAATCACATTTTGAGGGCCTCTGAGATGCACCACAATATCTTCCGCACTTTGCTCAAGCACCGTAATTCCTGTTGGGACAGAAACTGATAGCCTCACAACCTCTGTCAAATCTTCCGTATGCCTGTTAATTGCATACAGCCAGAGGGCGATTGCCATCACTAATGCCATAAATTTTGTGAGAAGATTGCCGGTAATTATTTCTTTAATCACGACTATTTAGTCCTGGAAAGGCTAAACTTTTCAGAGGATAGTTCATTCAGAATCTTTTTCAATTCTTTGTCATCAACCCCACGGTTCAATGTCCCTTTGTATGTCACAGACACATTGCCCGTCTCCTCAGATACCACAATCACAATTGCGTCCGTTTCCTCTGTAAGCCCGACAGCCGCCCGGTGACGTGTTCCCAGCTCTTTTGATAATTCTTTATTTCCGGTAAGCGGCAACAAACATCCGGCAGCGCTTATTTTCTGCTCCTGAATAATCACCGCACCATCGTGCAATGGAGAACCTGGCCAGAAGATAGAGCATAGCAGTTCACTGGTGGCATCAGCATTTAGTTTAATCCCGGTTTCTGCAAAGTTGTTCAGGCCTGCTTCCCTTTCTATAGCAATAAGAGCGCCTATTCTCTTTTTTGATAAAATGCCGACAGCCTTAAGTATTTCATCAACTACCCGGTAATCAGGTTTTGCCATTACGCTGAAAACAGGGCTCTGACCAAGCCTAAACAATGCACGCCGGAATTCCGGTTGAAATAAAATAATCATTGGCACAATAAACACCGGCACAAATTCCGTTACCAGCCAATTGATTGTATATAATTGCAGTTTCCTTATAAAAAACAATATACCTACGGAGATTAAAACAATAATAAACGCCACACCTCTTAAAATGCTTGTACCACTAGTACCCTGCATGATTCTGAGAACGGCATAAAGCATTATATAAATAAGAAATATCTCCCCCGCTGACCGTAGAATCATACGCCCGCTGATATCTCCGAATAATATTGACAGGTTTTCTAACATCTTAAGCATTCCTTATCGCATCGCATATTGTTGCCACATGGACAGCAGCTTTCACATCATGTACCCGTATGATATTTGCGCCATTCATAATTGACACGGCAAGGGTGGCAAGCGTTCCGTATAACCGCTCCTGTGCCGAAACATTCAATAGCGCTCCAATAAAATTTTTCCGTGATGTGCCTATTAACAAAGGATATCCCATTCCCTTAAACTCGTATAGCTTTTTCAGTATTTCAAGATTTTGCTGCATAGTCTTGCCAAAACCTATCCCCGGATCCAAAATTATTTTACTTTTCTCAATTCCTGCTTCCATTGCGGTAGAAATGGATCTCTTCAAACAGGACATTATTTCCGGAAACAGATCTTTACATATGGGATTTTTTTGCATTGTCAGGGGAGATCCTTTTTTATGCATTATGACAACAGGCACTCTTGCCCCGGCAATGACCTTTGACATGTTTTCATCGTCAATCAAACCGCCAATGTCATTTACCATTGACGCACCCTCTTCAATTGCTCTCTTTGCTACAACTGCCTTGTATGTATCGATGGAGATAGGTTTATTGATCTCTTTTGATAGTATCTTTATCAGCGGAATCACCCTCTTTAATTCTTCTTCCTCAGATATCGGGCTCGCCCCAGGTCTGGTAGATTCACCGCCAACATCAATAATATCCGCTCCTTCTTCTATCATCTTATGCGCATGATCAATCGCCTCTTCGGGAACAAAATGCTTGTTGCCATCATAAAAGGAGTCGGGCGTTATATTCAAGACACCCATAATGTGCGTTTTCCCGCCCAGGCACAACTTTCCCCGAGGGTAATCAATTTCAAAATACACGAAAACAATCCTCAGTCCCCAGTCCCCAGTCCCCAGTCCCCAATCTGCAATTTGCCGACTGCCGACTGCCGACTGCCGACTGCCGACTGCATAAGGAACCATTAAATATTTTGCCAAAAGTGCGAAGAAATTACTGATAAAGTACTATATTATGGTTTTTGGGTGAACCACGGAACACACGGAATACGCGGAAAGAAGAAAATAAACTTCCGTGTATTCCGTACTACTATCCATCAATTTCTTGTTTTTTATGCGTGTTTTTCATGCCGCCATTTCCGTAAGTGCTTTAATATCAAGGGCTGAAGCGGTCATCAGTGAACAAGAGAACTTCTGGCCTTTCTCCGTCAAAACATAGCGGTTGGCCCTCGGAACTTTGCGGATTAGACCGTGTGCCCGCAGCATCTTTATCCGTCGGGTCGTTCGTCCGGAATATTTCTTTTGCTGATCCTTGCCGGATTGTTCGGATTCCCGGTAAAGCCACTTACGCAAATCATGGTTGCGGAATCCATTTATCGCGTTTTCGCCTTTGGACAGGAACATCAGCATCTGGTAATCATCCTGCTGCCAGGGATTCAAACCTCGATACCTCTTGCCCTCTTTGACAACCTTGTTACAAGCGCTGCTCACCACTTCTTTCAGTTTCTCCTCTACCTGAGCCGCCGCCAAAGCATCCCCATAACGATCATTGCATTGTTGGCTCACCTCACACCGTCGATGAAGATCGCTTACGCCCTTACGCATCTTCTGCCATGACGCCGGTTTGCCTTCATCATCATTGGGACTCCGAAAGACCTTAAAGTCCCGCGTATTATTGATCGTTGTCTCAATACGCAAGAGACTACCGCTCTTGTTATACATCTTCACTGAATTATAATTCACACTGTGCTTGACCCGTATACCTTCATAGCGTCTTCGATAGTCGCTGATAACCTCATCAGGGGCAGCGCCTGCAAGGTTACGCCTACCCAAATACTTCATCACCGAAGAACTGTCGCAAACCCGCATCGCATGATGAACAAACGATGGAAACAACTCCTCCAATGCCTCAACCGATTTAAACATGATGTCCGTCGCCCACTCCGTCTCATCCGCAGACCAGTAATACTCCGGTTCCAACGGACGAAGAATCTGCGACAATGCCGGGCAACTGCCCAACGCAAGCCCGTTCAGCAGCTTCGCCCAGTCAGTCTTAAGCTGCTCATGGAGCAGAACCTGCGCAGCCGCAATATCCTCTATACGCACAAAACAGTTGCCGTCCTTAACATAATCAATACCTTGCTTCTGAAGTTGCCGCTCCAGCCAATGACGACCATTGAGACAAATGAAAATATTAAACGGCGCCCAACTCTGGATACGAACATGACCAAAACCAAACACTGGATCGTTAAAATAATGATACACAAAGACACACTTGCGGGGCGCCATTACCAACTCGAGCTTCTTGCTGGCCTTGTTGCCCTTGACCATCGGCGCAATACAAGGCTCTACCACACTCAACAGGCAGATGGAACCTTCCGTAATCCTCTTATCCGCCGCGATCTGGCGAGCCAACTTCTCCTTATCAACACCGCTGCTCATCAAATACCGCACCTCGATACCCAAATCTTTCGCCCGCGATTCACAACTGTCTCGCACCTGTGCCGTAAGCCCATTGACCCAACCGGAAAAATCCTTAAGCAGAATTCTCGCTTGGTTCATGAATGTTCCCATCCCACGCTCACTGGCCAACCACCGCAATGTCCCGCGAAAACGAATCCTGTCCAGACCGCTTATTGCACCCACGATCCTGTCTCGATATAATTCCATCAACTTATTCATAAGTAGTGTCCTCCAAATTGTCTGATTACTATTTACGAGGATACTACTATACTTTATAATAAACTAAAAATCACCTTTTTGGTTGCGGCCAAAGGCCGCGCTAGGTGTTCCGTGGTCTAAATCTTTAATTTTGCAATTCTCCAAGTTGCCTGTTTATCAAACCATGTCTTTTGTGTCACCACCAATCTTCCTCCATTGATTCCACAATACTTTGCGCCAATTTTACAAATGATTCGTTACTGGAAGAAGTGAGTGTTTCATTTCTTAAAACAATAAACTCTGTCGTGCCTTTTATATTCTTCCGTTCAACGATTGCCCTTCCCGTCCGTGTATCAACCCATCGAATGTCCGCCCTGATAGTTACCCTACTTTCCACAATATTGTCTTTTCTGTCCTCAATTAATACATTTTCATTTACACTTGAAATTTTTCCAAACAGAATGGAATCTGCTTCATCTTTGTCAACAATAC
Organism: Candidatus Kuenenia stuttgartiensis; assembly: GCF_900232105.1. Classification (NCBI taxonomy): domain Bacteria; kingdom Pseudomonadati; phylum Planctomycetota; class Candidatus Brocadiia; order Candidatus Brocadiales; family Candidatus Brocadiaceae; genus Candidatus Kuenenia; species Candidatus Kuenenia stuttgartensis. The sequence goes on from NZ_LT934425.1 coordinate 1,298,869, forward strand.
GCAAATTTGTTCTTAACAACAGTTGGTCGCGTACTGCCCTGGTTAAATCGAATTCGTATCCTCTGCGAAAGGTATCATTATCAAAAATGGGGACATAGATGCTTCGAACATTTGAACGAAGCAATGACTTTGAGCTGTAACCGCATCCCGTTATAAAAAAGAAGATCATAAGAAACACCAGAGCAGAAAGGGTGTAATGCCTTCTTTTAAAAACACAGGGTATTGTCATTTTATAAAAACACTTTGGCATAATGTTTTATCTTTTTCTCATAGGGTTATTTTATCGCCTCAATCATCCTGAGAAATTCCAATCTTTCCATAGCCCTTTCCGCCCAAATAGTATCAGGAAAATCTTTCATAACATATTTAAAATAAATCGCCGCGGAAGACGGGGTTTTTCTCCTCAAATAAAACTCGCCAATTTCAAACTCACGCCTTGCTTCAATAACCCTTATTTCTTCTATCATTCTGCTGGCGTCTTCAACATACACCCCATGGGGATTTGTTACGAGATATTCCTCAAAACCTTCCCTTGCGGATACAAGCAAACCATAGTTGCGCTCCTGCTGTTTTTCGAAGTAAAATTTTGAAAGTGGTATTTGATACTGCACATAGGGAATCCATTCATTTCTTGGATAGCTTTCCATAAATTTCTTATAGGCATCCACCGCATCTTCATAATATCCCAGCTTGAAATAGCAATCTGCTATTTTAATTTGCGATTCAGGGGCAATAGGTCCCATCGGGTGATTTTCAATAATCTTTTCAAATACCCTTATCGCGGCATTCTCATCCATCTCCATTTGCGCAATACCTACCTGAAACACCTTCTCATGCACCTCTTTTGTCCTCTTTGTTCCCGGATATTCCCTCAAAACCGTATCATATGCCTTTAATGCCCGGTTATAATCTCCATTGAGATAATAGGCCCATCCTATGTTTATCTGAGAAAGCTCCGCATACGCTGAGTCCGGATAACCGTCAATAATTAGTTTAAACTCTTTTATGGCGCTAACATATTTTTGTTCCACCAGCATGAACAGTGCATTTTTATAGCGCTGTTCCGGCGATCCGACGTCGCCAGTCGGCGGCTGCATCCACCCGGTATCTTTGTTCCAGACCCATTTTCCGTAAGACGCCGTTGATATTAAAAATGTAACAGCAAGCACTATTATTGGGAAAAAACCTGAGCGCAATTTCATATTTTTATGCCTTCTTGCGGGGAAAAGTTAACATATTTCCACGAGTTTAACTCTTTTTTCAACAACGAAACAATATAATATCTCAGCACCTTTTCTATTTCAACACAAATAGATAATTGTACCCGGACACGTTCCAACCGATGCAAATTAAGGTTCGCCAACCTACCTGCAATAAACATAGCGCCTGCAGAAATCAGCATTCCGTTTTTCAATTCTCCAGGGCACCCCACACATCTCGCGCCGCCTTCCACTGCATTAAAAGTAACCATCTCATGGTGGGGTATTTTCTTTTTACAATGAATGCAATGCTCCCATTCCGGTAAATATCCCAAAATGTTTAGCATTTTTAACTCAAAGGCCAATAACCATATTGTGGTGTTTGTGTCAGTGGCAATGTGATTTAGCGTATTAAGAAATAAATCAAAAAGCGGCTCGTTGGGGTCGTTTTTTTCTGTAAATTCGTTGACAAGTTCTGCCATACAGGAAGCCCTGAAATACTTATCAAGGTCATGCCGGAATGCGGGATAGTTGTTTTGCAATACCGCATCGGTGAGGGTATGGAGGGTAGAATGTTCCTTTTTAATAAAGAGAATCCGGTAGTGCGTTAAAAGATCGATTGCTTTTGAGTTGTACTTGCCTGAAGAGCGCTTGAAGCCTTTTGCAATGGTATTTATCTTCCCGTAATCCCTGGTATAGAAAATGATGATTTGGCTTGAATCGCTATAATCTGTCCTTCCCAAGGTAATTGCATCTGTTTTTAAGATGGACATATTATGGTATGTTAATTAATCCGGGACAGAAATATTGTACCCAAGCTTTGACAATAATTCCTTTTCCCTCCGATGCATGACTTTTGCATCACCTTTTTTTTTATCATTATAACCAATTAAATGCAGCAAGCCATGTATGAGATACAGGGCTATTTCTCCTTCCGCATCATGGCAATGTTCCTTTGCAACTTTATATGCCATCTCTGCGGATACAATGATTTCTCCAGCGACATGATTTTCCGATGCATCATAAATAAAACTCAAAACATCCGTTGCATAATCATGCCCCAGAAAAGCTTTGTTTAATCTCCTTATTTCCTTGTTATCAGTGACGACAATGCTAAGGCTGGCGTCTTTGTTTTCACTTTTTAACACCCTTTTTATCAATTTTACTATGCGTTTTTCATCGATAGCATAGGATTTCTGCCGGTTTACAACTTCCAGCTTCATGAGAACCTTTTTCTTCTATCATAGCGCAGCATAGCCGCAACCAAAAAGATTTTTTACCTTATAAATACTATAATTCATATGCCGCAACAATATCCCGAACCAGCTTATGGCGGACAATATCGGATTTGGCAAGATATACGAATGCTATATTGTCTACATTCATAAATCTTTCCTGGGCATCAATCAAACCCGATAACTCCCCGCCCGGCAAATCAACTTGTGTGATATCCCCGGTAACGACAACCTTTGATTTCGTACCAAGCCTTGTTAAAAATGTCTTCATCTGCTTTACCGTACAATTTTGCGCCTCATCCAGAATAATAAAGGCGCTGTTTAAGGTTCTCCCGCGCATATATGCAAGCGGCAGGATCTCTATCAGATCGCTGTCCAGATATTTTTTCACCTGCCCGACGTCCATCATATCCGCTAAAGCGTCATACAGCGGCCGCAAATAAGGACTTACCTTGTCTTTGATATCTCCCGGCAGATATCCAAGTTTTTCTCCTGCCTCTACCGCAGGCCTTGCAAGCACAATCCTTTTTACGTCTCCGCTTTTGAGAAAAGAAAGCGCCATCGCCACCGCCAGGTAGGTCTTTCCTGTTCCGGCAGGTCCAATGCAAAAAACAAGATCATTGTTTCTGATGGCCGCAATATAATTTGCCTGCCCCTCTGTCTTGGGCCTTGTGAACATCTCTTTTTGGAAAAGATTGATTGCTTGTGCGGGTGCCCCTTCATCATAATTTTGTACATCCATAATGGTCTGCTCCACGTCCTTCACTCCCAGATTCCCCGTGAATCTAATTATTTCAAGCAATTTAATTAAGGACGTTCTAGCTGCTTCGACACCCTCTTTTTCGCCCGCCATCTTCAATACCCCGTTACGTGCTACTAATTTTACCCGAAAAGCATCCCTTATCAGGCGCAAATTTTTATCATGGTTTCCATATAAAAGGGACGCTTCATCATCATTTTCAAGGATTATTGCATCTTTAGCGGGTAAAAATTCCTGTATATTTTCCTTTATTGCAACGTATTTTTGTGTTTCAACTCCTTGATTCATGCTTAGATTAACTTAAAAAAAAGTAAAAAATAATATGTCACCGGCAGACTTACCAGCAAACAATCAATAATATCCAATACGCCGCCAAAGGAGGGCACCAGATTCCCCGAGTCCTTAACATTCGCATCTCTTTTTATCAATGACTCTGCCAGGTCGCCTAAAATAGCGAAAGAACCCACAACAGCTCCAAATAAAACCGACCATGGCAGGCTGATTACCCTGGTTTGCGGAATACTATTAAATATCACTGCTACTAAAATGCTACTTATAACAGAGAAGCAAGCCCCTTCAACCGTTTTATTGGGGCTTATACTCCTTGCAAGCTTATGCTTTCCATACTTCCTGCCCAACAAATACCCGCCAATGTCTCCAAATTTTGAAACCAACAGGGCCATTATCACCACACATGTTCCATTGGGAAAATGGCGTAAAGCAATCGCAAAACCAAGCAGAAAAGGAACATAAAAAATGCCAAAGACCGTTACGGAAATATTTTTAATCGCATCTTTTGCGCCGCGTGTGACCGCCTGTAGGAGCAATAGCAAAAAAATGAGTACGAGAACAATGTCTTTTCTGAAAAATTGGGACTCTGCGCCGGCGTCCCCATGTATGGATACCCAATAGCTTACAAACAGCCATATCCCGATGCCGATGCCGGCTACGCGAAATGGACGAAATCCGCATTTACCCGCAATAGTGTAAAACTCATACAATCCCATCCCTGCCGCAACCATTGCAATACAGCCGAACCCAATGTCTGTGGAAAACATGACGTCAAGGCTCATTACTCCAAAAAACACCGCAAATAAAATTACACCAAGCGTTACCCTTGTTTTAAGCGTGCTCACTCTTTTAAACCCCCGTATCTGCGCTCTCTGTTCGCATATGCTAAAAGAGCTTCCTCAAGGTGTGGCTTTTTAAAATCAGGCCAATACGTGTCTGTTACCCACAGCTCCGCATAAGATATTTCCCATAATAAAAAATTACTAATGCGCATTTCTCCGCCGGTTCTTATCAGCAAATCCGGATCTGGCATATTGGGCATGTATAAATATTTTTTAAAAGACTCTTCTGTAATTTCATCTATCTTCAGTTTCCCCTTTTTCAATTCCGCAACAATTTTTTTTGTCGCATCGATTATTTCTGTCCGCCCTCCATAATTTAGCGCAAGGCAAAGAACCATTCCGGTATTCATCTTGCTCTCTTCTATTGAAACCGAGAGTTCCCTCTGGACAAATTCCGGTAATTCTTTGATTCTGCCGATGGCTGTCAGGCGGATATTGTTTTTCTGGATTTCTTCCCGTTCGCCAATAAGGAAATTCTTAAGGAGTTTCATTAATAAATCTATTTCCCTTTTAGGCCTCTTCCAGTTTTCCTGAGAAAAGGCATACAGCGTAAGCTGTTTTATATGTTTTTTTGCACACTCACGTGTAATCTCACGAACAGCTTTGGCGCCCGTCTCGTGTCCCTTAATCCGTAACAATTTCTTTTGCCGCGCCCACCGGCCATTTCCATCCATGATAATTGCAATATGCTCAGGCAGTGATCCGTTTTTCTTCATACTAAATTGATTATTTGTCCACGATCCGGGCCAACAGAAAGCATTTCAATTTTCACGTCTAAAATCTTTTCAAGTCTTTTTATGTAATCTGACGTCCGGGACGGAATGTCTTTTACATTACGCATTTTGGAGGTATCTTCCTGCCAGCCAGGCAATTCCTCATAAATAGGCTCATATTCTTTCCTTGCAACCAAATCAGCGGGAAAGTATTTATGCTCTTTGCCGTCTATTTTATACCCCACACAAATCTTTATTGTTTTCTGGTTATCCAATACATCCAATTTAGTCATAACAACGCTATCCGCGCCATTTACCATTATCGAATGCTTAGCGGATACCGCGTCAAACCACCCACAGCGCCTTGGTCTTCCCGTAGTAGCACCGTATTCGCCGCCCTTTTCCCTCAAATGTTCACCTGTTTTATCCGTTAACTCTGTAGGGAACGGACCATTACCTACTCTTGTAGTATAGGCTTTCATTACCCCCAGAACCTTATGAATATGCCTGGGGGAAATACCTGCGCCTGAAGCGGCGCCGCTTGCAACGACGGTTGAAGACGTTACAAAGGGATATGTCCCAAAATCTACATCAAGCAATGCACCCTGCGCTCCTTCAAACAGGATTCTCTTTTTTGCCTTTATTGCTTTATCCATAAACTCAATCGTTTGACAAACAAACGGTTTTATGCGTTCCGCATAGCCAAGGTATTCGTCATAAATCGCCTCCCATGACAATTCATCTGCGCCATGCAAATGTACGAAAATCCTGTTTTTTTCATCTACGACCTGTTTTAATCTTTGTTTAAAATATTCCGGGCAAAAAAGATCCGATACCCTGATTCCGCTTCGTGCCATTTTATCCGCATAGCAGGGACCAATCCCCCTTCGGGTTGTGCCTATTTTCTCTCCCCCCTTTTCACCTTCTGAATATTCATCCAATTTTTTATGATAGGGAAACACAAGATGTGCCAACTCGCTGATATGCAGATTCCCGCCGATCGCTATATTTTTTCCCCGTAACTCATCGATTTCCTGGAGTAACTGGAGGGGATCAAGGACGACTCCATTGCCTATGATGCAACTTTTGTTTTTTCTGAGGATGCCGGAAGGAATAAGATGTAATACAAATTTTTCACCATCAATAACAATCGTATGCCCGGCATTGCTACCGCCCTGATAACGAACAATGATATCAAACGATTCAGTAAGTATATCTATAATCTTGCCTTTCCCTTCATCACCCCACTGCAAACCAACAAGACAGGTATTTGATCCCATAGCAAAAAATTTTCCTATCGAAAAAATTAACAAAAATAATCAGAATCCCTTAAATATCAAGCATTTAAAGGATTATAGAAAATGAAATAGTTAATGTCAAGCTAATACACTTCCGAACAGGGCAAGTCGGGTATAAACGTTAGTAGATTTTATCAAAAAACTAAAGTGTTACGAATTTCCACATATCTGGAGTGCTGGGTTTTGACCGTCCCTGACATAAATTAGCGTATAGCAAAATTAAATTGTTTGAATCACTTGCAATTACTGATAAAATCTTATGAGATAGAAAGATAATTAGTAACTATTCAGCGTAATTTATTAAACTACCGGAGATCAGAGCGCAACTCGTTACCAAACCTTGTACTGAACATAGTGAAGTATATGTTTGGGAACGAGCCGTGTATCGTTTACGATGAATAGTTACGATAATTAAGGCCCTGAAAAAAGAAGGCGAGTGTTTTGGTTTCTGTTTTATTTGCGGAAAAAAATTTACAAAAGAGAAATACATGTTAAGAAAATACATTTATTATGCCTTGTTATTTCCGGTAATGCTTTCCTGTTCATACCTGTTTTGCGGAGAAGATGTCCTGAACAAAAACAATCTTGGGTTTATTCGGGCGGTCGTTGATGAGGCGATAATAACCCAGGATGAAGTCATTAAACGTTCGGCAGCAGCCATAAGGGAGGCAAGGAGTAAATATAGCGAGGAGGAATTCGCAAAAAATATTGAGAAAATTCTGGAATATACCCTTGAAGAATTAATAGACAGGAAACTGTTGGTGAAAGAAGCGCAGAAGGTATTTGGTACGGATATATCAATGATGGATGAGGTTCAGAAAGAACTGGATTATTTTTTGAAAGGCGCCGTCGAAAATGTTGGTTCCTTATCAAAGTTCTATGAAATAGCAGAGTCTCAGGGAATAAATCCTATAGAAAGGAAAACTGAGCTTAAAGAAGATATTATGATTGATAAAATAATCAAAGAAAACGTTAATAATAAGGTAAAAGTCCCGCCAAAGCTATTAAGACGCTATTATATGGAAAACATGGATGAATTCTGCCAGAAAAAAGAAATAAAACTGCGGCACATAATGATCAAATTTTCCACACACGACAATGACAAAGCAAAGACATATGCCTTTGCTGAAAAAATCATGACGCTTCTTTCCACAGGGGAAGATTTTTCATCAGTAGCACGGTCATATTCAGAAGGCCCCAACGCTGAAAAAGGAGGCGAATGGAGTTTTGACGAGATACAAGGGTTGAGGAAAGAACTCCGGGATGTTGTTAATAGTCTGAAGGATAATGAGTACAGCAAGATAACAGAGTCTCCTGTCGGATATCATATTTTCAAAGTGGAACTCATCAGACCGGAAGTAGTAAAAAAATTTGAAGACGTGCAGGATGAAATATATAAGAAGTTGTACCGTGAAGAGATTGGAAGATTAAAGAAAAAATATATTCTCGACTTAAGGGAAGATGCATTTATTAAGGTTATTAAACACTGAGAGGAACATTTTATACGTGTTTTCTATCGTTTTGACGGTTCTACGTGCATATAACGGGAGACTAAAAAGGTGCTGAGGCGTGAGCTGGCGCTACAATTATTTGAAGCCTTTTCCATGCAGAGATGGAACGATATGATACGTCCTGTAGAGTTAACGGAGATGGATAAACATGCGCATAAAATGATCATCGCTTATTGTCTTGGTAAGTATGAAGAAGAAAAAGGGCGGCAGGTTAACTGGGATACCATAATAACGGGGGGGATATTTGAACTATTACGGCGCATTGTTATCTCCGATATAAAATCTCCGATATACAGGAAAATCAAAAAACTACACCCGGACGTCTTCCGGCAGCTCAACAAATGGGTTTATGAACAACTCAAACCAATGTTTGAAGGACTGCCAAAAGAAATGAATGCCGAACTAAAGCACTATTTGTTTGATACAAACAAGGGCGATGATTTAACAAAAAAAATATTGGAGGCGTCTCATATTTATTCGAGTTTCTGGGAATTTCAGATAATTCAGAAGGTACATCCTTCCGGTTATAAAATAGAAGAAATTGAAAGGGTTTTAAAAAACGATCTGGAACCCTTCCTGGATCTTGCCGGGATGCGAAAGATTATTTGCAAAGGGAAAATATTAAACTTTGTTGATCTCTGCGGACAGTTACGGTTTCAAATACGATGGAGCCAAACGCCCCGGTTGCCAAAAACATCCGTACTGGGACACATGCTTTTGGTGGCAATATTTTGTTATCTTTTTGCAAGAGAGGTAAATGCCTGTTCTAAAAGATTATATAATAATTTTTTCAGCGCGTTGTTTCATGATCTGCCTGAAGCAATGACAAGGGACATATTATCCCCGATTAAAAGGTCTGTGGAAGGTATGCCGGAGGCCATCAGTAAAATCGAAGAAGAGTTGGCAGAAAAAGAGATCTCTCCATTGTTAGAAGAGGGATGGTTTGAGGAGATAAAATATTTCACCCGGAATGAGTATGAAAGCAAGATTAAAATAAAGGGAAGAGTGAAGCATGTTACCACCGAAAAGATAAATGAGAAATACAATAGCGATGGTTATGCCCCGATAGATGGAGAATTTATCAAGATTGCCGATGACCTGTCGGCGTATTTAGAGGCGTATACGGCAAATGATCTTGGGCTGAATTCAAAACATTTGCAGGACGGACGACGAAAAATTGAAGAAAAATATAAAGACAGCACTATTGCAGGGATATCTATAGAGGCTTTATTTGCAGCCTTTGCGATGTAGTACCTTGAAAGTTATTTATTTGCACACTTCTATTCGTCAGTGCGTGCTTTTTGACAAAATATTTAATGGTGTTATTCTTTTTTCCACCGGTTAAACAGGTATGGATGGTTTGAAACATTTTTCAGGGTAGGAAATAGCAATGGATGGTAAAAGACATTTCAGCCGCATTAATTTTGTGGCGCATACGCAATTAAAATATCAGGACAAAACATACAGAGGAGAGCTGCTTGACATCTCTCTGAAGGGCGCATTGCTGCAATTTAAAGAAAATATTCCCCTCATAAAAGGTGAGAAATGTGAAATAATAATCCACCTTCCTTCGTCGAATGTTAATTTAAATTTTGAAGCAAAACCTGTCCATATTCATTCAGGCCACTTTGGTTTTAAATTTGTAAGCGAAGATATTGACACCATAACACATTTGAGAAAAATGATTGAACTCAATATCGGAGACCACGAACAAGTCACAAATGAGTTGGCATACTGGTTGAAAGAATAAACGCCGGTAACAGGTTCGTTTTTTGAAAAATTGTGATAATGTATTTATTCTGAATAACATCTTGAGTGAGAGGAGAATGATTTGAAAACAATACTTATTTGTGCTGCCATTGCAATAACCTGCTTCATACAAAATGCCCGGGCAAATACGGTTTATCCGAAAGTTTTGCTCGAAACCAATCAGGGAGAAATAGTTCTAGAGCTTTATCCCGAAAAAGCCCCGGAGACGGTAGAAAATTTTCTCAAATATGTCCGGGATGGTTTTTACAACGGCACAATCTTTCATCGTGTAATAAAGGGATTTATGATACAGGGCGGGGGTATGACCGAAGGTATGAGTAAGAAAACCACACTGGATCCCGTTAAAAATGAGGCGTATAACGGACTCAAAAATTTGAGGGGTACCGTAGCAATGGCCCGTACGATGGACCCGCACTCTGCCACTGCACAGTTTTTCATTAATACGGTGGATAATGGTTTTCTTGATTTTAAGGGCCAAACTGCAACAGGGTGGGGATATTGTGTCTTTGGAAAAGTGATAAAAGGCATGGAAGTGGTTGATGCTATTGAACAAATGCCTACCACAAAAAAAGAGGGACATAGCGATGTTCCCCGCTCTACAGTAGTTCTGAAAAAAGCCATTGAGATAAAATAAACATAACAGTTAAGCGTTACAGCAGAGAACGCCGAGACTTCGTCGTGAGATCAGTCGAACGATCGCAGAGGTGTTTTGCTATTTTGCCCTGAACACGATATAAAAAGCCTACGATAATGTCTGAAAAAATGCATGGATACTTCTTTTGTCCAAATTGCGGGTCGCAGACGCCGCGAAAGGCGCTTGCTTGCCAGGAATGCGGGTCAGATGAAAATACCGGATGGTCAGAGGATACGATGTATGACGGGCTTGACCTTCCCGAAACGGAACCATCCGTTCTGCGCCCTTCAAGGTCTTTATTCAAAAAGAGATATTTTCTTAGCATCGTGGCCATTATTGTTATCCTGGCCTTTTTGTGGATTTATCTGATCTGATTTCCATAAAATCTTTCATCGTAATCGTTAGAAAATATTTTTGACGGCACTATGTAGGCAAAAATTTCAGGGTTGCTTTTTGTACGGACAGGGGTTCTTCCGGAAAAACCTGCCCCTGAAATAAAACGGCAGTGATACCGCTATTGCCAAAGCCGTTGCGCCGATTATTTTCAGCTCCACATGGCAAAGCAGCCATCCACAAATAATCAGCGCCAGGACGGGAATACCGTATCCGCCCGGAATCTTATATCCCCGTTTCCGGTCGGGTCTTTTTCGTCTCAGTGCAATAACTGCCAGGCAGGTGGGAACGTATTGTAATATGCTTACCAACACACTCGCGGCTATTAAGTAGCGAAAACTCCCTGTCAGCCCAAGTAATAACGTCAGCACCGTGTTTACCGCTATTGCCAAATAGGGCGTGTGGTACTTTGGGTGTATTTTGGCAAAGACGGGCGGAAAGAATCCGTCTGCGGACAGTACATAAAGGCTTCGCGGGCTGGTGAGCGCAATGCCCGCATTCACTCCACCAATAGAGAGCAATGCCCCAATACCAATAATGATCCCCCCTGCAGGTCCCAGAAAATAAAAGGCTGCGTCTGCCAGTGGCTTGTCTGACCCTGCCAAATCAGGATATGTCCCCATTGCAACATATTGTATGAGAGCATACAGGGCAGTCACCATCATGAATACCACCATAATTACACGCGGGATATGTTTTTGAGGATTCTTCATTTCTCCCGCCGGCACAACCAGAAACTCAAATCCCGTGTACGCATAGAGCGCCAGCGTAGTTGCCATACTAAAACTTCCGCTGCTGTGCAATTGTCCAAAATTTTCTCTTTTTACAAAAAACATTCCGGCCACAATAAAAATGAAGAGCGCCGTGAATTTTCCTATAGAAAAAAAATTTATACTTCTTGCGCCAGGCTTTACCCCGCAGTAATTTGTTATGCTTAATCCGATCACAAGCGCCGTTATAATAACCTTACTCAGCCATTGCTGATCTTTTGGCAGAAAATAGTTGCAATAGAGTCCGAAACCACTGGCAACCGACGCCCAGCCAATGATAGAGGCAAGCCACATTATCCAGCCCACCAAAAACCCCGCAAATGGTCCAAAGACGTCTTTGGTATAAAGATACGCCCCGCCTGTTTTATCATACATACTTCCTATTTCCGCAAAGCACAGTGCAACGGCGAAGCAAAGCAGACCGCATAGGGGAAAGACCAATAAAGCACCAATACCGACCAAACTATCAAGTTGCCCCGCCAGCAAAAAAATGCCGGCGCCAACAACACAATTAAACCCCATGCAAACAACATCAAAGAAGTTTAACTCCCTTGCAAGGCCGCGATGTTCTTTCATAACTGATTTTTCCCGCATGTCCATAATTTCGGATTGACGAATGTTTGTTACGTTATATAATGAATGACGAAGATATGACTTTTTGAAAATTATCTTTCAGTAAACGACCAATGCTTATTCACAAACTCCTCAGACCGGGCCAAATGAATTTTGTTGTCTCAAAAATAGGGAACAATCCTCACAAAATACCTGTTTCATTTCCTATCTCTACTTATTACTGTTTTTACATTAAAACGGGGAACAATTATCGGGAAGCAGGCAACAGTTGCCTGTTTGACCAGTCTGTACTTCTGAATTATACTTATTAAACAACATCATAACAAAAGAAAAGGACGATTTATGATACATAGAATCAAACATATTACCTGTCTCATCCTGATGCATGTATTTCTTTTTCACTTTATCGGTTGTGGAAAAGAAGAAAAGGATTTAACGTCAGCCGTTCAGCAAAAAGAGAGTTCGATGCATGGTGGAAAAGTACAGGGCATGCACGGTACCTCAAGACCGGACAAAGAGATAGAAGCGGCAAAAGCGGCTGTTGAAGCGAACCCGAACGACCCGGCTGTGTATTACAATTTAGCCGTTCTTTCTGATAAAAAAGGGATGCTTGACGAAGCGGTGGACGCATACAAAAAGGCAACGGAACTAAATCCTTCTTCCGAGGAAGCCTTAGTAGGTCTAGGCAAAGTATTAAATAAGAAGGCAAAATCTGACGAAGCAATCACCGCATTTGAAAAGGCGCTTGCCATAAATATCAACAACGCAGAAGCCTATGAGGGGTTAGGTCTTGTACATGTTCATAAGGGAGGGCCGGATGAGGCGATCAGACTCTTTAACAGAGCTGTTGCGATAAATCCGGACCTTGTTGAATCCCGGTATAATTTGGGCATTCTCTATGCGAAAAACGGGCAATTTGAGGAGGCGATTGCTGAGTGGTTAAAGGCCATTAAGATCAATCCTAAGAGAACAGAATTCCATTATAACCTTGGGATTGCCTACACAAAATTAGGAAAGCTGGAAGACGCTATTGCTGTGTGGCAAAACGCATTGGAAAATACTGAAGAAATATCAAGTTTTCTCTATTTGATCGGACTTGTTTACATAGAAAAAGGGGATGCTAAAAGCGCCGAATCCTTCCTTAATAAAGCGCTTGAAGTTGATCCCGAATTTTACGATGTACACAAAGTGCTTGAGGAACTCTATCGTTCACAGGGCATGCATAGTGAAGCCGACCGCCATGCTGAAATATACAAAAGCAATTACAGCGCCCACCACTAATATACTTACAGTTAGAGCATTCGTAACACTTTAGTTCTGTGAAAAAAACTGCTCGTTACCAAGCTGGAGCTTGGGAATGAGCAGTTTTACGTTTTCAAAAAAACTAAAGCGGAGTGTTACCAGTAAAGATGCATCGCCGATACGGTATGCTGATATTTCATGAGTACCATCCAAAAATTTCACCATCGGGGCGCTGCAGCGCTTGCTGCAAGCAACCGCAGTTAAAACCCTGTTCTCCTTAGAAAGAGAATGTCGTTGGGTGCCTTCATTGGTTTGATCCCCTATTTCCGGCGATTAATTGTGTAGCCGGATAACTTGCCGATAAATGGGATTGCCAGCATACCTGTCAGTATTACACAGTGTTTTGTATCCCGGAAATTTTCGAGGCCAATGGTCATGCCTTCGTGTCCCATACGAGGCTGATCGCGGTATGTGCCCAGAAATCGATCCCACAACGGCAGGTTAAAACCGAAATTAGAGTTGGTTTCATCATAGCGTGACGAATGGTGAACCCGATGCATTTCCGGCGTTACAACAATCCAGCGCAATACACGATCTAAACGGCTCATTATACGGACGTTGCCGTGATTGAACATGGATGTCGCATTCAGTAGCACCTCGAATAACACTACCGCGAATACAGGCACGCCTATCACCGCAATCGCGCCAAACTTAATCAGCATGGATAGAATAATCTCAAAAGGATGAAATCGTATGCCGGTGGTGACGTCAAAATCCAAATCCGCATGGTGCATGCGGTGTATCCTCCATAAAACAGGAATGGCATGGAATATTACATGTTGCAGGTAAATAACAAAGTCCATAGCAACCACCGATGCTATAACCGCCAAACCGTATGGCACTGGGAAATAATGAAATAGTCCCCAACCATGTTCTCCGGCAAATACCGCCATACCCACAGCAGCCCCTGGAAATATCAGGCGTAACAGGAAGCTGTTAAGAAACACGACGCCAAGATTATTAATCCAGCGTATTAATTTTGGGATGTCAGCCCTTCGTCTGGGAGCTAAACGTTCCCACAATGCCATGATCAATAAGATCCCGAAAAAAAATTCTATTCGAATGACCATCTCGTGTTGCAAAACATATTCGCTCAAATTCATTCTTTTCTCCACTGCTGAAAGCGCTTTAGCAAATCTGCCGGAGACTGCTTAAGCATTAATAACCGAAATACTGTAGACATATTCCTGATAGTTGCAATGAAAGGGCCAAGCGATTTCCAGTGGCGTGGTGACATCTTTATCACACCGGGCGCCACTTTTGGGCGGCATATCTTTGATAGGGTGCGTGATAAAACAACATCTTCTAAAAAGGGTGTTTCTGCAAAACCGCCGCACTTATGGAATATGTCCTTTCGAACTATAATCCCCTGATCGCCATAAGGGAGTCCTAATATCCGGCCACGCAGCCTGTTTCCCATTTCTATCAGTCGGTACCAGGGAGAGGGGTCTGTTATCCGTTGTCGGAAAAATCCCCATACAAGTCGCGTGGAAAGTAAATACGATGGTAAATTTGCCATTACTTCCGGGCCAGGCTGGCAATCTGCATGGAGAAACCAGCACCAGCGTCCACGGGCATTACTCACGCCAAGATTCATCTGTCCGGCGCGTCCCGGTGTGCTTCTCAGCAGCCTTGCATTAAAGTCAATTGCAACGTTGTCAGAACCATCAGTTGAACCGCCGTCAACTATTATAATTTCAAACTCCCCCAGAGTATTTATGCAGGATAGCGTCGCGAGGGTTTTTCCCAGAGGATATTTGTCGTTGAGTACCGGGATAATGATGGATACCGTGGGCATTGCCTTACATGCAACCTTTTTCAAATCGTCCAGGGTATCTACGTCAATCTCCGGTCTTAACTGCGCTATTGACAGATCATTCTCATGCGCATGCCTCACGGTTTGTTCAAGTACCAGATTCGAACTCCATGCAATATTTTCAAACAGGCATGTTTGCATCGAACGGGCGCCAATCAAAACGTATCCGCCGTCCACTGATGGTATTATTACAACGTCCGCGTGCATGAGTTGTTCGATTGCATCCTGTATCTTCTCGGCCGTCAAGTCAGGGCAGTCCGTACCCACGGCAAGAACTGTCTGGAATCCATTTTCGAATGCCCTGAGAAATGCGTATTTCAATTTCTTGCCGAGATCGCCCTGCGGTTGCAGCCATACATCGTATGAATCCTTCAGCCAGCGGGAAATCAGCCTCCGGCCTGCACCGTTTCCGTACACAATCACCTTTGCATTGCCTTGACCCTGCAAGGTGAGTAGTTCATAATGGGTTTTTTGCGCCATATAATCGTAAATACGACATGCCTTTTCGTCCCCCAGCTTTGCGGCTAATCGCGTTTTAACATGGCCGGGTTGTGGATATTTTGCAAATTCCAGGATTAATGTTGCCTTGCTATTGGTGTACATGGACTTGTTGCCTGCTATTAACAGCAATTGGTGTAACGGCCTTTTTATGTTCTTGATGTTGATGTGCTATTTTCATTTTCTGAAATTGTTTTAAAAGCATTTCGGGTCGCATGATGTTTTTACCTTCGTGTTTTGTGCGTCGTATTTTTTGTCTCGTGCTTGTTTGGTTCTGACTATGCCGGCTTAAGCAGGGATAAAATATAAACAGTTATCTGAGCAGTAACAAAGGGATATCGCTCGTACGCAGCATAGCGGTTGTATTGCTTCCGGCCAGAAACTGCCTGATACGTGAATGTCCATATGCCCCCATTACCATCAGATCAATTTGATTTTCTTTCTGATAGGTACCAAGCGCCGCCTCTACCTTGCCTTCGAGCGTCTTTTGTGTCACGTCAAAACCAGCCGAAACCAGCTTGTCAAATGCTGATTCCAGTTGCGCTTTCCGTTCATCTGTACCACTGCATACCATAATCAGATGACAGGGCAGGCCTTTCAGCAACGGGCTTCCGGCCACCATATCAAGCGCTTTTTGGGCGGTCGGGCTGCCATCAAAGGCTATCATGAAGCAGTTTGGAGGGGAGAATTTTGATAGTACAATCAGAATAGGTTTGTGTATCGTGCGTATCACATTCTCAAGATTACTGCCAATCGGGTGAGCGGCGTTATCGTGTTCCGCACTCCGGCGTCCCATAACCAGAAGTCTCGTCTCGTCCTCAAGCTCCATCAGGGTTTCTACAAGACTACCGTGTCGCTGAAGTGTGGAAATATCTTTTGCTCCGTCTTCTCTGACACGGCGCTCAGCGGCTTCCAGCATGTATTTTCCGTGCTCTCTCGCCAATTTACTATGCTTTTCTTCCAGCACTGTTAGTTCGTCAAGTAAATGCTCCTGGCTGCCTAGTCCGATTTTTCCGGTGAGGTCCCCCTTGATGGGATATTCTGACTTATCGAGTACATGAAGCAATTTCAAATGTGCGTTTAAGCGCTGGCTGGCCCACGCCCCGGCATCACATACTGCTGCGGAGACGTGGAAGCGGCCAATACAGGTTATGATATTTGTCATCGTTATTCTCCTTAGTGACCGGCAAGCAATTTCTCGACTTCTTCGGGTTTATCATGCACTCCGAATTGATCTACAATCGTGGCGCTTGCTTCATTCATGCCAATAATTTCAACATGTACTCCCTCACGTCTGAATTTAATTACAACTTTGTCCAGTGCGTAAACTGATGTGACATCCCAAAAATGCGCTTCAGACAAATCAATGGTAACACGTTCCAGCGCTTCCTTAAAGTCAAATGAGTTGGTAAACCTATCCGCTGAAGCGTAAAATACCTGACCTATTACTTTATAAATACGCCATGGCAAAGCTTTGTTGATATGACTTTTTACCACAAAAATACGACTGATTTTGTTAGCAAAAAACAATGACGACAATAAAACGCCGATGAGCACGCCGATAGCAAGATTATGTGTTGCAACCACCGCCGCAACCGTGGATACCATTACAATACTGGACGACAGCGGATTTTTTTTCAGGCTTCGGATAGAGCTCCATGAAAATGTCCCGATAGATACCATGATCATTACTGCCACCAGGGCGGCCATTGGGATTTGCTTTACCCATGTTCCTGCAAAGACAACCATACTTAACAAAAACACCCCCGCCGCAAAAGCCACGAGACGCCCGCGTCCGCCCGATTTTATAGCGATAATAGACTGTCCAATCATGGCGCAACCTGCCATTCCTCCCATCAACCCTGCTCCGATATTGGCAATGCCCTGCCCCTTGCACTCCCGGTTTTTATCACTTTTTGAATCGGTTAAATCATCAACAATAGTGGCCGTCATCATAGATTCCAGCAAACCCACTACCATGAGCGCAAAGGAGTATGGGAAAATAATGGTCAGTGTCTCAAACGTCAGCGGGACTTCCGGCAATAAGAATATGGGGAGCGTATCAGGAAGCTTACCCATATCTCCAACAGTACGGACATCCAGTCCCATACCGACAGATACTGCCGTCACCGCTACAATACAAATAAGGGGAGAAGGCAGTATTTTACCCAAAACCGGTATATAAGGGAACAGATAGATAATACACAAACCGCCAGCCGCCAATGAATATACATACCAATTAACATGCATAAGTTCAGGCAACTGCGCTATAAAAATCATAATAGCAAGGGCATTGACGAAACCCTTCACTACGGAACTTGACACAAAACGCATCAGGTTCCCTAATCTGAGAAATCCGGCGATGATTTGGAGGGCGCCCGTCAATAGCGTTGCCGCAAGAAGGTATTCCAGACCATGTTCTTTAACCAGAGTGACCATGAGCAGCGCCATTGCACCCGTTGCCGCTGAGATCATACCGGTACGGCCGCCTGCAAAGGAAATGATCACAGAAATACAGAATGAGGCGTACAAACCCACCTTTGGGTCAACTCCGGCAATAATTGAGAATGCAATTGCCTCTGGGATAAGGGCAAGCGCTACAACAATACCGGCAAGCAGGTCACCCCGTACGTTTGAAAACCACTCTCTTTTCCAGTTTTTTAGCATGTAGAACTATTTCTCCCGTAAATGAAACATGTGACAAACCAAACACTGACGTCGCTGGATACGAACAAGCAAAGCGTGGCAATAAAATATTTTTTTATTATTTTGTTATAATCAGGCAGATTTACGTCTTAATCAGGACGCACGCCTCGCAGATGACGTTCAAAACGCAGTCAACATAGAAAACGGCATGCAATCTTTGAAGGGGAGCATTCCCGATTTTTTGTAAGTGTTCATGGAGTTGGGGCAAAACAACCCTGACAGGGTTTGAAACCCTGTCAGGGTTAACACTACTGTACGTTTTATTAAAACATGGCGGAAGTCACAAAAAATCGGGAATGCACCCCTTCAAAGGAAAGAGACCAGGCATGAATGATGGCATAGGTTTCACAAGCAAAAGTATATGGTGCTTGGCACAACAAGGGCGTAAAGATAACACAAAATAAAATTAATATCAAACAAAATTGGAGGGACACTTCCCATATCACATATACATATTCGAAAGGGGGAGTATTCCAGATTTTTTTGTGCTAAGACCCATAATCAATAAACCTGATATTCTCACATTAAATGTCTTTTTTAAAGGCAGGGTAAATTTTGGTAACACTTTAGTTCTATGAAACAAAAACGCTAGTTCCCAAGCTCCGGCTTGGGAACTAGCATTTTTGTTTTTTGAAAAATTCCAAAAATAGTGGTGTTTGCCGCATAATGTAGGGGGCGAAGCATTTGCTATAAATTGTTATAAATAAGTTCATACCCAAACGGGCAAATGCTCCGCCCCTACTAAAGTGTTACAAATAATGTGATATTTTGTACCAAATAAACTTAGACGTAGCATCTTGTAAAAAAATTCAAAGATATGGTGGATTAAGCGATAGTGAATCCACCATTCAATAGCATCATTATTGTTGGATTTAGCTTCGCAGTTGCAAGGCACGTCTTGCCACTACAATTTACATAAAAAACCCTGCCATGGTTAAAATAAAAAAGAATGCTTGCGATACAGATTGGCTGGATGAAAGGGAACGGGAGGAGTATAAAGACTTAATGGTAAAAGATGACAAAGAATTAGACACACTTATCAGGGAGGCGACCTCGACAGGGAGGCCGCTAAGTCAAGGGAAAAAAGCGGGTGTAAATGAAATATGGGAAGTGGTCATTTATTTTCCCGTAACATGTTCAGCATCAATTTACCATTGCAGTGAAAAAGCGTGTGGTGCTGTGTAATTGCCAGCACATAAAAAGGAATCTGTGCGTACTTTGCACAGATTCCTTTTTATTCATTAACAAATCAATGTTCTCTCACAGACTTTGATTCAGAATCCTGTTTAACATCATGAGTACCAGCTTCCATGCCGAGTTCCTTGAGTTTTCTCTCAATGTACTCAACCTCTTCAGCAGGTGCATGATGTGTGTCTAACCAGCCTGGATCTGGACAAAGATCGAAGATCGTCTTGCCAGGGTGATTCTTTACGATATATGGCCCGGTCAACTGATCCAGCCATTCGCCTGTTTTCCAGAACTGCTCAGGCTGCCATGAAATACCAACCTTCTTTTCCAAAGCAGCAAGCCTTCTTGCACGTGAAGCATTCTGCTTTACGTTGACCAACCAACGATCCATACCGAATGAACCGTCTGAGTAGGTAGCATCATTCCAGGAGCCGTGCGCCATGCCCTTGTAAATGTATGTCTGGAAGTAACCAACACTTTCAAAACAAAGCCTCTCCACATCAGTAACGTTTGACATTCTAAACTCTCCGGATTCGCCAGTCTTACCACCGTAAGCTTCTCCATCATGGTACGCGCCAATCTTCAAACTCCAGATGTGCTGACCTGACCAATCAGGACAAAGATCCTTTGGCATGGGGTCTAGTACACCGTCAATAAGAAGATCTTCCGCTACCTTGAATGTTTCACGATACTTCAAACTAGCGTCTTTAACAGACTCGTCCATCGCCTGCAAATTCTCGCGGGCGAATCTTGGTGAATGACAGTCGTCACAGATAGATACCCAACGGTCTCTCTTTTCCTTCCAGAGTGGTGCACCACGATCAGCCATCGACATACCCATACTGGTATATACGATACTTGCTCTCTGCACGTTATGATGCCCGCCCCTCATATGACAGTACTGGCAGGTAGGACCAACGTAATCAGCATCAGAAAGCTTCTTTGAGAAGTCAAACTGTTCCGTATCCCACTTGTTAACCTGATATACCGTACCATGAAGACCTATATCATAAGCTTCCCAATCCCTGTGATCTTTACCCCAGTGACAGGTCTTGCATTGCTCGGAGCGTCTTGCAACTGCCGGATCAAACTGATGCCTCTGGTGGCAAGTGCTGCACCTTTCTTCAGGGCTGGTATGGCAGAAAGTACAACCCGCTGTATCTCCGGGTGGCCTTTCAATTGACCATGCACACTCAACCTGAGCGAAACTGGAACAAGATGCGTGGGAACCAATTCCTCCCTGCCCTTGCTCATTGTACTGCGTTTCGTGACATTCCGCTGTCCCGCAAGCCTTTGATGAAGGCATAGTTAACTTCTGATGGTTGTTGCCGTGGCAGGTATCACAACCAGTTGGTGCCGGCTCTGCCTTTGAATGAGCACTCTTATTATAATCCCTTACAATGCCGGGAGTCATAACTGAGTGACAAGCAACACACTGCTCCAGCTTAAATGTGCCCTTAATCGGGTTTGAAGGCCTTACCTCATCCCTGTTGTACATATAATCCGGGATGTAATAACGGTACGCAGGCAATGTCTTCCAAAACTTGCTGTATTTTCCCGGGTATGGTGACCTCTGTGCATCTTTTGGGTAACCCATATATTTTGCTTTCAAACCAGAGAAAAATACCTTACCACTATTATCAGGCTCCCCAGGCATACCATAAACTTCGTGTGGTACCCAGTGAGTGATAATTTCTACAGCCTTGGCTTCTTTCACCATAAGGCTTGAAACAGTACCTATAACGCCACAACCAATCAACGCTGATGCCAATGTAACTTTCAAAAATTTACGCATGATACTTCTCCTTTACAAAAATTCCTGTGTGGAATTAATTATCTCAACAAAAATTTTTTACAAAAAACTAATATTATCAGGCATTGCGACAATCACCCCCTTACAAAAAGAACTTACACCTTTTTAAGAAAAGACTTTCGGTATCGGAAAATAGTTAAAAAGTATCCCAGCATTTTTTACAAATTTTAAAAGATAAAAATCTTTCATTCACGAACTTAAGCATTTTATTAAAAAAAAACATTGCGCTGGTTACACTGAACGCTATTAATACGTAAATAACAATTGGCGTTAAAAAGAAGCTGGAAATTATCAGGAATAGAAGCTTTAGTGTTCTGCAAGACGATGTCGTTGTAATCATCATATACACCCTTTCTTAATTGATTTTTACAAATAGAGTTGTCTGAAAAATTACTTAATCTGTATTTTTAAATAACAATCGTTGTGCCAATGGCATCAAAAATCCGTATATCCTTTTGTTTAGGCAAATTACGGCTTATACGATTACAAACAACGCCCTTCATGATACGTAGGTGCTTACGATAATTCGTTATTATTTACGGGATTTAATAAACATAAATAAATTGACGTTCAAGCAAATCCAAAATATTATAATCCAATTGAAAAACCGGTATGTTTTTGGAGTATTAACGATAGTGTGGAAAATGCATTGTTTTCGGATAAATAAAGGTTTATTAAAAATATGAATTTGGAATTCTTCCAATCTATCGCTATTTCCGTATCAAACGAACGTTCATTGGATGTGGTTTTTCGTAATATTGTAAATGGGCTTGCTGAAGACTCTAATGTTGTGCTTGCCAGGATTTGGCTCATTGCCCCTGGTGACATATGTCATACATGTTATTGGCGGAAGGGGTGTCCGGATCAAACTAAATGTTTGCATCTGGTTGCAAGCAATGGAAGATCACTCTATAGTGAAAAATGGCCAACGTCTATTAAAGGACGTTATAAACGATTTCCCCTTTACACGTATTCCCGGAAAAATGTTAGCGCCTCAGGGAAAATAGGCTATATAGGTGGAACCGGAAATGCTGTTTTACGCAATGATATCTATGAAAATCCGGATTGGTTATTGGACACTGAATGGGCGCAAAGAGAAAAAATAGCAAGTTTTGATGGGCAGCCGTTGGTGTTTCGAAATGAAACACTTGGTGTGCTTGCGCTTTTCAGCAGAAAAGAGTTGGATCAGGCATTGTTGATCATGCTCAGGACTTTTGCTTCGAACGCTGCCGCTGCCATCGCCAATGCAAGAGCATTTGAAGAAATAGAACAATTACATCAACAGTTGGAACTGGAAAATGAGTATCTCAGAGATGAAATCAAAGAAGCATATTCATTTGCGGATATTGTTGGCCAAGGTTCATCCTTACAAAAAACACTCCAACAAATAGAACTTGTGGCGCCAACTAACGCAACGGTTCTCATAAAAGGTGAAACCGGTACCGGAAAAGAACTTATTGCCCTGGCGATTCATCAACGTAGCAAACGAAAAAATAACCCGCTTATTAAAGTTAATTGTGCTTCAATCCCGAAGGAACTTTTTGAAAGTGAGTTTTTTGGACATATAAAAGGCGCTTTTACCGGGGCAATTAAGGACAGGGTTGGTCGTTTTCAACTTGCTGACGGAGGAACTATTTTCCTTGATGAAGTGGGAGAAATACCAATAGAGTTACAAGGCAAATTGCTTCGGGTGCTTCAGGAAGGGGAATATGAGATTATCGGAGAGGGAAAGACTCGTCGTGTTGATGTAAGGGTTATCGCCGCAACCAACAGAAATCTGGAAAAGGAGATGGAATCAAAACAGTTTCGGCAGGATCTTTATTTTCGTTTAAGCGTCTTTCCTCTTGAAATAGACCCTCTTCGTAAGAGAAAAGAAGATATACCTCTCCTGGCAAGACATTTTTTGAAGCAAAACTGCCGGAGTATTGGATTTAAAGAATTATTTCTGAAGAAAGAGCAGATTCTGCAACTTCAGAGTTATGATTGGCCAGGGAATATACGCGAACTGCAAAATGTTATTGAACGTGCAGTTATTTTATCAAGGGGTGGGGAGTTAAAATTAGATTTGCCGGAAGTATATATTATTAAAAAACCACCAAACCTCCCACAGCGTATTAAATCTTCCGGAGAACCCGGTGAGGTAATGACATCCGATGAATTGAAGTCTTTGGAAAAGGAAAATATTCTTGCCGCACTTATTAAAACAAATTGGAAAATTTCCGGGGCTGGAGGTGCGGCGGAACTTCTCGGAATGAAATCTACAACCCTATCATCTAAAATTAAAGCATTTGGGATTCAGAGGTGACCTTAATATTCAGGGGACACCATACTTAATTATTGATGAGATATTTATTGGGGATTGGAGGGGCGCTTCCCATATTTTTCGATATGCACGTTAAGGTGTGATTTTTTTCTCTGTATGCCCTGTATGCCAAAAAAAATAGCAAGAGTATGCGCTGTAAATTATCCGCACCATATCACCCAGCATGGAAACAATGGGGGAGACGTCTTTTTTGATGACGAAGATAAGGCGTTTTATCTAAAGATCCTCCGTTGCTATAGTAAAAAATTGGGTTTGGATATTTGGGCATCCTGTCTATGACAAACCACATCCATATACTTGTGACGCCTGAACAAGAAGAATCCCTTGCCAGAGGGATAGGCGGGACAAATCTGGTATACACACAATACATAAACCGCAAATATAAAAGAAGCGGCAGGCTATGGCAGAGTCGCTTTTATTCCACGATAATAGAAAAAATGCCATACTTATGGACGGTGATAAGATACATAGAACGAAATCCAGTAAAAGACGGGCTTGTAAAAAAGGCAGAGCCTACCTGCTTATAGGCATTACTTCAGATTAAGAAAGGCGCTGGGAGGTTACGATGGTTAAGGCAAAACATGATGTTGCTGTTCTTGAAAAATGCCCGACGGGCATCAGGGGTCTCGATGAGATCACGAAGGGAGGGCTTCCGAGAGGCAGGACAACCCTGATCTGCGGCGGTGCGGGTTCCGGCAAAACACTTTTCGCCATGGAGTTTCTCATGCGAGGCGTCAGGGATTACGGAGAACCCGGGGTCTTCATGAGCTTCGAGGAGACGCCGGAGGATCTCGCGAAGAACTTTGTCTCACTCGGTTTTGATCTCCCGGACATGATGTCGCGTGGTCTCATCGCAACGGACCACGTCAAAATCGAGCGAAGTGAGGTTGAAGAGACGGGTGAATACGACCTGGAAGGATTGTTCATCCGCCTGGGCAGCGCCATTGATTCCATCGGCGCGAAGCGGGTTGTCCTGGATACCATAGAAGCGCTTTTCTCCGGGTTGTCTAATGCCGCTATCATTCGGGCAGAGCTTCGCCGGCTTTTTCACTGGTTGAAAGAGCGCGGTGTGACGGCCATCGTCACGGGGGAAAGCGGCGACAAGATGCTGACACGTTACGGGCTCGAAGAATACGTCGCCGATTGCGTGATCTTCCTCGACTTTCGCATCGAGGAGCAAATTTCTACCCGTCGCCTGCGTATTGTCAAGTACCGCGGCTCGTCTCACGGCTCCGATGAGTATCCTTTCCTGATAGACGAGAGCGGCGTTTCTATCCTGCCAATCACTTCCCTGGGGCTCGACTACCCCGTTTCCACGGAGCGCATCTCCACTGGCATCCCCAAGTTGGATGCCATGCTTGACGGGAAGGGGTACTACCGGGGCAGTACCATCCTCGTATCAGGTACAGCGGGTACAGGCAAAACAAGTTTGTCTGCTGCCTTTGCCGATGCCGCTTGCCGGCGAGGTGAGCGCTGTCTCTATTTTGCTTTCGAGGAATCGCCCAGCCAGATCATCAGGAACATGGGTTCAATCGGCATGAATCTCGCCCGGTGGGTGAAGAAGGGGCTTCTCAAGTTTCATTCAGCCCGGCCTTCGCTTTACGGCCTTGAGATGCATCTTGTCACCTTCCACAAGGTGATCAATGAGTTCAATCCCCAGGTTTTCATTGTAGACCCGATCAGCAACCTGAGCGCTGCGGGAAAAGCATCGGAGGTTAAATCCATATTAACGCGCCTGATCGACTATTTGAAAATGAAAAAGATATCTACTTTCCTTACCGACCTCACCCATTTTGGAGGCAGCCTTGAACACACAAGCGAGGAGATATCCTCTCTGATCGATACATGGCTTCTCCTCCGGGATATCGAACTCAATGGTGAACGCAACCGGGGCATCTACATTTTGAAGTCACGCGGCATGGCCCACTCCAACCAGATTCAGGAGTTCCTGCTCACGAACCAGGGCATTGACCTTATCGATATCTATACCGGTCTTGGCGAGGTATTAACCGGCAGTGCCAGGGCCTCCCAGGAAGCCAGGGAAAAGGCCGCTGAGTTGGTACGCCGGCATGAGGCGGATCGCAGGTTCCGCGAGCAGGAGTGCAAGAGGAATGTCCTGGAAACAAAAATCGCAGCCCTCCGTGCCGAGTTTGATGCGGAATCTGAAGAGTTGCATTTGATGGCGGAAGGAGAGCGAAAAAGACAAGCTGTTCTGGCAGAAGGTCGTTTAGAAATGGCGCATCTTCGCAAGGAGGGGACATTCAGCAGTCCGGCGAAGCGCTCGAAAAAAAAGAGAGAAAGGAGGGTAAAGTGAAAGCTGTCTCATCAGGAAAGAGGAAGAAAGCAAAGACCGATTTTACGGAAGGGGTCTGGAATCTCCGGTTGTATGTAGCCGGTCAGACCCCGAAATCAATTACGGCCTTTGCTAATTTAAAGAGGATCTGCGAAGAGCACCTTGCGGGTAAATACTGCATTGAAGTGATAGACCTTTTAAAGAATCCTCTGCTTGCTAAAGGTGACCAGATTATTGCCATACCTACACTGGTAAGGAAGCTCCCTGAACCGCTTAAAAAGATTATCGGAGATCTGGCTAACACAGAGCGCGTGCTGGTGGGACTCGACATTCGTTCTGTCTCCGGAGGATAAAATCAACCCTTCGACTATCTCCGGTCTCAAGCCCGGGGTTTGCTCAGGGTTGATACGGATCGGCACTTTTACCTCGTCCTGAAGGCCGGGGCTTGGCAACGTCGAAGTATCAATTTTGGAGTAACAGCCATGGAGAGGAACAGAGGTAAAACGAGCACTGAGAAATTCGAAAAAGCGGCGACGAAGTTAGGCCAGGCAAAGCACGTTTTTCGGCTGTATGTTACAGGGATGACCCCAAAGTCAACCCGGGCAATCGCCAATGTCCGGAAACTCTGCGAGACATACCTGGCAGGGCGCTACGAACTCAACGTGATAGACATCTACCAGCAGCCCAATCTGGCCAAGGAAGAGCAGATTATCGCCACCCCAACGCTCATCAAAAAACTCCCACTGCCATTCCGGAGGTTTATCGGCGACATGTCGGATACGGAAAGGTTTCTTGCAGGCATAGGTCTGGAACCCAAAGAATTCATGAGTACGAACCAATGAGCAAATCGTATAGAACACGACAACAACTTTTGGATGAGTTGCAGGAACTTACGTCGCGGATGATGGAAGCGGAGGAAACTCTGCGCGCTATCCGGGGCGGTGAGGTGGATGGACTGGTTGTCTCAACGGCGGAAGGAGAGCGGGTCTTTACACTATCGGGCGCCGAGCATCCTTACAGAGTCATGGTCGAAACCATGAACGAAGGGGCCGTCACTCTGGCCTCCGACGGCACGATCCTTTTCTGTAACCAACGTTTTGCAGATATCGTCCAAAGATCTCTGGGAAAAGTAATGGGATCTTCAATCTACCAATACATTTCATCAACAGACCGCCAATTATTTGAGGCATTGGTTGAGCGGGGTTTGAAGGGGAACAGTAAGGCGGAACTGGCCTTGCAGACCGGAGGTGAAAATACTGCACCTGCCTTACTTTCCATAAGCACCCTTCAGCACACGGATATGCCCGCTGTGGTGTGCATGGTGGTTACCGACCTGACGGAACAAAAGCGCAATGAGGAGATGTTGGCGGAGGAAAAACTGACAACTCAAATCCTCAATCAAGCTGCGGAAATATTTGTTCTCTGTGACCCCCAGGGCCGTATACTCCGTGCAAGTCAGTCGACCAGTAGTCTCTTCGGTAGAAGCCCACTCTTCCAGGTGTTTGACGAGGCATTTCACCTCCTCTATCCAGACGGGATGCCATTTATCCTTCTCCCTGCAATGAGTGGCAAATTCCTTCACGCGGTTGAGGTCAATTTCAAGCATGGGGACAACGAGACTTATTCTTTTCTGTTGAGCGCAAACCCACTTATTACTCATAAAGGCGCCATCGGTATTGTTGTCGTAATGGTGGACATCACCGAGCGCAGGAAGATGGAAGACTCACGGCAAAAAGACCATGACAAACTCGAGCAGCAGGTGGAGGAGCGGACTCTCGAACTTCGGACGGCTCTTTCTGAAATAAAAACATTGAAAGACCGACTCGAGGCCGAGAATATTTACTTACGTCACGAGAACAAAAGGAGACATCACTTTGCCCAAATTCTTGGGCAAAGCGATAGTCTCAAGTATGTTCTCTATCGCGCGGAACAAGTTGCCCCCACGAATGCAACTGTCCTCATCCTTGGTGAGACCGGTACGGGGAAGGAGTTGATCGCTTTCGCCATCCATGACATGAGCCCCCGCAAGGAACGCCCCATGATCACGGTCAACTGTGCTGCCCTGCCGGGCAATTTAATTGAGAGCGAATTATTCGGCCGGGAGAAGGGGGCATTTACCGGGGCTGATACCCGGCGGATCGGCCGGTTCGAGGTCGCCAATGGTTCCACCCTTTGCCTGGACGAGATCGGGGAGCTGCCGCTGGAGTTGCAGGCAAAGCTACTCCGGGTGATTCAGCATAACGAGTTTGAGCGCCTGGGGTCGCCCCATACCATCAAAGTTGATGTACGGATAGTGGCAACGACCAATCGAAACCTTGAGGAAGAGATCCGCAATGGCCGTTTCCGGCAGGACCTTTACTATCGGCTCAACGTCTTCCCCATCACTGTCCCACCACTGCGGCAGCGGAAAGAAGACATCCCTCTGATGGTACACGCCTTCGTAGAGCGATACTCCAGGAAATTGGGCAAACAGATCACGTCGATCCAGAAGGAGGCGATGAAGGCGCTGCAGGATTATCCATGGCCTGGGAACGTCCGGGAGCTGGAGAGCATCATTGAGCGAGCCGTGATCTTGTGCCCCGGGCCGGTTTTGCAACTTGCAGATAAACTGGAGATTTCATCGCCCGCATTTTCATCCACCGTGAGGACATTGGAAGAGACGGAGCGAGACCAAATTCTTAAAATCCTTTCTGAAACCCGATGGCGCATCGAGGGAAAGAACGGGGCCGCAGCGATTCTGGGCATCCACCCGAGTACCTTAAGAGCGAGGATGCATAAACTCGGGATAGTCCGGCCGGAGACAAAAGAACCCAATTAGATTGTCCACCTCTCCACAAGGTATCCCTCAACATGTTGATGTCCCGCCAAATATTGAGGCTAAACGAATCATTTCATACTTTTCTGCCGTCCTCTACTATTAACCTAACCCCCTTGTTATTAAAGGATTAATCCACACTTCATATTTTCCATCGGCTATTGGCAGACCATTTGCCAGTAGTATCCTTATGATCCTCTTAAGCATACGAATGAATGTCCTTTCAGAGAAGCGCCTGGAGTTGTCACAGACGATCGCGTCACTATCCGGTTTCATAAGGATGGAGAAGGGATGCGAGAGCTGCGACTTCTACCAGAGTATCGAGGATGAAAATCGACTCTTTCTTCTTGAAGAATGGGATACCCGGAAGAACCTTATGGCCCACCTGAAGTCGGAACGTTTTAAGGTGATCCGGGGAGCGATGTGCCTTCTCAGAGAGCCTTATGAAATGATGTTCCACGCCGTTTTTCACCCGAAAGGGATGGAGGAGATTTACCCGAAGATCGGACGATCGTGCGACTGAGTAGGATTGGCGAAGGGATCCTGGCCGGAAGATTGACGTGTGTCCGGGGAAGAGAATTTTTGCATAGCCAGCAGTTTAATTACGGGGAAGACTGGGGGCAGAGTGCCAGCAGTCAAACCGAAAACAAAAGGAGGAATACCATGAAATCCAGTACGAATGACCAGGTAGAAGGCAAGTTTCACAAAGTGAAGGGCAAGATCAAGGAGATAGCCGGGAAAGTCAGTGAGAATCCCGGGTTGGAAGCCGAAGGCAAAGACGAAAAGAGAGCCGGTAAAGTTCAGGAAAAGATCGGCCAGGTCAAGAAAGTCATGGGGAAGTAAGAGTGCGGCGCGTATCATGCGTCGTCACACCTTTGAAGCCGCGGATGAGGTCGGATAGACGTTGATACCATTATACCGCTGGAGGGTAAGGGAAGGCATTACACCCATCATTTCAGCGAAGTTCTTTATATTGTTATCATGAGGAGAAATTATGGATAAAACAAATTTGATCAAGCGTTTTTTTGCAGTACTTTTTTTGGTTGGGTGGATTGCCGGCAGTCCAGGCTGTGCAGGTACCTCAACGCGTGAAAGCGTAGGGGAATATGTCGATAGTTCTGTTCTTACGTCCAAGGTTAAGGCGGCAATATTTAATGATCCTATGCTTAAGGTGCTCCAGATCAATGTTGAAACTTTCAAGGATGTCGTGCAGTTAAGCGGCTTCGTGGATTCCCCGGAGGCTGCTGCCAGGGCAGTGGAAGTAGCGAGATCTGTAGAGGGCGTCAGAGCTGTTGAAAACAAAATGTCCGTGAAATGAACGGGCGAAAAGCAAATGTATCCTGGAATGTACTTTACTTTAATCTTCTTTTTTCAACGGGAGAACGAATATGTCACTTGTTTCAATCTTAATCATAGTTCTGATCCTGATCTTTTTGGGAGTAATCCCCGCCTGGCCACATAGCCGGTCGTGGGGTTATACACCCGGCAGTGTGATCGGGGTAATAGTGATAATCATAGTAATACTGCTTTTATTGGGCAGAATCTAGTCGCAAGAGGAGATTGGAAATGAAGCGGTGAACTTTGGGAAAAACTATCACAAGGTGGCTGCGAAAGGTCATGCCTTTTAAAGTAACGAACCATTTAAAGAAAGGAATATTACGATGGAAACGAAGGACGCGTATAAGCAAAAGATGGAGAAGCAACTGCAAGAGTCGAAGGCGCAGATTGACCTATTGGCTGCGAAGGCTGAGAATGCAGCGGCAGACGTGAAGCTCAGGTACGCTCAGGAACTCGATAAACTACGCGACAAACAGCGTATTGCCTCTGAAAAGCTGAAGGCGGTGGAGGAAGCAGGTGACGATGCGTGGGAGAAGGTCAAGGCGACCACGGATAAGGTTGTGGATGACCTTCAGGCGGGTATCGCCCACGTAGTTTCCTATTTCAAGTAAAGTAATGGCCGCACGTAAGGCTTCGTTTATGTACAAGATTGTGAATTTGTTGTAAGCCCCGCAACTTTACAGAGAATGTTCCTGTGAGTTCGGGATAATCTTCCTAACAATAGGCGAAGAGGGAAATGTTAAAGAAATATGGAGTAGGTCTGGTATTTATTGGTGCACTGATGTTTGGTGTTGGTGCGGTAAATACAGTGTTGGTTGGCTCTGTTATGGCTACAAGTCATGAAGAGGGACGTGAATGCGAAAAATGCGGACACTTGCCAACAAAACCTGAAAATGATTGCAAATGTGTATGTCACGCAAAGAAGGGTTATTAATATCCCGGACAAAGACATACATCATCTTTTGCTGTATCAATGGGTCAGCTAAATCCTGCAATCAGTTATCAACTGATTGCAGGATAAGGTTGAAAACGGATATATAAGGAAAGGCTTTTTGTGGATATGAGAAAGAGTTGTTTTGTGTGTTAATCGGGTGTGAAGTGAAGTGCCTGGATGGTTTTTAATGGTTTATTGTATCAGAAAGGATATAAAAATATGAAAAGAATTGGATTAATGGTAGCACTATTTGTCTCTATGTTTTTTATGACGTCTTGTAACAAGAAGACGCCTGAAAAAGGGGAAACCAAAGTATCGACAGAAGAGGTCAAACGTGAAACAGGTGAAGCCCTTGAAACAAAAAAAACTTACCTGACACAGCAAAAAGAAAAATACCAGAAGGATGCTGAATCAACATTGAACTACCTCAGTGATAAGATAAAAGACCTTCAGGCAAAGGCCGGGCAAGCAGGGGCAGATACCAAGGCAAAGTACAATGAGATAATTGAAGGATTACAAAAGAAGCAAGGAGAAGCACAAGATAAATTAAATGAACTCAAATTGAAAAGCGCTGACGCCTGGGAGGATGTTAAATCCGGAATGGATGCAGCCCTGGAAAGTTTGAAGAGTTCTTATAATGATGCTGTTTCTCATTTCAAATAATCTTCATACAGGTAAGAGAAAATTATGAAGACCAGGAAGATGATTTACCATCTTATTTTGTGTATTTTAGCGGATCTTGTGAAACAAGAAGAGCAAACATTCACAAGTTTTGCAAAAATTAAAATCAAGGCAGTGATTTGCTATATCAAGGCCATTCGATTTATACGGCGAATATGCATCGGTATAGTACTCTTAATTTTGAGTTTAGTGGTAATGATCAGTGGTTTTATATTTTTACATGTGGCGTTTCTTTATTATTTTCCTTTGAGTAAAGAAGTAAAGATGTTCGTTATCTTTTCCCTCGGTATTGTCTATTTTCTGGTTCCGCTAGGGGTTCTTCTTTACTTTACTTCACAGAGATTTTGGATGAAATTTTCGAAAGCAAGTACATTGATACAAAAAGTTTTGGATACGGTTTCTGAAGATAAAAAATAAATGAGAAAGGAGAGGGCATGGCGGATAACCAAACTACAGAAAAAGCGGGAGACATATTAAAAATTGACGAAGCGCTTGGATTGCTGGATAGAGAATTAAAAGGAAAGAGCGGTGAGATTAATCGGTTGATTAGTGAAAAATATTCAAATCTCAAAGAGATTATGAGTGGAGCAACACACACGGGCAGGGAAGCGATAGAAAAAACATGTCATACTTTGGAAGAGGCTGTTAAGAGAGGAGAGGAGAAAACGAAAGAAATAGGGATGGAAATTGATCGAAAAGTTCATGCTAATCCATGGTTGGCGGTAGGCATTGCTGCCGTTAGTGGTTTCCTCTTATGCTATATCATAGAAGCAGGCAAACGTTCAAAGTGATTAGCAGGTTTTTCGTTCTTTGATAATGCATTTTGCAAGCGAGAATTTAAGCCGGGAATTAATGCCTGCTTAAATTAGTCCTTCGGCGGCTTTTTAAAGTAAAGCAAAGAGCCTCTTTACTCTAAATTCGCAACATTGAATTTCCTATATGTTGGAATATTCAAAACTGAAAAAGATTCAGGAATAGGTAAAAAATCGTAACTATTCAGCGTAAACGATACACGGCTCGTTCCCAAACTCCAGTTTGGGAATGCATTTGTTCGAGAAACTCCGGTTTCTCGCCTGTTTGCTGATAGATAGGGAATAAAATCACAGGGTTAAGACAGTTTGTAATTTGTCAAGTCAGACCCTCACTGGAAACAAAGTTTCCAGTGCCATTACGTTCCCAAACAGGCACTTCACTATGTTCAGTACAAGGTTTGGGAACGAGTTGCGCTCTGATCTCCGGTAGTTTAATAAATTACGCTGAATAGTTACAAAAAATCAGGAATAATCTAAACACTTAACCTAATATAACGGAGAATTACTATGCTTTTAGTTATAGCTGCTGTGTTGATCATATTGTGGATTCTGGGTCTGGTCACTTCCACCACCCTGAGCGGTTTCGTTCACATTCTTCTGGTGATCGCAATCGTGGTCATCGTGATTAATATCATTCGCGGACGAAGACGTCCGTGACTATTTTGTGGGGCCCGGTATGAAAAACAGTATCGGTTCCTCTCCCCTGGTGCCTGGCGCCAAGGGATCAGTTTGGTATTTTAATTTGAAAGGAGGTAGGCATATGTTTAAGAAAATTGGCATTACAGCGGTGTTTGTAAGTGCGTTACTGTTTAGTGCTGGTGTCGCTAGTACCTTTGCAAGAAATTCTGATTGTCCGGACAGTTGCAAGTGCCCGGACAATGTAAAATGTGCAAAAGATTGCACAAAGGACAAAACAGATCATTGTACGTGCAAACATTAGTATATTTTAAAATTATTTTGTCATAGGATTTTTTTTTACGAAAACTTTGATAAGCCCAGCAATCTTACCGGGAATGTTCCAGGTGGTTCGGGTTAAACTCTTTAACAAGAGAAGGAGAAGTAAATGTCAGATAAATGTACAGACGAGAGGAAAAATATTAATATTGCTCAGGTACCGGCTGTAGTTAAGGCTGCAATTGAGAAGGAAACTGCCGGCTGCACCATCAAGAAAATAGTGAAAAAAGAGGCCGATGGCAAAACGTGTTATGCAGTCGAGTGTGTAAAGAACGGTGTGGAAAAAAAGCTCAAATTTACAGAAGAAGGCTCTATTGTGACAGACAAAGGGGAAAAACCCAAGAGTGGCGCAGGTACTAGCTGTTGTTAAAGCTAAATTGAGAAGGAAACTGCATCCTGCAATCAGTTATTAACTGATTGCAGGATAAGGAGGCCGTAAAAAAAACGAAATATGACGCGGATAAGTAATGGCCTGGGAATTTTTTATTATACCGTAGTAATCGGCAGTCTATCGTCGGCAAATTGCAGACTGAGGACTGAGTGGTAACACCATTTCACTGAAATTATTTATGGATATTTATTTCACCAAAAGACCAAAAAAGGAGGTACCATGCTTAGCAGACGAGAATTTTTAACACTGGCAGGCGTGGGTGGAGCAGCAATCGTACTTAATTTTAACAACCCTTTACATGCAGAAATAAAAAAGGAGACGGAAATTATGACATACACCGCAAAGGATTATTCGCAACTCATCGGGATGGAGGGATTCAGCGAAACACTTTTGAAAAACCACTTTACCCTCTATCAGGGATATGTAACAAACACAAATAAGGTACTCGATACTCTCGGTCAGATGTTGAAGGAGGGAAAGACGGCAAGCCCTGAGTTTGCAGAATTGAAGAGACGGCTTGGGTGGGAATTTAATGGGATGAGGCTCCATGAATATTATTTTGAAAATCTTGGCAAGAAAAAAGGCGGCATGAACAAGGAAGGAACGCTTGCCAAAAAGATGACAGCGGAATTTGGCAGTTATGAGATGTGGGAAAAGGATTTCAGGGCAGTAGGAAGTATGAGGGGAATCGGGTGGGCAGTCCTCTATCAGGATAGTGCCAGCGGGAGGCTCATTAACTTCTGGATAAATGAACACGATGTTTCTCATCCTGCAGGATGCAATCCCATATTGATCCTGGACGTATTTGAACATGCCTTTATGATAGATCACGGTCTAAAGAAGGCGGATTATATTGAGGCATTCTTTAAGAACATTGACTGGTCAGTCGCAGAAGCAAGGCTAAAATAAAAGGGAGGATTTTTTTATGAACAAAGTAGTCTCGCTTGCAATACTTGCCGTGGGTATCCTGTTTATAATTTTAGGCGTCAGCGCAACGAAGTCGTTTAGTTCCGACATTTCCCGGTTTTTCACCGGCTCACCCACCGACAAGGCGATATGGATGTTGATCGGCGGCGCTGTAGCTGTAATTGTGGGGTTGGTGGGACTGCGGAGTTGGTCAAAGGGAAGTTAAGCGTGTTGGTCCTGTTTTTATGACTATACCCATGAAGACCATAAAAGGTGGGTTTTAAATTGACAGTGGGGTGGCACGGACAAACCCTGTTTGTTCGTGTTGAGCTTGTACGACATTATCTATAAACCCTGTTAAAAAGTCAGGAAGAGTCCTTGTCCTCACAAACTGAGCTTTCTTTCTCACATGGTAAATCACAAATTGTGATACTCTTGAGAATATAATTGAAAGGTGAAAAGAAATGAGTAAAACTAAAGTCTTAACTACAGCGGCAGGCATACCTGTCTGCGATAATCAGACTTCCCTCACCGCCGGAGAACGCGGCCCGACGTTGTTACAAGATCACCATCTTCTTGAAAAATTGGCGCATTTCAACCGTGAACGTATCCCTGAGCGTGTTGTCCATGCAAAAGCAGCCGGTGCACATGGTACTTTCATCGTTACCAAAGACATCACCCGATACACAAAAGCCAGCATCTTTTCGGAAGTTGGGAAAAAAACCGATGTATTTGGCCGATTTTCTACTGTGGCAGGGGAAAAAGGCTCTGCTGATACGGTTCGGGATGTCAGAGGCTTTGCATTGAAATTCTACACTGAAGAAGGCAATTGGGATATGGTAGGAAACAATACTCCCGTGTTTTTTGTACGGGACGCCATAAAATTCCCCGATTTCGTTCATACCCAGAAACGTGAACCTCAAACCAATCTAAGGTCAAAAACCATGATGTGGGATTTCTGGTCGCAGGTTCCGGAATCATTGCATCAGGTAACTATTCTGTTTTCAGATCGCGGCATCCCCATGGGCATCCCCTTTATGCATGGTTTCGGGAGTCATACCTACAGCTTTATCAATGCGGACAATGAACGTTTTTGGGTGAAGTTTCACTTCAAGACTCAACAGGGCATTCGGAATATGACTCCGGAAAATGCAGACCGTATTGCAGGGGAAGATGCCGACTACCATACACGTCTGTTATTTGAAACTATCGGGAGTGGGGATTACCCTAAGTGGACATTTTATGTCCAGGTAATGCCGGAATCTGAAGCGGAAACGTACCGGTGGAATCCGTTTGATTTAACCAGGATATGGTCGCATAGTGACTATCCTTTGATAGAGGTTGGGGTATTGGAGATGAACCGCAATCCCTCGAACTATTTTGCCGAAGTCGAGCAGTCTGCTTTTTCTCCTGCTAACGTTGTTCCCGGTATTTCTTTTTCTCCCTGTAAAATGCTCCAGGGACGTATTTTTGCCTATGCAGATGCCCATCGGTATAGACTAGGCGTGAACTTTGGGCATCTACCGATAAACCGTCCGCTTGCCACGGCAGCAAACACCTATCAGCGGGATGGCTCAATGAGATTCGATGACAACGGCGGAGCTTCCGTAAATTATGAGCCGAACAGTTTCGGAGGACCCAAAGCAGACCACGCGTATAATGAGCCGCCGCTGAAAATTTCAGGTGACGCGAATCGCTATGAACAGAAAAGAGGTATTGATGATGATTTCGTCCAACCCGGAAATCTCTTCCGGCTGTTGCCGCCTGACGAACGGAAACGGCTCATTGAAAACATTGTTGCAAGTCTTAGAAAAACGCCGAAAGACATCCAGGAAAGGATGGTTCCGTATTTTTACAAAGCAGATGAGGCTTATGGAGAAGGTGTTGCAAAGGGACTAGGGCTTTCATAAGAGAATAATACGTTCTCCTCTTGAAGCGGAAATAGAAAGGATAGGTAAAATGATCTATAAAAGCATAAAGAAAAACATAGGGTTTGGCTTCCTCGCACTCTTTGGGTGCTGTTTGTTCTTGCCCACCCTTGCTAATGCACGGGTTGGTATAACGGCTACCGATAAAAAATATATTATTCTGCAAGCCGTCATCATGTTTCATTTGCAACACCCAGAAACGATGAAAATGGTTTTATAACCATATCATATTGCGGTACCTGTGCTTGAGCTATTTTTTGTAGTTTTACTTTCGAGTCGAAAACATCTGGCATTTCTGTTTCTGTACCGGTTCAAATGTATATGGCCATCCAAAAGGTATCAGATTGTAATTTACAAGGTCTCTGCTTGTCATTGCAGGGGGGGGGCTCCGCTTGTCATTGCGAGGGTCTTTTCCGAAACAATCAATATACTACGAGATATTTTGTGACATAAGAGACGCCATATCGCGGGAGAAAGAAGCAAATTAAGGGTGGCTCAAGGGCTAAAAAAATAGAATTAATTAATGGAATGAATGCAGGATGGAAGGATCTCTATTACGGTTTATGAGGTTGCTTCGGAAAAGACCCTCGCAATGACAAAACGGATACCCGCGTAATGGCAAAATGAGTCATCAGTCATCATGTTTCATTTGCAACACCCAGAAACGATGAAAAATGGTTTTATAACCATATCATATTGCGGTACCTGTGCTTGAGCTATTTTTTGTAGTTTTACTTTCGAGTCGAAAACATCTGGCATTTCTGTTTCTGTACCGGTTCAAATGTATAGGGCCATCCAAAAGGTATCAGCTTGTAATTTACAAGGTCTCTGCTTGTCATTGCAGGGGGGGGGCTCCGCTTGTCATTGCGAGGGTCTTTTCCGAAGCAATCAATATACTACGAGATATTTTGTGACATAAGAGACGCCATATCGCGGGAGAAAGAAGCAAATTAAGGGTGGCTCAAGGGCTAAAAAAATAGAATTAATTAATGGAATGAATGCAGGATGGAAGGATCTCTATTACGGTTTATGAGGTTGCTTCGGAAAAGACCCTCGCAATGACAAGCTGAAAA
Source organism: Candidatus Kuenenia stuttgartiensis (assembly GCF_900232105.1). NCBI lineage: Bacteria > Pseudomonadati > Planctomycetota > Candidatus Brocadiia > Candidatus Brocadiales > Candidatus Brocadiaceae > Candidatus Kuenenia > Candidatus Kuenenia stuttgartensis. The sequence continues at coordinate 1,336,629 of NZ_LT934425.1, forward strand.
GACCCTCGCAATGACAAAACGGATACCCGCGTAATGACAAAATGAGTCATCAGTCATCATGTTTCATTTGCAACACCCAGAAACGATGAAAATGGTTTTATAATCATATCATATTGCGGTACCTGTGCTTGAGCTATTTTTTGTAGTTTTACTTTAGAGTCGAAAACATCTGGCATTTCTGTTTCTGTACCGGTTCAAATGTATAGGGCCATCCAAAAGGTATCAGCTTGTAATTTACAAGGTCTCTGCTTGTCATTGCAGGGGGGGTTCCGCTTGTCATTGCGAGGGTCTTTTCCGAAGCAATCAATATACCCCATGTTCCGGAAAGAAATTACTAAAGTCAAATTTGGCAAACACTTATAAACATTGATTCTGCGACTACATGTCTTTTGGAAGTCTTTTAATTACTGGCCGAAAACAACATTGGACATTCCAAGTTTTTCCAATAGCATTTGTGTGACGGCGGGAAGTTTCACGGCTTTCTTTAAGGTTTCACCGGTATTTTTAGCCTCAAGAGTGGCGATATCTATATCTTTGAACGGCGCATAGAGTTCCTTTGAGTTTAAAAAATCTTTTTCTCCTATTGCCTTTCGTTGGTTTGATAGATAACGGTTTATAAAATATGCCAGGATGCAGATAGTATAGACGGCTTTAACATGTGCCTCGGTATTGACAAAGAAGGGCCTGATTTTTAAGAACGATTTTACATTTTTAAAGACATCTTCTATTTTTGTCTTGTCCCGATAGGCTCTAACTATAGATTGGGGTTTTGCTTTAAACGCACCTCCATCTTCCCGTTCTGTATGGTTAGTGATAAAAACACATACGCCATCCAACAATCTATCTGCGGCTATAACATCAGTTAACAGCTTGATTTCTATTTTGAAACTTTTGACGGATTTGACCTGCCCGTTTTTCAGTCTATGGGTAACGGTGATGGACGTCAGAACAGGGTCTTCGAAATATTTATGAATCTTTAACCTTTTCAGCTCATCTACAATGCGGCTCTTTGTTGCGTCATATTGCCGGTCTCTTTGGGCATTTTTAAGGTTTTTATTCTCTTCTTTGAGATAATCCTTAAAAAAGGTTATTTTCTCGTCTCTATTATTGCGGTCTTCTATAAATAAAGTGGGATTAAAACCGGTAATAAAACGCTTGTTTCCTATGACGCCATTGTCATGGTAGTATAATTCATCATCATAGTTTAAAAACCCTTGCGGGATAGGTATATCGGAGGCGTCCTTATCTTCTATGGATAACCCATTAAGAGACTTTAAACTGACACCGCAAGAGGGTATCTGATTTCTATCCAATGCCGAGATGTATTTGAGTTTGGCTTCTTCTATCAAATTGGCATTGTCCTCAGAGATTATGCCTCTGTCAAATACAAGGGTGACGTTTTTATCAGTCAATTTGAATCTGGTTTTACAGGCATTGATATTCTGTTTGAGGGTTTTTACCTCAGCGGTGTTCCCGGGGAATACATCCCATTTGAAAGGATATCCCTCAGAGTTGATAAGAACACCCAGTAAGACCTGCCGCCTGCCATGACACTCTATTTTGCCCTTGCCAAATGCCGATAGATCACAGTTATATCCCACAAAGTAGGAAGTAGTTAGGTCGTAGTTGATAAATTTATAGGATTCCGGACGTTTCCAGAAGGTTTGGTTAAAAAGGTGGTTCTCTATAGATATTTTGTTTTTGTGTATTTTATCTAATTCATAATAGATTTTATCGTCATTTAGGCCTGAAAGATCAATTTTAAGAATGTCCTCCAGCGCGCTCTTTTTCGCCCAATGAGGAATGGAATAATGAGAACACGGATCGGTGCACCTGTTAATAGTCAGTATCTTTGCAATCATATTGGTAGGAAGGGCGCCTGCAGTGACATCGTAGTCAAAAGCCTGATCAAGCTGCCACTGGTTCCACAACTCATTAACAACGGCTATATCGAGATATGCCCTGCTTTCCAGGACTGCAACGTCTTTGAGCTGAGTCTGCAATTGATCTGTGTTTTCAACTGTTTTACATATCAGTTTGATTTGCTCGGCTTGAATATCGGAAAGTTTCCCGATGGGCCAAAGTATTCTTTTTCTGACCTTTTTGCCATCCCTGTAGGATTCGGCAATAGAGTAAGATTTATAGGTTTTCCCTTTGTATTTAGAATCGCTATAAGTAAGGTGCATAATGTAGTCCCAATATTCTTTGACTACACTATCATTAATAAAATATTTTGTCAAGTCAGTATTTATAGGGTTATAAAGGATTTGTATTAATAAATAGGCCATTTATTCTGCGACTACATATTATTTTGAATTTGTGGAAACCCGCTTAAAATAAGGATTTTGTTGAAATCTTTCCGGAAAGGGGGATATACTACGAGATATTTTGTGACATAAGAGACGCCATATCGCGGGAGAAAGAAGCAAATTAAGGGTGGCTCAAGGACTAAAAAAATAGAATTAATTAATGGAATGAATGCAGGATGGAAGGATCTCTATTACGGTTTATGAGGTTGCTTCGGAAAAGACCCTTGCAATGACAAGCTGATACCCTTGTAATGACAAAATAAGTCACCAGTCATCATGTTTCATTTGCAACACCCAGAAACTATGAAAATGGGTTTATAGCCATATCATATTGCAGTACATGTACTTGAGCTATTTTTTGTAGTCTTATTTTCGAGCCAGATGACTGGTTTGGCAGGTTTAATTGTAATTTAGATGCATCAGGTTGTGTGTTTGGATGCTACGTAGACGTAGCAAATGATGAGAGAATAAAAGGAGGTATTCCGAAAGACCGATCACTTGAGAATAAACGACTTACCGGCAAAAATGATATTCGGGAATATGCTTAGAAGTCTTCGTAAATAACTTGAACAGATTAAAAGACCGCTGTATCGCAGATGCACGGTTAGCAAAGAGACATTATATAATCAAACACGGGAAAGGAGTATATCATGCAAGGCAACGAGTTGATAGAAGTTGATACAAACGTCCGTCTCCACATACGGGACTGGGGGCAAGGCAAGACAATCGTGTTCATTCCAGGATGGCCACTAAGCCTTGAGATGTATGAGTACCAGTTTACGCAGTTGCCTAAGCATGGTTATCGTTGCGTGGGTATTACGCTGCGCGGCTTCGGCAAATCGTCCAAACCCTGGGGAGAATATACCTATGATGTCTTTGCGGATGATGTCAGGAAGGTGCTGAGGCGCTTGACCTGCGCGACGTCACACTGGCCGGTTTTTCAATGGGTGGTGCTATTGCCCTGCATTACATGGCCCGCCACAAGGGGGAGAGAGTATCAAAACTGGCTCTCTTTGGTGCGGCAGCACCGAGCTTCGTCAAAAGACATGGTTTCCAATACGGCCTGGAGTCAGCAGCCGTTAATGGTTTTATAGAGTTGTGCTATGCAGATAGAGCAAAGCTTAATGAGGATTTTGGCAAAATCTTTTTCCGCAGCGAGAATGCAGTGAGTCCGAAGCTTGGCGAGTGGTTTCACAATATGGGAATGGAAGCATCTCCTCATGCTACCGCAGCCAGTCTTATTGCACTGCGGGATACTGATCTGCGTGGTGACATGGCAAAGGTCAACGTGCCGACTATGATTTTACACGCCACGCAGGACAAGATATGCCTTTTTGAACTGGCGGAAGCAATGGCGGCAGGAATTAAGGGGGCAAAACTGATAGGATTCGAGAAAAGCGGGCATGCCCTGTTCTACGAAGAGAAAGAGAAGTTCAACAAGGAGCTTGCGAACTTTGTTGGCTAATGCGGTATGTTTTAGTTGATACCAATTTCGGGGGTACTAATGAAGCCCCGTTACCTCGGAAACAAAAGAGCTTTTAATAGGAGCATTCCCGATTTTTTGTAACCGTTTGTGTGATTAGGGCAAAACAAGGCTGCCAGGGGTTAATACTACTTTACGTTTCATTAAAACATGGCAGAAGTCACAAAAAACCAGGAATGCACCTGTATCAACCCCACAAGGGCATGAAAGCTGCAGGGATATGGCAAGCTTGTCCCCCGCTGGCGGGGGATTAAGGGGGTGGAATTGTCTGCGGAGCGTGGGAAAGAGGGGCGAATTCGTTTTCATAATAAAGGGGTAGTTGAATCGGTGGAGAAATCCAGTCCACCCCCTGCACCCATAAGCGCTAACTTGTTTTAGGTATGCTCGAAGTATTTTGATATCTGTGTTTTTCGGATTCTTGTATTTTCTGCTAAAGAACAAGCAATGTCATTCCAGCACTTAAGAACTTCCTGTAATGATAACGCTGGTTCTATAGCCCGTTTTACTTGATTAAGCATAAAAGCAAATTCACGCCATTTGCTTTTAGTCTTCTTGCTTGACAATGAAGTATCCCCAGGGGGAAAAAGACGTAGCAAAATCTATTAGTTTTTCTGTCAAAAGAGCAACGAATAGTTTGCCATAAAGCCAAGCTTTTGAGCTATCATCATCGTATTTAGGTAAGTGTCCAAATTGTGCTATTTGTTTAAATCTTTTAAAGACCAGTTCAATTTGCCATCGAACTCGATACCATTCTAAGATATCAAAAGCGGTAAATTGATTTTCAGGAAACGTTGTGAATACTATTACGTACTTGGCATAAATAAGGGTCTCCGGTTTTAGTTCAATGCCCTTTTTGCTTGCATGTCTTTTAAGTTTTTTATGAGCTATTTTAATGGCTTCTTCTGTTTTGTGTATTATACAAAGACGACCTTTGACATATTCAGTATTATCAACGTTTGGAATAAAAACGTTCCATGATTTTATAGCAAGGGGTCTTTTTAAATATTGGATTTCTTTCAATAAAGGAAAGGGTTTCTTTTCTTCGCCGAATATCCGTAGAGATTGCGAATTAACTCTAACGCTAAGATAAGCGCCTTTCCTTGTTGCATGATGAATTCCTTGGCCAGTACAGTAACCTCTGTCAGCTATAATATAATCATCTTTTTTCATCGGAAACTGCCGAAAAGATTCTCCTGTGCCTTCTCCTTCAGTTCCCGTAAGTTTAAAGAAATCGCAAGATAATGAAGGAACCTCAATACTATAATGAATGCGCCAAAGACTTCCTGTTTTCCCAGGTTCCTTTACTGTTGTTGCATCAAATAAGCGAAGATGAAAATTATTCCGTTTATTAATTTGGAGGCCACGCTCACGGAATAAAGATAAACATAATTTATATAGCCATTCTTTGCTCTTTTTTAATCGCTTTAATAAGGCAACATCGGATAAATCTGCTAAGTTAGCACGCTTGGCTCGAACTACTGTTTCACGCAATGAATAGCCACATCCTAAATGAATTAATAATGTTCGAAGAAGCTTTTCTTCAGATTTATCCTTGCGCAAGCCTTTTAAAGCATTTGTATCAACGGCTAAACTTTTCCAATCGTTTGGGAAGAAAGTTCTTAGAAGATCCCAATCTTCTCTCATCATGGCTTTATCCTCCTATAGAGTGATTAGCGGGATAATTAACATAAAAATACCATGATGAATAAAATTTGTCAATAAAACAAGTTAGCGCTTATGGGGCAAGGGGTGGATGCTAATCCCTTTAACCACTTATAAAGTTTGAACCGAATAATTATAACGAAAGGGAAGCGGGAGCTTCCAATGCACTTGCGTTCCCAAGCCGGAGCTTGGGAACGAGGGTATTAATAAGAAAAATATTCAATATTCAATTCTCAAATTTTTGCTCAGAACAAGTGACAAATAAATTCCAGATGCCAAACAGGAATTTTGTGATTTGGGCATTGGAATTTTACCGCAATACGTGGCCCCATCATACGCATAAACCCATAAGTTCAGGTTTGCAAACCTGAACCCGCCGGGAGTTATGGGCTGTCAAAGTGAAGCTGACGTCAAAACCCTCTTTACAGGACTTCGACAATCTTAACCGTGCTGCCGATCTGATTGAAGCGGATATACGGGTACTTATCTCCCAGACAACCCAGTCAGCAGCAGGAAAGACACACATTTCATGCCCCTTGCCAGTCTTGTTGAAAATACTCGTTGAACGATAATATATATCAGGTAAAATTTAAAAGGTATTTCTTGTGCTAATCTATATTTGTGAAACACCTTAGTTTTTTGAAACCGTAGGGGCGAAGCATTTGCCATAACTGGCATACATGCATTCATGCCCAAACGGGCAAATGCTTCGCCCCTACATCGTGCGGCAAACAATGTAACTATTGGAATTTTTCAAAAAACTAAAATGTTACATATTTGTTATTTTACCTAAAACACTCGCAATAAAAGGAACATACATAATGTTACAGGGAATCATATTTGATATGGACGGCACACTTACCAAGCCCAAAGTGGATTTCGCAGCCGTTGAAAGAGACATTGGCGCAAAGGTTGGGTTTATTTTAGACTATGCAGAACAATCCAGTCCTGAAGAACGCGCAAGGGCAATGGGTATCCTTGAGCGTTTTGAGGAACAAGCGGCAATGGAATCGGAACTCAATGAAGGGGTAACAGAGATGCTGGAATTTTTGCAAAAGAAACAATTAAGAACAGCTCTTTTAACCCGCAACTCTCGCAAATCGGTCGATACCGTTCTTAAGAAACACAACCTGCATTTTGAATTTATCGTAAGCCGTGACGACGCCAAGCCAAAACCGGATCCGGATCCTATTTTTCTGCTAAGCAAAATGATGAATATCCATACAGACCATTTATTGATGGTTGGAGACTATAAATACGATATTATGTGCGGCAAGGCGGCGGGGACGCGAACGGTTCTTTTGCGTTACAAAGAGTATGTCGAAACAGAGGTAATACCTGATTTTGAAATAGATTGTATTAAGGACATCGTACACATCATAGAACATTTTGAAAAGGCAAAGTTAAACACACATGGGAAAACGAATTTTTAACAGCACTATTTTCAGCCTATTTGCTTCTGCGCTAATTATTTTTCTCGTTAACAGGGCTTCTCTTTGCAGCGAACAGGCAAAACGCAAGACGCTGGACGAAGTTCTCCTTGCAATAGAAAAGGCAGACGGCGAATTCAAAACCATGAGGGCCAATATAGCGATCACCAGAACCATTCCACTGCTGGATTCCACGGAAGTATCCAGAGGAAAGATGCAATATAAAAAACCCGACCGGTTACATTTAAAATTTGACCCTCCCCGCGATGAGGTAAACATTATTGACGGAAAACACCTGTGGATATATCATCCAAAAGCAAAGCAGGTCGAAAAATATGCTGTAAATAAAGGAGAACATACCGCACAGAACATACATTTCTTTGGGTTTGGTTATGGAGAATCGGTAGCTTCGGCGAAAAAAGACTACACAATTTCCCTGGCAGATACAATGGAGGCCGGTAAGAAATGTTTTTATGCGCTTGATTTAACCCCCAAAAGCACTTCATCCCAATATGCAAAAATTCGCCTGTGGATAGAGGAAGGGGTATGGCTGCCGGTAAAAATAGAATTGCATGAAAGCGGCGGTGAAGTGGTAAATTTGATTGAATTTGAGAGCATCACGCTCAACAGCCGGATGTCTGATAAACTCTTTATGTTTGATCCCCCGAAAGGAGTGGAAATTATTGAACCGTTTTAGCAAAACCCTGTATTCCTTTCTCTTCTGTACTGCAAATGTATAAAACCTTGCTTCCGGGTTGCGGCCACCCCACGCCTTGTTCTCCGCATTCCCGAAAACAATGTATCAACTCGTTCTTTTAACTCTTTCTTCCCCCATGAGTGTTTCAAGAAGAGGCTTGTTTTGTACTGCAACGTCTTTGTAATAATTCAGTGTCTTTAGCCTTTCATGTTTTAATATCTCACCCCCCTCAAGCCTCTCAATTGCCTTTCGGTTCATGTACGCTATTTCATATAAGGGGTCGATTTCCAAGGCCTTATCAATGGCGGATAACGCAAGTTCTTTCTTTCCTAAATGCGCATAGCACAAACCTATATTCCCCCACGACTGTGCATGCCCGGCGACCATTTCCGTACATTTTTTAAAACCGCACAGGGCGTCTTCTCATTGAGCATTATCCATATGGGAAAATGCCTCATGAAATTTCCTTTCTCCTTCGAGGTATTTATTTAAACCGACTCCATGATGTTTCATTATATGTTCCTCGCTTTCAAGAAGCATATGCCTTGCCGCCTTCACAAACTCACTATCCTCTTCACCGATAATCACTATTCTTTTCAATGTTCTCAAATAGTTTACCATGTCAGATATTTTCAGCATCGCTACCGCCTTGTTATAATGCGCCTGGACAAAATATGGAAAAATTTCAATTGCCTTATCAAAGTGTAGTATTGCCTCATCATACATACCCTTAAATGCATAGACAACGCCCATGCCATATTGCACAACATGATTTTCCGGGTGCATGCGCAATAATTCATCCATCTTTGCTTTTGCCGCATCAATATCGCCCTTCTCCTGCAATAGTAAGGCATTGTCAACCTCCCGTTCAATTCCTTTGTCACTGCTGTATTTCTCTGCGGTATGACATCGGGCGGCGTGATATCTTTCCGCATATTCATAATAATTGCAGCCTTCGCACATTTGAGTACGAATAGAAGCGCAACATTTCGGACAAATCAATGCATCATGGCGCTCCTTACAACCTCTTTTTGCCTTTGTCGCATTACACAGGACACACCTTGTTTTTTTCATATTTTCATAACCTCGCTTTAAAACTGCTATGAGAGAAACAACTTCATCATTATTTAATCATCGGTAAAAATCCCTGTATTCCTGTTTAGAGCCGGTGACCGTGGCAAATTGCGATGGCAAGGGCGTCAGATGCGTCCTCCGGCTGCGGAATTTCCGGCAAACCAAGTATGGCTTTTACCATTTCCTGCACCTTGCCTTTATGGGCATTTCCGTTTCCGGCAACCGCTTTCTTCACCACTCTGGCAGCATATTCAGCAATAGGAATATTTGCCATCGCAGCGCACAGAAAGATAATGCCCCTGCCTTCCCCTATTTTAATGGCTGCTTTAAAATTTTTGCCAAAAAAAACCTCTTCTACCGCCATGTGATCAGGCTTATATATTGTTATTAACTCTGTTACCCCTGTGTATATTGTTTTGAGGCGTTCCGGGAAATTCTGGTTCTTGCCGGTTTTTATAGAACCATACGCGACCGCTTTTATTTCCGCACCGGATTTTTCTATTACGCCATATCCGGCAATCAGCGTTCCTGGGTCAATTCCGAGAATTTTCATAGTCCAGTATTGATAATTATTTTAATGTTTAGACATTTTCAATTGGCCATTGGTAAGTTTGTGATGAATTTCTTAATCTGTGCAATCTGTGGTTCCCTTTCGAATCTCGTATTTTTTATTTCTAGATTGTTTGGTTCTGGCTATGCCAGCTTAGGAATTTCAATAATTTTTAGTTAAGCATATCCCCGTTTTTCAACCGTAAGTTTTTGTTTGACAATTTAGCCCTTCAAGCATACCCTTACTATTGTTCACAGACTTAAAACAAATCGCTTTTTTATACATAGTACCATGAAAAAATTATTATTAAATACGAATAAAATAGTAAATAATCTGATAGACATTGTCAAGCTGCTTAACTTCAGGGACGCAAAGTCTCAAAGCAGTGCGAGTACAATAAATATGTCTTTGCGCCTGGTATGCAAACATATCATGGTAAACAGATTCTTCGGCGGCATTGCCCTGGTCTTTTCACTGGGAATATTTTTGCTGATGATAGGAGCATTTACTGCTGCTGCACTTTTGCGTTTCCCCGGAGGCCTTGGAGCATTTTATATGCTTTGCCTTGGTTTACTATTGGTCGTGTTTTTTAAAATACTACTGATACCGTTGCTGTCCATAAATAAAGAAAAGATAGCGCTGCTGATAGAACAAAAATATCCTTCTTTGAATAATGTGCTTATCAGCTCTTTGCAACTGACAAAGAAACAACGAAACACACAGAAGATAAAATATTCCGGGCAGATGGTCTCTATGCTTGTTGATGAAGCCGCAAGGAAACTGAAACAATTAGACCTTCAATCAGTAGTTAATAAAAAACCTCTCATCCTCGGCAATACACTCCTTATTTTCTCCGTGCTTCTTTTCGGAACGGTGTATGCATTTCATCGTTCTTCTCTGGACAAAAACATACCGCTTTTATTTGGCTATCTTAGCGACAGCAGCAGTATAGGCGGAGAGCCATTTGCAGTTTCAGGCGTCCCTGTTATTGGCGATATTACCGTATGCTACCGATATCCTCTTTATTCCGGGCTGGAGACAAAGACGATATACAACACAAGCGGCAATATTAAAGCCTTGAAAGGGAGTGAGGCGCAAATCAGCGCCGTAAGCGGTCGCCCCGTAACATCAGCAAAAATCATTTATAACGAGTCTGCAATAATTCCACTTGCAGTTGAAAACAACAAGGCCATGAGCGGCGTATTGCAGGTGCTGGAGAATGGCTCTTATTGTTTTGAGATAAAGGATTTGAATGGGCGTATTACCAGAGATCCTGCATTATATACAGTTGAAGTTATTCCAGACCTGCCGCCTGAAACGTCTGTTATTGCTCCGGCAAAGGATTTGGTGGTAAATGAAAAAGATGTTGTAAACCTTCAATACAATGCAAAAGATGATTATGGGTTGGCGGAGATTTCTCTTGCATATGAAGTTGGAAATGAAAAAAACACAAGGCATTTGTCCCGTTTTGATAAAAGGCAATTATTTTACAACGGAACGTACAAATGGTCTTTGAGCGAATTGCGCCTGCAGCCCGACGACAAGGTGGCGTACTATATTGAAGCAAAAGACAACGATACGATATCAGGGCCAAAAACCGGCAAATCTAAAACTTATTATCTGGAGATTTATAGTTCCAGAAAAAAACACCAGGAATTGATTAAACTACAGGAATTGCTCGTGAAAGAAGCGCTGTGGTTGTTGTCGGACGACCTTGTGAACAGGATTGATGATGAAAAATGTGCCTCAAAAGAGTACCTGCTTATGAGGCAGGATATTATCAATGAACGGGTGAGCGTTATCAACCGCCTTTTTACGGATATTCTGGTTGGTATGCAGGAAGATGTCAGGGCAAATTACAGTGTTTACTACGCACTGGAAAATTTGAGAAAAAAGTTTCGCGATGTGACGGAACAAAAACAAACGGCCATACAAAAAGCGATGCTCGCCATAGTGGGCAATGATGTGCCCTTGGCAATGTTATTGGAACTGCAGGTAATACAGGATAGGGAAGTGACGGAAGTGGAAGATATGATACTATTCCTTAATGAAATGATACAAAAACAAAAATTGGATGATGTAATAGATACGGGGAATAATCTGCTCCAATCGCAGAACACTCTTGAAAAATTACTGAATCAGATGCGTGAAACCGGGGACATGGAACTGAACGAAAAGGCGCTTGCTGAATTAAACAACATTGAAAATGCTATCCGGCAAATGATGATGAAGCTTATGCAAATGGCGCAGAGTGAGCATATGGATGAATTCTTAAACGCAGATGCACTGAAGGGGATTGAACAGGATGACATTATGGGCGATTTAAACGAGATGAAGAATGCGCTCAAAAATGGCGATAGTGAAACCGCTATAGAGGCGGCCAAAAGGATGCTTTCTTCCTTGCAGAAGATGATGGATCAGATGAATTCCGCCTCACAGGGACTGACGGATTCATTTTACTCCGATACCATGGAAAAGATGGATACGATGCTGGATAATTTGTCGGAACTGGAAAATAAGCAAAGAACGCTGGCAGAGAAAACGGAAGATTTAAGGCAAGAGGTTCAAAAACGTGTCTCAGAATCAACCAATGAAACGCTAAAATCCTTTTTTGAAAAACAGGAAAAAAGGATTGAAGGGTTAAAACAGGATATTGCCGGGACAAAAAAATATTTGGCAAAGAATGAATTGCTGCAGGAATATCTTCAAACAAAACAGCAGTTGCAACAGTTTTCCGGACAAAGAGAAATCCCCGCGAGCTGGTTTAGCGATTTGTTTGAAAACGATAATAAATCCGGCATGTCTAAACAGGAATCGGCGAAGTTCTCCGGGCTGACAAGGAAAAATGCGGAGTTGAACCGTGAAATTAACAGGGACCCTCTGCAAAGAGATTTCCTTTCTATTGATAAGGAATTACCTCAGACGGAGGAAACGCTTCAACATCTGGAAGAAATGCTGAAAGGCAGAGAGATAGCGGAATCATTAACCTTAGCACGGGAAATTGCAAGGGATACAAATCACTGGAATAACCGTATGCAAGACTCTATTGAAATGAGAAAAGATGCGGGGAAAGAACTGTTGTCGGAAGAAGAGCTTAAAACAACAAAACAGATCGACGATGCGGCAAAACAAAGTCAAAAAATAGTCCAGGATCTTGAATCTATAATGAAATTCCTCGATGAACACCAAATCGCCGGCATGACCCTGGAGGATCAGGAGACATTGAAAAAGTATGCGGGGAAACAGGAAGAGTATAAAAATGAAACAGAGGAACTTATGGAAATGTTAGAGCAGCTTGCAAGCCAGGCTCCGTTCATGGACGAAGAGGCAAACAGGCAACTGGAGATGGCTTCAAACTCCATGTCCGGTGCAAAGCAACGGCTGGAAGGGCAGGATATTTCAGGCGCGGTCATTGAGGAAAGGGAGTCGTTGTATCGTCTGTCTGAAGCAAAAGAAGGGGTGCAGAGGGCAAAAGAACACATAAAGCAGGGAATGATTGGTGAAGGGATGCCTATGCCGTTTCGCGGCAGTATGATGGAAGGTCAGGTTACTTCTACTTCAGAGAAGGTGGAAATACCTTCCGAGGATGCATATAAAGCGCCTAAAAAGTTCAGACAAGAAATTCTTGACGCACTGAAAGACGGATTACCGGAGAAATACAGGGATTTAAATAAGGATTATTATCAGAGATTGATTGATTGATTGAGATATATGATGAAAAGAAAAGCGGTCATACTATTATTGCTGTTGTTCGTGGTACTTCTATCACGGGAAAAAGAGGCGAAGTCACGGACGAATGAATTTTTCGATATTCCGGGAGAAATTGCCTATGGTGAAGAATGCCTGAATGCATGGCAGGTTGAAGAGGCAAAAAAGGTTGCTGAAAAGGTGCGATTGTTGGCGCCGGAAGACCCTCATGTATGTTTTTTCGTGGGAAAGGTGCGATTTTATGAGGGAAGGTATGAGGAATCGCTTGATTTCCTGAAAAAAGCGCAAAAAACCCCAGGGGTCATGCAGCAGGCAGAGGAATTTTTCCATTTCGTTCAAACAATATACCAGACAGCAAGCAATTTTAAGGAAATTGAGTCAGAACATTTTCTCTTCCGTTTTGTGGAAGAAAAAGACGCCATACTGGCAGAATACGCCCTCGACACACTTGAGAGCGCTTATAAGGTAATTGGAGGCGATCTGGGCTATTTCCCGCGTGAGAAAATACTCGTGGAGGTCTATCCGGACGCTGAGAGTTTTTGCACTATTTCCACTTTAACACAGAAAGAAATTGAAACCTCCGGTGCTGTCGCAATTTGTTTGTTCAACCGGCTAATCATTACAAGCCCGAGGTTGCAGCCACGGGGATATGAATGGCTTGATACGCTTGCTCATGAGTATGTGCATTATGTGATAATGAAAAAGACATACAATCGTGTGCCGGTTTGGCTTCATGAGGGGCTTGCCAAATATGAGGAAAATAGATGGATAGATGATAATTCACCGACATTGCCTGTTTCACTGGAAAGTCTTCTGGCAGAGGCAGTGGAAAAGAACTACTTTATCACCTTTGAGCAAATGCATCCCTCCCTGGCAAAATTAGAAAAAAGAGAAGACACCGCCCTTGCATTTGCGCAGGTATTTACGTCAATAGAATATTTATATCATCTTGGCGGCTATCCTTTGATCACTGCAATCCTTGATGAAATAAAGAATGGAATGGATGCAAAAGAAGCGCTATCCTCCGCCACCGGGGTACCATTTAATACGTTCGAAGAGAATTATCTGCAATATTTGAAACAGAAAAACCTGAGAAGGGTTCATGGCATCAAAATACTTCCGACAATATTAAAGGAATCGTCCACTATTGTGGACGATCTTGAAAGTGTCGCGGAAATAGAGGTAAAAGAAGCGAAAAAATTCGCTATACTGGGAGACCTTTTACGACGCGAAGGGTTGTACAGCGCAGCGATTATAGAATATGAAAAGGCCTTCATAAGGGCAAAAAATATTTCACCGCAGATCCAGAACAAACTGGCAATGGCATATATCCAGGATACTCAGTATTCAAAGGCAGAAGAAGTATTAAAAACCGCTCTCGAATATTATCCCGAATACACAGCCACATATATTTCACTGGGCGAGCTGTACCAAAGAACAGGAGCATATCAAACGGCAATAAATTTTCTTTCACGAGCAAATCGGGTAAATCCATTTAACCCTGTTGTTTACCGCAATCTCATTCAACTATATACAAAAGTGGAAGATAAGGAAAACGCGGCGAATGAGATGAGAAGGTTAAAAATGGTCACACGGTTCCATAATCCCACTACCCCGGAGATGCCGGAAAAATGATTCAATTGCTTTCTTAAATTAAATCAGGCCGGGCTTTAAAAAGACAAAAACCCAACGCATTTTATACACGCCTTAATCCCATAAATGCTAAGTTATTTCTGATATTTTTTACACGGAGTCAAATATCTAAAGCCGGCAATCGGCAATTTACAGTCGGCAAATTGCAGACTGTGGACTGTAGACTGTAGACTGTAGACTGCTTTCGCGCTTATTTGGTTCCGGCTTGTCCGGATTTTGGTAATTATCAAAGAGGAATTGCATGAATAATTTTTGGAAATGCAGAAATTATCCGGGAATAGTCATAGTAGTAATCATTTTTTTATTGGTAAATACAGGATGCAAAAAGATACCCAAGGGTAACCTGATAGAGCAGAATTTTAAGGTTCTTTTGGAAATAAGCGCATTTAAGAAAAAGCAGATAATTAAATATTTTGCGGACGTAGAAAAGAGAGCGGCTGGTATTGCTGCAGACGAAAGCATGCTTGATTGTTTTCATCAGATAAAGAAATGTTATCAGGTTGAGGCATCAGGAATCGATGCTATGAATATTCAGAAGAAGGAGTATGAAGCGGATGTAAATTTTGTTACTACGTATAAAGATTTCTACGATATTCTTTTTGTCGATAGCAGAGGTTTTGTTTTTCACAGCATAAAACAGGCAGATGATTATCATACAAATCTTTTTACCGGAAGGTATTCGGATACTTCCCTGTCCATACATCTTCGGGAAGCGCCTGAAAGGGAATTTGTCAACTATGAATTTTATGCCCCGTCAGACAAACCTGCCGCTTTTTTTGTTGTGCCTGTATATGAAAAGAAAGACCTTGCCGGCTGGTTTGTTTTACAATTTCCTATAAACAAAATTAATGCAATATTATCCGACCATGAACACCTTGGAAGAACCGGAGAGGTGTATCTTGTAAATGAAAACAAGTTAATGCTGACGGATTCCAGGTTTATCGAAGATAGCACCATTTTGAAACGTAAAGTGGATACTGAGGCAGTGAAACTTGCGCTGCAACAGAAAGCGGGGAGCAAGATTATTGAGGACTACAGGGGCATACATGTGTTAAGCGCTTTTGAACAATTTGAAGTGTTTGGCCATTCATGGATAATTATTGTTGAAATGGATGAGGACGAGGTTATTTCAAATATTTATAAGGAGTATGAAAAATATTTTCTTTCAAAAATTATGGATTACCTGCCGAAAGTAAATGCCGGATATGCTGTTCAGGACAGGGAATCGTTGTCTCCCCAAAATAGCAAAAAAGTGGATATTAACGAGTATGCAATGACAAAATCGGGAGAATTATTAGAAACAAAAGGGGTTGGACCATGCACTGCAATCATTTTGTCCTTTCCCCAAAGCTTTGGATATCTTGCGCATATCAGTCCCGTAGATGAAATTTATCATAAGAATCCTCTTACCAAATATTTCCTGGGAGGTCGAAAGACAAGTTGCCTCCAGAAAATACTGCAAAATATAAGGCGCTACGATTTGTATCCTTACCAATTGAATAAGCTTCGCTGTGTAATCATTGCCACTCACATGAAAAGTCTGGAAACAATAGTTGATCAACTATTAAGAGAGGGCATAGAATTGTCACAAATTGGGTTTTTATTTAATCCCTCTGCGGATTATGCCAATATAATATTTGATCAGTTAAACGACCGCATAAGAATAGAGTGGAAATCTCATAATTATAATACCGTTTTTTATGCTGCACATATTCCTGACGTTAAAACATTAGGGTATGTTGTAAAAGAAATGATTGTGCAATAAAATTGCGGGTCATCGTGTAATCGCGTGGGTAAAAGAGAGTGCAAATCAGTATAAAATGGTATTAGATAATAGTAAGGAGATGAGAAAATGAGACTTAAGATACTAACGGTATTGAGAGTATCGATGGTGGCGAGCGTTGTATGTGGTCTTATGTTTTTTACCCAATACACGGCCGGCAGCTATGATGGGTATGCAATTGGTTCGACTACAGGTTCCTTGCCAGACGACGGCGGCAGCACCCCTACCGCAACAACAGGTTCAGCAACGTGTGTTAGCTTGAGTTCCGTATTACTGAATGGGTGGGTGAATGGCAACGGGTTGGCAACTACTGCGTGGTTTGATTATGGCACGAGTACAGGAATGTATTTCGATGCCACAACAACTATTCCATGTGGAACCGGCTCAACGTACGTAAATGCGACTTTAGGTGATTTAACGCCATGGACGACATACTATTGCAGGATAGCCTCTCAAAACATTGGAGGCATATCCTACGGAAGCGAAACCACCTTTATACCTCGGTCACAGATATCGGCAGGAGCATATCATACGCTAACACTGAAGCCAGATGGCGCCGTGTGGACATGGGGGGCAAACTGGAACGGTCAACTGGGAGACGAGTCAACGACAAACCGCTCAACGCCGGTGCAGGTAAGCGGCCTAACCGATGTAATTGCCATTGCTGGAGGGGCTTATCACACAATCGCCCTGAAATCAGACGGCACGGTATGGGCGTGGGGGAATAATGAAGGCGGTCAACTGGGAGACGGGTCAACGACTGACCGTTCAACGCCGGTGCAGGTAAGCGGCCTAACCGATGTAATTGCCATTGCTGGAGGATATGCGCACACAATAGCTTTGAAATCAGACGGCACGGTGTGGGCGTGGGGGGATAATGAAGGGGGTCGACTGGGAGACGGGTCAACGACAAACCGTTCAATACCGGTGAAGGTAGGCGGTCTAAGCGATGTAATTGCTATTGCGGGAGGGAATGCGCACACAATAGCTTTAAAATCAGACGGCACGGTGTGGGCGTGGGGGGATAATGAAGGGGGTCAACTGGGAGACGGGTCAACGACAAACCGTTCAACACCGGTGAAGGTAAGCGGTCTAGCCGATGTGATTGCCATTGCAGGAGGGTATTCCCACACAATAGTCTTGAGGTCAGATGGCACGGTGTGGACGTGGGGGCATAATGAAGGGGGTCAACTGGGAGACGGGTCAACGACAAACCGTTCAACACCGGTGCAGGTAAGCGGTCTAGCCGATGTGATTGCCATTGCAGGAGGGGTGTATCACACAATAGCCGTGAAATCAGACGGCACGATGTGGGCGTGGGGATATAATTGGTATGGTCAACTGGGAGACGGGACAACTATAAACAGTTCAACGCCAGTGCAGGTGAACGGCCTGACTGATGTAATTGCCATTGCCGGAGGATATTATCACACAATAGCCATGAAATCAGACGGCGCTGTGTGGACGTGGGGATTTAATTATTATGGTCAACTGGGAGACGGGTCTATAACAAACCGTTCAACACCGGCACAAAGATCGCTTTCCGGTATGAAATCCGTTGCTACCCCTACCGTGACGACAGGTTCAGCAACGTGTGTTAGTTTGAGTTCCGCATTACTGAACGGGTGGGTGAATGGCAACGGAGTGGCAACTACTGCGTGGTTTGATTATGGCACTAGCACGGGAATGTATTTCGACGCCACAAAAACTATTTCATGCGGAACCGGCTCAACGTACGTAGGTGCGACTTTAGGTGATTTAACGCCATGGACGACATACTATTGCAGGATAGCCTCTCAAAACATTGGAGGCATATACTATGGAAGCGAAACCACCTTTATGCCTCGGACTCAGATATCGGCAGGTGCATATCATACGCTAACACTGAAGCCAGATGGCACCGTGTGGGCATATGGGGCAAATTGGAATAGTCAACTGGGAGACGGGTCAACTACAGACAGTTCAACGCCAGTGCAGGTGAGCGGTCTAACCGATGCAATTGCCATTGCAGGAGGGGTGTATCATACAATAGCCCTGAAATCAGATGGCACGGTGTGGACTTGGGGGTGGAATAATTCTGGTCAACTGGGAGATGGGACAACTATAAACCGTTCAACGCCAGTGCAGGTAATCGGTCTGACTGATGTAATTGCCATTGCAGGAGGAGATTATCACACAATCGCCTTGAAATCAGACGGCACAGTGTGGACGTGGGGGTTTAATTATTATGGTCAACTGGGAGGTGGCGCAACGACAAACCGTTCAACGCCTGTGCAGGTAAAAGGTCTAGCCGATATAATTGCCATTGCAGGAGGGTATGTTCACTCAATAGCCCTGAAATCAGACGGCACGGTGTGGGCTTGGGGGTATAATGGATATGGTCAACTGGGAGACGGGTCAACTACAGACCACTTAACGCCGGTACAGGTAAGCGGTCTAACAGATATAATTGCCATTGCAGGGGGGTATATTCACACAATTGCCTTGAAATCAGACGGCACGGTGTGGGCATGGGGGCATAATGAAGGGGGTCAACTGGGAGATGGGACAACGACCAACAGTTCAACACCAGTGCAGGTAAGCGGCCTAACAGATGTAATTGCCGTTACCGCAAGGCTTTATCATACAATAGCCTTGAAATCAGACGGCACAGTGTGGACGTGGGGGAGGAATATTTATGGACAACTGGGAGACGGGTCAACCACAGAACGCTCATTGCCAGTACAGGTAATCGGTCTGACCGATGTAATTGCCATTGCAGGAGGGTATTATCACACAATTGCCTTGAAATCAGACGGCGCGGTGTGGGCTTGGGGGTATAATGGAAATAATCAACTGGGAAACTGGTCAACGAAGAACAGTTCAACGCCTGTACGGAGTTTGAGATACGACATGAATTCCGTTACTACCCCTGCCGTGATAACAGGTTCAACAACGTGCGTTAGCTTGAGTTCCGTATTACTGAATGGGTGGGTGGACGGCAACAGGGCCGCAACTACTGCGTGGTTTGATTATGGCACGAGCAGTGGAGTGTATTTCGATACCACAGCAACTATTCCATGCGGAACCAGCTCTGCGTACATAAGTGCTACTTTAGGATCTTTAACGCCATGGACGACATACTATTACAGGATAGCTGCTCAAAACAGCAGAGGTATATCCTATGGAAGTGAAACCATATTTTTGCCGCGATCACAGATATCAGCAGGTGCATATCATACGCTAACTCTGAAGCCAGATGGCACCGTGTGGGCATGTGGGGCAAATTGGAATGGTCAACTGGGAGATGGGACAACTATAAACCGTTCAACGCCAGTGCAGGTGAGCGGTCTAACTGATGTAATTGCCATTGCAGGAGGAGATTATCACACAATAGCCTTGAAATCGGATAATACGGTGTGGGCGTGGGGGTCTAATTCTTATGGTCAGTTGGGAGACGGGACAATTACAAACCGTTCAATACCGACGCCGGTGACTTATCTAACTAACATAATTGCCATTGCAGGAGGGTATGTTCACACAATCGCCCTGAAATCAGACGGCACGGTGTGGGCATGGGGATATAATGGATATGGTCAACTGGGAGACGGCTCAACTACCAACCGTTCAACACCAGTGCAGGTAAGCGGTCTAACCGATGTAATTGCCATTGCAGGGGAGTATGTCCACACAGTCGCCCTGAAATCAGACGGCACGGTGTGGGCATGGGGATATAATGGATATGGCCAACTGGGAGACGGCTCAACTACCAACCGTTCAACACCAGTGCAGGTAAGCGGTCTAACCGATGTAATTGCCATTGCAGGGGGATATGTTCACACAATCGCCTTGAAATCAGATGGCACGGTGTGGACGTGGGGGTGGAATAATTCTGGTCAACTGGGAGATGGGACAACTATAAACCGTTTAACGCCAGTGCAGGTAAGCGGTCTAACCGATGCAATTGCCATTGCAGGAGGGGATTATCACACAATAGCCTTGAAATCGGATAATACGGTGTGGGCGTGGGGGTCTAATTCTTATGGTCAGTTGGGAGATGGGACAACTATAAACCGTTTAACGCCAGTGCAGGTAAGCGGTCTAACCGATGCAATTGCCATTGCAGGAGGGGATTATCACACGATAGCTTTGAAATCGGATAATACGGTGTGGGCGTGGGGGTCTAATTCTTATGGTCAGTTGGGAGACGTGTCAACTGCAAATAGCTTAACACCGGCGCAGTGCTTGTTATCTCCTATTGTATCAACAGGCACGGCAATAAACATTGGAACAACCATGGTACGGTCAACACCAACGGCACGTCTACCATGACGTGGTTCCGGCACGGCACGGTTAGCGGGTCATATACCGGCACATCTACGACACAATTGGAATCCGGAATTTATTTGTCATTTGTTCTGATAATAGAAGGCGGAATCGAAAGTATAAAACGTTTGGTTCAGGTTACAAACCTGAACCCGCGAATGTAGTTTCCATTGCCATTACGTTCCCAAACAGATACTTCACTATGTTCAGTACAAGGTTTGAGAACGAGTTGTGCTTCGGTAGTTTAATAGATTACGCTGAATAGTTACCAAATTTTAGAAGAAATTACCGATGAACAACAGATTGCGCAGATTTCATTGGTAAAAATACCGGCAATCATTCTGTTTTTTTCCGTTAGAATGGTAGGAAATGCCTTTGTATCAGTATGTAGCGGCAATTCGAGAATTGCCGCTACACTGAATATCACTCTATTATTACGGGAATGCTAATAAAACAAAACTACTAAAAAATATCGAGCTTTCCTGACAATTTGATGCGTTTTTTAGACGAATTTGAAGCGACCCAGGCCATTATACGTCAACATCGATGTAATCATGATCGGTTTTTTACAATACGGGAAGTTGCTATTATGAAAGCAGGGGCTTTTTTGAGCAATTATCTCTTTCTGTGAATTTGATACTGCAATGGTATTGTGAATACAAAGAGGAATCATGCCACGGCCTTTATTATTTTGCAAATGTGTGGCTTGTACTTATAGAACCGAAAGTGCATTATTCCTCTTTGCCCCCAATAGGTAAATCAATTTTACCAGGGCCTTCCGCCACCACTTCTACCACCACCACTACCGCCGCTTCTACCGCCGCCACTTCTGCCGCCACCGCCACCGCTTCTACCGCCGCCACTTCTACCTCTACCACCACCGCCGCCTTGCTTACGGTCATCAGTACGGGGAAGCGCCTCATTAACATTCAGAACCCTTCCATTTAAATCTTTGCCGTTGAGACTATCTAGCGCAGCCTGCGCTTCTGCCCTTGAGGGCATTTCTACAAATCCAAATCCTCTGGATTCTCCGCTGAATTTATCCTTAATGATTGTTACGGACGTGACCTGCCCAAACTCCTCAAAAACCTGTTTCAATTCTTCCTCTGTTGTTTGTCGTGCCAGGTTGCCGGCGTAAATATTCATGTTTCTATCCTTTCTTTTAGGTATTAATAACAATATTTTATTTGGTGTATATTTGCGTTTGAGTAAATCAGACCTATGGATGTTTCAAGTTATTTTATTTCTCCCCCTTTCCTGTTTTTTCAGAAGTTAGGCAAACTTCCGTAATTTCATACGTAGTATAATGCAAGTTTGTAGCATATGCAACAAAGTTATCGTGATTTTAAGCATGGCGGTTGCTTCTTTCAGCATTTGGTAACGAACCAATTACGCATGCATTATACATTACTCCCTGACCTGAACGCTCAATTCTTTTACATTGCGTTCTCTATTATATCCGTTGTAAAGTGTTCACAATGCAGGCCAAATTTTAGAGGGAATTTAAGGGGGGGGTTTTAATACAAATGTAGAGATGTACGGCTGTGCGTCTCTACTCTATAAAACCCGGAATTCTGTAACACTTTAGTTTTTTGAAAAATTCCAATAATCGCGGTATTTGCCCGCATAGTGTAGGGGCGAAGCATTTGCTCGTTTGGGCATGAACGCATTTATTTATAGCAAATGCTTCGCCCCTACTTATAATGCCTTTTCTATTTTTATAATATCGCAAACTATCTCGTTTTCCGGAAGTTGGATAGTGACCGTCTCACCTGTTTTTTTATTCAACAAGCCTTTTCCGATTGGCGACAGATAAGAGATAATATTTTTGTCAATATCAGCATCCCAAGGGCCCAGCAGTGTATACGTTTCCGTGGTTTCTTTGTCCTTGTTTTTAATAGTTACTTTTGTGCCTGGCGAGACGATATTCGTTTTTACGGTATACGGCTCGATAAAAACTATCTTTTGCAAGTCAGCCTTCAATCGTTCCGCCTTTTCGATCAACTGTGCCTGTTTTTCACGCGCCGCCTGATATTCTGCGTTTTCTCTGAGATCACCGCGACTGATAGCCTCTCCAAGGTCGCGCGCATTTTCAGCAAATTGAATATTCATGATGTTGTCGAGTTCCTTCTTCTGCTTTTCGTATCCATGTTTTGTAACATAGATTTTATTTTCATCCAAGGTGAGTATTTCCGGCTTTTTAATCATCTCGGGAAAACGGTCGCGAATAACGCTTTCAATGGAAATTTTAAACCAATCTTCAATACATTTACTGCCCGAAACTACATTATACATGCTGGCTGCATTGGATTCGGTCAAATGGTTTATGGCATGATCGGTTCCTTTTTCCTCTAACAGGCCTTTGATTTTATTAAATATCGATCGGATATTTCCGTCACGTCCCTTTTGCATTTTAAAGTAAATATTATTTATCAGTTCGATTAGTTGAATGAAAAGTGTTCCGGAATTAATATTCGCATAAAGATCCGGGAAACGTCCGTAAAAATTGTTTCTGCAGAACCAGAAATAGTGTTCCGGGTATGCATTAAACTGTGAAAATATTTTTTGCGAAACACTATTTAATGAATCCTGCTTGTTCTCATTAATAAGTTCCTTAATTATAAACTCCCAAAGATGGCTATTTTGGTCAAAAAATAAGCTGGCAAATTCATTTTGCCAATGTTCCGGGTATATTTTTTTGATTCTGTGAAGAACATGTTTTTTATACTCTAATATGCATATGTTACCGATTAGTTTTGATAAATTGTCGGAGTTTTTTATAACGGTTTCAATCATATCCTTGTAATTTGCAGGGCATTCGTTCAGCATAATTTGCACTTGTTCGGCAAGGAGAAGGCATTCAATAACGGCGGAAGGATGTGTGTCCTTTAATTTTTCAGCTTCTTGCGTAAAGAGTGACTTGATTTTCTGTAAGATTTCTTTGCATTTTTCAGTATTCTTTCCTCCCTCGGCGAGGTATTTTCGGGCTGACTCGATTTCTTTGTAAATTTCCCCGGATTGAGTGAGCGTATTAATAATTTCCTGATGCGGCGTCAATGGTTTTGTCCTGATTTCCAGAAGGGCAGTGGTTGGCGAGCCTTCGGTAAACTGGAGGTACGGGTCTTTTAGTATCAGTTTTTTCGTCTTTGTCCACCATTTGCTCCATGCGGATGGCGGCAAGAGTCCTGCAAGGAGTTGTTCTTTTATATTGTTTAACGTAGCCTTGCCATGAAAATGTTTTAAGGTAAGCCTGATCAAACCCACAGGATCTTCATCAATCATTTTGTTCAAAATGTCTTTTTGGCAATACACCATTGCCCGCAAACTATCCTTTTCCAGTTTTTGTAAAATATCAGAAGCAATCTCTAAGGCAATTCCATGGTTGTTTTTCTTCTCAAAATCAATATAAATCTTCTCTCCCTCAGGATCAAAAGAAACTACTTTGCCAACTCCCCAACTCTTATGATATACGTAATCCCCTTGTTCAAACATAAAATACTTTTCCAGCATTTTGAGAGATGCGGCAGTCTCCGGGGATGTTTCTATACTGGATTTACTAATGAATAGGCTTGCATAGGGTTTTTCTTTGTAGATATTGGCGTAACAAGCGGCAAATTTTGGAGCAAGTCCTTTTTCCTTCGGAAAATATTTCAATATATATTTCAAAACTTCCAATAGATCATTATACGCATTTTTCTCGTTATAGTAAGATTCCAACATAATGAGAAAATCATGTGCAAATTTCTTTTCCTGTCTTATAAGTAAATTGATAATATGCAAGAGCGGTTTTTTGTCATCAATTTCCGATTCTACAATGCCTAGCCATTGCTCTTCAAGTTTATCGTATTGCTCTGTATTAACTAAGTGTTCCAGCTCGGTATGCTCCATAATAGTATGATTTATCGCGGAAAGTTCATTGGACATTCTCGGTTCTCCTGGTTTACGGATTTTATTGTAAATACTCTACTTTAGTATTTCGGCAACTTTGTTTGCGACCACACCACGTGGCGGCGCGAGGCGTTTACTGATGTTGCATACCGGTAGAGCCTTATGTTTTCGGCGGCAAATGCTTCGCCCATGCAGAGAAACAGCTATTCATTTACGAAAAAACGTATCCCCCCGTTTTTCGCGGGAATGATGCTTTAGTGCTTTTCGGGTGAAAGTGCTATGTATAATAATATTGACAATAGACATTTAAATCAATATGTTATTTTTTCTGAAAGCAAAAAAATCCGTTGATTGCCGGTAAAATGGTTTCATTAGCAGGCATTAACGCAGGGATATGTTTTGCAAAATGTATTTATTAGAGGAGACGATTATGAATACCGCAGAATCATTAAGAAAAGATGCGTTGCAAATTTATTTTGCTGGTTTACATGCTGTCGAAGCCGATACATGCATACGAAAATACATGGCGGTAAAGGAGAATAGTCTAACTATTGGAGGAAAAACGTACGACCTTGGCAAATATAATAATATTTATCTTACAGGGTTTGGAAAGGTGAGCGGGTTTATGGCTGCGGCAGTGGAAAAACTGCTGGGGGATAAGATAAAAAAGGGCATTGTAAATGTTCGTTATGGTTATACTACACCTTGTAAATATGTCAAACTTAATCCCGCAGGACATCCTATTCCAGATTCTTCAGGCATTAATGGCACAAAAGAAATCATCGATATTGCAAAAGAGGCAAATGAAGATGACCTGGTGTTTTGTTTGATTTCCGGCGGCGGATCAGCGCTGTTTGAATTGCCTTATGCAGGGATTTCCCTTGAAGAAATCAAGGAAATTACTGCTTCGTTATTGAAATGCGGCGCTACTATTGATGAAATGAATGCCATCCGTAAACATCTTTCTCTTGTAAAGGGGGGACGTTTTGCAGGCTTGTGCAAGGCGGAGATGATATCTGTTATATTGTCAGATGTAATAAATGATCCTTTAGAAACGATCGCTTCCGGAGCGACCTCGCCGGACCCCAGTACTTTTCAGGACTGTGAATGGATATTGAACAAGTATAATTTACATCATAAGATTCCCGTTTCCATACAGCAACACATTCAAAACGGGATCCACGGCTACGTGGAAGAAACGCCGAAGCCCGGCGATAAAATATTTGACAGGGTAAGCAATATTATCATCGGCAATAATCGCACGGCACTGGCTGCGTCGAAGGAAAAAGGAGGACAACTGGGGTATAATACGCTTATTTTATCTTCCTGTATAAAAGGCGAGGCCAGGGAAATAGCCAAGGTTTTTGGCGCAATTGCGCGGGAAATTCATGCTTCCGGCTGCCCTGCCGAGCGCCCTGCGTGTATTATCGCAGGCGGGGAGTCTACCGTAACAGTAAAAGGCAATGGTTTAGGCGGAAGGAGTCAGGAATTTTCCTTGTCTGCGGCAATAGAAATTGATGGATTAGCGGATACCTTAATATTAAGCGCGGGAACGGATGGAATGGATGGCAACACTGAAGCCGCAGGGGCAATGGTAGATGGCACTACCATTATAAATGCAAAGAGTAAAAAATTACATCCGGAAAAATATCTTCTTAATAACGATTCATTCTCTTTTTTCAAAGAGACAAATGAGCTCATTGTTACGGGTCCTACGAAAACAAATGTGATGGATGTTATGTTGCTGCTGGTTAAATAGTAAAGCAAGGATTTTCCATTTTTTGTAATAGTTCGGCCCATTCCACCTTACCCAATTATAACACTCATGGTTTAAATCAACCGTTTTCTGAAGCAACCAAAGATATCAAAAACACCATCCACACAATCTATAAAAGCTGTACATTTCCTATTATTAAATAGTTATGAAATACTTTTTCCGACAAATATTTTTAGGCATGCTATGTGCGAATAACTTTACACATCTAAATTATTTATTATGAATACTTTGTTCATGGTGAATGTTTTTTGGAACTAATAATACGCCGGGACCGGCTTAAAAATGTTTTAGTAAACCGTAATATTATTATTTTAATCGTAAAGCAGCATGTGTAGTCAAATGAATTGAATTTTAGAAAGGTAAGCACTCATACCGTGCTTAAAATTAAGAAATTTCGCAAGGGCAAGACTTTTCGAAAAAGGAAATTTTTTGGCTGTAATAAAGAAAATACCTGGCATTTTTGGCGGTCCCGGCCCAATTTAACCAAATTAGCCGGAAATGGTGCGTTTTTTTATTTCAATGTCGTGAAAGATTTGCGGAGCTAATATATGTGCTTTTATTCAGTTAAATTATATTGCACATTTACGGACTATTGTGTATGCCTTTTTTATTTAATTCCGACGGAATCTGTCAAAACCTTGCGGTAAATGGGGAGTTGCAAAAAGAGGGGCCGGAGTTGTGTTTTAAGGAAGCAAACCTTTTACCACGTACACGGTAATCTATATGCCTGGCAAATCTTTTTAAAAAAGCTAAACTATTACGTTTTTTGAGAGATGAATAATTAGTACCTTAGCAGTAATTTCTTGTAACTATTCAGCGTAATCTATTAAACTACCGAAGCACAACTCGTTCTCAAACCTTGTACTGAACATAGTGAAGTATCTGATTGGGTACGTAATGGCACTGGAAACTACATTCGCGGGTTCAGGTTTGTAACCTGAACCAAACGTTTTATACCTTCAATCCAGCTTTCTATTAGCAGAACAAATGACAAATAAATTCCAGATTCCAAACAGGGATTTCGGGATTTGGGCATTGGAATTTTACCGCAGTACATGGCCCCATTATACGCATAAACTCATAGGTTCAGGCTTCGTCGTGAGCTCAAGCCGAACGGTTGCAAACCTGAACCCGCCGGGATTGTTGTTGCAGGCGAGAATGTGGATAAGGTCGTAGATTGCATCAAAAAAGAGGCACAAACGGGCAGCATCGGCGGTGGGAAGATATTTATTTCCCCAATTGACGATATACACCGTGTACGTACCGGAGAGAGCGACGAAGCGGCTATTTAGCAACGGCTAGCATTTGATTTGTTGATTGTCGTAAAAAACAGGTGTTGAATATCTGAAGATTCAACACCTGTTTTAATAGAGTCAAACAAATCGTAATAATTTGCAACACTTTAGTCTCCCGGCGGGTTCAGGTTTACAACCTGAACCAAACGTTTTATACTTTCAATCCCGCCTTCTATTAGCAGGACAAATGACAAATAAATCCCATATTCAAAACATGGGTTTTGTAATTTGAGCATTGGAATTTTACCGCAGTACATAGCCCCATTATCTGCATAAACCCATGGGTTCAGGTTGTAAACCTGAACCCGCGAATGCAGTTTCCAGTGCCATTACGTACCCAATCATATACTTCACTATGTTCAGTACAAGGTTTGAGAACGAGCTGTGCTTCAGTGGTTTAATAGATTACGCAGAATAGTTACATTTTTTATACCAGAAAATGCTTTGTTTCCCCTATAATACTCTCAATACATTGGATGTTTCTTATCAGGAAACTCAATAGAAATTACTGATTGTTTAAATCCCCTTATGTTTACTTACAACAAAGACACCTTTCTTAATATTAACAAAATCATCTTCTCCAGCCTTGATATTCGTGAAGTTTATCAGACGATGAGCAATGAACTGTCAAAAATAATTGATTTTGACAGATTAACCATCACACTTATAACCGAGGATAATAATTTATACGAAGCATTTGTGGTTCAATCAAAAACGCATGAAGATACCTACATCAAAGAAGGCGATTTGTACCCCATGAAAGACAGCCTCATGGAAAAGGTAGTGCAATCCCGCAAACCCGTAATAGTGGACGATACCGCCAAAAGCCAATTTGCAACGGACGTCTTTTTGTTTAAGGAGGGCATTCGATCAAGACTTGGTTTTCCGCTTGTTTACAAAGGATGCATAATGAAACATCAAAAACTGTTTCATATCGATGAGAAAAAATATCCGATCGAATTCAAAGAACGCATAATAGGCAGCATAAATTTTGGCAGCAGGCAGAAGCAACATTATTCGAAAAAGCATGTGGATTTTGTGTCAAAAATTGCACCGCAATTAGCCATGGCAATTGAAAATACACGGCTTTTTAACAGAATCAAGGATGCGGAAGAAAAATATAGAAATGTAGTCGAAAGTTCCCCTGACATTATTTTTGAATGCACAAGCGACGGCAAATTCTTTCTGATAAATCCTTCCGTAGAAAAAATACTGGGTTACTCCGTGCATTACTTCTATGATGCGGGCAGTTCCATACTTTCTCTATGCCACGCGGATGACCAGGGGCAGGTGCAGCGCGAAATTCTTCAGTTATTTCATGGCGAGAAGAACTCCTTGATGGATTTTGAATTTAGAGTTGTCCACAAAAAAGGCAACATTGTATGGCTGTCTCTGGAAGCAATCCCCATCAAACAGGATAATAAAATAATTGGCATCGAAGGGTTTTGCCGGGATATTACCGATAGGAAAAAACTGGATGAGTTGAAAAACAGTTTGATCCGTGACGTTACGCATGAACTAAAAACCCCTGTTGCCAAAATGGAAATGGCAATTGACATGTATTGGCGTTCTTTTGCAATAGAAAGTGAATCTCCAGGGGAAAAAGAACTACATCTTTACAATCTTCTTCAAAACAATGTGAGCCGTTTGAAAAACATTATCAGAAATGTGCTCGACATATCTAGGCTGGAATCGGGAGTAGAACGTTTAAATATATCCGATTTCACCTTCGTCGAATTGGTGGACCAGGTTATCCACGAATTAAACCCTATCGCTATACAAAAAGACAATAAAATAACACATCAAATACCTCCCGCCATTATTTTGAAAGCCGACCGGGAAAAAATGTATTATTTACTTGTTAATCTGGTCGGAAACGCAATAAAATTTACCAGTCATGGCCGGATCGATATATCGTTCATGATAACGCCCAACGGCTTTGAAGTGTCCGTAAAAGATACAGGAAAGGGGCTGAACGAAGAAGCAATTAAGCATGCGTTTGACAAATTTTATAAGGAAACCCCTTCCATACCAGGGTCCGGAATAGGCCTTGCAATAAGCAAAAACATTGTCGAATTACATAATGGCTGTATTTGGGCTGAATCTGGCGGCAAAGGAAAAGGGGCAAAATTTACCTTCAGATTGCCCACATGCCATCTGATGAAACAATCAACTTAGTGGTTTATCGTTTTTAAAGGAAGGTACATTATGAAAGATTTATTAATTGTAGAAGACGATCCTGAAATGCAGGAATTTTACAGGGATATGTTGAAAGGCGAACAATTCTCGGTCACGTATGTTTCAGACGGAGAAGAAGGTCTCAAAGAAATGAAGGGTAAAAAATATGACTTGGTAATACTGGATATTCTGATGGAAAATATTACAGGCGACAGGTTGTTTTCCTTGTTAAGGAAAGACAAACATTATAAAGAGGTACCCGTGATTATGGCGTCTTCATTAGACAAACAAGCATATCAATGCTTCCAGGCGCTGGGGAAGGTATCATTCCTGGAAAAACCATTCACAAAAGAAATGTTGATAGCCGAGATAAACAAGTATTTATAGCAAAAAGCCCTACTCCCGGGAAAATCCAAAACAGTCCTCAGTCGGCAATCCTCAATCCTCTGTCCTAAATCTTGCAATCTGCAATTTGCCAACTGTAGACTGTAGATTGCCGACTGCATAATGTACTAACGTGAAGGAGAAATTGCACTGAAAGCAGTATTAGTTCATTTATCTGGCAGCCGTCGTGGAAAAACAGAAGTATTTTCTTCCGATAAAATAACTATCGGCGCCGATGCATCAAATGAAATTGCCTTTGATGCAAAAAAAGATACAAACATCTCCGCTTTTCATGCTGAAATACTACGGAAAGAATGTGAGTATCTGTTAATCGACAAAGGAAGCTTAAAAGGCACGCTGGTTAATCATAGAGTAATTAGCGAAATGGCACTTAAAGACGGTGATTTAATCGAATTTGGAGCAGGCGGGCCAACGGTGCGATTCCGTATAAAAATGGATGAAGATGATATTTGCAAACAATGGTCTGAAATATTGGAAGACTCTTTAGAGATTGCTCTTACTTCAAAGAAGGGGCGTTTCAACACTGCAACGGGATTTTTTAAACAACTTTTATGGGAGATTTACACCCAAATATCGCACCATATCAAATTGCGTATTATTTTAACACTGGTTGTCTTTTCCGGTATTGTGATCGCATATTTTTTTGTTCAAAATATCAAATTAACACAAACCGTCGAAAAGGTGAAAATGCTAGAACTCGAAAGGTCTATTGCAGAAAACATAATAAAAAAGTATACTAACGGCGTTTGCCTTATTCAGGGAGCCTTTTCCTATTATGATGAAGAAACTGGTGAACCGCTTTTTATGATGGGAAGAAGGACCGGGATAAATGAATATACCGGCACTGGTTTTTTAGTTAGCGAAGAAGGCCTGATCATAACCAATCGTCATATTGCCGAACCATGGTGGGAACTTGATACTTTCTCTGCGCCACAGTTAGATCCGGGGGTAAAACCTAAGTTTGTAGTATTCAGGGCGTTTTTCCCAGGAATCAAAGAACCGTTCCCCCTGACGGTGGAAAAGGTTTCAGATGAAGTGGATGTAGCATTGCTTCGCATAAATACCGGTGGCATAAATATTCCGGTGCATGAATTAGATACAACAGACAAGGGAGCCGTTGTGGGAGAACCAATATTACTACTGGGATATCCTGCGGGAATAAAGGCCATTTTTGCAAAGATGGATCCGGAACTGGTAAGACAATTTATTCACATCCCTTTTATTCAGTTAGTTCAGGAACTTTCCAATTTCGGCTTTATAAAACCCCTTGCCACTCAAGGCCATTTAAGTGATATTATGGAAAACAGACTGGTATATGATGCCCAAACAACAGTTGGCGGAAGCGGCGGTCCTATATTTAATAAAAAAGGGCTGGTTATCGGAATTAATTATGGGATATTTCCGGGATTCAGAGGATCCAATTTTGGCGTTCCAGTACGTTATGGATTATCTCTTCTCAAAGAAGTTTCCAAAAGTGTAAAGGATAAAAAAAAATGAGGCAATTTTCTTCCTATTTGTATAAAAAAACAGGTATTTCAGCATTTTTTATCTTTTTACGAATGGCGAATTATGCCTTCATTGTTTTTTTAATTTCCATATTCGTATTATTCTCGCAGCATTCATTTGCCCATTCCGACGGGGCGCCCCTGGCAAATGTAGGCGCTGCGACAACCAAAGACGGCTGGGCTCTTTATGCTCCAGCCTTTTCTACATGTAACGTTCTGGGATGCCATTACCAATATACCGTGGGTTCGGGTAAGGGCAAATTTATGTTATTTGTTTTAGATGAGTGTGAACCGGGAGAAATTATTGATATTCTGGTTTCGTTTAAAAAAACGGATACGTATTATCATGGCTTTCAAATTGCAGCGCAAGACAGGTATTTTAACCGATTAGTGGGCAATTTTATTAACGTCGGAGACGACGACGATACACAAGTGGAAGCGGGCGGCCTTTACGCAACTCATACGAAAAAAGGCACAAACCAAAAATACTGGCATGTAAAATGGCAGGCACCGCCCGAGGAGTTCTGGGTCGCCAATCCCGTCAGATTCTTTGCCATTGGATTGGAAGCCGACAATGACGGCACTGCTATGGGAGATTATGTGTACAGCGCAACAAGGAATATTGTTGTTAGATCCAGAAAATTTCGCAATATGCAAATGCAACAATTAAGAAGGGAGTAATTTTTTGAAACGGAGATATTTTTCTGTTGTATTACTGTTACTGACTATGTTTTGCTTCATGCATACATCATATGCATCTACGCTTGATTTTTCATGGACTGCGCCAAAGACATATGTGCATAATGCAGGGACAAAAGGGGAGTTGCACTATATTGTCTGGTTTTATAACTTAAAGAATACTATCGGGAAAACAATCATGGTGCCCATAGATGTATTTATGAAAACGGATACAGGAGAAGAATATGCCGACGCATATTATCCGGAACTTGTAGATTACATTAAAGAATTAGACGAGGATTTTTACGAAGGAAAGAAATATCAGTATGCCGCAATTGCAAAAGGGGAATTAGCGCCGGATACAACAAAACATTGTATCGCAATGTTCGAGGATATAGCGCCACAGGCAAAACAAGTTGAAATCTTTGTAACGGGCATATTGCATTTTTTCTTATGGCGACAGAAAATGGTCGATTATTCTTATAAAATTACGTATAAAAAAGAAAGGGATCAATGGAAATTGATTGAACATGGCATGAGCAAGGAGTGTGTTGGGGTCACGCCTTGAACACCATGCTTAAACTTACGGCAAATACTACCCCAATACCCTAATTATCCAGTCCGCCTTAGTTACCCGCCCAGTTGTTATTAAAAAGTTGAGGTGTACCCTGGATTTGCGTCCGCCGATTCTTTATCTTGATGATATAGAAGTGCAAAGGAAAAAAGGAAGGAATGTCGCCATTGTAAAAGGAACGGTCGTGGATGATCATGACATAAAAAGTCTCTCTATAAATAATACGGTTGTTCCGCATGGCGATGAAAAGGAGGTACATTTCCAGCAGGAAATAATTTTAGAGGAAGGAAACAATGTATCATTCAGGGTGACAGACGTTGCCGGAAACGAAACAAGCGGAGAGCAAAAATTGACGGTAAAGGCTTCGCTCTGGCCTTAAGATAAATGGAGTGAAATTAAATTTACGCAAAATACCACAATCAACAAACCCGTTTTGCTTGCCGCAACCAGGCTAAGCGGATCCCTTATCAATACGTTTCTCGCCTCTCAAACCGCCGTTGCGCCTGATACAAAAAACAATACTTCGTCTCAAATCAAAGGCGAAGATATATCTTCACCGATTATTCGCAGCAGCATAAAGCCGTGCATCGTGTACGATAAAAACTTTTTCTTTAGCGGAGAGGCGCATGATGACAGCGGCATTGAAAAATTGTTTATTAACGGGGAAGTCATAGACATCAGGCCTGGCAAGCATGTATTCTTCAATCATTTCCTCAAACTCAATGAAGGGGAAAATACCGTTACGGTGAGGGCAATTGACGCAGAAGGCAACGAAGCCGCACTTTTTCCGGTTGTTATTGAGAAAAAACCTTTGAATTATTTGATATGGAAGCCAGGCTTACCATTTCCTTGCTCCCGTTGAGAACGTATTCTGGAGCATCCAGATACTCCGTGGCATTGCAGCCGCTGCAGTCATCTGCACACAAGGGAGTACCGGCAGAACGGCTTTACGCCAAACTCCTCAATGCCTTCGATGAGGACTCTAAAAGGTTTAATTTTGTAGAAAGAGATCAGACAAAATTGCTGGAAATACTAAAGGAACAAAAAATCAGCAACTCTGAACTGGCGTCGCCGGATACCGCCATTAAGATCGGGAAAATAAAGGCGGCGGAAGGCATGCTCTTTGGTTTCGGTTGAGGAAAATGACAAAGGAATAAATGTCACATTGCGGCTTGTGGATACTGAAACAACGCAAATACTGGCGAATACGGATGTTTACGACGAAGATAAAAATGATAAAAACATTAATTGGCTCATGTACGGCCTTGCGTTAAAAATGAAACAGCAGTTTCCGATGACGCAGGGAGAGGTCATACACGTCTCAGGAAAGGGATTTCATGTGAACGCAGGCGCAAACCACGGGCTTTCAATAGGGATGAAATTGCTGGTTTTCAGGGAAATAAATGTGGGGAATTTCAGGATAAAAGAACCCCTGGAGGTAATCGCACGCGTTGTCTATGTGCAGCCGGATACGTCTTTCGTCAAAATTACCACGGCAAAAGACTCTGTAGATATAATGAAGGATGATATGGTGATTACGAAATAGGATGGAAGAAAATCAGGGATAATGGCGGAATGGCATGGATGACGTTTGGTACAGTCAATAATGGAATTGACAATACAAAGGTTATGATTGCAAACGGCGCTACTAAAAATCATGGTTTACCTGCTGCCGCACAATGTTTGGTTAAGTTGTGGAGTGAATTAACGGATAGGGCAAAAGATACTTTTTATTTTACAGTACGCCTCTGGGAGGTTGGAATTTTTCGATGAGTTTCTTTATGAACGAAAGTTCTTCTCTTTGGGTCTCAAGAATGGTTTCCATCTGTGTTTGCCGGCGATGCATCTGCCATTGCATGCGTAGCACAAACCCAAAAATTACCAGGGCAATGGTTATAAAAAGCCCAAGCGTCCATTGTAGTGTGTCAAAACGATTGCCTACTTCTTCAAAACGGCTGTTTATGTCTGTACGGAGGTCGTCGATGCGTTTATTGAGCTTGGAGTCAAGAGCGTCGATACGTTTATTGAGGTTGGAGTCTAGATCATCAATGCGTTTATTGAGGCTTTTATCCACGGTATCAAGCTTTTCATCAAGTCTTTTTAAATTTCCTCGTATTTCAGCAAGTGACTCTATGATCTCACGGTCAGATATGCGGGGGGCGGTCTCTACGGCAATGACGGTATGCTGGAGAATAAAGAAGGAGATCAGTATGATGGCGCTCAATATCTTATTCATAATGCAAAAGGCTACTTTTTGTGCCGGGTATTGTCAACAGAAAAATGAAGGACACCGGATTTGCACGGATTAAATACAAATTTTAGTAGGGGCGAAGCATTTGCGATAACTGGCATACATGCGTTCATGTCCAAACATGCAAATGCTTCGCCCCTACGGTTTCAAAAAACCAAAGTGTTACAAAAACTATAGTGTAACAAAAATTTATGGATTATTCTGCCATGGACGCATGAGCGCCCTGTATGTGCATTTCTACATGGAACGTAGTATGAAACGAGGATATTTTTATGAGACAAAAACAAATATTTTTTGCGTTAACATGCATCTTCCTGTCTCTGCCATTATCACGGGCAGCCTTTGCACAATTTTCCCTATCGCCTCCAAATATTAACTCGGTTCCGCTGCCCACCGGTTCGGGCGCAAGGGCTATTGCACAGGGAAGCGCCTTTATAGCCGTCGTGGACGGCGCTACTGCCGCCTCAAGGAATCCCGGCGCCCTGACACAGTTGTAAAAGCCGGAAATCTCCATAGTGGGTTCTTTTCTGGCAACGGATCAGGATTTTGATCCGGGGCTTACCGGACTCACCCTTGACAATGAATCCGTATCGCGTGGCGATTTGAATTACGCCAGCGCTGCGTATCCTTTCAGGGTCTTCGGGAAAAACATGGTTGCGGCGTTAAACTATCAGCAGATTTATGATTTCCACATGGACGTGGACCTTAGCATGTCCATTGATGACCCATCCCCGCCGTCATTAAATTACATGCAAACGATACAATTTGAATCAAAAGGCGGCATCGGGGCGTTAACGCCCGCGCTGTCAGTACTTGTCACGCCCAAAATATCCGTCGGCATACTGGTCAACATTTGAGCAGAAAGACGAAGAGGGCAATACATCACGTCCACTGGAAGGCGCATCCACAGACAGAGATATTGATGACACCTTTGCCATCAGTACCGGTAAGGAATATTTGATTTTCCGCAAAAAAACCATCATTCCTCTTCTCGGGGGACTTTTTTATGATCCCAGCCCCTCACTTGGAAATCCTACCAATGTGTACGGTTTTAGCGTTGGAAGCGGCATTTCCACGAAACGATTCAGCCTTGACGCCGCCTACCAATTCAGATGGGCAAATGACGTTGACGGCGAAGATTTTGGACTATCGGGCACCAGCTTTGACCTCAATGAACACATGTTTCTTACCTCCCTTATTGTTTATTTCTGATCTGCATTGTCAACGCCAACCCGATAATGGTGAAATCCGAAACACGAAATCCGAAACAAATTCTAATGACAAAATGATTTGAAATTCTAAACAAATGCGTCTTCCGTTTGTTGCCAAAAAGATAAAACATTGACACATAAACGAGTAAGAATGTAGAATATCGCAGAAACGTCTGCCTTTTGGCGGACAGTGAGAATTATGGGGTTGTGAAGATTAAGGAATAGCATTGAATTGAAACGTAATCTTGTTGGGAGGCATGCAGTATGTCGGGAAGTAAAATTATTACCGTACAAAGACATATAATTGAACAAGAGCGGGATCACCCTGAGGCCACAGGCGAGCTGACAGGGCTACTGTGGGACTTAACCATTGCCGCAAAGATCATTTCACGGGAAGTAAATCGTGCCGGGCTTGCCGATATATTGGGTCTCACAGGACAGGAAAATATCCATGGAGAAGAAGTTAAAAAACTAGACGAGTATGCCAATGACGTCATTATAAAATCCATGGATCATGGAGGTCATCTTTGTGTTATGGCATCGGAAGAAAATGAAGACATTATCCCGATACCAGACCAGTATCCCAAAGGCAAATACATGCTCATGTTCGACCCCCTTGACGGATCTTCAAACATTGACGCAAACGTAAGCGTAGGCACCATATTTTCCATTTATCGAAGAAAAACGACTGCTGGCAATGGAACACTTGAGGATTGCCTGAGAAAGGGCGTGGAGCAAGTTGCCGCGGGTTATATTGTATATGGTTCAAGCACCATGCTGGTATATACTGCCGGACACGGTTCCCATGGATTCACGCTTGACCCTGGCATCGGAGAGTTTTTACTCTCGCACAAAAACATTCAAATCCCTTCCAGAGGCAAGATTTACAGTATCAATGAGGGAAACACAAATACATGGGACGAAGGGACACGTAAGTATATTAACGATCTGAAAAAGGTAACCCCTGAGACGGGGCAAAAGCCTTATTCTCTCCGGTACATTGGTTCCCTGGTGGCAGATTTTCATAGAACCCTTTTGTATGGAGGCATCTTTCTGTATCCTGCCGATTATAAAGACCCGAACAAACCAAAATCAAAACTCAGATTGCTCTATGAAGCAGCTCCACTTGCCTTTATTGTTGAACAGGCAGGCGGCAAGGCTTCCACCGGCGATACTGCCATCATGGAAATAAAAGCGGAACAACTCCACCAAAAAACGCCTCTTATTATCGGGAGCAAAGAAGACGTGGAGAAATATGAAGGATATTTCAAAAATAAATAAAAATATACGGAAGGGAGTATACTGTTTATGCTATACACAACAAAAGAAGAACTATTCAATAATATCAAAGGCATTATCGATATTCAAAAAGACGGAACTGTTTCTATAATCAATAAAGATGCGTTAAGAACAAAAACGATAGATAAAATCGTTTACAATGCCGTTTTCAACAGTGACAGCAATCTGAAAGATATCTCACGGTGGCTAATCTGGTCGGCCAGTAATGCGCTTGGCAATGCGTCATCTTCCATACAATCGCTTTATGATGCGATGGGACGGAGAGAATACAAGGGTTTCACCGTGCCGGCCATCAACATTCGGGGACTTACCTATGACGTTGCCCGCGCTGTGTTTTGTGCGGCAAAGAAAAACAATGCGGCTGCAATAATATTTGAGATCGCACGATCGGAAATCGGATATACCGGTCAGCGGCCTGCAGAATACACAGCGGTTGTCCTTGCGGCAGCTATCAGGGAAGGGCATGAATACCCTGTATTTATTCAGGGCGATCACTTCCAGATTATTCTCCGGAAATACCAGGCAGACAAAGAAGCAGAGCTTGCTACGGTAAAAAACCTCATAAAAGAGGCCATCGATGGAGGTTTTTATAATATTGACGTCGATACCTCTACACTGGTCGATTTGAGCAAACCCGATCTTGCCGGGCAGCAACGTCTCAATTTTGAACTTGCCGCCGAACTTACCGCGTATATCAGGTCATTGGAACCAAAGGGCATTACGATATCCGTTGGCGGAGAAATCGGCGAAGTGGGAAAAAAGAACAGCACTATTGAAGAACTGCGTGCGTTCATGGATGGATACAACGCCACTTTAAAAACAAAGGGCAGCGGATTAAAAGGCATCAGCAAAATCAGCGTGCAGACGGGCACATCCCATGGAGGGGTCGTACTTCCTGACGGAACCATTGCCAACGTGAAACTGGATTTTGACACTTTAAAAACCTTGTCAAATACTGCAAAGGATGAATACGGCATGAGCGGGGCAGTGCAGCATGGCGCTTCAACGCTTCCTGCTGATGCGTTCAGCAAATTTCCGGAAGCAGATACGGCGGAAGTGCATCTCGCCACAGAATTTCAAAATATGATTTATGATAACAGCGCCTTCCCCGCAGATTTTAAGAAAGAGATATACGAACTCCTCAAAGACAAATGCCGCAGCGAATGGAAGGAAGGCCAGACCGAAGAACAGTTTATCTACACAACCAGAAAAATGGGATTCGGCCCTTTCAAGCAGAAATTCTGGGATTTACCGGAAAATATCAGGGCAAAAATCGGACAGGATCTTGAAGATAAATTTGACTTCCTCTTTAAAAAATTAAACATAGTCAATTCAAAAGAGATCATTAAAAACACAATTCAACCGGTACCGGTAAAGGTAGCATTGCCAACACCTTGATTCGTTAATTCGTTGATTGGTCAAACAGTTAAATCGTTTTAACTACCTAACGACTTAACGACTTAACCACTTAACCATTTTGTCAATTTAACCATATTTGAAAATTCAGTTGACTTTCATAATTTCTCATTTATTATTCATTATACAATAATGCTGCCGACGGAAATGATAGTATATTGACAATTCCTTCCGGATTCTCAATTTAATCTTCCAGGAATTTTCAATCTTTTAAATAAACACTACATTAAGTGTATTTTAAAATAATTCCGGTGAAATATGTTGGAAGCAGTTAAAAATTCTGAAATTCCTGTAAATCGTAGAAAATTGCTCTACTTTACCGGCTGGGGTTTTATAGGTATATTTGCTGCCACAATCACCGGCTCAATTATCAGATTTTTTTTCCCCAGAACTATCTTCGAACCCCCCACGCGTTATTCAATCGGTTTCCCCTCCCAATATGCTTCAGGCGTAAGCGAAAAATTTAAAAAACAATTCAGGATTTGGATAGTCAAGGAAGATGATACATTGTATGTCATTGAGGCAAAGTGTACTCACCTGGGCTGTACCCCGAACTGGTTGGCCTCCGAGGGGAAATTCAAATGTCCATGTCATGGCAGCGGTTTTACCCCTGATGGAATTAACATTGAAGGCCCTGCGCCGAGGCCCCTGGAGCGATTTAAAGTGGCATTGGGCGATGACGGGCAGATCATTGTCGATGAAAGCACCCGATACAGGGGTGAACGGGGTGAATGGGACAAACCCGGGGCATTTTTAAAGGTATAATCCATGGAAAATCCGCAGAAAGATACATTTTTCAGAAAATACAAAAGGCTTTTAAAAGAAGAAGGATTCTTTAGTGCAGTCCGCAACAGCGTCTTTCGGTCAAAAGTATGGGAGTCTGTTTTCCGGCATGGTTTTTCAGACACGCCTAAAAACAGGATGTTAAAGGTCATTTCCAATGTTTTCCTCCATTTGCATCCCGCAAAGGTAAAACGACACGCACCGCAATTTAAGTTTACATGGTGTATGGGGGGCATTAGCTTCTTCCTGTTTTTAACGCTTACAGTTACCGGCGTACTATTGATGTTTTATTACCGGCCTACGGTACATGATGCGTATTGGGATATAAAAGATCTTGAATATCAGGTGCCGTTTGGGGCATTACTGAGGAATCTGCATCGATGGGCAGCGCATTTAATGGTAATTACGGTGTGGCTGCATATGTTTCGCGTTTTTGCAACGGGTTCGTATAAACCGCCAAGAGAATTTAATTGGTGTGTCGGCGTTGTTCTGCTGGTGGTTACCCTTCTCCTGAGCTTTACCGGTTATTTGCTTACATGGGATCAATTGGGTTTCTGGGCTGTTACGGTCGGAACAAACATGGCGCGTTCCACTCCATTGCTTGGCCATGAAGGACCTTTCGGGGAACAATTGGGTATGACCGCCCACAATGATATACGTTTTGCCCTTCTGGGCGGTTCGCTGGTTGGAAGTAATGCGTTATTAAGGGCGTATGTATGGCATTGCATAGGACTTCCATTAATTATCAGCATATTTATGATGGTGCATTTCTGGCGAATTCGCAAAGACGGAGGCATATCAGGGCCGCTTTGATAGTGTTATTTATCGATTTCAAATTATGGAAAATATATGGGCTATTATAACTAAACCGGATAACATCCCCATTGTGGCATTGATCTTTTTGCTGTGTATCTTCTCCTTTATTACCTTTCAGCAGGCATTCAGAAACGATCGAAGGCTGAAACAAGAGGAACGCCGGAAAGGAGAACAGTGATCTATGGAATACACGCTTATCAAGACAGATGATCATTGGTTTCGGCAAAATATCAATTGCCAGTACGCATGTCCCGTCAACACTCCCGCAATGAATTATATAGAACTTATTGCCGAGGAGAATTTCGATGCATCATTAAACCTTAATTTTATGGCAAATCTCTTTCCCCCTATTCTCGGAAGGGTTTGCACCCATCCTTGCGAAACCGCGTGCAGGAGAGGAGCAATTGACAGCCCCATTGCCATATGCACTCTGAAAAGAAGTGCCGCTGATTTTGCCCTTCATCCATTTCCCCAAAAAAAAGTTGCCGTTAAAAAAACCGGCAAACGCATCGCAATTATTGGTTCAGGCCCATGCGGCCTTGCGGCAGCCCATGATTTAGCGGTAAAGGGGCACGATGTTATTATATATGAAGCGCTGCCGGTTGCAGGGGGCATGCTCAGTGTGGGAATCCCCCCCTATCGTCTGCCGCGCAGCATAATAGAGAATACGCTACAATGGATAAAGGGGTTTGGCGTTGAAATCCTTATAAACACACCGGTAAACACGCCGGAAAAGTTTGAGGAACTCTTACAGACATTTGACGCCGTGTACATTGCCGCCGGCGCACATAAATCATCCCGCATGGATATTCCCGGCGAAGACCTGGAAGGGGTAATACATGGCGTTTCCTTTATGAAAGAAACCAACCTTGGCACAATAAAAAACGTTCCGAAAAGCGTGGTGGTGATCGGGGGCGGCTTCACAGCTATCGATTGCGCACGTACATCTCTAAGGCTGGATGCCGGAAAGGCATCGATTGTGTATCGGAGAACCAGGGAAGAAATGCCGGCGGGCGAGATGGAGGTTCAAATGGCGGAAGAAGAGGGCATTGAAATGCTTTGCCTGACTTCTCCTGTCAGGCTGATTGGAAAAGACGGAAAAGTTACGCATATAGAATGTGTAAGGAATGAACCTGGCAAACCCGATGAATCCGGACGCCGCAGACCGGAGGTTATTGAAGGGAGCAATTTTACCATACCTGTAGATTTGGTTATCCCCGCCATCGGGCAGGCGCCGGATATTGTATTCCTTTCAGAACGACTGGGCGTAAAGGTCAACAAATGGGGGATGCCTTTAATTGATGAAACAGGCATGACGTCACGGAAAGGGGTATTTGCAGGCGGAGACTGCGTGACGGGACCCCGCAATGTAATTGAGGTGATTGCTGACGGAAGAAAGGCGGCAGGTTCGATACATACTTTTTTGACCGGACAGGAAAAGGGAGATTATCAATTTTATTATAAACACCAAAGCCCTTCAAAAAGAGTCTCCGATTATGAAGTAGCTCCCAGACAAAAGCAGGAATCGCTTCCCCTGGACAAAAGAGGCTGCTTAGACGCCGAATCAGAACTGGGATTTTCCATGGAGAATACCCTGAAAGAGGCAAATCGCTGCCTGCTTTGTCATTACAATATATTTATCGATGAGAAGTGCATATTATGCGGCGGTTGCATCGATGTTTGCCCTTACAATTGCATATCGATGGTTTCGCGTGAAAATATTTCGTTGCCAGATTCCTTACGCAATGAAGAAAACATCCCCGAAGAATGGGATGCCGCAATGATAATAGATGAAGAAAAGTGTATCCGGTGCGGATTGTGCGTTAAACGTTGCCCCACAAGGGCAATTACCATGAAACGCTTCGCCTATTCAGAGGGGTAATATTTCTATAAAAATACGTTGGCTGATCACTGCAAAAAAAAGCAGGGGCGAAGCATTTGCCGTAAATTGTCATAAATACATTCATACCCAAACGGGCAAATGCTTCGCCCCTACCCTATGCGACAAACATCGCTATTATTGGAATTTTTCAAAAAACTAAAGTGTTGCAAAAAATGTAACAGCGGCAAAAACAGATTGAAGACCTTTTTACGAAACAGATATGAGTAATAGCGAGGAAAATAAAGAAAAGAAAGACCGGCATCGCGCCCTTGCCTTTATAAAAGGCAAGACGTTTGCCAGGGAAAAAGATATTGATATATCGGAAGATGAAATAGCCACATGGCCATTCTTGATAAGAAAAGAGTTCCTGGCGGCTATTATTTGCACAATCATACTCATCGTCTGGTCTGTCCTGTTTGACGCTCCCCTTGAAGAAATTTCAGACCCTACCATGACTCCAAATCCTGCAAAGGCACCCTGGTATTTTCTGGGATTGCAGGAAATGCTTGTTTATTTTGACCCATGGATTGCCGGCGTTATTTTCCCGATGCTGATAATTGCCGGGTTAATGGTCATTCCCTATGTGGATAGTAATCCAAAGGGGAATGGTTATTATACCTTTAAAGAAAGAAAATTTGCGATGCTGACCTTTTGCTTTGGGTTTCACGTCTTATGGATATTGCTGATCATCGTCGGGGT
The DNA here is from genome assembly GCF_900232105.1 of Candidatus Kuenenia stuttgartiensis. Classification (NCBI taxonomy): domain Bacteria; kingdom Pseudomonadati; phylum Planctomycetota; class Candidatus Brocadiia; order Candidatus Brocadiales; family Candidatus Brocadiaceae; genus Candidatus Kuenenia; species Candidatus Kuenenia stuttgartensis. The sequence goes on from NZ_LT934425.1 coordinate 1,379,940, forward strand.
GTTTATGCGTGGACCAGGCTGGTTGTGGTTTTGGCCATGGCATGAGTGGGACCCACATCGGGTTGTTGCGGAAACAAATTATGATCTGACCAGCCTTATAGGGATCAGGTCGAATTCTTTGCCGGGCTTTATGCTTGGCGGGTTAGTGTTGTTTGGTTATTTTTATTTGGGGATATCCTTCCCCTACCGGTTTTTAAAACGCAGAAAAAGTTTGGCTATAGAGAAGCTCGGGTTCATTAGATATACAATCGTTGCCTTCCTCTTTCTCTGCATGATGGCGCTTCCGATAAAAGTATGCCTGCGATTGGTGTTTCACATAAAATATATCTGGGTGACCCCCTGGTTTAACATATAATTTTCTATTATTTACGTGTGATTATGGAAACCGGAAAAGTACGAAAAAAAGAAAAGAGAGAAGAGGAAAAGTCCTATTCGGCGGCGTTTGCGGTTGTAAGCTTTATCCTTGCTGCAGTTGCCTTGTGGGCAGTAGTGAATGAAGTAGTTGACAGACGGCCATGGAAAAAATATCAAAAGAAATTTTATCAGTTGGAATATGAAAAAGCAGGGGAAGAATACACAAAGTCAGTCGCCATTTTCGAGAGTCCCGAAGTACAAAAAAAATATACGGAGGCAAAAGAAAACCTGAAACATGCACAGGATGCCTTCATTGCTCCAGCAGTACAGAAGGAGTATCAAAACCTGTTAACCGAAGAAAAGCGCGCCGGACAGGAAGTCGAGTCATTGAAATTTCTGTCCGTGGTGGCACGAAATAAAATCTCTGAGAAAGAATACCTTTATGGGAAAACGCAGAATGAACAATTGAAAGAAGAAATAGCTGCGCTGGAAAAAGAAAATGAAGAACGTGCCATGAAACGGAAGGTGGCTGAAAACCGGCTTGCATTAATCAGGACAAGGCAGGGAGAATTGAAAAAAGATGTTATAACTTATACAAATGAATTAGATTCATACACTTCGGGAGTAGCGTATAGCAAAAACAAATTAAATAAATTCAAAACAGCACGTACAGGTCTCCAGGTATACCAAACCTATCTGGAAGATATAAATATAGTTGATCGATGCATGTCCTGCCACCCCGGCATAGATAAACCTGAAAGTGTTTCAGAAGAACAGCCATATGCAAGCCATCCCGACAGACAATTATATCTGGGAAATCACCCGCCTGAAAAATTTGGCTGCGTTTTATGCCACGAAGGACAATCAAGCGCAACATCAGGGGTGAAAAAAGCGCACGGAGAGGTTGAATACTGGCTTACTCCAATATACCGCGGTGTCGTTGCGCAGGCCTCATGCATCAGATGCCATAATGGTGTAAGGGAAGTAAAGGGGGCAGAGGTACTTTGGGAAGGGAAAAAGTTATTCGGGGAACTTGGTTGTTATGGTTGCCATGATACAGAAGGTTTTGGAGAGTATAAGGACAGAATTATAGGTCCCGGTTTGCGTAATATTAAAAACAAGGTAAAACCCGGATGGTTAACTGACTGGATAAGAGATCCAAAGGCTTTCAGGCCAACCACCCGAATGCCGGACTTTAAATTGTCCGAAGAAGAATCCCGTGCAATAGCAGCATATCTATGGCAACACGCTGACAATGCGGAAGACGATAATGACGAAATAATCCGGCTTACCGGGGAAGAGTACGAACGTGGCGATTTCCTTTTTGAACAAACAGGCTGTTTGGCATGCCATAGTTATGAAGAAGGGGCGGAAAGAACGTTTGCCCCCAATCTGGCAAAGACTGGCGCAAAGATGCGCGATATGTATCTGGTTGAATGGATACTCAATCCAAAAAGTAAAGAACCACTTACAAGGATGCCAAATTTCAGGATAGACGACGTAAATGCCCGCCTCATCGCCGGATATTTAATAGGCAAAACAAAACAACCTTCTGACGATGATGAAACTAAGAATATTGAATGGTTAACAGACAAAAACAAGGCGCGCACGGGCGAGGCTTTAATCAAAAGATATGGCTGTTTTGGATGCCATGAAATTAAGGGCATGGAAGGACTTGGCAAAATTGGCGCAGAATTGTCCGATATCGGATCGAAACACATACCCTTATTCGATTTCGGGCTTTTGGAAAAAAAGATACTTGGCGAGGCAGGGCTGAAACATTATACGGAAAACATTGGCGAGGCAAGAAGGGCATGGTTGCAGGCAAAATTGCAGCACCCAAGACAGTTTGACGAAGGGAAGTATAAAAAGCCGGAAGACCGGCTGAAGATGCCAGACTTTAGATTGTCCGTGGAACAGATAAAAGCGTTGGTCATCTTTCTTTCAGGATTAAGGGATGAAAAATTGCCGGAGAAATATGTTGCGTCGTTATCTGAGAGACAAAAGGTAATTGCGGAAGGCAGGATGATTATAAACAAATACAATTGCTCCGGATGCCATCAGTTTGATTTGGACAGAATATATCTTAACGATGGTATAGAACTTTCGGGAATGGTAAAAATAGAAGAGGATGACGGCGTTTATTTTCAATTAATGGAAGATAACGAGCGCTACGGGCACAAAGCCGGTGAGGTGGTATTTATTGCAGCAGAAGATGTTGTAAAACAGGACAGAGTAACGGAAATTGAACTGGCGAACCGGATTATAGCATATCATGTGGAAGAAATAGGCATCATGCCTGAAGAGGCACGGGTCTTTGTGCCACCATTATTATACGGCGAAGGGAAGAAAGTACAATGCGAGTGGACATTTGCGTTTTTAAAAGAACCCTTTGATCTCAGACCCTGGCTTGACGTAAAAATGCCATCGTTTGACATGTCTACCGAAGATGCAACGAAGCTGGCTATATTTCTTGCCGCAAAAGATGGGGAACAATACCCTTATGAGTATATCGAAGAAACAAAAAAGGGATATATAGAAAAAAAAGAACTGGCATTTCCCGGGTATCTCGAAGCTGCGAAAAAGCTATTCGAATCTGAAAATGTTCATTGCCTGCAATGCCATATCAGAGGCAGTAAAATGCCGGAAGGGGAGCCCGCAGACTGGGCGCCTGATCTAATGCTTGCAAAGACACGGCTCAAGCCGGAGTGGATTAAGAAATGGCTTTTAGACCCGCAATCGATTCAGCCGGGAACAAAAATGCCTAAATTTTTCAGAGAAGGAGAATTTCAGGAATATATTCCCGGAACACCTGAAGAACAGGTAGAGGTTATGAAGGATTTTTTGATGAACCTTTGGGAATAGCACTACAAAGAAACAACCATGACAGGGTTAATGCACTGCCAATTTTTGTGCTGGACGTAAGAATAAAATGTCGCTTTAGGTAACACTTTAGTTTTTTGGAAAACGTATCACCTAATAGAGCGCAAAATATTGCATCTCTCTACCGTAGGAGCAAGCTGTCTCCCTGTCAATCATTCATTTTACAGGTTGCTCCTGACGGAGCTATTTATCCTAAGCTAGCATAGCCAGAACTAAACAAGCACGAAATACGAAAGATGCTCTCGTTTAGCATTTCAAATAATACTCTCGTTCCCAAGCTCTGGCTTGGGAACGCAATTGTTTGAGAAGCTCCAGCTTCGCCTGGAAAAAAAGAATGAAAAATGCTACCGATGATATTTAAAAATATCTTTCGGTGCTTCATCTTACCCATTTAGTCCACATACAAAGTTTAAACCGAATAATTATGACGAAAGGGAAGCGGGAGCTTCCAATGCATTTACGTTCCCAAACCGGAGCTTGGGAACGAGCGCTTTTACTTTTTAAAGAATATAAACTGTTAGCGCTTTAGTTATTATTCAAGGTTAACGCAAGGGTTATTTCGCCTCCAGTTTTTTAATTGCCTCTAATACTTTCGACCTGTCGGTTGGGTTTGTCGCATATTTAACACAATTCCGGTATTGTTCGAGGGCCTTTGCCGTGTTCTTTTTTGCTTCATAGAGGGCAGCTATGGTAAAATTGGATTCAAAATCCGCCGGGTCGATATTCAGCACTTTTTTAAAAGCATCCATGGATGCCTCTCCTTTGTCCTCCAGTAGATACAACACTCCCAACTGTTTGAAATATTTAGCCTGGTTCATAGGGTATATTGTTAATGCATGATTGTAGACTGTTATTGCTTTTGAAAAGCTACCGGCAATAACATAGGCATTGGCAAGTTCGTGAAAGAGGTCTAACCCTAAAAAGGACATGTACCTTATATGTTCTTCATTGCCTGAATCAAATAAATGTATTGCCTTTTCTCCCGTTTTTATTAAACGGTCGATTTTTTCAGGATTCTCCAGATAATGGGAAAATAACGTATATTGCAGAACAAACTCTTCCGGCATATCAGAAACAAGTTCCAGTAATTTGTTTTCCGTTTCCTGATATGTGAATTTTCCCTGATAGTAACTTTCTATGATATCTTCGGCAGTTTCCATTACTTTGTCTGAAAGGCAAAGTCTTGTGATTTGCTGCACAAGTTTTTCAAACATTTCCGGAATTTTCTCCGCTGACTCGCATTCCCCCACCAATGCACCCACCGTTTTATCCTTCATCTCCTGCAGTCTTACTGTTTCTATTTCCTTTGCATTTATCACTTCGATATCTGCCCGGTATCCTTCGCCAAATTGGGAAAGACTGCCTTTTATCCCGAAATCTGCATTTAATTGCTTTGTCATTTTTACTACTTTTTCCCACTCAAAACTAAAAAAAAGGTCTATAATATCTTTATTACTAAAGTTTGAACCTTTTTCCACGTTGTCAATCTTGTAGAAATTATGCAAAACAGTTTTTCTCACATAATGGTAAGTACGTTTCTGGTCTATTACGCTAAAAAGACCAGACCGGATTAACTCGCTTTGTATAATACGTTCCACCCCTGCAATTTGACTCTCTGATCCAAGGTTATACACAAAGGGAAAGATAACAACCTTATATTTTTGTTCCTGCGCAGGCAAGGTTTGCGCTGAAAAGATAAAAAAAGTAATAGTGAATATTAATGATGTATAAGTTTTTTTTAACATTTTTAAGGGCATCTTTTTATTAAAGGGATTATCGGTATTGAGTTTATTTTAAAATAAATAAAAAAAGCCCGATCATTTGTAGTTAATACAAATTAGCAGGCTCTTATTACCACTCCGGGATTTACGAGAAAGTAAAAACATGTTTAAAATGGATTCGGAAGGGTGCCGGGAGATGACTACCGCAGTTTTTGTATTTGGCAAAAAGTTTTTTATGCCTTGTTTTTGAATGCAGCTATTATTTTATCCGCCACTTCTTCTGATATTTCCTCTTTTTCATAAAACCCTGTTTCCAGTTTTTCTTTTACTTCCACTAATTTTGCAGACCTTGTATCCGATACTTCGTTTTTAACGATTGCTTTCAGATTTTCAATTTTTTCGCTAAAAATCCTGGACTCCTGAGAAATGCTAACGGCGTCTTGTTTTTCGGAACTGGTATTCCCCTCTTTCTCTCTGTTTTTTACCGGCTTATTCGCTTCGTAACGCTTCAAGCCAATACTTTTCAGCATGGAGGGGTCGCTCGTTATTCTATCCATAGTACCTTCCTTAATATTCAAAAATGTTTTTTTAAGTTTGTAGATTTAAATTTCGCACTGTACAGAACAAATAAAAGGCGCGTTTAATATCATTTTTAGTTAAATTTTGCCGCCATTAAAAATTATATCTTCATTGTATCGTTATTCAAAACTTTATTCTCTCAGAACCGTATACGTTTATTGTGGTGCAACGCTAGTTTTGATATCGGCAAAAATGGGCACTGATTTAGGTTTTTATCAAAGTATTTTTGTTTCTCTCTGATAGCAGGTTTTTTGAAACCGTAGGGACGAAGCATTTGCTATAACGGGCAGACATGCGTTCATGCTCAAACGGCCAAATGCTTCACCCCTACACCGTGCGGCAAATATCGTTATTATTGGAATTTTTCAAAAAACGAAATTGATACAATTTAGCGCATGTTTTCCACGTATAAGATATATATAAAATGATTAGAACAGCAGTCTAACAGAATATATTTGACATCAGCCAAAAAATGTGCTATAGAGGAATTCATGTTTTTTTAAAGTTCGTAACTTACATTCTATCAATGATATACATATAAAACAGGAGCTGTCAATTGACCATTATTTATAGTATTAAAGCAAGAGAGATTTTGGATTCAAGGGGAAATCCTACCGTAGAAGTCGATGTGATTTTGAAGAATGGAATTATGGGCCGTGCCGCCGTGCCTTCCGGAGCTTCCACAGGAAAAAGGGAGGCCCTGGAACTGAGAGATACTGATAAACCTTCACGATTTATGGGCAAAGGGGTTCAGACTGCGGTTAAAAACGTAAATGAAATTATTTCTCATAAACTCGAAGGAATGGATGCAACCCGCCAGGTAGAGATTGACAACCTGTTAATACAATTAGATGGCACCAAAAACAAAGAGAAACTCGGGGCAAATGCTATTTTAGGCGTTTCGCTTGCAACGGCAAAAGCGGCTGCTAATGCATTGGGGGTTCCCCTATACCGGTATATTGGCGGTACGAATGCAAAGGTTTTGCCCGTCCCCATGATGAATATCCTGAATGGCGGCAAACATGCCGACAACAATCTTGATATACAGGAGTTTATGATTGTGCCGGTAAATGCGGACAGCTTTGCGAACGCCTTGCGCACCGGCGCAGAAATATTTCATACCCTTCGCTCTGTTTTAAAATCAAATGGATACAACACTAATGTTGGAGATGAGGGCGGTTTTGCTCCGAATTTGAAAACTAATGAAGAGGCGATTGATTTGATTCTTCAGGCGATTAAAGACGCCGGGTATAGTGCGGGAAAAGATGTTTATCTTGCGTTAGACTCTGCTGCCAGTGAATTTTATCAGGAAGGAAAATACGTATTGCGCACAGAGGGTTGCAAGAAAAAAACAAGCGATGAAATCATCGCCCTTTACACGGAATTTTTGAATAAGTATCCTATTTGCAGCATTGAGGATGGTTTGGCGGAGGACGATTGGGATGGTTGGGTTAAACTTACCAATCAACTGGGAAAAAAGGTTCAAATCGTAGGAGACGACATATTCGTTACAAATACGGAAATCCTGGCAAAGGGAATTGAAAGAGGCGTAGCCAATTCCATTTTAATCAAGGTCAACCAAATTGGCACTTTAACAGAAACGTTAGATGCAATTGAACTGGCAAAGACGAATGGCTACTCAGTCGTCATTTCTCATCGGTCAGGCGAAACAGAAGATTACACCATCGCAGACATAGCAGTAGCCACCAATGCCGGCCAAATAAAAACCGGTTCACTAAGCAGGACGGATCGTATATGCAAATACAATCAACTTTTACGTATAGAAGAAGACCTCTCGGATAACGCAATATATGGAGGTAAATTATGCAGACTGCAAAAACAGGTATAGAGCATGGCAATCATTTTCGGGGAAATCTTTTTTGTGAGAAAAGAGAGGAAAAACCCTTTTATTTCGGCAAATACATCCTGATTACCCTTGTCACCTCATTTGTCGTAGTACTCTTCTCCTACCTAATTACGCATGCCCGTCAGGAAAGATTTCGTATGTTAGAAACAAAAAGGATTCTTGAGGGACATGTGGTACAATTAAGATTGGAAAACGACAGTCTCGAGAGCGAGTATTCCTCTTTACAGAAAGACCCTCTCCGTATTGAAAAAGAAGCGCGTGAACAATTAGGATATTTTGCGCCTGGAGAGGTTTTTTATGATAAGTATCGTTTTAATATAAAAAGCGTCCCCGGAAAAAAGCCCGTTGCTGCAACTGCCCCAAACCGGTGGAAATCATTCCTCTTCGACGGGTCTTTTCCATGGCAGCTTCCTGCCATGATAATTCTTGTTACCGCCGCATATTATCTGATTACCTACTATTATGAATATAGAAAATTATATAAATCAAATCGTTAGAGATGCGAAAAGCGCTTCGCGGCGTATTGCTACGGCAAGCACAGCGTTAAAAAATACTGCACTTGATTATATTGCGGAAGGCATAAATTCCTCTGCGGATTTCATTCTAACGGAAAATAAAAAAGATGTGCTCGCCGCAAAACAAGCCGGACTGTCAGAAGCGATGATTGACCGCCTATCCCTGACCGATAAACGTATCAACGCAATGGCTGACGGTGTAAGGCAAATCATTCATCTTGCCGACCCTGTAGGAGAAATTATTCATGGGCATACACGGCCAAATGGTTTGCAGATAAAAAAAATACGCACACCAATCGGCGTAATTGTTATTATTTATGAATCACGGCCTAATGTGACCGCCGATGCTGCGGCATTGTGTCTGAAAGCAGGAAATGCCGTTATATTAAGGGGTGGGAAAGAGGCGATTCATTCTAATATTGCGCTGTATAAAATACTTACTGCCGCTTTGGAAAAGGCAGGACTCGATAAAAACGGCATACAGCTTGTCGAAATTACAGAGAGGGAGGCGATTGATTATTTACTTACGTCTGACAAATATGTTGACGTCGTCATTCCTCGTGGCGGAGAAGCACTCATCCGTACCGTCGTTGAAAAATCGACCATCCCTGTTATAAAACACTATAAAGGCGTTTGCCATACCTACGTGGATGAATTTGCCGATCTGAAAATTGCCGAAGAGGTTTGTTTCAATGCCAAGGTTCAGCGGCCTGCAACCTGTAATGCAATGGAGACGATGCTGGTGCATGAAAATATCGCTCCCGTTTTTTTGCCAAAAATAGCGAAAAGATTAGTTGATTCCGGCGTGCAATTGCTGGGTTGCAAAAAAACATGTACCTTTTTAGATACGATAAAACCGGCAACGGACGAAGATTATCATAATGAATACCTGGATATGGTGTTAAACATAAAAGTAGTGGATTCAATAGATGACGCTATTTCTCATATAACAAAATACGGTTCAGGTCATTCAGAGGCAATCATCACTACCAATTATAGTAATGCCCTGCAATTTACCGGCGAGGTAGACGCCGCAGCGGTATACGTCAACGCCTCTACCCGTTTTACCGATGGCTATGAGTTTGGCATGGGGGCTGAAATTGGCATTAGCACGGATAAACTCCACGCCAGAGGGCCAATGGGACTTGCAGAACTTACCTCCTATAAATTTGTGGTTTTTGGAAACGGCCAATTGCGGGAATAACTACGAAGTACGATTTGGAATTTGGGACTTGGGATTTTAAATCATACCTCGTAATTCGTAATTCGTAATTCGCTTTTTGCGGCAAATTAACTTCCAAAGAAATACCTTCCCTGCCGTAAGGGCATTCATAAAACTTGCTTCACCAGAAAAAAATGATATAAATTATTGTTTGTTTTGCGGAAATAGGACTTTTAAATAATTTCAAACGAATCAGGGAAACCTTTCATTATTTTTTTATTTGGTGTAAATATTATGGGAAAAGCAGCTTTTGGTGAAAGATCAATAGCAGAACTCGAGAATATGATTCTGGAACTTGAACATCGTATAGAAGATTTAGAAAATGCCTCTTTAAAAGGCGAATCAGAGCATGACGATGAATTACGCTACTTAAGGGAAGAGCAAGAACAGATACAAAAGGAAATCTTTGCTAAATTAACCCCTTATGATATCGTTAAAATCGCACGGCATCCCTTACGCCCACTGTCAACAGACTATATAAATTTTATCGTGGAAGACTTTGTTGAACTCCATGGGGATAAACGATTTGGCGATGATAAGGCAATGGTTTGCGGTTTTGGCAAGATTGATGAGGAAAAGGTGTTAATCGTAGGACACCGAAAGGGGAAAAGCACAAAGGAACGTATTGCGTGTAATTTTGGCATGCCAAATCCTGAAGGATACCGGAAGTCATTGCAAAAGATGAAGCTTGCGGAAAAGTTTAAATTACCTGTTATTACTTTAATAGATACCCCGGGGGCAAATCCTGATATTGGAGCGGAAGAAAGGGGGCAGGCACATGCTATTGCAGAGAGTATTTATGAGATGTCCCGGCTGAGAACGCCTATAATAAATATCGTTATCGGCGAAGGCGGCAGCGGAGGGGCATTAGGAATCGGAATTGGCGATATATTTGCAATTCTCGAATATGCCTACTATTCCGTTATTTCCCCAGAGGGATGTGCCGCAATATTATGGAAAAATGGAGAAATGGCGCCGGAAGCTGCTAAAAAACTACACTTAACTGCCAAGGATTTATTGAATTTGTGCATTGCGGATGAAATCATACCTGAACCATCCGGCGCTGCCCATAAAGACCCCGAAAAGACTGCCTCGACAATGAAATCGTTTCTGCTTAAATATCTGCATCAGTTAAAAACTATCCCTACCGACAAACTTATAGAAGACAGATACAACAGATACCGTAAAATAGGGAAATATCTGGAGGTTTAAACCAGAATACGAAGTACGATTTTACGATTTTTTTAATCTGTGCAATCGTTCTACAGAGCTCACGACGAAGTCTGTGTAATCGGTGGCTTCCTTTTTTATTAATTTACGACTTGGGACTTGTGATTTTTAAATCGTACTTTGTAGCTCATAACTCGTACTTCGTATTCCTACCTGTTTTCAATCATTTCCAGGTATTTTTTTATTTTTAAATGCCCCGGGCTAATCGCAATCGCTTCTTTCAACAACGTTTCTGCCCTATCTTTATTGCCTTGTTCGTAATGTATAACCCCTGCACGGAAAAGTGCTTCTGTGTGAGAAGGTTTAATACGAATGGTTTCTTCAAATGCTTGTAATGCGAGGGCATTATTTCCCATCCTGAGAAATACGTACCCAAGATTAAAACGAAAATCGGGATTATCGGGAAGTAAATGAACTGCCTCCTGAAACTCTGACAGCGCACTATCCATGTCGCCTTTTTTTGCGAGGGAGGCGCCAAGGTTGTTGTGGGCATAAGGATACAAGGGGTCATATTTTATTGCCTGACGATATTCTTCTATCGCCTTATCAAGGATACCTTTTTTGTCATAAAGAGCACCAAGATTGTTGTGGGCATATGCCAGCGCCTGGTCAATCGCCAGTGCGGATTGATATGCCTCCACGGCAAGTTCGAATTGGTTTTTTGATTCATAAACATTGCCCAGATTGTAATATGCGTCACTGTTTAATGGGTCTGCGGCAACCGCCTTCTTGTACGCGGCAATCGCATCTTCATCCATGCCTCTTTTGTTATACAATACGCCTAAATTATTATGTGCATCGGCAAAACCGGGGTCGATTGCCAAAGCCGTATTGTATTCCTCAAACGCATCGTCATATTGTTCCATCTCAAAATAAATCTTCCCAAGGTTGTTATGCGCTTGTTTGTAATCCTGTTTTATTTGGAGTGCTTTTTTGTAAGAAGAAATTGCCTGGGGCAACTGATTCTTTTTTTTGTAAGCATTCCCCATATTGTAGTGCACCGTAGCATAACGGGTAAATCCGGTTTCCTGTGATTTTTCTATTGCTTTGCGGTAATACATAAGGGCGGTATCCGGGTCATCTTTTTTATTATACTGCGTGCCAAGATTATTATAGGTAGTAAAGCTGCAGAGTGGATTTTGAGCGGAATTGTACCACAGTGTAAATTCATTTTCCCAATGTCTGTTCCGGGTGATTGTGATGATCGCACAAACTATTAAAACCGGAATGATGAAAGAGTATTTAATCGCTTTCTTTTGATGTGTAATTGCCGTTGAAAAAACTATACAACATCCTATGAATGGCAAATAAAGATAGCGGTCTGCCATAAGATTGCTTAACGGAATAATGTTTATGACAGGAAGGAGGGAAATAAAAAACCACAATATCCCAAACAATATGAAATAAAATCTTTCCTGTCGAAATGTTGCGCTATTTTTATCACATTGCTGCGGTTTGAAGGTTTGAAATATGCATTTTCTTTTTAAACGGAGAATGATAACAATAAGAGTTGTTAAAAATAAAAATGGCACAATAAAGGCAACCGACAGAGGCGATTTAATGGGTAAGACATGGTAGTCCACATTAAGATTAAAAGGTATAAAGATATTGGAAATGTATCTGCCTGTTACTTTTGTTGATGTAAACAAGGCCGTCAGGAAACTATTACCGGGATATTCGATATTCTCATGGATATTACGAAATACGATAAATCTGAGGATGAGATACATAATGCTGATCCCTATATAGCTTATGAAATAAGGAGATACGGCTATTTTTGCAAAAGCCCTGAAGAAAAGGCACGCCCTGTTTTTCCAATACCCGGGTTTTGAGGAGTTGTTTTGGGCATCTTCGGTGGGACCTGCACAGCGGTTGATATGGAAAGCGCCTGGTTCTTTTTCCAGGGATGGAGAGGGGATGTTTACCGTGCGTTCTTTGAAAAGGAAGCAAAAGGAAAAGATTAATCCCGGCAGCACAATGGCAGATTCCTTGGAAAGCAATGCCAGGAAATAGGTTGTCATTGCCGCAATATAAACAGGAATACAATGTTTGATTGCAGGCATTGGCGCCATTTCAGTAAAGAATATCCGGCGACGGTCTTTTGTTTTCTCAGGGTATGCGAGAGAAGACGTTTTTTTGTCAGAGAGCAGAAAAAGCAAAAAGGAGAGCAGTGCAAAATTGGTTGCAAGCAGGTCTTCTCTATAACTTATTGCGTTAACCGTTTCGTTTACAATGGGGTGCATTATGAACAACAGGGCAGCTAAAAATGCATGATTGATGTATGATGCACTGCCCTCTATATACTGAGAAGCGGGGTATTTGACGGGGAAAAAGCATCTGCCCAAACAGCATATAAGAAAATACACCAGCACCGAATTTATTGTGTGTGATACTACGTTTGTGATGTGATAACCCATTGGGCGGGATTGCCAGAGTGAATAGTCCACAAAATAAGAAAGAGTCACTACCGGCCTGTATGTCAGCTCTCCGGAGCGGGCAAAATAATCGTGGGTAAATAAGGCGGAAAGATTCCGCCAGTCTTCAATAAAATGGTTATCTATAATGGTAGAATTGTCATCGTAAACAAACTGGTTTGGCAGACAATTTAAATACGTGAGAATTGAAACGGTGGAAAGAATGACGATTGATAGAATATGTAATGATTTTTTGTTGCTATATATAGTCAAAAGCATTTATTTTTTAAAAAAATGGTTTTTTTCTTGCATTTAAAAACGCTCGTTCCCAAGCACGAAACACGAAACACGAAACAAATTCTAATGACAAAATGATTTGAAATTCTAAACAAATGTAACACTTTAGTTTTTTTAAAAAACAAAAATACTCGTTCCCAAACCTTGTACTGAACATAGTGAAGTATCTGTTTGGGAATGCATTTGTTTGAGAAACTCCGGTTTCTCGCCTGTTTGCTGATAGATAGGGAATAAAATCACAGGGTTAAGACAGTTTGTAATTTGTCAAGTCAGACCCTCACTGGAAACAAAGTTTCCAGTGCAATTGCGTTCCCAAGCCGGAGCTTGGGAACGAGCGTTTTTTTTCATAGAACTAAAGTGTTACAAACAAATGCACCTTTAGTATTTTGCATTTCGTGCTTCTTATTGTTGTATGTTTTGGATTTGTTTTGAATTTTATGCTTTGTTATTCGGATTTGTTTCGTACTTCGTACTTCGTATTTCGGATTTCACAATTACTGGTCAGATGGCTTTCTTTGCAATCCTTGTCCCGGAGCGGCCTTCAAATGCCTCGCGCACCTTGTCAAGCGAAGTAATAAGGGCAAATGATCCGCCCCATTCCAGGAAATGTATGGCTGCCTGGATTTTTGGACCCATACTTCCAGGCGGGAAATGCCCTTCGTCCAGATAGCGCTGCGCTTCATCTGCCGTTATGTTGTAAAGAGGCCGTTCGTTTGGTTTTTTATAATTGAGGAAAACGTTTTCCTCCCCGGTAAGCATAACCAAGGCACTGGCATTAATATCTCTTGCCAGAACGCTTGAAGCAAGGTCTTTGTCTATGACAACGTCCACCCCTTCAAGGTCTCCGTTTTCCTTTATAATTACAGGAATACCTCCTCCCCCGGCGGCAATGACGATATTGCCAGCCCCTGAAAGGCATCTGATCGCCTGAATCTCTATAATCTTCAGAGGATTGGGCGATGCCACTACCCGACGATACCCTCTGTGGCTGTCCTCCGCAATATCCCAGCCTTTTTCTCTTTGAAAACGTTCCGCCTCTTCTTTCCTGAAAAAAGGACCTATGGGTTTTGTCGGACACGAAAATGCCCGGTCGTGTTTGTCCACTACAACCTGCGTCAGAACCGTTACCACACAGGTATCTCTGTTTTCCCTTCGCAACGCATTGGTCAATGATTGCTGGATCATGTATCCGATTGCCCCTTCCGTATCGGCAACGCACATTCCAAGCGTAAGCTCCGGCGTCTGGTCACGGCAGGCCTCGGTCATAAGCAGCAAATTACCCACTTGCGGGCCGTTTCCATGGGTGATTATTATATTATACCCCCTGTTTAAACAGTAAATGACTCCTTCCATACTTTTCCGTGTATTTTCGAATTGTTCCCCTACGGTTCCCTTTTGACCTTTCCGGATGAGAGCATTTCCCCCCAGCGCAATTACCATAGTATTTCTACCGTTCATTGGAGTTTTTAACTTTTCAATAAGTTGGGATTTTTATAATAATTTCTATCTTTCACTGTCCACAGTCCACAATCTGCAGTCGGCAATCCGCAATCCGCAATCCGCAATTTGCCGATTGCCGACTGTATAGAATTCCCCATTAATAAAGGTGGCAAGCGGGTTGTTTATCTCAATTTATTGAGAAGTTACGGAGTTTTGCCCTGATAATCTTTTCGAGTTGAGGTTCGCCTGTTTCCTGCATGCCGTAACGTACTCGTTCTGCAGGTTTATCGATACGGATTATTTTTCTCAGATCTATGGGAGTTCCAATAAGTACGGTATCGCACGGCGTGCGGTTGATGGATGCGCTTAATTCCTCAACCTGTTTCCGCCCGTATCCCATAGCAGGCAGCAGGTTTTCCATGTGGGGATATTTCCTGTATGTTTCGTGAATCGACCCTACGGCGTAGGGTCTTGGATCAATAATTTCCAAAGCACCATATTGCCGGGCAGCAAGTACTCCCGCGCCAAAGGACATGCCTCCATGCGTAAGGGTAGGACCGTCTTCAATCACCAGCACACGTTTGCCTTTTATCAGGCTGATATCTTCAACCGTCACCGGCATTGCAGCGTCAATGATCGTTGCACCGGGATTCGACTTTTGTATATTTTCCCTTACCCTGCGTATATTTTCCGGTTTTGCGGTGTCCACCTTGCTGATAATAATAACCTCCGCAAGAAGGAGGTTTGTTTCACCCGGATAGTAAGAAAGTTCATGGCCTGGCCTGTGGGGGTCTGCAACAGTGATGTACAAATCCGGAAGGTAAAAAGGGGTATCATTATTGCCTCCGTCCCATACAATGACGTCGGCTTCTTTTTCTGCCGCTTCCAGAATATCTTTGTAGTCAACTCCTGCATAAACAGTAGTGTTTTGTTCCACATGGGGTTCATATTCTTCAATTTCTTCTATGGTACAGTCATACTTCCTGAAATCATCGTACGTGGTAAAGCGCTGTAAACGCTGTTTAAAAAGATCGCCGTAAGGCATGGGATGTCTTATTACCACAGGCTTCTTTCCCAGCCCCTTAACAATCTCACAAACTCTCCGGGAAACCGAACTTTTACCGCACCCCGTCCTCACCGCGCATATTGCAATAACAGGTTTATTGCTCTTCAACATGGTTTTTTGTGGGGCAAGGAGGGTGAAAGCAGCTCCCGCGGCATTCACCATACACGCCTTGTGCATAACATATTCATGCGAAACGTCGCTGTAAGAAAAGACAACTTCATCTATGGCATACGATTTTATCAGAAAGGACAATTTTTGTTCAGATTCAATGGGAATGCCGTTTGGATAGTGCTTTCCTGACAGTGAAGGGGGATATTGCCTCCCTTCAATATTAGGGATTTGTGCCGCAGTGAAGGCAACTACGTCATATGCATGATTGTCGCGAAAGCAGACATTGAAGTTATGAAAATCCCTTCCCGCAGCACCCATAATAAGTATCTTTCTTCTGCCTTCCATAGAAATTATTTCCCCCCGGCGCTGTCTTTGTATGCGCCATCAAAAACGCCCGTTCCCAAGCTGGCAGACTTTGAACGAGTGCAAATTTAGAATTTAAAATCTCATACGGCTCATAGCTCATAGCTCATGGCTTATGGCTTATGGGTTTTTTCAACATTTACTGTACATCCACAATTATCACGTTTGTCATTGCGAGGGTCTTTTCCGAAGCAACCTCATAAACCGTCATAGAGATCCTTCCATCCTGCATTCATTCCATTAATTAATTCTATTTTTTTAGCCCTTGAGCCACCTTTAATTTGCTTCTCCCGGAATATGGCGTTTCTTACGTCACGAAATATCTCGTAGTATACTAACTTTGTAACATTGTACTTTTTTGTAAACCCCTCGACCCTCTTCTCTCTATGCTCATATACTCTTCTTTTAAGATTGTTCGTAACCCCTGTGTAGAGTACGGTATTATTTTTATTCGTCATTATGTAAACAGAGTATAATTTATCCATTACAATCACCTTGATTGATCTGGCATTATAAAAAAGATTGCTTCGGAAAAGACCCTCGCAATGACAAGTTTTGTAACATTGTACTTTTTTGTAAACCCCTCTACCCTCTTCTCTCTATGCTCATATACTCTTCTTTTAAGATTGTTCGTAACCCCTGTGTAGAGTACGGTATTATTTTTATTCGTCATTATGTAAACAGAGTATAATTTATCCATTACAATCACCTTGATTGATCTGGCATTATAAAAAAGATTGCTTCGGAAAAGACCCTCGCAATGACAAGCCGGGAGCCATCAGCCATCAGCCATCTTAAAAATCGCTAAAATCCCCGTCCTCCATAGGAATTATATCTTCCGGCGCTGCCTTTGTCTGCACCATTTTACTGCCGTATCCTTATTATTCAACATATTATGCCATTATAAATATCTCTTCAGCTTAAAAAATGGCTGAAATGCGCTATGTATTCAGGTTTGGGTGAGGAAAAGAATAAAGGCAAATAATCAACTATTTGAGATTTGAATATTGAACATTTTTCTTACTGCGTAACATGAGTTGCACGGTTTTGAAAATTGATGTTCAATGTAAACAACATGGTCTTTGCAAGCTTGGTATACCTCCGGCGGGTTCAGGTTTCGTCGTGAGCTCAGCCGAACGGTTGCAAACCTGAACAGTATCAGATTGTCATTGCGAGGGGCGTCAGCTTGTCATTGCGAGGGTCTTTTCCGAAGCAACCTCATAATATCCGTCATAAGAGACCTCGACCCTCTTCTCTCTATGCCCATATACTCTTCTTTTAAGATTATTCGGAACCCATGTGTAGAGCACTGTATTAATTTTATTCGTCATTATGTAAACGGAGTCTAATTTATCCATTACAATTACCTTGATTGAATCTGGCATTATAAAAAAGATTGCTTCGGAAAAGACCCTCGCAATGACAAGTTGGGACATTTTGGAACCCGCAGGGCGCTGCTGAAGCCACTTGGCTACCCGTGCTACTTCGCGCAATGACAAAAGCTGAGAGTACCTTTAGGAACCCGCAGAGGTAGTAGTCTTTTTTGCATAACCATTTTTATGAAGGTATACTTCAACAAGGATGGGTTCCATGTTCAACGGTTCAGGGGTTTTCATTAGTATACCTCCGGCGGGTTCAGTTTTCGTCGTAAGCTCAGCCGAACGGTTGCAAACCTGAACAGTATCAGATTGTCATTGCGAGGACATCAGCTTGTCTTTGAAGGGGCATCCGCTTGTCTTTGCGAAAGCATCCGCTTGTCATTGCGAGGGTCTTTTCCGAAGCAACCTCATAATATCCGTCATAAGAGACCTCGACCCTCTTCTCTCTATGCCCATATACTCTTCTTTTAAGATTATTCGGAACCCATGTGTAGAGTACTGTATTAATTTTATTCGCCATTATGTAAACGGAGTATAATTTATCCATTACAATTACCTTGATTGAATCTGGCATTATAAAAAAGATTGCTTCGGAAAAGACCCTCGCAATGACAAGCTGATGCCCTCGCAATGACAAGTTGGGACATTTTGGAACCCGCAGGGCGCTGCTGAAGCCACTTGGCTACCCGTGCTACTTCGCAATGACAAGTTGATACCCTCACAATGACAAGCTGGGAGTACCTTTTGCAACCAGCAGAGGTAGTTTTTTTTGCATAACCGTTTTTATGAAGGTATACTTCAACAAGGATAGGTTCCATGTTCAACGGTTCAGGGGTTTTCAGCCGTAAAACCCTTCATTTTATTTAAAAATATCCATTTATGACTATCGACGACCCAATAGCAATATTTGATTCAGGGGTGGGGAGCCTTTCAATAATAAAGGAAATCAGAAATGCCTTGCCCGGCGAGAATTATATCTACCTCGCAGATAAAAAACATTTTCCTTATGGAAAAAAAACACACGATGAATTGTTACGCATTATCCGGAACACCATAGAGTATCTTTCGAAAAATTTCACCCCAAAACTCATTGTGCTTGCCTCCAACACGCCTTCCATTCAGGTGCTTCATGAATTGAAAAAAGGGGCGGTTGACGTTATCGGCGTATTTCCTCCGGTCAATGAAGCTGTAAGTGTCTCCAAAACAGGACACATCGCCATTTTGGCAACGCAAAACACGGTAATGAGTTCCGAACTGGACGAGTACATACACTCGCAGAAGATTCCGGCATCGGCAAAAATCATAAAGTGGAATGCCTCACGGATGGTAGAGCTTGTGGAAACGGGAGATTTTTTGTCAAATAAGGATAAAAGCCTCAGAATAATCTCCGAAGAGCTTTCACTGTTGGAAGAGACGGATAACATGGTCGACACAATTACACTTTCAAGCACACACCTTCCTTTTTTAAATGAATATTTTGCGCTGCTAAGGCCCTGCCTTCATTTAATTGACCCCGCAAAGATTGTTGCCAGAAAAGTAAAAAGTCTGCTGGAAAGAAATCTTCGTACTACGTCACAAAAAGGAACCCTGGAAATATTGGCCACGCAGGGAAAAGAATCACTCGAAACAATCATAAAAAGGCTTGGCATCCAAGAGGAAATACACGAGGTACGGTTTTAGAGGTACGAAATACGATTTACAATTTGTACCATGAGCAATTAGCCATGAGCCACCAGCCATCAGCCATGAGCCATTAATCATCTTCACGTATCTTAACAAGCCCTAACTGCTCCGCTATGGAAAAAAAACCCGGCTCATTTACATGGTTGATATCATCCTTCAGGACATGCAGGAGCTGTTCCCTTGCCTCCTGCTTTTTCCCCTGTTGAAAATAAATGATCCCCAGATTCTTACGTGCGCCAATATTCCGGGGATTTGCCCTTATCGAACTCAAAAATTCCATCTCTGCCAAATCCCATAACCCTTGCCGGCAATACAATGCCCCCAGATTATTGTGCGCATTGGCGTGGTCGGGATTCAACCTCAAGGCTTTTTTTAATTCGCTCAGCGCCTCTTCAAAACGATTTGTCTCTGTATAAATGAAGCCTAAATTACTGTGCGCTTCAGCATACCCCGGGTAAATATATAATGCCTTCCGGTACTGCGCAATAGCGGCGTCAAGATTCCCCTTTTTCAGATAAGCGCTGCCAAGATTGTTAAATACCTGCGGCTTATGCATGTTGAGCTGAATCGCCTTGTTAAAAAACACAATGCACTCATCCAGTGCATTTTTATCAAAATAGGCATTCCCCATATTATAGTAGGCATAGGAAGATGCCGGGTCATAGTGTATTGCCAGGGAAAACTCGGAAATCGCCTTGTCAGTAAGCCCTTTATCAATATACATGGTGCCCAGACTATTGTGTCCCTCCGGATAATCATTCTTCAGGAGAACGGCCCTCTCCAACTCCCCGATTGCCCGGTCAAGGTCACCATGCTTGTAATAAAATACCCCAAGATTGTTATGCGCATCATGATTATCCGGCTGCTCTTTCGCAATCTTTGTCCAGAAGGTGTATTCGTCCCGCCAGTCATTGTTCCTTAGCACTGTTCTTAGGGCAAACGAAATAACCACTACTGCTGCAATGGCAATGATACCGGCGCGTCTCTTCAATGCCTGCCTATCGGGCAAAAACAACCCCGTCCTGCTGCCTGCCGGGATATTACCGGGAAACCAGCGGCCTATAACGCAGCCTGTCACTCCGCAAAACCCTGCAACCGGAAGATATAAATATCTCTCCGCCATAATATGCCCGATGGGAATAATATTCATCACGGGCAATAAGGCGGCAAAAAAACACAGTGCAAACAGTCCCTGTATGCGGGAGTGTTTTATTATCCTAAAAACAATCACGCCTACCGCCACAAGAAAAAAAACGCTTATGAGAAATGACATGTCGGAGAGCGTGCGTACTGGAATTGCTTTATAATCGGCATTCAAGTGTATGGGTAAAAACATTTGTTTTACATAATATGCCACCACCTTGACCATCGTCATACCGCTTATCCAAAAACTCTTTTCATAATACGCAACCGAAACAAGCCTTGGGTTTTTCAACAGGGAGAAACGCACGAGAATGAAAAAAAACGACACGAACGCGTATCCCAAAAGTATTTTTACATAATACCTTTTCAGATATGGTATGCCGCACAGCAACCGGTACAAAATGATGAATACCGGCAGTACTATTGCGCTTTCCTTGGAAAACAAGGCAAGCATATAAAAGAGCAGTCCGATTATTAAAAAAACCCCCTTTCTCAAATGCGACCCGTCATCTGCCGGCAATGGCTTATCTTTTGAACATGTTTTTAGTGATTTTATAAGGAAAATGCATGACAGGAAAGAGAAGCCGGCAACAAGTAAATCTTCCCGGTAACTAATAGCGTTTACCGCTTCGGTTACGCACGGATGAATCGAAAATATTAGCGCGGCAAAGAATGCAATCGACCGCGACTTCACCAGATTATTCACCAATATACAGAACATAAGGACGTTGAACGCATGTATCGCGACATTGGACAGGTGATAGCCGAAGGGATTGAGCCCCCATACCGCATAATCCAGAAAATAACTTAAGGTAACAACGGGACGATAGCTCAACTCATTGGAAAGGGAGAAATACTCTTTGCTGAATATTTTTGGAAGATTCCCGGGTGATTTTATGAAATAATTCTCTTCGATAACGCTGATATCATCATAGACAAAACCATTTGGAATGGCATTGAGAAATACGCAGAATGTAATAACAACAAGCAGCAGCAGCAGCAGATAGAATGCCTTTGATTTTGACATGGTTATAGTAGTGGATGTCCCATGGCTCATGGCTCATGGCTACAGTCCCGTAGTCCTTGAGGTTGTGTCGGGTAACGAAACCCAACGACTAGTAACACTTTAGATTTTTGAAAAAACACCGCGAAAAGCCCCGTTCGCACCTTTTTGAAAATTAATATTCAATGTTCAATGTAAAAGAATAGAGGCAAATGAGCAACAATTTGTAGGGACACGCCATGACGTGTCCTTACAAATCTGCGGGATCAAGTTCCTTATCAAACATAGACGACATCTCGCTCTATCCTGCGCCTCAATGTCTTGTTCATTTTATCCCGGAGACGAACAATATCAACCCTGTTGCCAAGAGATTCCTCGACAGCCTGCTTGATGCCTATCAGACAAAACAGGTCGGGCTTTTTAAGTTCAACCACAATATCAATATCGCTCCCCTCCCGGCCCTCGTCTCTTGCGTAACTGCCAAAGAGACCTATCTTTTTAACGCCAAACCTTTGTTCAAATTCAGCTTTGTGTTCAGAAATAAAACTTATAATATCTTCCCTCTTCATTCTATCGCTCTCACAAGAAACAATCGGAATACAGATTTGAACGATAAATGCGAATAATTATTTTCTAAAATTATCAAACACCTATGTTTTTTAGCCCCAACTCATTCATGGCGGGTTCAGATTGCAAGCCTGCCTGAGGTAGTAACATACTCCTCCTTTTGGTCTTTGGTCAATTGTAAACTTGTGACGATTTTTTTAGTCTGCGTAATCTGTGGTTCCCCTTTGCCTTGTTGTTACGTCTTTAGTGTTATTAAATCTTCGTCAAATTCAAGTGAGTAAGAGAGCACTGTCCTTAAATCTATTTTTTTAGAAGCATCCAGCATTTCTATACCCACAATTTTTCCCTCCGAAGTTGTATCCACATTAACTCCTTCTGAAATTTCTATAACCCCATCCGGCGTTTCATCCCCCAGCCTCAAATACAAAGCATCTGCTTCATTGTCGTAATACACTTTCATTTTTTCCTCCCATTCTTCAAAGGGTAGTTTGTTATTACTGTTATTATACTCTTCTCCACGACAATTGTAATTTTCAGTGGATACTTAAATCCTTCTGCACTTTCTATAATCTCATGCCTTCCTTGAGATAATTCTTTACCTTCTAAAATCTTTATAATTGTTGACTCTGATATTTTATATAATCTTGCCCTTCTTTTAGCGTGCCGTGAGAATTTTATTTCCACAAATCATTCCTCAATATTAGCGCCCATTCGCGGTTCAAAGGTTTTCAACCGTGAAACCTGAAAACCTCTCATAACTCGCTTAACCTATGCTTCCGGTGTTTAACGACCGTTGCCCTTACAATATACACCACTTCTTCCGCTATATTGGTGGAATGGTCGGCGATTCTTTCCAAATGGCGCGAAATAAACATCAGGTGCACTGCCCGTATAATATTCCCAGGGTCTTCCATCATATATGTCAGTAATTCGCGAAATATCTGGTCATTGAGGGCATCAACCGTGGAATCGCGCTGGCAAACCGCCTGCGCAAGGGTGGTATCTTTATTCACAAACGCATCAATGCTGTCTTTCACCATAGTTTGCGCAATAGTTGCCATCATTGGGATGTCTATTAGGGGTTTTAGCTGCGGTTCCTGATTCAGAGGAACAACCCGCTCCGCTATGTTTACCGCAAGATCACCCATCCTCTCGAGATTATTGGTAATCTTCATCGCTGAGGTTATAAACCGGAGGTCAACCGCCATTGGCTGTTGCAAAGCCAGCAGGTCAACGCACTGCTTATCTATCTCCAGTTCTAAATCATCCACCTGCTCATCGTGCATCACCACTGAGTGCGCCAGGTCGCTGTCTCTTTCTTTTAATGACTTAACGGCGTTTGAAATAGCCATCTCAACGACAGAGGCCATCTGGATAAGATTCCTCCGGAGAACACCTAATTGTTGGTCAAAATGTCTTTCCATTTGTTATTTACGAATTACAATTTTAGTTTTAGTTTTAGTTTTAGTTTTACGAATCACAATAATTTCCCCTCCACTGGGTGGCAATGGGGGGCGTCTTACGCACACACTCGTTCCCAAACCTTTTACTGAACATAATGAAGTATCTGCATGGGAACACAATGGCACTGGAAACTATATTTGAGGGTTCAGATTTGTAACCGTTCGGCTAAGCTCACGACGAACCATTCTTATAGCTCATGGCTCATAGTAATTTGGCTCATGGCTATCAGCACACAAGGGCATCCGTTTGTCATTGCGAGCGCATCCGTTTGTCATCGCAAGCACATCCGCTTGTCATTGCGAGGGTCTTTTCCGAAGCAATCTCATAAACCGTCATAACGAGCCGTGTATCGTTTATGCTGAATAGTTACATTTTTTTAGCCCTTGAGCCACCCTTAATTTGCTTCTCCCGCGATATGGCGTTTCTTACGTCACGAAATATCCTGAACCCGCCGGGAGTCGTGTAATGTTTACGCTGAATAATTACAAAGCCATCAGTCCTGCTTTCTAACTTTTTCCTCAATTTCTTAGCTACTTCTCCGGAATCAACTTCTGATAAACGATCCGCCCATATTCCAAACGCAGGATGGCGCCTTTTTGTTATTTTTTCAGTTTTCAAATCAATATAAACTCTGACTTTTTTTTAGATATACGTTCTAATCTTTTCCTGATCTTTTCAGGTATAGACAAATGGCCATCAGGTAGTACATCGGCTATGTATTCAACTAGTTCGTTGCTCATCATATCTTCCGTTCTAAAAGCAGTGGTTAGTGTTTGACAATTTTATTGTAGCAGCAATTATTTTACACATCCTGTGATTATTTATGTCGTTCAAAAAGCAGTGTTAATCAGCGTTTATCTGTGTCCAACTATTGGTCATTGGTTCATCATGATAGTTCATTATAGATGTGGGTAATGCTTTTTCAAGAACCATTTAGGGGATTTTAAATTTTGGATTTTGGATTTTAGGTAATAGTTCACTGCAGTTCGTTATCCTCTTTTTATTTTTGCCGGCAACTTATGGTATTACCCTGTAAAAACCTCTTTTTTTTGTAAGATTTTCTTCGTGCCCCTTTGTGTTCTGTATTCTTTGTGCCCTTTGTGGTTAAACTCTTTTTAATTACGGCTTTATAGCAATATGTGATTTAAGGAATTGGGGATTTTACCAACTTACTTAAAAACCACAAAAAAAGGGGTGTTATATCTTTCGACATAACACCCCTTTTAAACTACTTGACTACTAAACTAACATTATCACTATTTTATTTTGCAAGAGTGACGTTTACTTTCGGTTTATCTTTCACACCTTTTACAGCAAACTTCACGTTAGCTTTTCCTTTGCTCTTCTTCGCCTTCACGGTAAACGTTGCCTGGCCACTTGTATCTGTTGTTTCGCTGGCAGGCGTTACCTTAATCTTCTTCTTGTTAGCCGAAGTAAGCTTCCTCTTTACCTTCACGCCTTGTGCAGGGCAACCATCTTCATCTGTTACCAGCACTATAACGTCTTCGCTGTCACCTTTTGTAAGACTCAGGCTATCCGGTGTTACAGTAGCGGCTGAAGCAACTGCCTCATCCGGTTCCGGACATGGTCCTTTCGGTTCCAAGGTTACTGGCAGGATCGTTACCGGAGGTGTCACTGTTACCGTTACAACCGATGTGAGATAGTCAGTTGCACTTACAGAAACCTCGTAATCACCGGCTTCGAGGGTAAAGGTAGCTCCACCACTTGCATCCGTAACTCCGGATTGTCCATCAACAGTCACCGTAGCTCCTGCGATTGGAATGCCATCTCCATCCGCAACCGCAACTACCAATGTCGCAGTTGGTGGAGGCGTCACAGTTGGCGTTGTTATTGGTGTTCCCTGAACAGAAGCAACCAACGCGAAGTCGAGGTTTGTTGTCCCGCCTGCCGTTACTACTATAGCAGTAGGGGCTGAGGGAACGTAACCGAGAGCCACAGCGGTAAAGGTACGAGTTCCAGCTTCAACATTCGCAATCGAGTAGAACCCATCCGCGTCAGTTGTATCAGTGTAAATCCCTGACTGATTACGCACCGTCGCTCCTTCAATGCCATCCCCTGTCGCCGCATCCGTTACAAACCCTTCTACCGAACCGAGTCCAGGTATCAGAGATGGTGTTGGCGTTAGCCCAGGGGTTGGAGTTATTCCAGGCGTTGGAGTTACCCCAGGCGTTGGTGTAGGCGAAGGTGTTACAGCAGCCGTTATAGCAGCCGTATCCGTCACAGTCCTGGTTGACGATGTTGTATTTATCGTGTCTGAATAAGTCACCGTCAGCGTTTCACCTTCTGCTCCCTGAATCTGGTTAAATTCAGTAGTAGCACCGCTAGAAGTTACCAGGATAGACCCTACAAATGTTCCTGTGTCATTACCCGTTTCCACCAGCCTCATCTTCGTGCTGTTTACTGAAGATGTTTGAATAAACACATCATCTAACAACGTTTCAGTGCCTGTATGAGACGTATTTCTTTCTGCATCAGCCAATGTGACAATAGCATATGTGCCTAAACCATAGGAATCTGCATTAAACTCTATAGTCGCATCATAAGAGCCAAATGACAGCGTCTCTGTGACGGTAGTGTTGGAAGGGCTGGAATCCGTGTATGTTACAGTAACAACCCCGCCTTCCTGTGCTTTCACCTTACCTAAATTAGCACTTGTTTCAACTGTTTCTGTACCAGTGGTAAAGGTGGCAAGGAATGTTCCGGAGGTATTTCCGCTTTCTACAAGATCTAGCGTAAGAGCGCCACCTGTAGAGTAATTGCTGCCCTCTATCTTAAGCTTATCAGTCAACGTATCTTGCCCGGAAGTGGTATTCTGATCATCATCAACTACGGATACCACCACAGTATCACCGCTCAGGTAGGCTTTCGCTTTACTCAATAATAAAGATCCTATGCTAGTCTCGATACTTAACGGACCGACCACCCTATAATTTGTAGAGTTGTCCTCTGCAGTAGCGCTTGGAGAATCATTATAATGAACATAAATGCTATCTCCGCTGGATACCTGCAATCTGTCGGAGCTATTCAAGGTGGAACTCGAACTAGACAATTGGAACGAACCTTTAAATGTTCCAGAGTTAACCGCAGTTTCTTCTAACTTAAAATCGATAGTGTTACTACTCTGATCTACCGATGAACTTAACACATTGCTAAGTTTGCTTGCATATAAAACCTTTGCAGTAAAGCCATTTTTAAACAAGCCATCAGGTGCATTAGAAGTCGAAGAACCTACCGGATTACCCAATCCGTTTTCATTGTAAAAAGTCACATATCTTGTGCCACTTTCGGTACGATCTGGTTCGCTGGTAGTCTGCTTGGACGATGTACTCGTATTTAAATCCTCATCAACCAATGTCACCACTACGTATTGATTAGGCCCAATGGTTCCAGATACATTGGTAGACAACTCTCCATCATATGTTTGAAAACCTACATCTGAAGCAGTCGCAGCCAAAGTATCACCCGCCTTATAGTTACCATCTGCATCTTTGGCATCATTATAACGAATGCGATAGGTTGCGCCAAAAAATCCACCGATGCGGAATACTTTCGCACCGTTGGAAAGTGTGTCCTCACGAGCCGTAGTCATATCATTTCCTATCACCTGGATCCATGTCTTGTATGGTGTAAATGATGTAGAACTCGCCAGCTTAGTAACAACCATCGTAGAACCCGCGACTGAAACTACTTCCTGAAATTCCTGAGAAAAATCATCACGTACTCTTACCACTGACCCGGTACCAATGAATGAATCCAATCGATTGGTAGAATTGAACTCAGAATTTGCAAACGTAATTGTCGTGTAATCCGTGGAATCTGAAAACGCTGTAGTCCTCGTAAGAGTTGTATCTGTCGTGACCCTAGCCGCTGTATAATCAAATCCAACCGTACCTACAAAAGTTGCCGAATTTGCCCCGGTTTCTGTCACTGGGATAGCAATCCATCTCGTACCATCAGGCGATATTTCAACGGTATCACCCAACCCATCAAGAGTCGCAACAAAAGATGACGTGGTCGCAGAGCTCAGGAAACTCTTCGCAGCACTTGAAGCTCCTTTCATAAGGGCGTTAGTATCAACACTCTGAGTGCCCAATGTAAAGGTTGCGCTGCCGGCCGAACTGCTACGGGTACCTGGAGTACCAATATAACCACTGCTTGGATCTTTTGGAATAATCCAAACCAGAGAATTATCGGTGTTAGATACACGTATAGCCGATGACGTTCCGACAGAAGTACCATCCTTAAAACTCAACGAAAGCGCATTGCCAACCCCTTCTCCAGAGCCAGAGGAATACGCCGCCACCTTCAAACGATCGCCTCTCTCCGCCGTGGTGGTGCCATTCCATGAATCCTCACCGACTGACTGCGAAGTAGAACTTGAAGTGTTAAGGTTATCATCAATCACAGTGACTGTTAAGAAATCATTTATATCAACAGTGGTTTTATCAACAGACAACTCCCCGGTTTTCCCGGCAATTCCAAATGAAATATTGGCCGAAACCGTCCCTGCTTGTCCGTTAGATTTCAACAAATCTAGATAAGAAACCTTCAAGGTATCACCATCTCTCGGACCAACCAGCCTGAAGCCGTCAAAAACTACGCTAACGCTACCGTAGCCGCTATTGGCTATAATATCACCTTCAGTACCAAGTCCAGCCGAATCATTAGGTGTGCTAAACGAGCTCACTGCAATCAAACAATATGAACTTCCATCCATCAACTTAACAAGCTTAGAACCTGTTGCCGCATAATTAGAGGAACTACTCGGCAAGCCCCAAGCAGAAACCGCATATCCAGTACTGGTCTGTGTTCCATAACACACAACTTTGTGGCCGGTTTGAGTATCTCCGAGCGATAATGAACTTGTGCCAAAGGCTACAAGAGATGCTCCGACATCTGCCCTAGGGGCAGAAGTTGCGTCAAAAACAACACTGACTGTTCCATAAGTTTCGGTTGATGTACCATTATAAATAAGCGCAATACCGCCGTTTGCGTTCGCCTCGACAATCCGAAATGTACACGAAACAGTACCGGCCCCCAAGGTAATATCCTGCCCCTGATAGTAAGATTCAGAACTGCTTCCAACTTTCAGATTTCCTACCAAATCACTAGCCGCAACGGTAGTTGTAGTGCCGTACACATAACCGCTTGCCGTAAAAACCCCGGTATTATTACCCGTCTCCACAAGCATTATATGCCTTGCGACAATAGATGTGCCGCCCAAGGATAACGTGTCGCCCGTATCAGAGGATTGATCAACTGCAGAAATCTGCACCATTGAAGATGCCGTACCCCTTGTGTCACCCGTTGTAAACCCGTCATAAAACCCAATAACATCCCTGACGACGGGATTAAGGTTTTCATCAGGATCTGAAATACTTAAAATAATATTCCCGTTTGATGGCAAGCCTTCAACCGAGGTAACGCTGGACGGTGAAGAACTAATGCTACCACTATTGAAACCTACCGTTGCGGTATCCAACGTTGATCCGCCATACAATAGCTCTAAAGTGGAACCCTCCGCAACTTTCAAATCCCCACTAGTGGCAGACTGCGCATTTCCACCGATGTTCGCAGCATTCAGCCTCAAATCCAATCCAACAATGCTGTTTCCAAGGACTGAGTACCAATAACTCCCTGCAAGATCTTCCACATATCCGGAAGTAGTCCCCAAAGCCCTGTAATTGGGCTGTACTGTACCAGTAGTGGTAAATACCGTAGAAGTGTTACCCGTTTCGAGCAAAATAAACGAGGTAGCGTCGTCTACACCAGCTCTTACCGTTACCGTAATGGTATCCGGAGAACTTGTCGTATTACCTGAGCTGTCTGTCACAGAAATCCACGCACGATCGTAATCGTTACCCCCAGCTTTTTCTGGCAGATAGCGATCACGGTCAAAACTCCCCGTGGCGGCCTTTGCGTTTGACGCTACGCCCATAACCAGGGCCAGCATCAAAAACAAAACACCTGCCATGCTTAACCAATTGCCTTTTAAATTTAATCCAGGTCTTTTCATATCCTACACATCTCCTTTTACTAAGACCAACATGAATATGCTTCCAATAAAATTCCGCCCATACATTGGCAGCCACAAGGGCTGCCCCAACATTACATCATGATAATTTTTTAACTCCCAATGTACTACGACCCCCTTCTGAAATCACACCACCTCCTTTTCAGGAATGCGAATTATGATAAGAGATGGGAAAACTGCACGTGCGTTTCTCTGCTCGTTACCTTGCCGCGATAGCGCAGGCCTTGGCAGAAAAACCAACTACTTTCTTCCTTATATTCACCCTCCTTTCCTAAATAATAACGCACGATTGTGTATTCAACTATTAGACAAGCTAAGACATTTTAGATTTTTTTAATCTGTGTAATCTTTGGTTTCTTTGGTTTTTTTTATTAATTTATGATTTTTAAATCGTAATTCCTAACAATATGCCCTGTATAGCTAAACCCCGGTGTCGCAGAATATAGCACGCAATCAGATGACAGTCAACTAAAAAATCAATTTTTCCCAAACTTTACAAAAGAGTAACACACAGCGTTTTAAAGGGTTAACGTTGGAAGTCAGAAGTCAGAAGTCAGAAGCCAGAAGCCAGAAGTCAGAAGTCAGAAGTCAGAAGTCAGAAGCCAGAAGCCAGAGGTCATAGGGCAGAAGTCGGCAGTCGGCAAATTACAGATTGAGGATTGCAGACTGGGGACTGGGGACTGGGGACTGGGGACTGGGGACTGGGGACTGGGGACTGGGAACATCTCTCGTTCCCAAGCATCTCTCGTTCCCAGTCTCTCTCGTTCCCAAGCTCCGGCGTACACCCTTGTTCCCAAGCTCCGGCGCACACCCTTGTTCCCAAGCTCCGGCGCACACCCTTGTTCCCAAGCTCCGGCGCACACCCTCGTTCCCAAGCTCCGGCGCACACCCTCGTTCCCAAGCTCCGGCGTACACCCTTGTTCCCAAGCTCCGGCGTACACCCTTGTTCCCAAGCTCCGGCTTGGGAATACGCTTATACCAGAAGCTCCAGCTTCTTTTCATAATTCAATTTGATCTATCTCGATACATCCTTTGCCATAAAGGTAATTCCCTGCGCTCGAATAAACCCAATGTCCGGCATCTTCTACCAGCCCCCTTCTTACAGGATTGCAATGTATATATGCAACCTTTTGTCTAAACACATCCTCCTGCGCAACCACCTGCGGGTGGAATCCTTCCTGCCATACCTGATATTCGCTGGTAGCCTTGTGTCCTTTTTTATAAAATTCAAACTGTTTCAGAAGCCGCTTCCTCTGATTCTCTTTTGCTATCCGTATAATTTCCCGCGCAGTATAGCTCTTAAAATCTCTTATTATTCCAGACACCGCCTCTGACGAAACAAGAAGGTGTATATGGGTATCCATTACAACATAAGCAAACAATCGCAGCCCTTTTTTCTGTCTGCAATAAGTTAACGAATTGACTATGATGTCGCAAAATATCTTTTCTGTAAATACCGGTAGCCACCCGACAATTGTAGAGGTTATAAAATACAGGTTGCTGTTTTTTACTATTTTGTAACGTGATCTCATGATTTTCCGCGCAAAGCATCGCTTTTACCGCATGTACGTTCCCAAGCCGGAGCTTGGGAACGAGGGTGTGCACCGGAACTTGGGAACGAGGGTGAAACAGTCCTCAATCGGCAATCGGCAGTCAGAAGTCAGAGGTCTGAAGTCGGCAGTCGGCAGTCGGCAAATTACAGATTGAGGATTGCAGACTGGGGACTGGGAACACCTCTCGTTCCCAGGCATCTCTAGTTCCCAGTCTCTCTCGTTCCCAAGCTCCGGCGCACACCCTCGTTCCCAAGCTCCGGCGTACACCCTTGTTCCCAAGCTCCGGCGTACACCCTTGTTCCCAAGCTCCGGCTTGGGAATACGCTTATGCCAGAAGCTCCAGCTTCTTTTCATAATTCAATTTGATCTATCTCGATACATCCTTTGCCATAAAGGTAATTCCCTGCGCTCGAATAAACCCAATGTCCGGCATCTTCTACCAGCCCCCTTCTTACAGGATTGCAATGTATATATGCAACCTTTTGTCTAAGCACATCCTCCTGCGCAACCATCTGCGGGTGGAATCCTTCCTGCCATACCTGATATTCGCTGGTCGCCTTGTGTCCTTTTTTGTAAAATTCAAACTGTTTCAGAAGCCGCTTCCTCTGATTCTCTTTTGCTATCCGTATAATTTCCCGCGCAGTATAGC
The DNA here is from genome assembly GCF_900232105.1 of Candidatus Kuenenia stuttgartiensis. NCBI lineage: Bacteria > Pseudomonadati > Planctomycetota > Candidatus Brocadiia > Candidatus Brocadiales > Candidatus Brocadiaceae > Candidatus Kuenenia > Candidatus Kuenenia stuttgartensis. Next base: position 1,411,498 of record NZ_LT934425.1, read on the forward strand.
TCTTAAAATCTCTTATTATTTCAGACGCCGCCTCTGACGAAACAAGGAGGTGTATATGGGTATCCATTACAACATAAGCAAACAATCGCAGCCCTTTTTTCTGTCTGCAATAAGTTAACGAATTGACTATGATGTCGCAAAATATCTTTTCTGTAAATACCGGTAGCCACCCGACAATTGTAGAGGTTATAAAATACAGGTTGCTGTTTTTTACTATTTTGTAACGTGACCTCATGATTTTCCACGCAAAGCATCGCTTTTACCGCATGTACGTTCCCAAGCCGGAGCTTGGGAACGAGGGTGTGCACCGGGGCTTGGGAACGAGGGTGAAACAGTCTTCAATCGGCAATCGGCAATCGGCAATCGGCAGTCAGAAGTCAGAGGTCTGAAGTCGGCAGTCGGCAGTCGGCAAATTACAGATTGAGGATTGCAGACTGGGGACTGGGAACACCTCTCGTTCCCAGGCATCTCTAGTTCCCAGTCTCTCTCGTTCCCAAGCTCCGGCGCACACCCTTGTTCCCAAGCTCCGGCTTGGGAATACGCTTATACCAGAAGCTCCAGCTTCTTTTCATAATTCAATTTGATCTATCTCGATACACCCTCTTGACGTATGCATGAGTGTCAAATACGTGTAGATGCGGCATAATGGGCTACCTGCTAAAAATGTTAAAATACGAAATACGACGCTCGAAATCCGAAACAAGTTCCGAAATACAAAAATACAATGACAAAAACATTGTTTGCTGCACGATGTAGTCATGTAGTGCGACGAGGTTCGTCGCACTACAAATGATAATTTCCCGTTTCAAAAGACTAAAGTACTACGGTTTTTTTCATTGGGATTTTGTATTTTTGAATTTGTTTCGTATTTCGTACTTCGAATTTCGTATTTTTTATTTCCTGCTTGTTTGGTTCTGTCTACGCCAGCTCATGGCTCATGGTTCGTGGCTCATGGTTCAAATCGTACTTCGTACATCTTCTGTCAAGGTTCATTTATGTTTTACAGCAGGTTGAATTTCTTCAGGATGCCGGCGACTTTTTCATCGGTCTTGCTGAGGGTTCTGAATGCATCTATGAGGGTATGCAGTTTGTTACGGTTTGTTGCTATGTCGTCCTCTATCTTCTTAACCTTGTCTTCAAAGGGACGTATCATGGTGCGCCTGTCCCACAGGGCAAACCATATTGTGCCGCCACACAACGTCGCAAATGCGCCAAAGATGCCCAGCATTATATGGACCAACCGGTCAAATTGTTTATCTATGCGGTCAAATTGTTTATCTATACGGCCAAACTGGATATTTATGTCTTCCCGGAGTTGTTTTACTTCTCCGCGAAAAGCAGACTGCCCTTCTTCAAGCCGTGTAAGCCTTTCCACTATCTCCCGGTCGCTGATGTGGGGTGCTGCCTCTATGGCAAATGTTTGGCTATTACAGGCAATAAGAGCGGACGCTATGAATAGAATAATAATGGATAAATTCTTCATAAACAGCAGCTTAAATTTGACATGCGGTTTTGTCAAGGAAATTAGTCATTGGTCAGAAGTCGGAAGTCGGCAAATTGCAGATTGCCGATTGAGGACTGCGGACCGATTTTATAATCTGTTCCTGCCCCATAAAATCCTTTTTTTATTTCATCTGTGAAATCTGTGGTTTCCGTTTTTCAATCTGTGGAATCTGTTAAATCTGTGGTTTCTCTTTTGAAAGTCGGGAACCGGTAGTTTTTACAGCAGGTTGAATTTCTTCAGGATGCCGGCGACTTTTTCATCGGTCTTGCTGAGGGTTCTGAATGCATCTATGAGGGTGTGCAGCTTGTTGCGGTTTGCCGCGATGTCGTCCTCTATCTTCTTAACCTTGTCTTCAAAGGGGCGTATCATGGTGCGCCTGTCCCACAGGGCAAACCATATCGTGCCGCCACACAACGCCGCAAATGCGCCAAAGATGCCAAGCATTATATGGACCAACCGGTCAAATTGTTTATCTATGCGGTCAAATTGAGCATCTATCCTGCCAAACTGGGTATCTACACGGTCAAACTGTTTATTCATGTTCTCGCGGAGTTGTTTTACTTCTTCGCGAAAAGCAGACTGCCCTTCTTCAAGCCGTGTTAGCCTTTCCACGATTTCCCGGTCGCTGATGTGGGGTGCGGCTTCTATTGCAAATGCCTGGCTATTACAGGCAATAAGAGCGGACGCTATGAATAGCATAATAATGGGCAAATTCTTCATAAACAGCAGCTTAAATTTGACATGCGGTTTTGTCAAGGAAATTAGTCATTGGTCAGAAATCAGAAGTCAGAAGTCAGAAGTCAGAAGTCAGAAGTCGGAAGTCGGAAGTCGGAAGTCGGCAAATTGCAGATTGCCGATTGAGGACTGCGGACTGATTTTATAATCTGTGCCTGCCCCATAAAATCCTTTTTTTATTTCATCTGTGAAATCTGTGGTTTCTCTTTTGAAAGTCGGGAACCGGTAGTTTTTACAGCAGGTTGAATTTCTTCAGGATGCCGGCGACTTTTTCATCGGTCTTGCTGAGGGTTCTGAATGCATCTATGAGGGTATGCAGCTTGTTGCGGTTTGCCGCGATGTCGTCCTCTATCTTCTTAACCTTGTCTTCAAAGGGGCGTATCATGGTGCGCCTGTCCCACAGGGCAAACCATATTGTGCCGCCGCACAACGCCGCAAATGCGCCAAAGATGCCAAGCATTATATGGACCAGCCGGTCAAATTGTTTGTCTATTCTGTCAAACTGAGCATCTATCCTGCCAAACTGGGTATCCATCCTGCCAAACTGAGTATCTACCCGATCAAACTGTTTATTCATGTCCTCACGGAGTTGTCTTATTACATCCGCATTTGCCCTGATTTCTGCCCGTAGTGCGTTTTGCCCTTCTTCGAGCCGTGTAAGCCTTTCCACAATTTCCCGGTCGCTGATGTGCGGTGCGGCATCTATGGCAAATGTTTGGCTATTACAGGCAATAAGAGCGGACGCTATTAATAGAATAATAATGGATAAATTCTTCATAAGCAGCAGCTTAAATTTGACATGCAGTTTTGTCAAGAAAATTAGTCCTTGGTCAGAAATCAGAAGTCAGAAGTCAGAAGTCGGCAAATTGCAGATTGCCGATTGAGGACTGCGGACCGATTTTATAATCTGTGCCTGCCCCATAAAATCCTTTTTTTATTTCATCTGTGAAATCTGTGGTTTCTCTTTTGAAAGTCGGGAACCGGTAGTTTTTACAGCAGGTTGAATTTCTTCAGGATGCCGGCGACTTTTTCATCGGTCTTGCTGAGGGTTCTGAATGCATCTATGAAGGTATGCAGCTTGTTGCGGTTTGCCGCGATGTCGTCCTCTATCTTCTTAACCTTGTCTTCAAAGGGGCGTATCATGGTACGCCTGTCCCACAGGGCAAACCATATCGTGCCGCCACACAACGCCGCAAATGCGCCAAAGATACCCAGCATTATATGGACCAGCCGGTCAAATTGTTTGTCTATACGGTCAAACTGTTTATTCATGTCTTCCCGGAGTTGTTTTACTTCTTCGCGAAAAGCAGACTGCCCTTCTTCGAGCCGTGTAAGCCTTTCCACGATTTCCCGGTCGCTGATGTGCGGCGCGGTCTCTATGGCAAATGTTTGGCTATTACAGACAATAAGAGCGGACGCTATGAATAGAATAATAATGGATAAATTCTTCATAAACAGCAGCTTAAATTTGACCTGCAGTTTTGTCAAGAAAATTAGTCATTAGTCATGCATAGCAAGATTTGCCTGTGATAATGACGGGCCAGCGAAGGACGAGGGACGAAGGAAGAGGGATATCTTTCGTCTGTAGCATCCTGGCTATACCAGCTTAGGATTTCACAACACAATGTATAGGATGATATTTGTCATTAGGTATGCGGGTATGAGCAGCCATACGAATATAATAACGAATGTGGTATCTGTACAAAACAAACCATAGCGCACATCCAGAGCAAAGAGGATAAGGCAGACCGTGGGGAAGAGTAGGAAGGGTGTTATTATTATGTAAAAAAGTATGGGGTGAGAATGATAAAGCAATATTTGAGAAAGATACGTATTGCATGCGTAAAACAGGAGTAACGCAAAAGAAAATATCTTCGTTTTCGCAAAAAAATAGCTCGCTGCCGCTATGATGAATAAAAAACACGCTATTATGAATAACCCGCTTATTGGCACTCGTATTTCTCTTTGTATGTTTATGAAGCAATCTACAATCTACAGCCGGCAAATTGCAGATTGGGGACTGGAGACTGGAGACTGGAGATCAGTAATTTCTTTGTATTTTTTGGCAAAATATTTAATGCTGAAATCCGAAATCCTCAATACTCACGCAAAATTACGAAAGGGGGAACCCCGGATTATATAGATTTTTCAGGCAGGATGGAGAGCCGGTTTCTTCCCCTCATATTGCAGCCGCTAAGCGGTCTCGCCGTAAGCAACGCCGAAATTTTCCTACTGTCATACTGCAATTATTGATGAGCTGTTATGGCTATGATGGTAATCTGTTTTTTGTCAGGGCCATAGCACCAAAATATTCTATATGCTGCCGGTGTGGATTGTTCAGCATAAGCCTCAAAAACCTTTTCTCCTTTCGGCCCTTTCAATGTGGTAAACTCATGGGTTTGCAAGCCCGGATGCCTTGGATTTTGAGACAGAAACTGAATGGCCTTTTTTACCGCCGTGTATCTCTTGAAAAGTCCCTTGTCGGTTTTGAGTTTGTCGAGGTCGGTTAAGAATATTTCAAACAAGGGATTTTATTATAGGTCGTCAAGATTGAGTTTTGAGATTTTTCCTTCCGATGCCTCTTTTAAACCTTTTTGGACGTCTTCAAAGGCTTCGCTATTTTGATAGAGCCATACCTCTGATGATGGAATATTCTTTAACACTTCTCCCAGCCTACGAAGCTCTTCAATGTCAATTATTGCAGCCACCTTGTGACCCTCACTATCGATGATGTATTGCCTGACTTTGATAAGACCGGTTTCCTGCTTTATGGTTGTAGTAATAATACATTCTCCTGACAAAAACGCATATAAACACAGGGGTTGGAGGGGCACGCAGTTCCCTCAGAAGTCGGCAATCGGCAAATTGCAGATTGAGGATTGTGGTCTGTGGACTGGAAACCGGGGATTTGAAAATGGTGGGCGATATAGGACTCGAACCTATAACCCCTTGCTTGTAAGGCAAGTGCTCTAGCCGATTGAGCTAATCGCCCCCGTAGTACCTTATCGGTAATTTCTTTGTATTTTTTGGCAAGACATTTAATAGTGAAACCCGATGATTGTGAAATCCGAAACAAATTCTAATGACAAAATGATTTGAAATTCTAAACAAATGCATCTTTTGTATCTCGCATTTCGTGCTTCATAATTGTTGTATGTTTTGAATTTTATGTTTTGTTATTCGGATTTGTTTCGTATTTCGTGTTTCGGATTTCGTATTTTTTATATCTTGCTTGTTTGGTTCCGGCTATTCCAGCTTTGGTTTTCTATATATATCATTTCATATTTTATGAGTCAACACAATTCTACCTTTTCCACGTTACCGGTAAAAATATAAGGAGAAAGCTGTAAATTTCCAGCCTGCCAAGGAGCATGCAAAAGCTTAAAATCCATTTACAGAAATAAGAAATTTCGCTGAAATTAAGCGATGGGCCAACTTTTGCAAGTCCGGGACCGCAATTGGACATACAGGTGCTTACGGCAGAAAAGGAGGTCACCATGTCAAGATTTGTCGCCATCAATGCCAGCGAACACACCCCGAAAAATCCAAGGTACACCACGAAGAATACCGAGCAGCCGGTAATAATTTCCCCACTCACCGATTCGCCGTTAATCTTTACATGTTTTACCATGCGCGGCCTTATTACACGTACTATTTCCCGCATGCTGGACTTGAGCAGTATCAATATCCTCACGCTTTTAATGCCGCCGCCGGTTGAACCTGCGCACGCACCGATAAACATGAGCAATACGAGCAGAAACCGGCATATATCAGGCCATACGTCAAAATCTGCCGTTGAGAAACCCGTTCCGGTGCATATTGCAACTACCTGGAAGAACGAACGTCTGAGGGAATATTCAAAATGCTGATGATACTCACTGCCGGCTTCATTATGAAAGCTGCCAGGCTGGCCGAGGTATAAAAACACGGCAACAAAGACAATTGCTATCAGATTGAGTCCGGCAAAAAAACGCAGTTCGGAATTTTTCAGTATTTTTTTGAAATTTAACTGAAAACACTGATAATAAAGCCCGAAATTACAACCACAAATAAACATAAAGACGGCGGCTACAATTTCTATATAAAGATTATCAAAATATGCAATACTGGTGTTCTTTGTGGAAAACCCTCCCGTTGAGACCGTGGCAAAGGAATGGCAAATGGCGTCAAAAAACGGCATGCCGCCCAGGAAGTACAATAGCGTCACTGTTGCCGTAAAAACAAGATAGATAATCCACAGCACCTTTGCCGTTGCCGCGATCCTGGGCTTCAGTTTGCCTACGGTAGGGCCGCTTACCTCTGCAGTAAAGAGCGGGTATCCGCTTACGCCCATAGCGGGGAGTAATGCTACAAAAACGACAATAATACCCATCCCGCCAAGCCAATTGGTAAATGTCCGCCAGAAAAGTATGCTTTCCGGCAATATTTCCACGTTTGTAAGAAGGGAAGACCCTGTTGTGGTAAAACCGCTTGTTGTCTCAAAAACCGCATCGGTGTACGTTGTGCATACCCCGGAATACCAATAAGGAACTGCTCCCAGGAATATACAGATGAACCAGCTAAACGTTACAATGGCAATGCCTTCTCTGATGCCTATTTCTTCTTCAATTTTCCGGAAGAATAGTTTATTAAGTCCGCCCAACATGCCGGAAAGAACTATCGCCAGGATAAAGGCCCATAAGGTGTCGTAGTTTTTATAAAACAACGCAACGCCCAGCGGGATTAAGAATATTGCGGAAAGCATTAACGCAAGATTAGATACCGTACGAAGTACTATCGAAATGTTCATAGACGATGAGGTTTAAGTGATGATGAAATGAGTTCAGACTTTTCCATTGGAAAAGAGGGTTTGGACTTTTTCGATGGCATTTGGAAGTGCAAAAACAATCACGCTTTCCCCAGGATTTATTATGGTATCGCCTGTGGGCAGTTTCATAACTCCATTATGTGAAATAGCGCCAATAATAGCACCCTTTGGGAAGTGTACCTCTTTCAGGGGCTTGCCTAAAATTTTTGAGTGTTCCGATGCTATCAACTCCATGGCCTCGGCTTCGCTTTGCTGAAACTTTACCACGGAAAGGGTATCGCCCCTGCGGATATGCTGCAAGATGGAACCTGCGGTGATGAGCCTTGGGTTTATTACCACGTCAATACCCAGAGAATTAATAATAGGTACAAACGCGGGGTCTTCCGTGAGCACAATGGCCTTTTTTGCTCCGAGCCTCTTTGCCAGCAATGCGGCGAGAAGGTTGCTCTGTTCGTTTTCAGAAACAGCCACAAAAAAATCCGCCATGTGAATAGAAGATTCCTTCAGGATATCAATATCCAGGGCATCGCCCTTCAGGATAATTGTTCTGTCCAGCACTGACGCCGCTTCTTCCGTTTTTTCCTTGAGTGGTTCTACAATGGTAACCCCGATTTTTCTATCTTCCAGTTTCTTCGCCAAATTAAGGCTTGCCCGGTTTACGCCATAGATAACGACTTTTGCGACTTCATCTGCCCGCCTGTTCACCATCGGAAGGAAGAATGGCAATGCCTCTTTTGCCATAACCACATAGATGTTATCGTTCGGTTTAATTTCTGTTTCTCCCGTAGGAATAATCATTTCATCATTCCGTTGGATAGCGACGATAAGAAAAGAATCCGTGTATTCAATTTCTTCCAGATCGGCAAGTTTTTTACCGACTATCGGGGCATCCGCAGGCACGCTAAACCCTCTCAGCAGAACGTCCCCTCCTTTAAAATCGGCCACATAGTTTGCGCCAGGAGTGCCGATGATATTCATGATAGAATTAATTGTTATCATTTCCGGGTTTATTATGTAGTCGATATGAAACCCGTTTTGGTGTACAAATGGTTTTTTTTCCGAAAATTCCGGGTTTCTTATTCTTGCAATCTTTGTTTTTACATTATATTTATACGAAAGTATACACGTCACGATATTTATCTCATCGCTGTTTGTTACGGCCAATACGACGTCGGTATTCTTAATCCCGGCTTCTTCCAGGATTGAAGGAGACGTGGCCATTCCCAACACTGCAGAAACATCCATTTTCTCCGTAATACGGTCGACCATGTTTTGGTCTTTGTCTATAACAGAGATATCGTGTCCCTCTTTAGACAATTGTTTTGCGAGATTAAAACCTACCGCACCTGCTCCTACGATAAGGATTTTCATTTATATTTCAAACTCCTGTTAAAAATTATTTACGATTTACGATTTTTTTAATCTGTGTAATCGTTCGACTGAGCTCACGACGAAGTCTGTGTAATCTGTGGTTTCTTCTTTTATTAACTTACGATTTGGGATTTCAGGTCGTACCTCGTAAATCGTACTTCGTTACTATTTTGCATTGGCGACGCCAATTTCAATTTTGTCATTTAATGCCTGAAAATGGGGTAAAAATTCTTCGCCGCCAAGATTAGGGTCCTCCGTCTTCAACAGGGCGATAAGGTCCTTTACCTTTTCATAGTTACCCTGTTCAAGCATGGCAGTGGCAATGTCCAAACGACCTTGCCAGCACCATTGGCAATTCCGGGGATTCTCTTCAAGCCACACGGTGAACCATTTTAGCGCACGGTCAAACTGTTTCAGCTCTTTTGCGCACTGAATAAATTCTTTTTTTATTGTGTCATCAACGGAATTATGTTTTAAAATTTCCTCATAATTATTGAGTGCGTTCTGCCAATCTTTTAACGCAAATAATGTTTTTGCCCGTTTTATCCTGATTTGCAAGACCTTATCCTGTAACTCCGGGAATTTTGCATATTTTGCCATTATTCTGCCAAGAACGATTTCTGCCCGCTTATAATCTGCAATATTATAAAAACTAGCCGCCACGGACTCCATAATATCAAACGTTGCGTCTTCAATATTCACCAAACGCCCGGCCGCTTGTTCCACAACCCGTTTATCAACATCCTGAAGCGCTTTTATCAAAGCCTCAATTGCCGGCAGATTTCCAATCTGGCCGAGAGCCGTCACCGCCGACTCTCTTACTCGGGCACTACTGTCGGACAGGCGCTTAATAAGGGGTTCCACACATACAGGGTCGCCGATTTTCCCTAAACTATCTGCCGCATACCACCGGACACGTTCTTCCCCGTCGTTCAGGGCGGCAATTAAGTACGGCACCGCGCGCACATCGGCGAGTTTCCCAAGAGACGCCGCAGTACACTCCCTTATTTCGGGCTTCTCGTGCGTTAGAAATTGAATCAACGTATCAACCGCTCTTAAATCTCCCGTCTCGCCTAACGATTCTATTATCGTAGACACAATGGGGGCATTTGTTTTATTGTTTAACGCTTCGATGAGAACCGCCACCACCTCATCATTCCCAAATTGTCCAAGCGCCCTGGCAGCCTTTTCTCTCACAATCAAACTTTCATCACCCAGGGCACGAATTAAAGGTTTTAGCGCTTTTTCATCGTTAATCACCCCTAGTGTCTGAACAACTTCAATACGTACTTCTTCTTCTTTGTCTGATATGGCATTAATCAATATATCGACAATTGATGAGTCTTTTATCTTTGCCAATTCCTTTGCGGCAAAAATTCTTACTTCCGGATAATCACTTTTAATCGCTTCACTCAACAATGCAGTGTCTATTTTGTCATGTCCAAGTTCAATGAGCTTAATAGTCTTTCGCGCCACTTCCTGTTTTAATTGTTCAATCTCTGCCTCTAATTGCTGGGTCTTTTCTTCCTGCTTCAGCACAATTTCATCCAGCCATTGTTCCCGTGTTTTCGACTTATTACGCAGCCACCATTCCCTCCACCATGAGGAATCCTTGTTGCTTGATACTTTTGTAATTTTCTCCAAAGACGCCATCACGGTTTCCCGCAAATCACTATCATCAGACCGAAGCATTTTAATAAGCGGGTCTACGGAGTCCTGGTCATTCGTATTGCCTAATGCCTTTGCCAACAGTATCTTAACATCCCTTGACTGCTTAGGGTTAAGCATGGCGTCCGCCATCATATTTATTGTTTTTTTTGTTTTAATCCTCCCAAGCGCATTCAAGGTAACGGTTCTTATTTGTTCAGATTCATCGCCCAACAGGCGGATTAAATATTCAACCGCACGATCATCTCTGGCAAATCCGAATGCCCTTATCACGGATATTTTAATATCTTCCCGCACTTTTGCATCTTTTAATATGTTTGTTAAGGGTTCCTGCGCATTTTGCAAATTTAATCCCAGCAAAGAAACTGCCGCAAAACTTCGTATCGTGGGGTCATCTGAATATAACTGAAGGGTCCATTCGTCTATATTCCTGCGCAGTTTTATATCCGCTTTTGGCTCTTTTTCCTCAATAACCACCTTTTTCATTGGTACAGAGGCACATCCCATAGTGCCAAATACACACATGGGATATAACACCATTCCGAATAGCATCAGTTTTATTTCTCTTCGCATGCGTTAATGATCCGTTATTTAAAAGTAATTTTCAGGTAAATACCGCCACCATAGAAGTGGAAATCCGAAATGCTGAATACAAATCCACCCCCTGCACCACCGCCAGCGGGGGACATTCTCCCCCTTTGGAGGGGATTAGGGGGAGGATTTTAGAATTTGCTTTGTGCTTTGTGCTTGTTTGGTTCCGGCTTGTCCATGGCAGGATAATACCTTTTCTCCCTGCAAAGGTATGCGCTACACAATTATGGGCTATTTGGGTTGAGGCAGCAAAAAACACCTTGGTAATCAGGGCTGGGTATATAGTATTACCCCGTAAAAACTTCTTTTTTTGTAGGTTTTTCTTTGCATCCTTTGCGTTCTGTATATCCTTTGTGCCCTTTGTGGTTAAACTATTTTTGATTGCGGCTTTTTGCTGCATTATGACGTTTCTGTAAGAATAGCTGACTGAAAGACCGCTTGATGGTAACAAATTCCACTTTTTCGGTCAATATAAAAAGATTTGGGAGGTACGAGGCTGGATTTATGGTTTTTGTTTGCATAAGTTTTATAAAAACCAGTTAAACCACGGAACACAAGGCTCCTCTATCAACAGGAAATTTAAGAAATGTGTTTATTATTCTAAGACCAGACGCTTTTGGCTACAACAACTCGCGGGAACATTGTGTAGGTTTACAAGGTACGATTTAAATCCCAAATCGTAAATCAAACTTCGTACTTCACAAATCTACTATGCTAAAAAGGTGATTCCTTAAATACCTCTTTAAACCGCACCTTAAATTCATCTGCTGTGAAGTGAAAGTTTTGCGTCCCATACACTTCAACTGCATAGGCGGCACAAACGGCGCCTATCTTTGCCGCATGGACAATCCCCTTGCCTGAAACCAATCCTTTTATTAAACCGGCTCTGTAAGCATCTCCGGCGCCGGTGGGGTCCTTTACCACGGATACTTTTGCGGCAGGGACGTCATATGTCTTTGTGGTTCCGTTTTCTCCGCATATAATTGCGGACCCGTATTCCCCTTTCGTTATAATCAAAATATCCGTTCCCCTTATAATATCTTCGCTTGTCATGGAAGTCTTGTCTTGCGTAAGCTGGAATTCGTAGTCATTGCAGATAAATATTTTTGCCCCGTCAATGGCTTCCATTAGATGCTCTTTTGACCATGCAGGCAAGGACTGTCCCGGGTCAAAGATATACTCTATTCCTTTTTGTTTATATATTTTTGAAAACTGCATCATATCATCCAAATTTCCGGGAGAGACAATTGCCAAGGACACTTCTTTCGCCGCAGCATCAAAATCAAACCAGGCGCTATATTTCATGGCACCCGGATTAAACGCCGTTATTTGATTGTCCGATCGGTCTGTTGTAATATATGCCCCTGCCGTCAATTCTTCCTCTATCATCTTTATATGCATGGTAGATATTTTATGGTCTTCCAGCCACTTTTTGTACGGTTCAAAATCACGTCCGGAAGTTGCAATAATTTTGGGGGTTTCGCCAAACAAGGAGAGCGCGTAAGCAATATTGCCCGCAGTTCCTCCAAAATTTTCTTTCAGTTCATTAATCATAAAACATACATTCAGCAGGTGTGTTTTTTCGGGAAGAATGTGATCTGAAAATTTTCCGGGAAAATCCATAATTCTGTCATATGCCACTGAACCTGAAACAAGTATATTCATTGCTTTTCCTTCTCAATAATGAAGTGATTAAAAAAAATCGTAACAAGTAGGGACGAAGTATTTGCTATAAATTCGAGCTCGTTCCCAAACCTTGTACTGAACATAGTGAAGTATCTGTTTGGGAACGCAATTGCACTGGAAACTTTGTTTCCAGTGAGGGTCTGGCTTGACAAATTACAAACTGTCTTAACCCTGTGATTTTATTCCCTATCTATCAGCAAACAGGCGAGAAACCGGAGTTTCTCGAACAAATGCATTCCCAAACAGATACTTCACTATGTTCAGTACAAGGTTTGGGAACGAGCCGTGTATCGTTTACGCTGAATAGTTACTGATGCTTCGTCAAAATCGTTAAATCATCTCAACCATTTGGCCATTAAAATGGAAGCAGGAGCTTCCAATACAATTACGTTCCAAAACCGGAACTTGGGAACGAGCGTTAGTAGGTGCGGAGTATTTGTTAGTTTGGGCATGAAAACATTTATGCCAATTTACAGCAAATGCTTTGCCCCTACAGTTATTTTTCCTTCTTTAAACAACTATCGTCAAGCATATGTATTAATTTATTCATCTCCGGTTTTGTTACATAGTTGTCAGCGCCAACACTTTCACATTTCACCACCATCTGATTATTTATCAGGCTGGAAAACATAATCACAGGGATATTTTTGAGCAAGGCGTCGCTCTTTATCCTTTTGCATAAGGTTAATCCGTCAAGCTCCGGCATTTCTATATCAGATATTAATACATCGGGTAGTTCTGTGGAAAAAGAATCTTCCGCTTTTACTTTGTCACGTATTCCCATCAGTGCATAAAACGCCTTTTGACCATTTTCAAACACACGGACATTACTATACCCCGCACTGCTCAGTACGCGAACAACATTGTCACGAATAGTCTTCGAATCCTCGGCAAAGAAAACCACCACATTTTCACGTCCCTGTTTTTTTTCTATTTGAAATGTCTCGCTGGCAGCCTCGCCAATCGCCAAGTGTGGAAATATTTTAGAAAGAATATGTTCCAAATCGATAATCATAATTTCTTTATTATCGATATGCACCGACCCGATAACACCTGACCCGCTGCTGTTGATAATATTGCTTATTGGAATAAAATCGCTCCAGGAAAGCCTGTGAATCCGGTTCACTCCATCTACCAAAAAGCTATTAATTGAATTATTAAATTCAGTTACTATTACCACCGATATGCTATTTGCATCATCGCTGTTTTTCTTCTGTATATCTAGTGCGTTTGCCAGATTAATGAGGGGTATTGTTTTTCCCCGGTGCAGCATCAACCCCATCATGGCCGGAAGAGACGTAGCCACCTTAGTGACTGTTTTTGGGTCATGCTGTACTATCGACTGTACTTTTGCAACATTTACACCAAACGACTGATCTCTTAGGAGAAACTCCAGCAATTCCATTTCATTGGTGCCGCTTTCCAGGAGAATTTGTTGTTTTGCCATAGCAATGCTCCTTCCGTTAGTACTTCCCCGGCTCGAAAATAAGACTACAAAAAATAGCTTAAGCACATACACTACAACACAATATGGTTATAAAACCATTTTCATCGTTTCCGGGTGTTGCAAATGCAAAATGATGACTGTTTTTAAAATACGAGGGGGAACCATAGACTGCTCTTATTACATATATTATTAAGCTGGCATAGCCGGAACCAAACAAGCAATAAATAAAAAATCCGAATAACAACGAATAAAATTCGAAACAAATCCAAAACATACCTATCTGCGTGCAATCACGCGCAGGCAGGCAACAAATATTAAGCACGAAAAGCAAGATAGAAAAGATGCATTTGTTTAGAATTTCGAATCATTTTGTCATTAGAATTTGTTTCGGATTTCGCGAGTATTAACCCCTGGCAGCGTTGTTTTGCCCCAATCACACAAACGGTTACAAAAAATCGTGAATGCTCCTTTGACAAAAAGACAAAAAGTGCACGAGCTTTATGGCTGCAGCAATTTTCGTAATTTTTCCGGTATTGCCGCAGGTTTACGTTTTGCATTAAGGCATGCGAGCTTTGTGTATCCTTCGGCAACCAATGTATCACCCTCTTCCCTGAATACTTTATAACTAAATTGAACCGTTGCATGTTTCAATTCGGAAACCCATGTTCGTACAATAAGTACGTCGTCATAGTAAGCAGGGGAACGGAAATTACAATGCACTTCGGCCACTGGAAAATAGATGTGTTCCTTTTCCATTTCGGAATAAGGCAGTCCGCATTGCCGCAAATATTCAGTACGCCCCATTTCAAAGAAAACAAGGAAATTCGCGTAATAAACAATCCCCATCTGGTCTGTTTCCTGGTATCGCACGCGCGTTTTTATTTCGTGTATTTTCCTTCGAAAATCGTCCATGATGTTTTATAGAACTTCAGGCGGGTTTAGGTTTGCAACCCAATGTCATTAAGTTAAACAAACGGCCGCAAAAGTCCCCATTAATAAAGGGGGGAAAAAGGGAGTTGTTTTTGATCAAATAATTCATAGCACCTTAGTTACTTGAAAAATCCAAGGGGATATAAAAAACAATGTAGCCCCTTTAGGGGCGGTCTGTTTGTAGCGCAATAAAATTCAACAGGTAAATAGCTCCGTAGGAGCGGCCTGTATATGATTGACAGGAAGACAGGCCGCTCCTGATTATAGAGACAGGTTTCAAACCTGTCTCTACGATCTGTTATGGTATCCTATCTACAAACAGGTTGCTCCTACGGAGCTTATCGGCAATACGCTTTTTTTAAAAACCAAAGTGTTACAATAATTCTTAACTTAATGACATTGGTTTGCAACCTGAACCCATAGTTTATTTGGCGAATAGCGCTCTATGTATTTAAAATGGCTAAAATCCCCCTACTGACAGTAATGCTGCAAACCCGAACCCGTCTGGAGGTACGAGGTACAAATCCCAAATCGTACCACCCTACTATTTCCTGAATGCGGTAAGGTAGGAATCGCTGTAAACATTTTTGTTCATAATAATCTCTGCTGTAATTGCAGCATCCATCAGGTCATTATCAAGGACGTCCATCAGTGCGGCATTTAACCCATATGCGATTCCCATAGTCAGGAAGGTGCGGGCAAGAAGTTTTTTTTCTTTTGTACCCTGAGAAAAATTGCTCAATCCCACGTTCCTCTGAGGCGCCGGGTCTGAGATCATTTGTATTTGGCTGAAAATATCAAACATGAGTGCTGGTTGTTTCTGGTCTACATTGATGGGAAACAATACCGGGTCAATCAGGATTTTTTCCATGGGAAAATTATGTTCAACGGCCTTCTCTACAATCTGCATTACAAATTCCATACGCTTCTCCACGTCCTGCGGAATGCCGTGTTTATCCATGGTAAGGCATATTAAAGAGGCGTTATAGTCCTTTGCTATGCCCATGTATTTATCCAGTTCTTCCGGATCGCTCTTTGTTGAATTGATTAATACATCATTTTTTACTACCGACAAACCGGCTTCCACTATGTCCCACTTTTGACTGTCAATGGCAATAGGAGTTTTTACGGTATCCTGAATAACCTCAATCAGCCATTTCATGGCGTCTACCGGGTCAGTTGCAGCAGGCCCCACATTCACATCCAGATACGTGGCACCTGCTTCCGTCTGCTTTTTTGCCAGTTCCTGTATCGCTTTCGGATCTTTATTTTTAATACTCTCCCTCACGTCTTTAAACATACCATTAATACGTTCGCCGATAGAAATCATCGAATGTTTTCCCCTTTTTAAAATCGTAATTTTAGTATAAACGGTCAATACATTTTTTCACTGCGGCTACGGCCTTCGGGTGATTCATGCGGATAATATCAACCCCGGACTGCAAAAGGCTTGTTGCGGTAATCGTTTCCCACATGGGGCCTCTTTCCTCACGTGGCCCCCATTGAGGAGCATCTTTATCGTCGGATTTTGCTTCTTTTGCCCGCCATGCTTCATGGCCAACGTCACAAATTACCGGCATTGCCATTAATTTATCTCCGGTTAAGGCGGCGATTCTTTCACGCTCTTGTATAGAATACGTGTATTCCATACCGTATCCCAATGCGCCCGTTGTCTGGAACATGACGATGCGCTTGAGTGGAAAATCCATTTCAGAGACAAGGATGTTTACCTGTTTCGCAATATTAATATCTACCGGCGAGAGTGTTATAATGCTATGCCCGTCCGCAAGACAGGTAACGGTAAGCGTTTTGTAATTATCCTGAGTTACTACCCCTATCAGGCAATTTTCTCCTTTTAATGCCTGGCTCACCTTTGGCAAAATCTCATTATCTTTTTCATCATGTTCGCAACCCCAGATGATTAAGGGAACTCCGACGGCGGCAAGGATAGACTTTGCGACGTCCACGGTTTCTGCCGCAGATTTGTTTCCTTTATCCGGATGGATGCCTTCCAGTTTCAAACAGATTAAGTCCGCTCCATACTCTACGCACTTTTTTGCCCATTGTGCGGGGTTGTCCAGGACGTCCGCAAAAGGTTTTTTTAACGTTTCAGGCCAGTCGTCGGGCGATATATCGTAAACATCCATTGCAATTACCGGTTTGTGTCCCTTGCTGCCGTCAAAATCCATAAAAGGAATGCATTTTGAGCCGCCGATAGTAACCGTTTTTTCTCTTGTTCCCCCCTCTTCTTTTGTTGCTCCGATGGTAATTTCGTTTACGCTACTTGTCCATTTTTCAGCTACATTTGGTATTTCCATGAATCGTTCTCCTACTTATCCAGGTCTAACGTACCTTGTAAATCTAAATTATGTTCTCACGAGTAGGGTGGATTAAGCAACAGCGAATCCACCTTTTTCGTTATTATTGGTGGATTCGTCGCGAAAAGGCCGCGCCTTAATCCACCCTACAAATGATAAAATCATATTTTGCCGGCAGCGCCTTTTTAAAGCACGGTTGCGGGCAAATGTTGCCGTAAAAAATCTCCCAATTTCCGATAAAATTTACTCTCCCGTGAGATTTCAAAGACGGAGACTCCACAAGCCGCAGAATTGTATATTTCCTGATCGAATGGGAATATGGCAGAAACTTTAATCCCCAGGCTATCCAGTTTCTGCTGCATATTTTCATGAATACCCTCTTCAGGCACGCGGTTTAACACGCAAAATTTTTCCTTAATCGTTATTGGTAGGGATTCTGCCAGTTTAATGATACGCTGCATGGTCAAGGCACCTACAATAGTAGGTTCGCCGACGATCATCAGAAAATCAATATTATTTGTTGTCCTGCGTGAAAGATGTTCCATCCCCGCCTCGTTGTCCAGCACAACAAAAGGATAGGTAGTTCCTACTTTATCAAGATATTTTCGCAGGAGATTGTTAACATAACAATAGCATTTTGGCCCCTCGGGCCTGCCCATGGTCAAAAGGTCAAATTTGTCTCTTTCGACAATCGATTCCTCGATACAATATTCTATGTATCTGTCCTTCGACATGCCCGCAGGAAACTCCGCTTTTTTTTCAATAATATCTTCCCGTATGTCCGCAACAGTGCTGTCGATGTGCAGACCAAGCAATGGTCCCAGGGAAGAGTTAGGGTCCGCGTCAATTGCTGAAACGGTCTTTTTTAATTCTTCGGTGATGTATCGTATGATAAGCGCGGAGATAGTAGACTTCCCCGTACCACCTTTTCCTGCAACTGCAATGTTATATGCCATGATATGGATCTCCTTTATTTTTTACTCACCATTAATTCTTCTGCCACGGAGGGGAATTTTTCAATATTCGTGTGAGGAAGAAAGTTTGCCGATACATATTCTTCCATGTATTTATTGTTGCTCATCAGATCAATATAGGTCATTTTCGTACCGATTTCTTTTGCAACTTCGTGGGCCTCCGCGGAGAATAAGGTCATTTTCGCACCGATTATTGAAGTGTTACCGACAAAATGTACTTTTGCGATCTCAATATCAGGGAGCATGCCAATGGTAACGGCACTTTTCGCATCCAGATAGCTTCCGAACCCGCCGGCGAGGTACACCTGTTCGATACTTTCCACGTCCATTCCCATAGATTCCAGTAAGGTGGAAATCGCGGAATAAATAGCCGCTTTGGACCGGATAAGGTTCTGTATATCCGCCTGCGTAATAATGATGTCTTTCTTTTTTGCCGTTTCTTTCCTGTCTACAAGGAGAAATTCCTGTCCGTTATCCGTAGACCGTAATCTTTCCGTTTTTATCCCTTTTTGAAAATTCCCCGTCCGGTCAATGACGCCGCTTCTTACCAGATTTGCCAGGCATTCCAATAACCCGGAGCCGCAAATTCCGGAGGGAGGGGCGTCACCGATTGTTTTGTACATTACGTCAAAGTCCGGTGTAATGGTTATTTTTTCAATGGCGCCTTTTGCTGCACGCATACCACAGGAAATTCCGCTGCCTTCAAAAGACGGGCCGGCGGACGCGGAACAGCATACAAGCCAGTCCTTGTTTCCCAGCACAATTTCACCATTAGTGCCGATATCTATCAGCAGTGATAATGCCTCCGCCTTATCCAATCTTATGGATAAAACGCCGGCAGATATGTCTCCGCCGACATAAGCCCCAACGCAGGGCAGCGTGTAAAGCAGGCCATGACTGTTAATCCTGACGTCGATTTCACTTGCCCTTATTGGCGCAATAATATTGACAACAGGAAGATACGGTTCCTTTCTTATATTAGTCGGGTCAAGGCCCATGAGAAAATGAGTCATTACCGTATTGCCTGCGCAAACGACGGCATTGACATTGTGGATATTCAGGGTATTCCTTTTCACCAGCGTGGATATGAGGTGGTTAACATCCTCTGTCAGCATTTCGTGCATCATTTCCATCGCATTATTTTGGGCAGCATACATAATTCTCTGGATGTAATCGTCACCGTACTTGATCTGTGAATTATAGGTGGCTTCGGCGTCAATGGTTTCCGTTGTGGACAAATTAATCAGATGTGCTACTACTGTTGTTGTTCCAATGTCAACAGCTATCCCATAATTGTTTGCGCTTACGTCACCCGGCTGCACCTCGATTATTTCAAATAATGGGCATCTGTTTGCCAGGGTTACTGTTATCTTCCAGTCGCTGCTTCTTAGCAGCGCCGGCAATTGCTTTAAAACAGCGAGGTGTATGGATAATTTTTCCGCAGAAATAGTTGTTTCCGAGGAAATGCCCTGGCAGAGCCTTTCATAATCCGCCATGTTGTCGTCCATGGTTGGACGCGGCAATTCAAGATATATCTTATTTATCAACGGGGCATGTTTAAACTGTTCTACTCCCGGATTAATGGCCGCCTGAGAACCGGAAAACAGCATATTATCCCCTACCAGTATCCGGCTCTTGTCCAGCCGTGACTCTTCGGGAATAAATACTTCAAGGTTATCATCTATTAATGTTTTGCATGCAAGCACATATCCTTTTTCTGCTTCTTCTACAGAAATATGGGAGGAAGGCCGCCTTTGTGTTTTCCCGGACTGAAGAATTACCTTACATTTGCCGCAGGTGCCATCCCCTCCGCACAAGGCATTAATAAAGAGATCGCCTTTGTATGAGGCATCAAGCACCGTCTTTCCCGGTTCTATTTCAACAGTTATATCATTAGGGAGAAAATGTATTGTATAGTGTGAATCTTCCATGCTATTTCCACGGCTTTTTATAGCCAAAAGTATATGATTTTCTAAAAAATTTAGTACGGTATATTGATACTGAACATCTTGGATGAACGATTTACGATTTTAGATTTTTTTGATCTGTGTAATCGTTCGACTGAGCTCACGACGAAGTCAGTGAAATATGTGGTTTCCTTTTTTTATTAATTTATGATTTACAATTTGGAATTTTAAAGCGTAAATCGAACCTCGAACCTCTAATTATGCCACTCGGTCTTCAGGTAAGAGGGTATTCCTGAGGCTTCTCTAGGTCCTACAAGTATTTCCCACCCAAGGGTTTCCTGCAATTTTCCAGACATTGCAGCAACAAGCCCGGGAATAATCAACTTCTTGTGTTTCACCTTAGAGGCCACCTGTGCAGCCTCCATGGCCTTTGCTACCGTTTTATCATTTAACTTGTCGCCCGAATAAGCGGTCAGCACCGAAGTGCCTCCCGTATCAACGGACAGTATGTATGCGGGAACACGACTCGCCTCAACCTCTCCTAATACGGTATAATAAGTAAGAGAGAAATTGGTAGTGAAGATAACCGGTGAATCTTCTTTCACATCGCCTATACCATACAGCTTTGGTTCGACCTGTATTGGCTTTTGCGGGTCGGTATATAAATTTGTTCTGACGGTAAGCAACGGCATAATGCCCCATGGTTCACAATGATCCACCACCACAATGCCAGCGTATTTCGCCACATATGTTGCGGCTAACGAAATTTCCA
Organism: Candidatus Kuenenia stuttgartiensis; assembly: GCF_900232105.1. Classification (NCBI taxonomy): domain Bacteria; kingdom Pseudomonadati; phylum Planctomycetota; class Candidatus Brocadiia; order Candidatus Brocadiales; family Candidatus Brocadiaceae; genus Candidatus Kuenenia; species Candidatus Kuenenia stuttgartensis. The sequence goes on from NZ_LT934425.1 coordinate 1,432,208, forward strand.
TGAACGGGTCTTCTTCTGAAACAAGCGTAATGGCGGGGTATCCGATGGCACGAAAGTTTTTCTTAAGGGCTGCGCGTCTTATTTTTGTTAATTTTTGCAATACATCCCTGGGATTATCACCGCTCACATCAAGGACAATCTCTTCCACGCCTGCTTTTTTTGCGCATTCGGCAAGGTCTGCAAGCTCTTCAAGAGTAGGGGCGGTCACCGTCATCGGGCATTTATTTTCTACCGCTAATGCCGCCATCGATGCACAATTTTGCGCATTTGCTCCATGCAGCAAGGGTCTTTTCTCCGCGCAATTTGCGAGTGCAGATTTCATATTATCTACGGAGGTGCTGCTTAATATAATACAATGGTGGGAACCTTCGCTTATTTTTTTTGCCGCATCGGCAAATTTTTCCGGCGTATTGCTTTTATTAATGAGTGTTATCAGATCAATTTCGATCTCAGTGCCAACCCTTGAAACCTTCATATTGTTAATTTTTTTCAGGCGTTCGTCGAATGCTTCATTGCTCAAATCGTCACAAATAGTAATCCCTATGCCGGTGGGATGATAAAATTTTTCATCATGCCGGAATAGGACGTTTTCTTCGCCTACCTGCACCTTTTTGCCGTTTGCTCCAATGGTTACCAGTTTTATCGGGGGAGCCGAAGCGGCGCCTAACGTATTTTTAGCCTCTTCACTTACGTCAGGGCAATCCGAGAGATTTGCCTTCTTTTGCGCCAGTTGCATGGCAAAGGCAAGGCACGTAGGCCTCCCACATTTTTTGCAATTTGTTTTTGGAAGCAGCTTATAAATATCCAGTCCGGTTAAAGCCATTCGTCAACATCCTTTCGATAAAGAAGTTAGCAATTTTTTTTATATAAAAAAAATACCCCTTTGCCATTATGTAATATATAAGGAAAAGGGGTAAATATTCTATACATGATTATTTAAAATATCAAGTAATTATCCGTAACTATTCAGCGTAATCTATTAAACTACCGAAGCACAACTCGTTCTCAAACCTTGTACTGAACATAGTGAAGTATCTGTTTGGGAACGTAATGGCGATGGAAACTACATTCGCGGGTTCAGGTTACAAACCAATGTCATTAAGTTAAGAATTATTGTAACACTTTGGTTTAAAAAAAAAACGTATTACCGATAAGCTCCGTAGGAGCAACCTGTTTATAGTAGATAGGATACCATAACAGATATTAGTTCCGTCAGGAGCGGCCTGTCTTCCTGTCAATCATATACAGGCCGCTCCTACGGAGCTATTTACCTGTTGAATTTTATTGCGCTACAAACAGACCGCCCCTAAAGGGGCTACATTGTTTTTTATATCCCCTTGGATTTTTCAAATAACTAAGGTATTAAGAATTATTTTATTAAAAACAACCCCCTTTTCCCCCTTTATTAAGGGGAACTTTTCTGGCAGGTTGCTTAACTTAATGACATTGGGTTACAAACCTGAACCCGCCGGGAGTCGTGTAATGTTTACGCTGAATAGTTACAATTATCCTGCCTAAACAGACATAGCCGAAACGAAACAACTTCCAGACTGCACCCCCCGCCAGCGGGGAACATTCTCCTCCCTTCTGGAGGAGGTAAGGTAGAGGATTCGTACAAATATTTTGCCAAAAGATGCCATGAAATTACTGATTAAGGCACTCTATCTTTATACTTTTAAGTCATCGCTGGAGGATATAATTTTATTGACCAAACCATACTGACAAGCTTCTTCGGCAGACATCCAAAAATTCCTCTTTGTGTCTGTCTCTACTTTCCCTATCGGTTGACCGGTTTCTACGGAAATCATACGATTCATTTTTTCCCTGCATTTCAGTATTTCGGTTGCCTCGATTTGAAGATCCGATGCAGTTCCATGAATACCGGTGGAAGGTTGATGGATAAGTATGCGCGAACTTGGCAAACTATACCGATCCTCTTTTTTTGCTCCTAAAAGAATAATGACCGCCGCACTGGCAACTACCCCCGAGCAAATAGCCTTAATTTTCGGTTTAACAAAACGCAGCATGTCGTACATCGCAAAACCCGCGTCGGCATCTCCGCCCGGAGAATTAATGAATACCCTGATATCTTCGTCATTATCCGCCTCGAGGAGTAATAGTTGCGTTATGACCCTCTCTGCCATTTTTTTATTTACTTCATCCGTAACAATAATCGTGCGTGTCTTAAGCAATCTTGCAATTAAATCTCCACCGCCACGTTTTTTTTCTTCTTTCTCTTCTTTCTCCTCTTCGCTATCACCCCTGGTGTTTAAAAATGGCATTTCAAAAATCATACATTCACTCCACGATAAAATCCTGTAAAAAATAATTTAATTCCACTCTCTGTTGAATAATAAAATTGCTGTAAACTACATTCGCGGGTTCAGGCTTTAGGCGGTTTTTTTAATAAAACAGCGAGCCGCAGTGCATAGCCCCATTATTCAAATAAACGCATGGGTTGCAAACCTGAATCCACCTGGATATGCTTTAATAGGCTGGGTTTTAAAAAGACAAAGCCCAACGGCATTCATTTTCACCCATCCCTAACCCTTCCCTGGAGGGGAATCAGACATGTCCCTATTGTGAGGGGCTAGGAACGGGTTTGTTAATTAGCAGTTTCCAGACGCATGTAATGCGTCTCTGCAAAGATGGGGGGTTCTCAGAACATTGGATCCATGGATAAGGCAGGGTGGTTTATTTTTTGCATATATTCCACTACTTCTTCTTCCGTCTGGGCTACAGTCTCATCGGCTATTTTATCCAGAAAATTCTCCAAATCCATTTCTTTTGACGCCTTTTCAAGCTGTTCCGAAAGTTCTTCTTTTAATGCCTTCGGCATCCACACTACCCTTGCCAAACCCCCGTCGGCGGAAATAAACTTTTTGCTTCCCAAATAAAATTTGCTGTGCCCCATAAACCCCGGAGTTTGGAGACCACCGCCTACAGTGCCTGCCATTGTGGAAAACTTCATGCCGCTTGGGGTCATTTCCGTAAAATCACGGTCTACCACCATAATCCCATTTGCCATGGGCAGCATTGCAGAAATACATTCGAAGCATCCGCAGCTTGTCATAGGATCAGTCATAATGCTGTATAAACTGACCTTTTCCAGCGCCCGATTAGAACTGCTATATAAAAATTCGTTTGTGCCGTCCCACTGACCCAGTCTGTCGTCAATCACCTTTCTTTTTTCTATGGGCTGGTTGGGACCTGTTGGGTTTATTTCATAACCCGCTTTCCCGTCAAGCCAGCTCACGGAACCGCACAAACCAGACCGTTCAGGGGTAACAATACAGACATGTGATGGCGCAAAACTCTGGCAAAGCGTACAACTGTAAAAGAGATTTACAGAATCATCCGTCATATCCCCTAACCGCGCATCACGCTCTGCAAATGCGGCGCGTACCTCTTTTAATTTCCCTTCCACGTCTTCTTTTTTTGTATACAGGGTTACCTGTACCTTATCAATAATGGCACCAAATTCTCCGTGAAATTTAGCATGAATGATTTTCCCGATATGTTTCAGCCGCAAACCGGCCTTAAATGCGTCTTTGCTTATACGGTGCCGAATAATATCCCTCTGTCCCATATGGAAAATACCCTGCGCCTCACCAAGAAAACGATGCATCTGACGTTCAAAAATGGGTTCAAAATCAGGTTGCATCTTTCTGCCTGTAACCTCTGCAACAATACCGATAGATACGCCTGGCCCTTGTGGCATATCGTCGAGATCCGGCCCTATTACCTGTATTTTGCCGTCTTCCACTTCATCTGCTTCCTTTGTGCAAACAAATTCAAAGGCGGGCACACCAGGTCCACCAATTTCTATCTGCATGTCATCTTTTCTGATGCGCTCCCCCTCGAAGGCCGGCCCGTATGCTACCGGAATATCGACCTTGTGGATGGAAATCTTAAGCCCTCGCACCTCGATGCATCTATCCACAATTTTATCAACAGGCACCCTTGATACTACGTGTTCATAGGTGCAGACTCCCGTAGGCAAAATTTCAGGTATGTCAATATTGGTGATGGTCGGGAAGCCATAGTTGATAGCCCCGGCGGCATTTGCATATTGTTCATCGGTCACTGCAGTTCCCAGCGCCAGAACAAAGGCAAAAATGCGGTTTTTATTATAAAGGAGATTCCTGCGCGCCTCACCCGGAGGTACGTTTCCGAATGAAAGGGCTGCCCTGTTTGCAAATCCCAGCGAATACACGGCAGCGGATGTTTCTTTTCCAAAAGGCACCAGACGTGTGTCCCATCCCATTTGTACCCCTTTTTCTTCCAGTTGTTCGGCAAACGAAATTCCTAAATTGTCCGATTGCATGAATACATACAGATTCTTTTCCTGAAGTTCCCTTGCGATTTTCACTGCGGTATCGGCGTCGGGAGCGCAGCCTACAATTGCGGCAAATCCAGGCGCAGTGCCGTCCACAAACTCAATTCCTCTTTCACGCATAATAATATCGTCCGCGGCGCCCAGCCAAATTCCATCAACAGGCGGAGGCCCTATCAGGTATTTGCAAACCTCGTAGACTTCTTCAGCAAAGAGAGTCGCCATGCCGGCATCCAGCGTATGTCCCAAATAAGGAACCCAGTGTTTTTCCGCAGGCAGCGGAGGCAGCATGCTCCTTGCCATACCTATTATGTGAACACAATCTTCCAGTGTTTTAACGGGAATACCCGTCATGGCATATATGATAGGCAGATAATACGCGGTATTAGGAAATTCGACTTTACAATCTCTCCCTTTTTGTTCAATTGCTTCGGTAAGTTTTTTATCCGCCTTATCCACGATCTGATATGCTCCGCGTATTGCGGCAGAACAAATTATCTTTGACATAGAACAACGCCCCTTTAATCCATTTTTTTTTAATGATGCCCGGCAGGTTTACATTCCTGCTCCAACGCTCTTCGTTCCGCCATATCGTAAAGCTTCCTTTCTTTCTTTACGTTTATACCAAGAGCCTCTCTTTTCATTTCGATATGGTCCATCAACATCTTGCCGATTTTCTTTATATCCTGCTGGAAATCCCATCTTGCGCCTACCTGTTCTTCCAATTCCTTTGTGAGCAGGTTCTGCAAGTCAGGCGCACCGGCAACCGGGGAATTCATACCAAATACAGTATAAATTCCGGAAGCTACCAAAAACTGCCCGATAGCGATAGCCTTTTCGCTCATCCACTCCAGACATGCCCCTGCTACGGGGAGGTCGCTGATATCATTCCCCAGGCCGCCCTCTTTTGCCATTTCAGAACAGGCAATAAGAATGCGGCTGTTATCCACACAGGCGCCGGAATGCAGGACTGGTGGTATGCCGACCGCCTCGCAAACCTCTTTTAATCCCGCCCCGCACTGATCTTTTAATTCGGGGAGCATCAGACCGCCGGAGGCGCATTGTCCTGCTGCACAACCGGTTGCAACAACCAGGATATTGTTTGCAATGAGTTCCTTCGCCAAATCAACATACGATTGTGTGCATTCTCCGGCTTTCGGGCTTGTACAGCCTGCAATCCCAACAACGCCCCGGATCCTTCCGTTGATGATATTATCATTTAAAGGCCGGTAACTTGCCCTAAACCTTCCCCCAAGCATATATTTAATTGTTTCATGGCTAAATCCTGCAATAAGGTTAGGTTCGGAAGCGTCCGGGATAAACACCTTTTTTTTATCACGATTTTTGTAATTACCGATGGCCATAAGGATTATTTTTTTGGCGGACTCCAATGCATTTTCATCTTCAAATTCAACGTGTTCCGCACCGGAGATTTTTGCTTTGGATAATGTAGTGACGAGCTTTGTGTGGAAATGTTTTGCCGTTTCCGCAAGCGCCTGCATTACGCATTGGATATCAACAACCATCACCTCCACAACCCCGGTTGCCATTGCCCCCTCCTGCATCGTCATGTGTCCCGCCATTGGGATGCCATGCCGAACAAGAAGCTCGTTTGCGGTACAACAGAGACCGGCAATCACAATGCCTTTTGCGCCCACTGCCGCCACTGCTTTTTCGATATCGGGGCCAGTGGAAGCCATAACAATTGCTTCCGCAAGCTGAGGCTCGTGTCCGTGAACAACGATATTTACGTAATCCTTCTTCAACACGCCAAGGTTTGCTCTTCCCTGTACCGGCTTAGGAGTTCCAAACAGAATGTCCTGAAGTTCGGTGGCAATCATACTACCGCCCCAGCCATCTGCAAGAGATACACGCATCGCCTGCTTTGTAAGATTCCTGTAATCCTGGTCTCCACCCATGCCGGTACGGTGCATGCTTTCTGTGACCTCCCGGTCAATAGCCCTGGATGCAATTCCTAATTTTTCCCATATCTTTTGGCGTGCCGCAGGGGCACGTTTGAGAAACAAAAGCGTTCCGTAAGGTTTTCCGAACTCCATTAATGCCATCTCTCCAACTTCTTCGGCAATTTCGTTTATTTCCCTGTCCTTGGTTTTAATATCAAAACACTCGGCAATCATTTTAAGTTTTTCTACATCTTTTATGCGGTAACCGGGGGCCTCGCCCCTTGCCGTTGCAACTAAAAGATGGGCAACCGCACGTCCATGATCAGAATGGCACGCAGTTCCCGCAGCACTCATACGAAGGAAATGCCTTGCGGCAAAAGTATTTGCATCTGCACCGCAAATGCCTCTTTTAGGACCAGGGCCAAACGGATCTATATTGCATGGTCCGTAGTTGCAATGTCTGCAACATAGAGCAAGGCTTCCATAGCCGCATTGCGGCTGCTGAGCCTTGTATCTGTCATACATAGTCTCAATCTTCGATTCACGCATTTTATCAAGCATTATTTGGTCTGTTGTCTTTTGTTTATCTTCCATGACACATCCTCCAATATTTTATTTGTGAAAAATTACCGTCAGGCCCTAGTAAATGTATGCAAAGGGCCTAACTTCTCAACTTATTGAGAAGTTGCCGAAGAAACGCCTACTATCTATTTCATCTCCCTGATAAAGAAGATAGAAACATTAATTATAATTGTTCATATATTGAAATCAAGTTAAAAGAACACTACTTTTTTTACTTCTCTTTAACAATCTCCTCTAACTTGTTTTTAATTTGGCAGATTTCTTCTAACAATTTGTTGTTTTCCGCGAAAGCGGCTATTCCCTTAATATCAGATTCGAGTATTTTCTCATCATATGAAATAAACCCCAAAAGGGGAATACCATCAAGTCCATTTTGAATGAAAGCCTTATGCTCTTCGGAAGCTACTTTATTACCCACCGCATAAACAGAGGTAAGACCGATATCTTCAGCCAGTTTTTTTACCTGAAACGCCGTTTGTATACTTTTAGAACCAGGTTCTACTATTACGATCAATACATCTACGGCTTTTACGGTGGCCCGCCCCAAATGTTCCACGCCTGCTTCCATATCTACAAGGACGACCTCGTCTCTTTGCACTATCAAATGGCTAAGCAGTGTTCTCAAAAACGCACTTTCCGGGCAGGCGCATCCGCTGCCACCATGCTTTATGGCGCCCAATACCATTAGCTTGATGCCCTCATGTTCCAGAGAAAGTTTTTCCGGTAAATCAGAAACAGTGGGGTTTAATTTAAAAAATTTACCATACTCATCTGATGCGCCCGTACGTTCTTTTATCAAGTCCTTCATCTGGCTGATGGGGATTATTTCAGACCCCTTCATAAAACCAAGCGTCACCGCCAGGTTAGATACCGGATCAGCATCAATGGCAATGACTTTCTTTCCGGCTTCTTTAAACACCTTCGCCAATGCCGCAACGAAAGTCGTTTTTCCCACCCCTCCCTTCCCTGATATCGCAATTTTCATATACCTTCCTCATACTCTGCGAAAATGGATCTTCATCAAAGAAACAAAGCCTCAGATACTGAATACCAAACGCACTAATATGCAACAATTACATATTAGAAATCACTACAGCATTAATTTTAGCAAATTATCTGTTTAATTACCAAGCAAAATTACTGAAATAACCGCCGGGTTACTATTTATAGTTTAAGTTTTTTATAAATCTTTATTCTTCATAATACTTTCATGGAACATGACAACTACTCCAGACCCAGCTTTGCCCTCAACCCCTGATCTTTCCTGGAAACAGCATTAGAGAGTTGCTTTTTATACATAACTATTTTTTGCCTCAAAGCCGGATTCGCAACACTTAATATCTGTATTGCCAGTATTGCGGCGTTAATTGCCCCTGCCTTTCCAATACCCATGGTAGAAACGGGGACGCCAGATGGCATTTGTACGGTAGAAAGAAGCGAATCCAAACCTCCCAATTCTGGCGTTGGCATAGGAATTCCGATAACAGGAACAGGCGTCAGGCTGGCAATTACCCCTGCCAGATGTGCAGCCCCCCCCGCCCCAACAATGATTACTTCGTATTTTTTTTCGGCTTCCAAAGCATAAGAATGGGCACGTTCCGGTGAACGATGGGCAGATATGACATTTACATCGAAATCCAATCCAAATTCTCTTAACGTTTGTACAGCCTCTTTAATTATTGGCACGTCTGAATCACTACCCATTACTATACCAATCTTTTTCATTTTCATAATTTATCCGCCCAAAAAACCGGTAAATCAATGTATTTGAATACCCTCACCGTTTAACCCTGACAGGGTTCCAAACCCTGTCAGGGTTGTTTCATTCATATACTGGTGAAGCATATATACAATCGCTGCTATATCTCTGAAATAAAAATATAATCGTAGTGTTTGTTTACATTTTCTCTACCTTAACGGCACACACCTTATACTCCGGTGTAAGCGCAAGCATATCTTCTCCAGGCCCAGTTAACACATTCGTCGGTGTTTCAGGATAATGGAAGGACAGGAATACGCTTCCCAACCGGGATTTCTCCGTTAACTCCGTCTTTACTTCCAGCGAACCTCGCCTCGAAGATACTTTGACCTTCTCGCCTGATTTTATATCCAGTTTCGCCGCATCCGCCGGATGTATTTCCATAAACTCCTCAGAGTTTATGGCGCATATCTCCGGATTCCTCAAGGACATCGAACCATTATTATACTGATACAGCCGCCGACCGGTTGTCAGCAATAACGGATACTCCTCGTCCGGCAATTCTTCTGAAGGGGTATACATCAGGTCGTTAAACATCCCCCGCCCCCTTTTAAAGGTGTCTTTATGCAGTATCGGCGTTCCGGGATGATTCATGTCCCACACAGGCCACACTAACCCGTCTCCCTCCAGACGCTTGTAATTAATACCCGCCATATCAGGCGTCAGCTTCGCTATCTCATCCATAATCTCACTCGGATGATTATAACTCATAGGGTATCCCATTGCCGTGGCGATTGAACAAATAATATCCCAGTCCGATTTCGTTCCCTCCGGCAACGGTATAGCCTTATGTAGCCTCCGTACTCTTCTCTCCGCATTGGTAAACGTACCATCCTTCTCAAAGTAACAACTCGTTGGCAATACCACATGCGCAAGTTTCGCCGTCTCTGTCATGAATAGCTCCTGCACTACCAGAAATTCAAGCTTGCTTATTGATGCCCTTACCTTGTTTATATCCGCCTGTGATATCGCCGGGTCATAGCCTATTATATACATCGCCTTCAAATCCCCGGATTCTATCGCACGGTACATCTGCGGCTCTTTCAAACCGGGCTTCTCCGGAAGCTTCTTTACCTTCCATGCTTCAGCATGCTTACGGTTGGCTTCCGGATCGTCCACCCTCTGGTAACATGCATATACGTCCGGCAATGCACCCATATCACACGACCCCTGTACGTTGTTCTGCCCACGCAGAGGGTTTATACCCGTATTCGGACGCCCAACATTCCCGGTTATTAGCGCCAGATTCGCCAAAGACATTACCCCGTGTGAACCCGCCTTGTGCTCCGTCATCCCTAACCCGTAAATGATCATACCCTTGTTCGTACCCGCATACATCCTTGCGGCTTTTATTATGTCTTCCTTCGGTACCCCGGTAATCGCCTCCGTCTCTTCAGGGGTATATTTGCTTACTACCTGCTTCAGCATTTCAAAGTTCTCGGTACGCCTTTCTATGAAGTCGTCATTCTGCAATCCCTCTTTTATGATTACGTGAAGGAGTCCGTTTATGAGCGCCACGTTTGTCCCTGCCCTTAACTGAAGGTGTATATCCGCATATTTGACCAGTTCTATTTTTCTGGGATCTATTACGATGAGTTTCGCTCCGTTCTGCCTCACCGCCTTTTTTATTTTTAACGCGGCTACCGGGTGGGCTTCCGTCGTGTTGGAACCGCTCACGATGAGCACTTCAGCGCCTTCAATATCGGCCAGTGAGTTTGTTGCCGCTCCGCTCCCAAGCGCAGCCCTCAGCCCCGTTACCGAAGGCGCATGACATACACGTGCACAATTGTCCATATTATTGGTGCCCATTACCACACGTGTAAATTTCTGGGCAAGAAAGTTTTCCTCGTTTGTACCCCTCGATGAACTCAGACACCCGAACGAATCCGGGCCGTACTTTTTCTTTATCTCCGAAAATCTCTTCGCCACAAGGCCGATTGCCTCTTCCCAGCTTGCTTCCCGAAACGGTTCGTTTATGTTATCACGCACAAGCGGCGTTTTTAAACGATCCTTGCTTGAATAAAATTCAAATCCATACCGCCCCTTAACACAGAGGCTCCCATAATTGGGCGCAGAGTTTATATCCGCCGTTACTTGTAATATTTCATTGTTTTTTATATGGAGCACCAGACTGCAACCCACCCCGCAATAAGAACATACCGTCCTCACTTTTCTGGTCTCCCATGAACGCGCCTTCTTCATTACCGGCTTGTCCATTAACGCCCCCACCGGACAGACGGATACACAATGACCGCAGAACACACAACCCCCGTCCTGCATCGATTTCTCAAAGGCGGTTGATACCCTTGTCTTTATCCCACGATCCGAAAACGTCCACACATGCTGCCCCTGCACTTCATCGCATATCCTGACACATTTGCCGCACATTATGCACTTGTTCATGTCACGGTAAATGGCAGGATTAGACTCGTCAGGCGCAGGCACGGGATTCTGCTTCACAAACCGCGATGTCTTTACGTCATACTCATACATCAGGTTCTGCAGGCTACACTCCCCCGCCTTGTCGCAGGTAAGGCAATCATTGGGATGATTCGACCAGAGCAATTCCAGATTCAGCCGCCGGGAACGCAGCACCGCTTCGCTCCGGGTTGACACCTTCATGCCCTCCGATACAGGCGTCGCACACGAAGCCGCCAAATTGTCCTTCCCTTCCACTTCCACCACACATATCCTGCACGCCCCCGATGGCTTCAACCGCGGATCATGGCATAGTGTCGGTATCCGTATCCCAACCCGACGTGCTGCTTCCAGTATCGTCTGCGAAGGGTCTGCCTCCACACGCTTCCCGTCTATTATTACTGTTGTCATGTCTCCTCCTGCATTTTATAACAAAATAATGATTCCTCTGTATTTTTCATTGTTCTGAAAAAACAAAAAATTAGGTCACAATTTAGCTTTCCGAAAGATATGCTCTATAGCCTTACAATTTGTGCTTTATAAACAATGTCGTATAAATTAGGCCTTCAGCAACTTTCTCGATGTAGCGCGAAGTGCCACTTCGCTCGCGACGAAGCAATCGCTTCGTCCTACAAGCTTGAAATTCCTATACGTTAAGTTCAGCACGGACAAACAGCGTTTGTCCGTGCCATCCTATTATCAATTTAAATTCCACATTTTAGGCAGACGCTTTTTTAGCGATATTTTCTTCATACTCATTTTTAAAGTACTGCAGCGTAGAAACAACGGGATTCGCAGATGTTTGTCCCAGTCCGCACAGCGAAGACGTCCTGGTTGCTTCCGCCAGTTCTTCCAGAAGGCCAATATCTTCTCTTTCCCCTTCCCCGTTTGCTATCCTCGTCAGTATCTCCAGCATCCGCTTAGTACCTACCCTGCACGGAGTACACTTCCCGCATGATTCATTCTGGCAGAATTCCATGAAATACCTCGCTATCTCTACCATAGAGGTGGTTTCATCCATGATAATAAGTCCCCCGGACCCCATTATCGCCCCAACCTCTTTTACCGATTCATAATCAATCGGCGTATCAAGGTATTGCTCAGGCACACATCCGCCCGAAGGACCTCCCATCTGCGCCGCCTTGAATTGCCGGCGACGGGGTATGCCTCCGCCTATTTCAAACACCAGCTCACGAAGCGTTGTTCCCATCGGCACTTCTACCAGTCCCGTATTGTTTACACTGCCCGCCAGTGCAAATATCTTCGTCCCCTTGCTCGACTCCGTTCCTATTGCGCTGAAATACTTCGCACCCTCAAGGATTATTACCGGAATATTTGCCAGTGTTTCCACGTTGTTTATATTCGTTGGCTTTCCCCACAATCCGCTTACCGCAGGAAAAGGAGGACGCGGACGCGGCATCCCGCGTTCACCTTCAATAGAAGCAATCAATGCCGTCTCCTCGCCGCATACAAATGCACCTGCACCCATTTTTACTTCTATATCGAAATGGAATCCGCTCCCTAATATATTCTCCCCCAACAATCCAAGTGACCGGGCATCGCCTATGGCTATCTTCACATGTTCCACGGCAATAGGATATTCTTCCCGCACATAGATTATCCCCTTCCCGGAACCTATAGCATAACCGCAAATCAACATCCCTTCAATTACAGAATGAGGGTCTCCCTCAAGCACCGCACGGTCCATAAATGCACCAGGATCCCCTTCGTCTCCGTTACAGATAACATATTTCTCGTCACCCACGGCATTTTTTGCAGACTCCCACTTCTTCCCCGTCGGAAATCCGGCCCCGCCACGTCCCCGCAGACCGGATGCCTTCACCTCTTCAATTACTTTGTCAGGGGACATGCCGGAAAGTACTTTCTCAAGGGCGACATACCCATTCCTCAAAATGTATTCACTTATCTTTTTCGGGTCGATTACCCCGCAGTTCCTTAATACAATCTTTTTCTGCTTTTTGTAAAAGGATATGTCTTTCCGGTAGGGTACCCGTTTTCCATCTTCCGTGCAGCAAAGCCTTTCAATGATTTCCTCCTTAAGGACTGTCCTGGAAACTATCTCATGCACGTCACTCTCCGTGACCCTGCCGTAAAATACCCCCATTGGCTCTACCGTTACTACAGGCGCCCTTGTACACAATCCCTGACAGCCGGTATCCACCACTTCCACCCTGTCTTTAAGGGACTGCATCTCAATTTCCGCCTGAAAGGTTTTGTACACTTCCCAGGCCCCCAACGCCCGGCAACCTGTCGTACAAATTAAAATACGTATTTTCTCCCCGCTGCTTTTTTCCGCTTCCAAAGATTTTCTATACCTTTTCAGGGCATCAATGCTATTCAATTTTTCCATTAACACTTCTCCTCCATTCCTAATAGAAATGTTGAATTTTAAATTCTGAATTCTGAATTAAAATTAATTTAATATTGTAACTGTTTAGTGTAATCTATTTAACTACCGAAGCACAACTCGCTTCCGAAAAGTTGAATTCTGAATTAATTTAAAATTTAACATTTAAAATCTAAAATTCCCTAATAACTCTTGAGAATTTCCTCGGTTTTTTCTTCAGTCAATTTCCCATAATAGCGGTCGTCTATCATCATTACAGGCGCCAAAAAACACGTGCCTAAACATGCTACCGTTTTATGGGTAAATTTATAGTCAGGTGTTGTTTCGCCTTCTTTTACCTGCAGGACGTCTGCTATTTTCTCCCCGATGTCCGGGGCGCCCTTTATGTGGCAGGCAGTGCCGGCGCACAGCCTGACGGTATGCTTTCCTCGGGGAACCAGCGAAAATTGCGAATAAAAAGTCACGACTCCGTATATCCTGCTCAACGGTATGTCCGTCCGCACCGACACTTCTTCCATTGCCGTCAGGGGCAAATATCCGTACTCCTCCTGCATCTCCTGTAATATCGGAATTAAATCGTTTGACGCGGCACGGGAAAGAATGGCATGACATTTGTCTAAATTAAATGATAATGAATTTGCTTCGTCCGACATAATTCCCTCTCCTTGCATTTATGTCAATGGTAATAAAGAAAAGTAAACGTCTGATGGTTTTATAAAACCCCGCAAATCACATACTATCACTTTGCGGGAGAATGGCCTTGTATCACAACAACATCAGAAACAATACAAATTCCGCTAAATATGTCTTTTGCAAAAGCGCTTAAAGAGTCCCACCCTTTTTCGCCAGAAATCAGGCCTATTAACAGGTTGCCTGTTATAAGCAGCACTGAACCGTCCGGATTCCGCCATGCAGGGTATTCAAGTTATACACCGGAACAAACGCCGCCATGAATATCGCAGTGCCAGGGACATGATAACCGCATGGTTGACGCCTGTCTTATTTAATTCTACTCCGCCGTGAAATCCTATGGCAAATAGCAGATAAAGCGAAAATAGTTTGGGTAAAGGCTCAGGAATTTTAATATCTGATTTGCAAAATGATGCAATCATCCCCAGGGAGAAAAACAAGGCCGGCGGATGCAACAAATTATCAATAATAATAGAAACATTCACTTGCGTTCTCCTTTACTTTTCCAGATACACGAAAAAGATATTTTCTTTCCCAACATTTACATTGTCCTGCCTGATCATCCACCACCCATACCATATTAATAGACAAATTGAAGAACGCCAGTTGGAGGGTATTTCCGGTTTTCAATTTTAGCGCTGCCTGTACACTATAGTCAAACAAATCTGGTTTTAGAAACTTAGCGGTAATTTGGCTTTTTGAAAAATGGAGGCGAAGCATTTGCCTGCGTACAGTATAACTCCTTCAACATAGCGGGGTTGGCGTATGTACAGCATTTTACGTCTCTCTCTTATATGCAGGCAAATGCTTCGCCCCTACCCAGAATGTTTTTCGAAAAACAGATTTATTAGACTATATTTGCCTGTCTTAATTTAAATATCGCAGGTAGAGAAACAAAAAAAGCCGCACAACGATATTGCTTTGTCATTGTGCGGCCTATCCATTGACAGACGATAAAAAAAATCGCCCCTCAAGTTTCTGCCCCGAAATCGGCTTAAAAGTATACTGATGCTATATGAAAATTCTATGAAGTCAAGAAAAAATAATAGCGCCAAAATGGAATATCCCTTTACGAATTTTATTATGGGCAGGCATGGTCACAAAGGCGTTTTGCGGCAGGTGGAAAAACCCGTTTTTCTCTTGAAATTATCGTGTTGCACTTCTTTTTACTCCAGCTTTGGCGGAGAATCGAGGGTAAATAAAACAACTTTTTCTCCTGTTCTGGTGCTGATATCGGTATGTAAGCTTATTGTTTTTTGATTTGTAATGGATTCCACAACAGCTTCCAAAAGCGGCCGCCCTTTTTCCAACAAGGCAATTCTCATCTGTTTTATCAATGTTCTTCCATTGGCAATATCTACGGGATTGGCAAGCTGGTACTCTGCTTTTGTAAGAACGCCTTTTAGCCTGACCAAAACCAAGTCATCAACAATATAGGTTTTTGCTTCCAATGGTCCCCTACCCATGTATTCTTTTTCGAATTTAATGATCGCTTCACTAATTTCAGCCTCTATTTGCCCTTTGGTTTTTTTCATAATACTTCTTTATTAAAAAGGTAAAAATATCAATACTCGTAAAATTATTTACGAAGTACGACTTACGGCTTACGATTTGGGATTTGGGATTTTAAATCGTACCTCGTAAATCGTACATCGTATCCTGTAATGTTTTCCCAAAACAGATTTATCTCTGGCGATATGCCTTATTTATTTGAACTGTCTGTTTCATTTTCACTTGTTGGTTCTTCGCCGGCAATAGGCAGCTCCTTTGAAATATAATCACAATCAGGGTATTTGCTGCATCCGAAGAATATGCCGCCTTTTTTTGAATAACGCTGTATTAAGTCTCCACCGCATTCATCTCTTGGGCATTTTATACCCGTAGGGAGGGATTTTATATTTCTGCATTTGGGATAGCCGGAGCATCCCATAAATCTACCTTTTTTGCTGAACCGGATGACCATCGGACTTCCACATTTTTCACATTTTTCGTTTGTTGGCTCAACCTTTGTGGTTTCTCCCGTCAGAGATTTTGTGTTTTTACAATTAGGATATGCCGAACAAGCCATGAATTTACCATGGCGACTGGTTTTAATAATCATAGGGCTACCACATTTTTCACAAGCCTGATCAGACGTCTCCGGAGGCGCTGCCTCCCCTTTTTCGTCTAATGGCATCGTATTTTTACATTCCGGAAATGCGGAACAACCAAAGAATTTCCCATGCCTTCCCCATCTGATTACCATGGGTTTACTGCATAGATTACAAATCCGGTCGCTTTCCTCCGGGGTTCCTTTTACGCTTTTCATTTCACCAATAGCTTTTTCCAAATCAATCTTAAAGGGTTCGTAAAACTCCTTCAGCACGGTCAGCCAATCAATTTTTTTTTCCTCAATCTTATCCAATTCATCTTCCATGTGTGACGTAAAATTTACATCCATTATTTTTTGAAAATGTTCTATCAGTTTTTCGGTAACCAATATCCCCAGTTCGGTTGCATAAAAAGCGCGTTTCTCCTGTTTCACATATCCGCGGTCCTGAATAGTTGAAATAATCGTGGCATAGGTACTTGGCCTTCCTATCCCCATTTTTTCGAGAGTCTTTACCAGAGACGCTTCTGAATAACGCGGCGGAGGCTGGGTAAAGTGTTGTGTTGGCAAAAGTTGTATTAATTCAAGAACATGGTCTTTCTCCAGTGGAGGCAGTATTTGCTCCTCCCGGTCAACTTCGTGCCCGGAAATAAGTGTATGCCCGTCAAATAAGAGTTCCCTGCCCCTTGTCTTAAAAATATACCGGTTGGAAGTGATTTCCACGTCAGTAATCGCATACAGCGCCGGTTTCATTTGGCTTGCAACGAATCTCTTCCATATAAGTTCATACAGTTTATGCTGGTCCTTTGTAAGAAACTGCTTTATGGATTCAGGGGTATATTCCAGATATGTCGGCCTTACTGCCTCATGTGCGCCCTGGGTGCCCTTTTTATTAGAGGCATATATATTGGGTTTTTCAGGGAGATAGTCTTTCCCGTAATTGCTTTCGATAAAATTTCTACATGACGTTAATGCATGGTCTGATACATGAAAAGAATCTGTCCTCATATAGGTGATTAATCCCGCAGGACCATCAGCGCCAACATCAATGCCCTCATAAAGTTGTTGCGCAATCAACATGGTCTTTTTTGCGCTGAATTGCAAACGAGTAGATGCCTGTTGTTGTAAAAGGCTTGTAGTAAATGGCGGGGGCGCATTATTGCGTTTTGTTTGTTTCTTTATGTTTGTGATAATAAATGATGCATTCTGCAGTTTTTCGGTAATTTCCTTTGCCTGCTGTTCATTTTTTATTTCTATATTTTTGTCTTCTAATTTTTGCAGAAGGGCTTTGAAGGGTTTTATGTCGTCAGATTTTTTATCCCCGGAGATGGTCTTTAACTCTGCGGTTATTTTCCAATATTCATGGGGTTTAAATTCGTTGATTTCTTTCTCACGTTCTACGATAAGTCTGACTGCAACGGATTGAACACGGCCTGCGCTTAATCTTTTAGCAATTTTTTTCCACAGGAGAGGGCTTATTTTATAGCCAACAATGCGGTCAAGTATTCTTCGGGCCTGTTGCGCATTTACCTTTTCCATATTGATAGGGCCATATTGTTTAAAGGCTTCCTGGATAGCGTCTTTTGTAATTTCGTTAAAGGTAACGCGGCGTATTTTTTCAGGGGGGATATCCAACACCTTGTACAAGTGCCACGCAATCGCTTCTCCCTCACGGTCAAGATCGGAGGCTAAATAAACCGTGCTGGCTTTTTTGGAATCGCTGATTAATTCCTTAATTAATTTTTCTCTACTGGGAATTACTTTATATTCCGGGGTAAAGTCGTTTTCAATATCTACGGAGAGTTTTTTCGCAGGAAGGTCCCGTACGTGACCCATGGAGGATTTCACGAAGAAAGAAGCATCGAGGAACTTACTTATGGTTTTAGCTTTCGCAGGCGATTCAACGATTACCAGGTTTGTTTTAGACTTGGCCATTAGGATACCTCTGAAAATAAGAAAAATTTAAACAGGATGGACAATTTGTGTCAAGATATTTTTACATCGTTATACATTATCGTTCTTTTTGCAGGTTTTTTCGGAAATTTAACGGTAAAATGCATGCTTAACAGAGATCAGAGATCAGAGATCAGAGGTCGGCGGTCTGAAGCCTGGTGTCTGACTTCTGACTTCTGATCTCCGGCTTTTGCAATCCTATTTGTTTGACTATACATTTTCCAGTGTTTTACTATTGACATTATGTTATGAGTTAAATAAAGTATATTCCTGTGGAAATCAAAATAATTTATTTTTCTTTCGTATTTAAGTTAAGAATAGGGAGGGTGTAATGCCAACAACAAGCTCTGCGAAAAAAAGACTGCGACAGGATGAGACTCGCAATTTAATTAACAAGTCAAGGAAAACCGCGTTAAAGACCCAGGTAAAAAAGTTTTTAACGGCATTACAAAGCAAGGATATTCAGGCCGCCGAAGCTGAATATAGCCTGACCGTAAAGAAAATGGACAAAGGCGCTGCAAAAGGCATTTTGCATAAAAACAATGCAAGCAGAAAAAAGTCTCGTTTTGCAAAAAAACTAAACGATTTAAAAGCATCTGCAAAACAAGATGGTTAACCGGGGTAATAAACAACGAAAGTTGCAGGCCAGAAACAAACAAGGATGAAGGCTGTGGGATAAATTTGAGAATTGCCCTACTCTTTCCAAATTCATCCTTCATTCTTTTCTTCCATAAGATGCATTCGTTTAGAATTTCAAATCATTTTGTCATTAGCATTTGTTTCGGATTTCACTATTAAATACCTTGCCAAAAATGCAAAGAAATTTTTGCGAAGGATTAATGCTTGCCCTATCATTGGCTGGCTGGTGCGGTTATTGTTACCCATCATTTTCTGGAAACAAATGATTCCGCCACAAGAATGCCGAGCGCGAGCAACAAGAGAACGCCCCAGAGGGTCGTTTTCGCTTCACCCCGAACCACTTCACGCCGCTCGCCTGAACTGGAAGACCTTACCATCACATTCGTTTCTCCCATAAGCGCGGTAATCTCTTTTTCACTGATCTTTTCAAGATTGGATTCTGATGCGTCAACATTTACCGGGAAGTAAAAAAGGTTCTGCTGTTGCGATGTATCATTGATAAGAAACGAATACACGCCCGGCAAATGGGTTTCATGATAAACAAAATATTTTTCATTATTAATCACTTGTGGCGGTAAAAGGGTTTTTACCCCCCCGGGATTGGTTGTTTCCAAATTGCCGACATCGTATGGGGCTGGAAATTGCCAGTTTTGCTCCACAAGAATTTCTTGTTTGGTTTCACCTGTAGTACTGCCTGATATATACCGGCAAAGCTGCTGAATAAGAGGGACAAAAAGAGGTTTTACCGGTAGGTCTGTCCAATCTCTGTCGATAGAGGAGGCAATGAGCGCCACTCTTCCCTTGCCAACCTGCCTTTCAACAATGGCAGGAGTATTGTCGGAAAAGGAAAGCACCGTTTTCGCTCCTTCTAATGGGGCGGGCTCTACATAAAAAACCTGATGAAAGCTGACCGATGTCAACATATTAATATTCGTTTCGGATAGAAAACGCATTGCCGGATGCATTACCCCGGATATCTTTAGACTAAGCGGCTGTTCCTCGGTAATCAGTACATTCCCGGTAAAGATTTTTTTTGTGTAAAGCCGGTGCGGAAGCAGCGCCTCAAATGAATTGTTGTAATAACTACCTTCTACCTTATCGCCGAGTGAAAAAACGACCGCCCCGCCGTCTTTTACAAATCTTTCCAACTCCTCGATCTTTTCATAGGGCAGCATTTCAACATTACACAAAAAGACGATGTCAAAATCTTCAAATACCATACCCTCCACTTCGTGTATTGAACAAATGACCGGCTTGAGCGAGGAAACGTGTCCACGCGCCGGGTTTAAGGCTTTTTCCAGATAAAATGTTTCGCTTTCATAGATATTTGTTTTGGGGTCTCCGTCAATTAACAACACATCAAGTTTTTGTTCCTCATTAATGGCAAAATATCGTTTATTATCAGCGATTAAATTATCTTCGGGTATTTCAATCCAGCCAAAGTGGTTGCCCTTCTCCACCTTGAAGCTAAATTCTTTTACTTCCTGAGAATACGCCTCAATATTGAAAAATCCCTGTACCACTTTTTTTTGGTCTACATATACCTGCGCTAACAGGTTTTTTATTTTTACCGGCGAATAATTAGAAACTGTTGCCTTAAAAGACACGTCTCCGCTCTTATTGAACACATTGTTTTGGAATTCCAGTCCCGTAACAGCAATATTCCCGTAGTCCTTTCCTTCCGACACATTTATTATGTGAACGCCGGTGATATTATTTTGCAATTTTTGCTGCCCGTCATGAAACCATTTAAGGTCCCAACCATTTCGTGTTAAATCGGTAATAATAAATATCTGTTTAATGGGCGTTTCATCGGACATTAATATTTCAATTGCCCTGTCCAGGGCGGACGTAATATGTGTGGTTGAATACCCGGGGCGTAAATTTTCGATGACAGTAAGGAGGTTTTCTTTATCATATTCAAGTTCAGGCACAATCATTGAATTTGCCAGCGAACAGCCAATGACGGCCGCCTTATCATCCTTCGTTAATTGCCCGATAATATTCCTTGCCGTATTTTTGGCAGCATGGAAAAGGGGCTTGCCTTTTTCCGCATATTGCATACTGTAAGAATCATCAACAATGATAACATTACTGGTGGGGTTTTTTCCGTCGTTACCGCCGCCAATATTTTTGACAAAGGGTCTGGCAAGTGCCATGGCAAGAAAGGCAAACAAACATGCCCGTAGAATAAGGAGTATCAACTGCCGGAGTTTGAACTTTACATAGATACGTTTATTGGATTGGAGTAAGAAATCTATCGCCGCGAATCTGTGGGATATCGCCTTCTTTTTATTGAAGAGGTGGATGATAACAGGTATACAAGCGCCCAGGACGCCAAATAATAAAAGCGGATTGAGAAAGGAAATCATTCAAAAATTCTACCATATGCTCCGGAGAAAATGAAGGAGAAAAGCATTGAATGCTTTTTATCGGAAGGGTTTAAGGTTAATATTATTCATCATTTCATTCTTAAACAGCCAAATATCTGAAATCCAATACTTCATTTATCAGCTTAAAATCCTTTTCATTCTTTGTCACCAGAATAGCTCCAATGTCTCTTACTGATACAGCAATAAGGATATCGGCAAGAAGATTGCGAATTCTTAAGGAATCAATCTTTTTGTCTCTTCTTAATTTCAGCATTACATCTCCTGTGGCATACCATTGTTTTTCACTTACGCTTATTACTGTGAAATTTTTTTTTATCTGTTCGATGAGCTTTTGTTCCTTTTTGTCAAAAGACCCCGAAAGCAATTCCATCAAAACTATAGCGCTGAATGTGATGTGATAATACTTATTCAGATTTATAAATATATCCTGAACAGTACCTTTCCTGAAATGCTCAATGAGAAAAGATGTATCAAGAACTGCTTTTTGCCTCATTTAGTCCCTCGAAATAAAACTTACCGCCTGTTCGTTCAATAAACTTTCTCATCTTTTCCTGGTAGATAACCTCGGAGAGCGCTGTTTCTATAGCCTCCGTTTCTGTCTTCGTTTTCAGTATCTTTTGTGCGTCCTTAATCAGATTTTCATCCAGCCTGAAATGTTTTGCAACTTTTTTTATTACATTCTGCATAATGTACCCCCTGCTATAATAGCGGAAAAATCGCAGCATTAAAAGACATGTATACAATTTATAATAATGTGGCTACAATGTCAAATACAATGTGAGAGCATGGGGGGTGCGGATTAAGGCAACATCCAGGCCCGTGCTAAACAATATTCACATATTCAGTTGTCCAAAAAACTTTTCGACATGCAACTTCTATACAATATATAATGTAGGGGGCGAAGCATTTGCTATAAATTGACATAAATGCGTTCATACCCAAACGGACAAATGCTTCGCCCCCTACTTTTTAAAAAAACTAAATTGTTACGGTTCCATTGGTATAAAGTACAACCTTAAGAAAGAAGCTTCGCTACCTTTTCAAGATTTTGTCGTGCCTCTTTATAGCCGGCATCTATCGCTAATGCCTTTTCAAAACAGCGCCTTGCTTCGCCGTGCATCTTTTTCTTGTAATAGAGTACGCCTAAATTATTGAACACAGAGGCTTCTTTGCCGTTTAATTCAATAGCCTTTTTAAGAATTGAAATCGCCTCATCCGGTTTATCAATGCTCGCATAAACAAGACCAAGATTATTATATGCATCGAAAAAAACGGGATGGTATTCTATGGCTCTTTTATAGGCGTCAATGGACTCCTGATATGCACCTTTCTGAAATAACCCATCTGCCTTGTTCAATAATTCCATCTCTCCAGAAATACTGGATGTTTGGCGACAGAGGTTGTCTTTGGTATAACGAAGTACAGGTACTTTTCTCAAATATTCGATACGTTCTTTGATTTTATTTGCCGACATTTCCCATGTCCAATTGTTACGGATATCAGGGCTAATTTCTTTCCCCAGTGTTCGTATTTCCCCGGGATGTTCATAGGCGTAACGCATCTTTGCCTTCAGGTCATTAATATCGACCTCGTAAAACCACAGATTGTCAACCGTTGGCCTGTTTCCCACCCTCTTCTCTTTTGATATCTTTTTGTTTGCCTGTACCAACAGACTGTTGTTTTCATTGCAGAAGTCGAGGCAGGCGCCGCCATTCGTAACAATTGCCGGTATGCCGCACGCCATTGCCTCTAAAATCGGCAAACCGAACCCCTCCCCGCGGTATGGATGGACGAAGGCATTGCAGGCGGTATATAGCCCGACGATTTCATCTTCGGACAGTATTTTCTCAATGTATTCAACCTCAGGGACCCCTTTCGCCTGTCGTATCCTTTCGATTTCTTCCCGGAAGGTTTGGCCTGCGTAAAACGAGTTTCCCCCCATATCCTTTATGATAAGGCAGACGTCATCCGAATCCTTAAATGTTTCGAGATATGCCTGCAGGAGTAGGTCGATGCCTTTTCGATAGATCGTGCCGCCTACAAATAAGAATCTGAATTTCTTCTTTGTTGTCAATTGATACGGTTTCGCATCCGGATGAAACCTTTCAGGATTAATGCCGTTTGGTATAACAACAACCCTTTCGGCAGGAACGCCGCTTTCAATATAGACCTGTCGAACATACTTGCTGGGTACCCACATCTCATCTACTTGTGCTGAAAATACCCGTACCCATTCTTCAGGCAGGCTGCCAAATTCCCACGGTTGAATAATTACCCAGTGTCCTTCCTGTGGAGGGGTAAGGTTTGGCGGCCAATGGTGTCGGACGTGAATATCGATCTTGCCGGTAAGCGGTTTGTTAATACACTCAGCAAGCGCTTTAAAACGAGGGTCAGCCTCAGTACCGAACTGATCGGGTTCGTAAGGGAGCAAAGAAACTTCGTAGCCGTCCCTGATAAGTTGTAAACAGAGTTCCCTGTTAATAAGCGCCAGGGAGTGAGTGACAAACTGCGAGCCTTCCCAGACAATGCCAGGTTTGCCCGCAGCCGCTTTACCGGAATCACGTTTTATTACAACCCCATTCCATTCCTCAACATACTCTGGCAAGACACGATGGGGGTCATCCAATACGAGCCTTATTGGTTTTTTCTTACTCACTAGATTGCGGATAATCGTTTGTTCATAATCTTCATTTGGTGAAATCCCGGCCTCAACAGTTTCCAATGATGGCTGCCATTTTAATTTTTTAGGTGAATCATTCATCATTTTTTTAAATGCATCAACGATCACTTCCGGCAGTAAGTTGTTCATACATTCTATATTACATTTGGTTCTCCAGTAACATGAGAGACACGGGAGTGCTTCATTTCGTATTGGAGTAAAACATTCAGTTGCAGGATTACCTAACAGTTCAGGGCTTGTAAGGCCGCATATTAAAAGTGTTGGTTTGCAGCAAAAATTGTGTCCGATGTGGAAAAATGCGCTATCGATGGTTATGAATGCATTACAATGTGAAGAAATGGCGATCTGATTTCTTAAAGAAATCTGGCGGGACGTACAGTCATAAACGAGAGGATTTTCCTTAGCAAGAGGATCCTTCCCGAACAGGATAAACCGTGCCCCGTCAAATTGCCTGCTCAACAGCGAGATTACCTTTTCCCCGTGGGGATAACTTCTCTTGATATCCTTATCAGTGGTAAAATGAAGGCCAATGAGCATGCCGCCTGACGGTGAAAATGTCCTTACCTCCTTTTGCGCCCATTCTCGTTCTTCCGGTGTGATGGTATATATGATTCCCCTTTGTCCAAGCCTGACGCCTGCAATGTTTGCCATGATGTCCATTAGGCCTATGCCGTTGTAATATTCAGGCAGGTTGGCAATAACGTTATTGTAATCGATTATAATGTCGGTTTTTGGGACGGAAATTTTATTGACAATATCCGGCACAAAGGCGGAGACGGCCTGATGTCCACGAAATACGGCTTCTACAACATGATTTCCTGACAAATAAATCCGGATATGGGGATATCTTTTCTTTATCTCCATGACGATAGCAGTCAGATACAGGGCGTCCCCTATAGCGGGAGCACACCGGATTAGAAGTGTGGATGCGCGTTCGTAGTTCCGATTCCAGAACTGCTCATTGAAAGAGGATTTAAATTGGTTCAACCTTTTCATACACTTTTCGGCCTTCAGGTAAGTAATTATATTTTGGATTGTACCGGTCAGCATTGTTTTGGAAAAGGCAGCCTCTATTTTTTTGCGGGCTGCCTCGCCCATCCTCCGGCAGAGATCCCGGTCTCTGAAAAGCATCATTACATAGTTCTCGAATTCATCCTCGTTTGCCGCTATGAAACCGTTGACGCCATGTTCTATCGGCGAGCTTGCCGCTATATTTGCAAGAGCTATCGCAGGCACCCCGTATGCCATAGACTCCACAATCTTTATCTGCTGTCCGGTACCCCCGATAAGCGGGCAGATGGTAAATGGCGTATGCAGATACAATGATGAGACGTCATCAACAAACCCTCTCGAACGGATGCCAGTGGTTGATGGTATCTGTTTTGAGCCGTCGCCTGTTATTTGCAATTCAAATTGCGGTTCATTCTTCAACAACCGGGGCAGTATTTTCATCGCGAAAAAGGCATACCCCTGCATATTAAAGAGATTGTCACCGATAGCAAAAAGGGGTGAGCCGGAATACGTATTATTCAGGCGCTGCGGCTCATAAGCCATAGGTATATAAAACGGCTTTGTTTGTCCCGTATTGGCCTTTATGCAATTGCGCTCAAATACAGAAAGTGCAATTGTGCCGTCAAACAGGTCATAATATTTGTATTCAGATTCATCCGCTGATAACTGCCGTTTGCTAAAGTAGTCTATATTGGCAATTTGTTCATAATTCTGGTTTTTGAAATCCACCAAAAGGGCATCGGCCATTTTCCTGTTGAGAGTCACAAGGTCATGAACCTCTATCAGTTTTATACGTGACGAAAAGGCGGTATTCCTTACAAGACCGGCATAATATGAATAGTTGACCCAGACAACATCAGGATCGAATGAACGGCATACCTCGCTCAATGCATGGCATAAACCCGGTGGTATAAATATGCCCGATTCGACAAAATTCTTTTTCAGCGCCTTCTTTTCTTCGATGTATTTCTTATCACTGGCTGTACCGTCATACAGAAACAGTTGTATACGCCGTTTCCTCATTTCGGAAACAAGTTGTTCTGGCCATTCATTGTCAGGATAGATCCTTGTAGCAAACAGGGTAATATCGTAGTTCATACTGTAGAACGCCTCGACAATGGAAAGCGTACGACGATGCGCTCCGGTTCTGGGCGGAAACGGATTATGAGGCAAAAAGATCAACACCTTCCCGTTCCGTTTTTCATGACTCTTGAACGGCCATATCCGCAGGTGTCTTCTTCCAAGCCATTTTCTGTCAGCGGTAACAGGACGCATCCCCGTTTCCCGCAGGGGAGGGTCCTGAAGTGTAAGGGCGTCTTTCCACTTTTCAACAAACTTAATCCTGTTGATTTCAAGATATTTTTTGAAACCGGAAGAAGTATCGTCTCCTGCGGTTATTGATTCATGATGTATAACAACCGAATTGGGTGCATACATAACGGTATATCCTTTTTCCCTTGCCGCAAAGCACAAATCGGTTTCTTCATAATAGGCAGGACTATACCGATGGTCCATCCCCCCGATATTTTCAAATAGCTCCTTTCGTACAAGCAGGCATGCCCCGGAACAATAGTCAACCTCACAGGCATCATTGAAACCCTCTTCGTACGGATTGCCTCCGCGCCCGAAGTTTGAGCCGCTGCCGTCACAGAATATAATGCCCCCGGCTTCCTGCAAACGTCCATCAGGGTATACAAGTTTTGATCCCACAATCCCGATTTTGCTGTCGGATTCTGCAAGTTTTACCATCGATTCCAGCCAGCCTGGTTGTGGTTCAGTATCGTTGTTAAGAAACACCAGATAATTGCCTTTGGCAATCTTTGCACCCTGATTGCAGGCACTAGTGAAGCCCATGTTTTCCTGATTAGTAATGACCTCCAGCTTATTTATCATGCGCTTTAAAAACTCCGGAGTTTCATCAGAGGATGCATTATCTACTACAATAATCTCATAGATATCTCCAGGAGTATTTTTGAATAACGCTTCAAGACATTTCTTTGTATATTCGACTTTATTGAAAACCGGGATGATAATGGAGGAGATAACGCCGGATTTATTGCCTTGCGGGGAATGACACCTTATTGACTTTTTATCATTCTGATGGAGTGAAACGGATGAAGAATTCATGAGAACCTTTTTGTTTTCATTGTTATTTGTCATTAAATTTGCTGTAACACTTTAGTTTTTTGAAAAATTCCAGGGAAAAATGATAACCCCAAAGGGGTAATATGATTATAGAAAACACAGTAAAACCACGCCTAATCCCGAAGGGATGACATAATCGCCACGGTTAGGTGTTTTATGAAAGGTAACACAGATAAAATTATATCACCCCTTCGGGGTTAATTACGGGTTTTTCGCATAATTTCTATAATCATTTCATCCCTTCGGGATTATTGGGATTTTTCAAAGAACTAAAATGTTACCTTTTTCTTGTTAGAGCAGTTTTTCAATTTCTTCCAAATTCTTCGATATTTTCACCGCTTCCTTTATTGACTCCAGCTTCTCTATCGCTGCTATTTTCCCGATACGCTTCAGAAGCCTTAGACCTTCAACTCCGTACTTTAGTTCCAAACCTATCTCTATCGCCTCTATCAGACCCTCCATCCTCCCCTTCCTCTCACCTTCCGCTCTGCCTTCCATCCTACCGGCTATTTTGCCCTTTTCTATTAATCTGGCTGCTATTGTCATGCTTAATCTACCTCCTTCTTCCGATATCTCTTTTAGGGTATCTATTACCCTTTCTTCCTCTATATCCGACGCATAGTACAAATACCTGATCACACTTTCCAGAAACTTTAATCCTTCACCCTCTTCAAAATACTGCTTCCCTATTTCAAAGAATGCCTTTAGCTTGTCTCCCAGAATTTTGTCATTATATATGTTCCTCATTAATAACATGGTTATTTGAAGGGATACCCTTCTAAATACCTTGTCCTTTATTTCCTCGTTACTGTAGAAACTCAGATCAGTCAGCAGATATTCAAATTCCGGTATAAATCTAAAAAATACCTCGTCTATCCCTTCAAAATAGTCTCTGAATCGCCTGACTTTCCACGTCTCTTTGCCATGATACAATATTACCGGAATTACCGGTATGAGCCTTTGCATCTGCTTGCTGTTTGCTGCCCATATCTTTAAAAGGTATTTCATCAACTGAAGATATGGACATACTGCGGCATAACTCTTATGCTCAAATAAAAGGGTTATCCGGAGTTCTTTGTCTTTACAGAAACAGGTGTATACAATGTCTGAAAAATGTTCTTTGAGTTCCTCGTCGATATATGAGTTATTATCCTGTGTTAAAGTGGCTAAATCCAGCTTTTTTAAAATTTCCGGAGGAAACGTCCCGCTAAGAAAATCGATTGCATTCTCCCGTATGGAAAATGTCTCTTTGAAGAATTTGTCGTGTGGGTTGAAAACCTACATAAAAGTAACCCCCCTTAGTTTTTTCTGTAAAAGCCATTTTGCCACATGGATATCATCTCCTTTTCTATGCTTGCCTGTCTTGCCATTGTTTCACATTACACATATCATGTAAATATTGTCAATAGTCCAGATGTGACCCCATTCTACCATGAGAGTAAAATACCACAAGCAGGATGCTTGTGGTACAATGTACAATTAGTTAACAAAAAATCGGGAATGCCCCTCCCCATTCTTAAGAAATGTTGCGTACCCAATAGGGAAAGGAAAAGCCTGATGTACCGACTTTGATCATGTGGAAAACTTTTATTTATTTCAAAGTAACTGATGCTACCGTAATGCGATTCTTCCCATGTTCATCCTGAATGTGTACGTTTATTATTTGTTTTTTGATATCCGGGTATAATTCAAGTTTTCTTTTTATCAATAAACGAAGGTCTTCTTCCACTGCTTTCAACATATCTTTTCCATTGGCAGGATTGAGCCTTTTCCATTCCTTCAGATATTTCTCTATTGCCTCTTCTCGTTTCTGTTCATTTAAGCAGGCTATGTTCCATGCGGTAGCAGCGCTATTTAAGAGTTGTTGCTTATGCTCAATATCTTCACCCAGCGAGAGGTATTCCCTTGCAAAATGCTCTACCATTTCAGAAATCTTTTCTTTTTTTCCTTCCTTCAATTTTTCCCCCTCTGTTTATGACGAACTGTTATCTGTTCCCCTTGTTTTTCCCTTGTTCTCTATAAGCCTTCAAAAATTGTAACAATTTAGCTTTTTGAAAATATGTTGCAGTTTAGTTTTGGGTGGCACGGACAAACGGAGTTTGTCCGTGCCACCCATATTGAGCTAAAATATGTGTATCAATTTTCAAAAAACTAAAGTGTTACCAAAAATTCATCCTGTCAGCATACTCATTTACCATCCCTGCATTAAATACTTCTTCTTTTCATAGGTATCAAGCACTAAAGCACAATCTTCCCAATGAATGGGCTTAATGGTTGTTCTTAGCCATTCAGCGCTTGCAACATTCAAAAAATGGTTTTACAGATTTGACGCTGAAGAATGTGGCAGACAAATTGAGGAAGACATCCTTGCCTGGAAACTGGACAAATTAGCCGAAAAATCTATTGGAGATCAACATGGGGCAGGAGTAAAGAAACAAAATGTTTTTAATTGTATATATGGAAATAATAAATACTATTATCTTGCCGTAAACAAAATGAATTGCTGATTATTATTCTTTTGGATTCAAATAGTTACGAATATTGTGGCTGTTATCAAACGTCTCTTATTTAGTGTCTGAACGAAAACTATCTTTTTTATGCAAGATTCTTTCTCTGAGCAAATTTAAATTTTTTTAAATTGCCCCTTTTTCAACTTTTTCTTCTACGCTTTAATCTATGATACGGTTGTTTTATTCATTTCCCTCGTTTTTACCATCTTTTCATGTTCTCCGGACATACTATCCCTCATGGATTTTTATTCGAGAGTGTTTTTACGCTGCCTTACGTACTGTTTCTTTTTCTTCCCGGACTTTCTTCTGCAATATACTCCCCATCGTGTGCAAATTTGCCGCCAGCACTCCTAATGCGCAGTATCTTTTAAATCCTTCTATCCCTTTGTCTAAGCATCTGTCCAGCCCATGATGTTCTAACCGGTTAATATCTGACTCCACCGCTGAGTGCTTGTGCCTGAGTTTTTTAAATGTACTCTCCGATTCTTCTTCTGTCTCCGCCTTATTCCTTTTTCCTTTCTTCGGTATGATCACTTTCGGTATATAAAGACTTATCAGTTCCTTGTATTCCTTCTTGTAAAAACCCTTGTCTGCACTTATACTTTCTATCTCTTCTTCACCAAACAAATTTAATAGCTTGTCTGCTAACGGCAGAATTAACGCCACATCTGCTTCTTTTTCCACTACTTGGTGATATCCGATAAACCCCCATTGGTCACTTGCTATCACCAGATTGTGGCCTAATTCCACCCTCTTATTCGCCTTCCCTTTACTCAACCATTCTGTGTGTGGTTCAAACAGTGAATATACCTTTTCCCCTACCGGTATTTGCTCTTCCTTGATAATTCTCCTCTCTACCAAATCTCTGTGCTTCTCCAGCATCTGATAAAAATATTCCATCGACTCCAATGCCTCTTTCTGCATTTCTTCCGCACCCGTTGTTAATATTTTTTCGTACACCGCTATTATGCTCGCACCTATCTTCTCACTTAATCTCTTTGCTAATCCAAGATACTCTTTTACTTGCTTCTTAACCGCCTCCTCTTTCTTGTTTCCACCACCACTTGCCGCTTTCGAACTACTCCTCATCAGACTCTTTAGCTCTTTCCTCCAATTCTTTACCTTTCTCCATCCTTTCCCGTTCAATACCCCTCCCTCTATAAATGCCTCTATCCCATCAAGGCACTTCCTACCCGCATCCCACAGCAAATTCATGTCCGTAGGAAAATGTACGTTTGTCTCCACCACATACGTATCCGTCTTTATGCGGAGCTTCTCCTCCCGTCCGTTCTTTGCCAGCCTCTGGCCTGCCTTTACCACCACATCATTAATCTTCCCCAACGTCTCCTCATCGAGCAATCTTACGTTATCCTTGATGCTTTGCAGCGAATACTTCTTACCCCTCCCAAATACGGTATCTACTCCCATTATCTGACGAATCAGACTATGGTGATTCACCATATCTTCCAACCTGTCATAATCCGCATCTAATCCCAATCTCACCACTCCTATTACCATTATCTGCCATAACTCCATACCATTACGCCCTGTCTCTTTCTTCCCACCCTTTACCTTTGCTTCCAATACCCTGAATACTTCCTCTCGTAATTCCTCTGTAACAAATATGTATTGTAATGCCCTCAAAATCGGCGCTAACTCATCCCTGCTCTTTTCGGGAATTTCTACCTCTGATATTGGTGTGCTTCCAAGTCTCCTTTGCGGCTCGAATCTTTTTCTCATGGCGTGGCAGTTCTCCTTTTGATGACTCTGTTTTTCTGATGTTTTGGGCGAATGTTTGTCTCTTTTCACCCCTTGGTACCCTCGCTTCCCTTATTCTACGCCCTAAGTTTAACATCTACTCACTATACTTTCAACCCTTCATGCAGATACTTTCAACCTCCTTTACCACGTATTTCAAGGCTTACAGCGTTTTCGTTCAGACACTATTTAGTATTTTTTAATATCCGTGATAATCCCTGTTTAATGGTCGGGGCGACTGGATTTGAACCAGCGACCTCGACGTCCCGAACGTCGCGCTCTAGCCAAGCTGAGCCACGCCCCGCACCATTTATATATAACCTAAATCCTGCAAACGATTTTCGCAATGCGAAAATCAGTATTTTCCACTACCAAGATTGGCAAAAAGCGATAACAGATATCCGTTTTTTAGCAATTGTGGTAGCGCTATTGTACTACTTTAAACAAAAAGACATGGGAAATTGTCGGAAACGTGCTCTCTGATGCAATGAAAATCAAGATAGGGATGTACTGTCTCCATCTGCGGTATACTTACCACTCTCAAAAGACTAAAAAAACGAAATACAACGTCGGTTTTCTACTGAAAAACTACATCCAGTGACATGCGTTCCCACTTTTCCCATTCCTCCTGATGGAGAAATTTCTCCGGCAATTTTAATGTCATCTGCCGGCTTCTCTCCACCAGTTTCCCTGCCACACGGATTAACCACAGTCTCATCGTCTTTACTTCCCACTGTTGTATCACTCCACCACTGAGCAATCCCATCCACTTCAAAAGATTATACGCTAACACCGCACACTGAAATAGCGCAGCATTGGCCAAAAATTCACCCGTACGTATGTGCCCCGCATTCATCTGTCCTTTACTCTCTTCTATCAAAGTCTCGCAGGTAGCCCTCTTTCCATAACAACGATGCGCTTCCATCGGACTTAACCGCTCCGTTGTAACGTAACAAAAATACTCATACACGGACACTTCTACTAATTTCTTTTCTCTTTTGACCAATTGCCGCACTGCCACAAAACGTCTCGCACGATCCCACCCTGCACATCGATACCAAAATTCAGCCTGTTCCCATCCTGGCTCCCCTTTCACCTCATTCCATTTCTGCCCTTCAAGCAATCCTTCCAGATTCTTCAGCTTTACCTTAATCAGATATCCCGCCAATATTGACTCAAGGTATTCAAGTAATTCTCCGGTAAAAAAACCGCTGTCTCCCCGAAATACCACCCTTACCCCCTTATTCATGTACGCCATACATTCCTTCATGAACTCTACTACTCCGTTACTCGTGTAGGCGCTTCCACAGCGGAACCAACTATGTAATACCTCCTTTGTTTCTGCAATAAATGCCATTAAGGGATGATACGCCTTCTGCCCCTTCTTGTGCGGATTATATCCTACCTCTGCACCCTCCTGTTTCCCATATACACCATCTACGGTAGAATCAACATCTATCCATACTTCGCAAAGAGCACTCCTGAGTTTATGGCCTGATCTCACCGCACGCTTCCATATCTTTCCCCTAAACCGGTGGATCACCCCCGTCAGTTCCACTATATCTCCCTGACTCGCCAGCTTCATAATACGTCCTATCGTAGTATCTACAGGTACCTCTTTCCACCCGGACATCTTCTTCAATACCTCATCTGTACACACCTTCATCACCTCTACCATCGATGTCGCCCCTGCTATCAACCCTATCACTACCATTTGTACCGCATCGATAAACTGATACCGGGCATTTGCTCCACGATCCTTATGGACCGCTTCATGGACTCTCTCCCGGAACATCAGCTTACCCATAAAATTCAATACCGGTAAAAGCCCTGCATGTACCGTTAAGCCTTTCCCGCTCATCTCTGCCTTGATTTTCGGTTGTCTTTTGCTGTATTTTTTTGCTATATTCTTCATCGAAATGGTGAATCTCCTTTCAGGTGTTTTTTGTTATCAATATACCGCCGAATACCTTGGAAATCCTACCATTTCAATCCTATTCCTGCAACAAGGCTTTGCCTTGTTTGCAGGATTTAGGTATAACATTGCGATTATTGGAATTTTTTCAAAAAACTACTCCAGACATGAGTTTGTAAGAAGTTTTATTTTACCTCAAGCACTATTTTTTTTACAGCAATATTTCCTGCAAGATCGAAGACATTGATGACAACGGTATAGTTGCCCCGAAGTAGAGGTTCTGTTGTAATTCGAAAGGATTCCCGCAGGGAATCAAAAATCCCGTCAACGGGATTGGCGGGCAGCCATTCCTGCCCATCGACAGCATATTGAACCTTTACTATCTCACTGTATTCGTCCTGCGCAGAGCCGGTGATAATACCCCTTCCCTCCGGGGTAACATCAACCGTTATTGGCCCGGCGATTATAGGTTTTGAATTATCAATTATCAAGGGCTGCTGCAATGTTGCTTCAGAACTAAGTGCTGTTTCCGGCGGATTATCCGGATAATCGCCGGCTTCTAATTTGATTTGATACCTTCCGTCCGGCAGGCGCAGGGTATCCCATGTATACGAACCCTTGTTTTGATTACTTTTAGTAAGTATTTTCCATGTATACTCGTCCATGCCTTTGTAGGAAACCGTAATCTGCAATGTGTCGTTATTTGGATCCTCTATTTCCCAAAGAATCTTTTTCTGTGCAATTTCATGGTGTGGTTTTTGGGAGGATGGCAATTGAGACGTTGCTTCTGCTAAAGAACCATTTTTTGCTTGTGAAGGTTTTTGCGGCGAAGGAATATCCTTTTCTATCTCAAACATAATAATATTTGGCGGCTGGTTTTTCGGCAGATAGGACAAAGAGACCCTCTTTAAAGAAGGGGAGATTGCTGCATTTTCCGTTTGCAATGTTGCCCTGTACTGAATAAAACGGGCAGGGGAATTTGTAATTTTTGCCCAAGGCGAGGTTCCGGACAATGACCAGTCACTCCAGGTTGCATCAGGTTTTTCAGAATTTCCCGTTCTGGTGGCCATGGTAATTTTAGTCGATGGCGGTTCTGCGCATGACCATGAAATATTTCCCCATGACGACAGGGATGATGTATCCAATACATTCGAGAGGAATGTGCCGGATTTCTCATATGCCGGCAATATCTTATACACCCTTCCCTCATTTCCAGAACCGACGTATAATTCGTTACGGTCAGTAATCCGGCAACAAAGCAACTGTCCAACTTCTGCTGCCGCAATACGGATAAACGAGGCATCACTAAAAATTTTATATATAGCGGATTCATTTCCAGTAACTACAAAAAGATTTCCTTCTGCATCAAACACCATATCGAAAATGAATGCCTGTTCTATCTCGAAAATTTTTTCCGCAAACCCTTCTTCAGTGATCTTGTAAATATAATTTGGTTTAAACGGGCTTCCTATCGTTTTGTGTTGCAGTCCAGATCTCTGCGAAGGATGTGTTTTCTGTTGAATATATGCCGTTTTAGTAACAGTTAGTTCATCCGGAATATTAAGGTCCCAGGCTTTTCCCTCTTTGAATGGAGATGCAATTACCGTTGTTTCTCCGACGGTTTTTGCCATGGGTGATTTAGGCATTGCCATCTGTGTGCCCGACGCAGTACCCGCATATATATTGCCGGAATAATCAATGGCAAGACAATGTATTTCCTCCTCTTCCGCATCGTAAAGTACATGAGCGTTCCCGTTGTTGTCTATTTTATATATAAGGCCATTTGGTTCTGTCGCTACATATATGTTATTGTTTTTATCAAGTACGACGTCTAAAAGATTTGTTTCCGGAGAATCGAAAAGAATATCCGGGCATCCTTCTGGTGAGATTTTAAACAACAGGCCTTCATCTCCTGTTGCCACAATGAGATTGAAATTGCTGTCTATTTCCATATCCCATATATAGGAAACGGGCAGGCTGCAAAATACCGAACATTCCCCTTCTTTGCTGATTTTATAGATTATGCCCCTTGGCGCAGTACCGGCGTATATATTACCGTCTTTGCCGGCAATAATACTTTGCACATATAATTCCGGCGACCTGAAGATCTCTGCCGCTCCGGCATTGTCTTTTATGGAGTAAACCGTTGCCGGGTCTCCGGCGCCAATGAATATGCGGCTTTGTTCATCCTGGGCGATTGACCATACGTAGGTATTATCAATGCCCTGAATGGTTTCTGTTTGAGGGGAAAGAGATAGCTCCCCTTTGCTGTGGATAGAAATGTTCTGATAGTCGCCTTTTTTAAAATCATACTCAGTGGATTGTGACCATGTATGGGTGGTCGTAGCGTTTGCAAAGGGGATCGATAGAGAGGAAAAAAGGAATATGGCTATGACTTGATTGCACGATGATAGAATCGTATTCATAATGTTATTTAACCAATACGTGTATGCTTTGTTTACCGTTAAGAACATATTTAGTCGGAACCTTAGTAATTATTTCCCCCATAAGAGGTCCGATGCCGCTTTGACCTACATTATTCATAATAGAAAAAATGGATTGAGGAAGCGAAGGAAGACCTTCTCCTTTATAGGTTAACCCATTTTTAGAGAGAAGGACGCGTACAATGAGATTGTTGTTTCTTTCCATATCGCAGACGTCGTCCAAAAGCTGTTCAAAATTAACAGGCAAATGCCTACCTGCAGCCCTTCCCATATCCAATGATTTGCTGAATTTCGCATCGCATGCCGTAATCTCAAGAAGGTCACCGGGGAGGACGTCTTCCGGGATTTTGATCTGAATTGTCTTGTAAATATCGTTTCCGGTGTAAGGCTTTAGCAATACGTCCAAAGATAATTCATCTCCCGGTCGTACATAGTTATTTCTTGCCTGAATTGCTTCGATAGACGCAGTTTGCCGCAAATTCAGGATGTTAATCTTCAGATCAATCTCCTGAACGGTAATTTCCTGAAACTGATTGTTGATAACCATTGCAAAGCATTGTGCAATTTCGTCGATAGAGAACCATGTCTGGTTAAATTCATAATAGCTGTTTTTTAATATCAGTGGTTTCTCATATCCGTCAATCTTTGCGAAAAGCTGTATGTCAACGCACCGTTCACCCAATTTTTTTTCGGTGGCGGCAACAGCGCCCTGAGCCGCCATTAAAACAAGCACCGGTGTGAGCAGTTTGTTGTCCACAATTTCGAAGCTATATTCAATGTTTTGCGTGCCGTCAACTGCTATGCGACAGGGAATCATGCGGGAAAATGTGCCAATAGTACCGGCAACTCCCGATCTCCTGTCCTGATTAATCTGTCCGATTATTTCAACCGGCGACGCCATTTTTACTGAATTGGAGTGACTGCTGAGGATTGCAAATACATGCGCCGTTGCCATCGGAATGTTCGTGGTTCCCGCATGCAAAAAGGGGTGTCCGAAGGCAAGTACCTGATCGCCATCAACATACGTAACCGTACCCACTACAGCGGCATTCAGGTCTCCTTTGATCAGCACTGCGGCTACCGATGCGCCTGGAACCAGCCTGGTTGGGTATGTCGCCGATGTTGCTGCATAGCTTCCGCCTTGCAGGGGGTACAAATTGTACGCGCTAAAAAAAGGGTTCATTTCTTCCAATGCCCTGCCTGAAAACCCTGATACTATTAAAGGAGAAATTATTGGCGCAATTTTTATCCCATGTCCCGGATGGTTTATCGCTTCATCCTGAATTTTTGGCAATGATGTTTGCGGTATTATTTCACCGGTATTTGCGGGCGGTAATGGAAGCTCCCATTCGGGCGAGGGGAATAATTTACTGCCATTTTCTTCAGGGAGATCGAACAATGTACTTTTCATCTCATTTATTGGCGACACACCGGCAATCGCTTCTTTTGAAAAACTCCACCCATAGGCGACGGCGCCAATCAAACGATTATCTATGTAAACAGGGCTTCCGCTCATACCTGCAATGATGCCGGTTTCTTCAAGAGGACCACCTGTCATTTTGATCAGAATAAGATCTGCCTTTGTTTCCCAATTTTTTAAGACGCCTAAAACCTCGACGCTGAAATTTTCAATACTATCACCGGAAAATACCGTCTTACCAAACCCTTTCATCCCGGGCTTGATCTCGTCGATACCCATGAAACTTTCCTGTGCAAGGAGGGATTGAGGATTGGATAACGAAGCAAAAAAGGCAGATGCCGCAAAAAAAACGAATAAAAAATACCTGTTCAACGATAGAGATTTCATGCGGAAACTCTACCAAATTTAACAATTTATTGTCAAGCTATAAAAGAAGTTGAAATACCCCGATTAAGCATTTAAACTATACTCTCACATTATAATCTATTCAAAGCACAGCAAAACCGCAATCATAAGTTAG
Source organism: Candidatus Kuenenia stuttgartiensis (assembly GCF_900232105.1). NCBI lineage: Bacteria > Pseudomonadati > Planctomycetota > Candidatus Brocadiia > Candidatus Brocadiales > Candidatus Brocadiaceae > Candidatus Kuenenia > Candidatus Kuenenia stuttgartensis. Next base: position 1,469,742 of record NZ_LT934425.1, read on the forward strand.
GTTGGATTTTAAAAGATATAAACCCAACGGCATTCATTTTTACCCGCCCCTCTAACCCCTCCCAGGAGGAGAATAGACAAGTCCCCTCTTAGGAGGGGTTAGGGGTGGGTTTGTTTATTGCTTGATTAAAAATATTGTAACACTTTAGTTTTTTGAAAAATGTATTACCTATAAGCTCCGTAGGAGCAGCCTGTTTGTAGCAAAATAGAATATTATAACAGATCGTAGAGACAGGTTTGAAACCTGTCTCTGCAATTAGGAGCGACCTGTCTCTTGTAAATCCATATTAAACAGGTCTGCCTGAATACGGACAGGTCGCTCCTACGGAGCTATTTACCTTATTGAATTTTATTGCGCTACAAACAGACTGCCCCTGACGGGGCTACATGGTATTTTTTCTATAACGGGAATTTTTCAAAAAACTAAAGTGTTACAAAATATTGAAATTTATGAACGTAGATTTATATTATGCCTTGTAACACCTCCAAAATAACACAGATACTTGACGTCCGAAATCAAGACCTTTACTGGACATCTATTGAAATAGCTGCTAAAGCTTTGAGGAACGGCGGGATAGTGGCTTTCCCAACGGAGACCGTATATGGCCTGGGCGTTCATAAGGATAATCCAGAAGCTATCGAACGGCTTTATGAGGCAAAGAAGAGGCCTGCAGAAAAGAGGCTGACCCTGATGATTGCCGATATCGGGGAAGTGGAACTATACGCGGGCGCTGTTTCTGATGTGGCAAAAAGGTTGATGGAGTCTTTTTGGCCGGGTCCCTTAGCGATTATTTTTCCGCTGAAGGATGGCTCAGACATTTGCGTAAGATTGCCCGATAATGCCATCGCAAGAGACTTAATCCGCACCGCAAATATTCCGGTAGCAACTACCAGCGCAAACACTTCAGGGCATCCGCCGTCAACGGATGCATCACAAGTAACGGCATATTTTAAGGATGAAATCGACTTCATACTGGATGGCGGACCAACACCATCACACGAGCCTTCAACGGTTGTCAAAATAAAAGATGGAGTATGTGAGGTCGTTCGGCATGGCATTATTCCCGAAACAACTATTCGAAATTGTCTTAAAAAATATTGAGAATCGGGATAATTTTTTTGTACATTTTTTTATGGAAGATTGTGAAACGACAATGAAGATTGCAATAGCATCAGATCACAGAGGGTATGATTTTAAAGAACGTATTAAGGTAACATTGAAGGAATTAGGCCATTCCGTAACGGATTTTGGCACTTCATCAAAATCGGAGTCCGTGGATTACCCCGATTTTGGAATGAAGGCGGCGCTTTCGGTGGGACACGGGGAATGCGACAGGGGTATTTTAATCTGCGGCACCGGAATAGGTATGTCGCTTGTAGCAAACAAGGTAAGGGGCGTCAGGGCGACTTTATGCCACAATCTTTATACGGTAGAAATGAGCAGACGGCATAATGATGCCAATGTACTGTGCATCGGTGCGGATATTATCGACGAAGAACTTTTGGAACAAAAAGTAAAACTATGGTTAGAAACGCCTTTTGAAGGGGGAAGACACGCCCGCCGTTTGGAGAAAATAGTGGAACTGGAAAATGGAGGCGGAATTTAATTCCCCATATGGACTACCTCCACGCCATTTGGGATTGTAAAGGTGAATATTTTTGAGTCAAGCTGGCTGTTTACAATGATATCAGAAAGCGTGATGCCCATTGCGGTATTGTATGTGGGCCAACGGACGTCAATTCTTTGCGGCAGCCGGCAACTATCGAAATCAGAATAATCGGTAAATACTGCCTGCAGCCGGACAGAACCGTCCGGATTAAATGTTTCACATCGAAATGTATCCGTGTTACTCCTGTTAATCAACAATTTCCCTTTAAGATTTATTTTGCCTTCATTCGTATCTATCGCGTAAATGATCCAATAATAAGGCCAGATTTCCAATACCGTACTCTCGCCGCCCAGAATATTTTTAAGATTAAATAACCCTGCCATATCATTCGGTGAAATGCCCATTCCTGATGAATTCACTTTATGCAAGGCGTTGCTGGAACCTGTGTAAACCTTTTTTTCCGAGGGGACATAAATCCAAAAGGTATTGCCGTCGGTAGACATATCAAATAGGGTAGTCGCCAGTTTTGAGCCAATGACACGCAGATGATTTGGCGTTTCATACACTATCAGGCCGGTGCATGTAACAGGCCCTTTTGATTCAGGCGCGGTTAAGGTTATTTTTGCCTTTGCCCGAAGCGTAGTAAGTTTAGAGTTGTTGTCAATTAACACCTCTTTTATTTGTTGTACCGAAAGGTTTTGCGCTTCCCCCCCCGTGCTATTCAGTATGGCAGAAGTATCTTCCCAAATCGATCTTTGCATAATCGCTGATTTGCTGCCTGCGCAACCGGACAGTAGGATGACAAAAAGAAATACACTTTTAATTATAGATAACTTCATTGCAGATTTTAGTACCTTATCAGTAATTTCTTTGCACACTTCCATTCGTCAGTGCGTGCTTATTGGTAAAATATTTACTTGTTCCTTCTGCAGCCGACAGTCTGCAAATTGCCGATTGAGGACTGAGGACTGCAGACTGTTTTCCTGCTGCTATAAAAGCCATTCTCCCGTAAAAACTTCAGCAGCAGCGCCTGTCATATAAACATTTTCATCTTCCACCCATTCCAGTTCCAGATCCCCGCCTGGCAAGTGTGCCAAAAGTTTACGTTCTGTCAGGTTGTTAAGAACGCCGGCAACGCAAACAGCAGAAGCGCCTGTTCCGCACGCCAGGGTTATGCCCGATCCACGCTCCCAGGTGACCATTGTAACCTCTCCCGGATGGTGAACCTTTACAAAATGGACATTTGTCCTTTCGGGAAAGACGCGATGGTGTTCAATTGCCTTTCCATCTTTTTCTATATGGAGTTGCTTTAAATCATCAACGAAGATTACGCAATGAGGATTTCCCATGGAAACGCAGGTAACCCGAAATGAAGTATTTTCATTAAGCACGAGCATTTCGTCTACTACTTGCGTTTCAGCGCCAACCATTGGTATTTCCGGTCTCATCAGCTTCGGCCTTCCCATATTTACCCTTGCGCTACAGACCCTTTCATTTTTCGTATACAGCTCAATGGTTTTAATGCCTGCCAACGTTTCTACTGTAAGCGGGTTCTTTCTGACCAGTGCATGATCGTAAACGTACTTTGCAACACAACGGATTCCATTTCCGCACATTTGCGCTTCACTGCCATCCGCATTAAAGATACGCATTTTACAATCTGCTATCTCTGACGGCAATATAAGTATTAACCCATCGGACCCCACTCCAAAGTGCCGGTCGCTTATTTTTTTTGACAGCCCGACGGGGTCCTCAACTACTTCATGAAAACAATTAACATAAACATAATCGTTGCCTATTCCATGCATTTTTGTGAATTTCATGATAACCCTTAAACAATTTTATTTTAAAGAGAATAAACGTTCGTACAATACAAACATTTTTTGTAATAGTTCCGTCCCCTTTCCATAAGGGACTTGAAGGGGATTGGGATTTTCTATTATACCGTGGCAGTCGGCAGTCGGCAGTCGGCAAATTGCAGATTGAGAACTGAGGACTGAGTATGGTATTCATATTATATAGTATTACCATGTAAAAACTTCTTTTTTTGTAACATTTTAGTCTTTTGAAAAACGTATTACCTATAAGCTCCGTAGAAACAGCCTGTTTGTAGCAAAATAGGATATTATAACAGACCGTAGAGACAGGTTTGAAACCTGTCTCTACAATTAGTAGCGACCTGTCTCTTGTAAATCCATATTAAACAGGTCTGCCTGAATACGGACAGGCCGCTACTACGAAGCTATTTACACTATTGAATTCTATTGCGCTACAAACAGACCGCCCCTAACGGGGCTACATGGTATTTTTTCCATCCCATAAATTTTTCAAAAAACTAAAATGTTACCTTTTTTTGTAAGTTTTCCTTCGTACTACTATCCCCCAATCTTTTGTTTTTTATGCTCGTTTTTCAAAATGCATAACCGTAAGGCATTGATTAGATGAGGCTTACGTAAAGTTTAGGAGTTCAGGAGTTAACTCTTTAACTCTACGACTCTCTTTGTGGTTAAAGGACAGACGTACGGCCGTGCGTCTATACATCAATATATTTATATTGACATCTCCTGCTTACCTGCTTACGATTCACCCAATTACCCAACTATGGATTTTTAAAATGTCTTTATCTAACAATGCAAGCAAAATAATTCATTTCAGAAGCCCAATAGATCATGGTGAGAAAAAAAACTGAAGCTGAAAAAAAGAAGCCAGCGCAGACTGGGAAAAAAGAGGCACTCGCCAAGGAATCAAAAGTCCAAGCCAAAAAAGCTGTTACACCTACCGTAGCAAAAACGGCTATGCCAAAAACAAAAACGATAGCACCGGCAAGGGATGAAAAGGTTATAAAAGAACAAACTATGACATTCCCCATTGTCGGAATCGGCGCTTCTGCCGGCGGGCTTGAGGCGCTCGAAGGTTTCTTTTCCAACATGCCTGACAATAGCAACCTTGCCGTAGTGGTTATCCAGCATCTGGCGCCTAAATACAAGAGCATTATGGCAACACTGCTAAATAAATATACCACAATGAAGATACTGGAAATCAACGATGGAATGCGGGCGTTACCAAACTGCGTTTATCTTAATACTCCGGGGATGGACGTTGCTATTATGAACCGGACCTTTCAATTGATACAACCTCTTGAACCACATGCCTACAGACTGCCTATTGATTTCTTTTTTCGTTCCCTTGCAGATGATCTGGGAGAAAAGGCCATCTGCATCGTGCTTTCAGGAACGGGCACCGACGGCACCCTGGGGCTTAAAGCAATCAAGGGCGCAGGGGGAATGACCATGGCGCAGGACGAAACCGAGGCAAAATATGACAGCATGCCCAGAAGCGCGATAAACACCGGTGCGGTTGATCTTGTCCTGCCAGTGGAAAGAATGCCGGGAGAACTGCTAAAATATATTAAACACCCCTATATTGATAGCGTCAGGTCAACGGGCGCCACGGAAGAAAAATATCAAAACAATGTAACAAAAATACTCCTGCAGATTCGCAACCATACAGGACAGGATTTCTCCCAGTATAAACAAAATACGATTCGGAGAAGGATTGAAAGACGCATGGCCGTTCATCAGATAGATAAAATTGCAGATTATCTCAGTTATATCCGGGAAAATACGGCTGAAATAGGAATTCTTTACAAAGACCTGCTCATAGGGGTTACCAATTTCTTCAGAGACAAGGACGCCTTTGATCTCCTGAAAAATACGGTAATCTCCGAGATCATACAGAGAAAACAGACAAACAGTGCTTTACGCGTCTGGGTGGCTGGCTGCGCCACAGGCGAAGAGGCATATTCCATTGCCATACTCATCGCGGAAATTATGGAAAAGAAACAGCGGCAGTGTAACGTACAGATATTTGCAACCGATATAGACTCGACGGCCATCGAATTCGCGCGCGCGGGTATCTACCCTGACAGTATTGCCGCGGACGTCTCCAAAGAACGGCTGAAACAGTTCTTTATAAAAGAAGACAACTCCTACAAGCTAAAAAAACGGATACGCGAAATGCTGGTTTTTGCCGCTCAAAGTCTGATAAAGGATCCTCCTTTTTCCAGGCTAGACCTTGTATCATGCAGAAACGTGCTGATTTATATGGACGCCTCGCTGCAAAAAAAGATACTGTCGGTTTTTCACTATACCCTGAATAAGGATGGGTACCTTTTCCTCGGGTCATCTGAAACCATTGGTAATTTTACCGATCTTTTTTCAACTGAAAATGCGAAATGGAAAATCTATAAACGTAAAAGCGGCGTTATCGAAAAGGGCGTGGATCTTCCTGCCTTGCCAACGAAGGGAGTCTTTCAATCAGACCGGAAAGAAGAAAAAAAGGATTACGGAGAAATCAATATTATTCAACTTGCGGAAAGAGAGATTCTTAACAAATATGCCCCGTCGTTTGCACTGATCAATGAAAAACATGAGATTCTTTATGTTAACGGCAATATACACAAATACTTGCTAACGCCACCCGGTGTCCCCACCTTCAATATATTAAAAATGGCGCACGAAGACCTGCGTTATAAACTGAGCGCCATTCTCCATAAAATTTCCAGAAGGAAAGAAACTATCATAGAAAAAGAGGTGAAGATACGAGACAATGAACATTTCCTGACGATTGACCTGACCGTCAAGCCACTTAAAACCGGAATAGCAACTGAAGGGCTGACGATGATCATCTTTGATGAAAAATTACCGGCTGAAAAAGCGCGGAAAAAAGGAAAGGCCTCCTTAAAAATCAGCAAAGAAGACCCACAGATTACAAAACTCGAATTAGAATTGAAATCGACAAAGGAATATTTACAGGCAACCATCGAGGAACTGGAAACTTCGAATGAGGAGATGAAATCTACCAATGAAGAATTGCAGTCCACAAACGAGGAACTGCAGAATAAGTTAAATGAATTATCACGTTCCAATAACGACCTCAACAACCTCCTTGCAAGCACTGAGATAGCAACCATATTTCTTGACACGAAACTGAATATTGTCCGTTTTACCCCGATGCTGACAAAACTCTTTAATATGCTGCTGTCGGATATTGGCCGTTCGATAGGCGACATCACCGCAAAATTCAATACGGACACCCTCAGGGATGACTCGGCAGAAGTGCTTAGAACGCTGGTCAAAAAAGAATGCCAGATACAGACAAAGGAGCAGGCGTTTTATAACATGCGTATCTTGCCCTATCGCACAGTAGATAATGTAATAGATGGCGTAGTTATCACATTTATTGACGTTACAAAAATTAAAAATACAGAAGATGCTTTACGCCTGATAGAGAGTAGGTTCGACATGTTGAATCAGTCTTCGCTATTCGGCATTGTGCTCTTTAATCCGGAAAGCGGCGTTATCGTGGATTATAATAAAAAATTTGAGGAACAAACCGGCAGAAGCCTTAAGGAGCAGCATACGTACAAAATATGGGATTGTTTTTCACCGGAAAAGACAAAGAACCCGGCAGAATTCTTTCAAGGGTTGTCAAAGAAAAATGAAACGGTTTCTATGGAAATGAATATTCGAAGACCTGATGGAGTTATTGTTCCCGTGTGCTTAATGAGTACTGTTATAAAAACCTCGAAAAATATATATGTTCAATGCGTTGTAAAAGACCTGACTGACCCGTTGCGAACGTAGCACATATAGCCAAACAAATAGTAAGTAACACTTTAGTTTTTTGAAAAATGTACTACCTATAAGCTCCGTAGGAGCAGCCTGTTTGTAGCAAAATAGGATATTATAACAGATCGTAGAGACAGGTTTGAAACCTGTCTCTGCAATTAGGAGCGACCTGTCTCTTGTAAATCCATATAAACAGGTCTACCTGAATACGAACAGGTCGCTCCTACGGAGCTATTTACCTTATTGAATTTTATTGCGCTACAAACAGACCGCCCCTAACAGGGCTACATGGTATTTTTTCTATCCCGGGAATTTTTCAAAAGACTAAAGTGTTACTATAGTAACACTTTAGTCTTTTGATACTGTAAATTATCATTTGTAGTGCGACGAACCTCGTCGCACTACATGAATTTAGTTGGCTTAGATATTCAAATGAGGAACGAACAGCAACGGGAGCATTCCCGCTTTATTGCAAAAAGCAATTATTAGGGGGGGTAATAGTAACATAGAGACAGGATTTCAAACTTGTCTCTACCGTTGAAAATGAAGGTATTAACCCTGTCAGGGTTAATACTCTGCCGGTTTATAACCATTTTATTTTTTGTCGTACCAACATTTCATAAAGGATGGCAAAAATGGGAAAAAAGCCTCCCGAAAATAAAACAGACGCCGAACTCCGCAGAAAAGCATTAGAAAAGCTCAACCCCTATACAATACCAGTCGAGAACCTTTCGGAAGCGGAAGTCCGTAAACTTGCCCATGAATTACAGATTCATCAGATCGAGCTTGAAATGCAGGCGGAAGAACTTCGCAAATCCCAAACCCTGCTTGAAGAATCCAGGCAAAAGTATTTAAACCTTTACGACCTTGCCCCTGTAGGATATTTTACCCTTGATGAAAAAGGCTTCATCCATGAGGTAAACTTTGCAGGTGCTTTTATGTTGGGGGCGGAGCGGCATTCGCTGATAAACAAACCCCTGTCTAAATACATCGTAAGAGAGGATGCCGATCTCTTTTACCTGCATCGTAAAAGGGTGTCTGAAACGGGAAACAAAGAAACCTGTGAACTGAGGATGCTTAAAGGAGATCAACCGTTTCATGCGCAGCTTGAAAGCCGTGCTATTCCGGATTCCAAAAATAACATTAACCAGTATCTTATCATCATAACCGACATTTCAGCACGTATAGAGGCACAGATAAAACTGAAGGAAATAAATGAGACGCTTGAGTATCAAATAAAAGTACGTACAAAAGAACTCCTGCAGTCAAAGAAATTAGAATCAATGGGCATTATGACAACAGGCGTCGCGCACGGGTTTAACAATATCCTTGCAATCATAGACGGAAAGATACAGATGTTGATGCGGGAAAATAAAGGCAGAGAGAAGTTACTGGAAGAGTTGCGTTTGATACGCAGCTCTGTCAAGGATGGCGCTGAAATTGTTCGCCGTATGAATAAATTTACCAAAGTAAAGGAAGATCGTGACTGGTTTGTAGCAATTGACTTATGTGAAGAGATAAAAAGCACGATTGATTCTACACATCCGGGATGGAAGGAGTGTGCAGAGAGAGAAGGAATCGCCTATACCATAAATTTGGATGGTGTTAAACACGTTTCATGCATAATGGGCAATCCTTTGGAATTGCGGGAAGTATTGATTAATATCATCAAGAATGCCTTTGACGCCATGCCGGGGGGAGGAACGCTTTCATTTTCTACAAGGGAAGAAAACGGAAGCGTTGTTTTGGAGATTTCAGATACAGGCATTGGCATGGACGAAGAAACGCAGACAAAAATCTTTGACCCCTTTTTTACCACCAAGGAACGTGGCACTGGATTGGGAATGAGTATTGTTTATGGGACTGTCAAACGGCATGGTGGCAAAATAGCGGCGCAAAGTCAAAAGGAAAGAGGCAGTACCCTTATCCTAAGCTTTCCCGCAGCGAAGGAGTCGCCGGGTATTACAAAGAGTGATCATGAACCTGGCAAAGTGACGCCAGAGAAAAGGGGACTGAGAAACGGCATCCTTATCGTAGATGATGAAGCAACTATTGGAAAAGTATTGAGCAGCTTCCTTACGGGAGAAGGCTATAACGTTGTTTTTATCGATAATGGCGCCGGGGCGTTGGATCTTCTAAAAAAGGATGAATTTGATCTCGTGCTGTGCGACCTGGGCATGCCTGATATATCAGGGTGGGATATTATGAATGTAATAGCTGATATGGCTAAGAAACCAAAGATCGGCATAATAACAGGATTCCTGAACGCTTCGGATGACTTTCCGGGCAATAAGATAAAAGCGGATTTTGTTATCAACAAGCCATTCGAATTAGATAATCTGCTACACTCAATTAATGATTCATTAAGAGATTGATATTGCAATCCCTGCATAAATGATATCGTCGGGTAAGAAACGCGCCCTGAATATACGTTTAGAAATTTCAAGGTTTGTATCATAACATGCCAGACAATGCCCGAAAGCCCACTTTCCTCTCGTTCACAAGTGCCGGCTTCGAATCAAACCCTGACAGGGTTTTGAACCCTGTCAGGGTTGTGCTTGCTCGAATAGGAAAAAAGAATGGATGCGCCAATGCTATGGATTTTGGTTTGACAACGAATATGGCAAACCATAAAATGCCGACATTAATAGAGCAAAGAGAAAAATAAATTTTAGACCAAAAAATAAATGATAAAATAGCACATGGAATTCGATTGGGACCCCGGCAAATCAGATGCTAACTTCAAAAAGCATGGCATAACTTTTCATGTGGCAGCAACAGTATTTGGTGATCCATTGGCAATTACTTTTAGCGATCCCGACAATTCAATATGAGAGCACAGATTCTTAACTTTTGGCTATTCCAGAGAGAGTCAATTGCTGGTTGTCGTTCATACGGAACGGCATGGAAAAATAAGAATAATAAGCGTAAGGAGTGCAACAAGACACGAAAGGAAAATATATGAAGAGGGTTAAACCTGAAGAAATGCGTAAGGAGTACAAACGGAAAGATTTGGGCAAGGGAATAAGGGGCAAATATTTCGATGAATACAAAAAAGGGACCAATCTTATTCTTCTAAGCCCTGATGTGGCAGAAGTATTTCCCGATGACGCTTCGGTCAATGAATCCCTGCGTAGTTTGATGAAAATAGCACGTCAATCGACAGGTCTTACAAAGCGCTCCACCTGACCGCTATTCCGCTGCGTTCCTACACTGCGATTATTGGAATTTTTCAAAAAACTAAAGTGTTACTATGTTTTGGATTTGTTTTGAATTTTATGCTTTGTTAATTCGGATTTGTTTCGTATTTCGTATTTCGTATTTCGTATTTTTTATTTCTTGATCTCAGACGTTTGTACAACGGAAAATCCACAATGGGGGGAAATACCAGTGCGAGTTTTTTTAACAGGCGTGGGTTGTGTAGGCAAGACGACGACCGGCAGGGCGTTGGCAGATCTTCTGTGTGTAAAGTTTTTTGATGTAGATGATGAAATCGAGACCTTCTTTGAGATAAGTATCGAGCGACTACAGGCAAGATTCCTTACTGTCCACTCCTTTCGAAATGAGGCTGCAAAGGCACTGATTCATCTGCTGAATCGTCCGGACAGCCGCAACAGCGTAATCGCCCTGCCACCGAGTGGACTGATGGGAGGGTATCTGCGGGCTGTTAAGAAGTCCGATGGCTTATCATTGTACTACACGACACGCCGGAGAATATCCTGGAGAGAATCAGGTTCTACGACATAGACTCGAAACCGATGGAGAAACACGTAACCACTGAAGAGAAACGCCTGTACCAGAAAGAGATCAAAAAGTACATCACATTTTTCCGCAAGAGTTACGAACGTGCTCATTTGCAGATTGATATATCGGGTCTTAGTGTTAAGCAAGCAGCCGCCAGGATAAAAGAGGCCTTGGAAATGTTCGACAATAAGGTACGGTGAAAAGCCATTGTTGGATTTCGCTGACCAATCCAACGTAACTGCCCCTACTGGATGAAAGGCGTTAGTACCTTATCGGTAATTTTTTCGCATTTTTTGGCAAAATATTTAACAGTCCCTTCTGCCGTCGGCAATCGGCAAATTGCAGATTGAGGACTGAGGACTGTTTTCGCGCTTGTTTGGTTCTGGCTATACCAACTTAGGCGTTAAGAAACATTGGATAATAATTATGATTAATCTTCTACAACTAAAACCTAAAATTGAAAGCATTTGTCGGGTATTGCCCATAAAACGACTGGATCTTTTCGGCTCTGTTTTGACTCAAAACTTTGCACCAGGCAGCGACGTAGACGTTTTGGTGCTTTTTGATTCGGATGAAAACATTGATCTTTTTGATAAATACTTTGAATTAAAAGAACAACTGGAAAAAATATTTAAACGGAAAGTAGATCTTGTTGTAGACAAACCATTTAGAAATCCTATTTTCAGGAAATCAGTTGACAAGACAAGGATTGCCATATATGAACGATGAAATACTTAAAAATCTCATCGACGTCCTCCATGCAGCAGAAGAGATACAGAGATTTACCCATGAAATGGATTTCAAGGCATATAAAAACAGTCCCGTTACACAAAGAGCGGTTGAGAGAGATTTTGAGATTATTGGGGAAGCCCTTAATAGAATCCGGAAAATTGATGCGGAGTTTATCGAAAGAATTTCTGAACATTACCGTATTATTGGTTTCAAAAACATATTAATACATGGTTATGACATAGTAGATGAAATGATTGTTTGGAAGGCTGTTAAGAACCATTTACCAATTTTGATCAAAGAAGTACGTGAAATAGTAAATGCCTAAGCTGACAACGCCAGAACCAAACAAGCACGAAAACAGTCCTCAGTCCTCAGTCCTCAATCGGCAATTTGCAATTTGCCGACAGTAGACTGTCGACGGGAGCATTCCCGATTTTTTGTAAAAATGTCATTAGCAGGGGGGGGAAGAATAGTAACTCAAGCTTCCAGCTTGAGGGTAAAATACCACAAGCAGGATGCTTGTGTTACAATGTACAATTAGTTAACCAAAAATCGGGAATGCTCCTGTTCAAACTATATCCCCCGGCGGGGGTGCAGGGGGTGGACCGGATTTCTCCCTCGATTCAACTACCCCTTTATTATGAAAACAAATTTAAACCTCTTTCCCACGCTCCGCAGACAATTCCACCCCCTTAATCCCCCGCCAGCGGGGGACAGGCTTGCCACATCCCTTGCAGCTTTCATGCACTTGTGGTGTTGATCCGGGTGCATTCCCGGTTTTTTGTGACTTCTGCCATGTTTTTAATGAAACGTACAGTAGTATTAACCCCTGGCAGCGTTGTTTTGCCCCAATCACACAAACGGTTACAAAAAATCGGGAATGCTCCTCTGCCGACTGCAGAAGAGAGCATTAAATATTTTGCCAAAAAATGCGAAAAAATTACTGATAAGGCACTAACATTCCCCTCCGCCCGACCCGTGCCAACAATGTCACCTGGCTTTTCAGCATCCCTCTTATCATGTTTCTTATGAAAAAAGACCTCTTGAAGTATAATTTAATATTTGACAAAATCGGCATATACCTACTATAATTTCTTCTTTGTTTTATATTAAGTCACGTATTTACTGAAACTTACAAAATTGACACGTACCTTCATTGTCCCCGGTTTTTCAAATATCCTGCATTCCTAAAAATTTCGTGAACTTTTTCTGTAACGTTGAGACCATATCATTGTTCATTTTTATTTTCTTAGATTCACTATATTTATGATTAAAAGACGCAATACGCGAACGGTCAATGTTGGCGGAGTATTGATGGGGGGGAACAGCCCGATTTCCGTGCAAACAATGACGAAGACCCACACGGAGGATATTGACGCGACAGTTAAACAGATTAAAGCGCTGGAAGCTGCCGGTTGCAATATCGTACGTGTTGCCGTTCCCACAATTGTTACCGCAAAATGTCTTGGCGCTATTAAACGGCAGATAAACATACCCCTTGTTGCAGATATACACTTTGGACATCATCTTGCCCTTGAAGCCATTTCACAGGGAGTTGACAAGATACGGATCAACCCCGGCAATATGAAAGACCGGAAAAAACTGGAAGAAATAATAAAAGCCGCAAAGGGGAAGGGTATCCCTATCCGTATAGGCGTTAATTCCGGTTCAATACGGGACGTAGGGATACATGAGGAGCTGACGGCTTTAATGGTCAAAACCGTTTTGCAGTATTGCGAGCATTTTGAATCGATTGGTTTCAGGGATATTGTATTGTCATTAAAGGCGTCTGACGTGCCTTCAACCCTGGAAGCATACCGTTCAATTGCAACACAATGCGATTATCCATTACATCTGGGCGTTACCGCGGCAGGCCCTCCAAGTCTGGCAACCATTAAATCCGCAATCGGTATCGGCGGATTACTTTCAGAAGGCATTGGCGATACGTTACGGGTTTCCTATACCGGCGCATCGGAACTTGAAGTAGAGGCAGGCTTTGACATCCTCGAAGCGCTCGGGCTTTACAAGCGGCGGCGTGCGGATCTTATTTCCTGTCCAACGTGCGGCAGGTGCGAAATCGACCTTGTTAAAATTGTTGAACAGGTAAGACACCGTCTGCCAAACGACAAAAAACATCTTCAGATAGCCATTATGGGGTGTATAGTAAATGGGCCTGGAGAGGCAAGGGAGGTCGATATCGGTATTGCCGGAGGCAAGGGATTTGGGTTTCTTTTCAAAAAGGGAGAAAAGGTAAGGAAAATACCGGAAGATCGGATGGTGGATGAGCTTTTGGAAGAAATTTCCCTTATGAAATAATAATGAAAAACGTTGCTATCCTTGGCTCTACAGGTTCTATCGGAAAAAATGCATTACACGTTGTGCGTAACTTAAAAGACTCCTTCAGGGTAACCGGGCTTTCCAGTCATTCGCAGTGGGAATTCCTTGCCCGGCAGGCGGAAGAATTTAATCCATCGCACATAGCGCTGAGCGACCTCCAATTAGCCGGAAAACTGAAACAACACCTTTCGGGCAAGCAGATAGAAGTAATCAGCGGAAATAATTGCCTCAAAGAGATTGTTTTAAAGAGCGAGGCGGATATTGTGGTTTCAGCGGTAGTTGGCGCAATCGGATTATCCGCCGCTATAGCAACTGTACAAGCGGGGAAAATCCTTGCCCTTGCCAACAAAGAAGCCCTTGTTATGGCAGGGAATATTGTCATTCCGTTGGCAAAAAAGAATCAGATACTGCCGGTGGATAGTGAACACAGCGCAATATTTCAAGCCCTCCAGTCCGGCAGGCAGAACGAAATCAGGCGTATTATCATTACCGCTTCGGGAGGCCCTTTTTATGATTTTCCCGCCGATACACTTGCAGATGTAACACCTGCTCAGGCGCTTAAACATCCGACATGGCGCATGGGGCAGAAAATCACCATCGATTCTGCGACGTTAATGAACAAGGCCCTTGAAATTATTGAGGCAAAGTGGCTGTTTAATCTGGAGGCTGACCAAATTGATGTGGTAGTACATCCGCAATCGATCATTCATTCTATGGTGGAATTTTGTGATGGCTCAGTCATTGCCCAAATGGGCATGCCGGATATGAAGGTCCCGATTCAATACGCCTTAACGTTCCCTGAAAGGGCGTGTCTTAATGCTGAACCGCTGGACTTGCCGCGCATAGAAAATCTTACCTTTAAAAAGCCGGATAGGGAAAAATTTCCCGCTTTAAAGCTCGGCTATCTTGCGGTCAGAGAGGGCGGCACTATTGGCGCTACGCTAAACGCCGCAAACGAAGTCGCCGTGCAGGCCTTTCTTGAAAAGAAAATTCGTTTCACCGAAATAGCCTCCTTTGTGGAAAAGGTTATAAATCATCACCATTTTATTAAAGACCCTTGCCTGGAAGAGATTCTGGCGGCAGATGCATGGGCAAGACAGGAGATTAAAAAATGCCTTACTTAAATGTTTCAACAAACGTAATTCTCGTTATTGCAGGCATCGGACTGCTTATTTTTATCCATGAGCTGGGCCATTTTCTCATGGCAAAAAAAATTGGCGCCCGTGTCCTGGCCTTTTCACTGGGATTTGGCCCTGCCATATTGAAAAAACAATGGGGTGAAACCGAGTATCGGTTGTCCCTTTTTCCGCTTGGCGGATACGTAAAACTGGCAGGAGAAAACCCTGACGAGGAGAAAACCGGCGCTTCCTATGAATTTTCCTCCAAAAGTATAGGGCAACGTGCATCGGTATTGGTCGCCGGCGTTGCGTTAAACGCTCTTTTGGCATTCGTTGCCTTTATTGTCGCATTTCAGATAGGGGTGCCTTTTATTACTTCCGAAGTAGGAGATGTTATCCCAGGCCAGCCCGCCTGGCAGGCAGGGATACAGAAAGGCGATAAAATTACAGAAATCGGGGGCATTGATGACCCTGATTTTGAAGACATTTTTACTGTCGTCGCGTTGAGCAACACCACTACCGGCATACCCATCAAGGTGAAGAGAGGCAACGATATTTTCCGTACAGAGGTAATACCGATGTATGACCAGGAGCATGGCCTTCAACGCATCGGAATAATGCCCGCGACCAGCCTGGAGATTGATAAAATATTTGCCTTTGAAAATAATGAGTCGCCTGCAAGGGACGCCGGAATACAGGTAAAAGACCTTGTCGTGGCAGTAAACGGCAAAAGGATAACCTCTGAATCGGAATTTCGTGAAGTAGAATCACAGAGCGCAGGCAAAGAAATAACCCTTACTCTGTTGCGAAACGGCGAAGAAATAAAGGTAAAAGTAACTCCATCTAAAATATCACGGTGGATGCTTGGTTTGTCCGGCGCTTCTTCCATTATAGACGGCGTGAAATATAAAAGTATTGCCAGTAAAGCAGGATTGATGAAGGGTGATGAAATAATTGAGGTTAATTCCAATCCCATTATTGGCTTTACCGGTTTTAAGAACACATTCATGGCGTACGAAGATAAAACATGCATCCTGACCGTAAAGAGAAACAACAAGATTATATTAGTTTCTGTGCCGTTAGAAGATGCTGGCGCAAAAGAAGAATTTTTAAAAAGTATTACTCCCTTTTACGGACTGACAATCGATTCCGTTGTCCCGGGATTTCCTGCGGAAAAGATAGGATTGCAACCCGGCGATAAAATTATTTCCCTGAATGAAAAAGAACTGCATCACTGGAACGAACTCCTTCTGGCGGTAGTATCGGGACAGGGAAAACCCATCACCCTTGGGTGGATGCGGGGGACTGAAAAATTAACCTCTGCCATAGCACCGCAAAAAAATGGTGAAACAGCGGCAGGAAGCATTGGCGTGAAATTCAGAGAAAAAACAGAATTTAAAAAATATGGGCTTATTGGGTCATGCGTAGTAGGCTTTAAAAAGGCTGTTATCAATGTACAAAGACTGTATCTTACGTTAAGAGGGTTCTTTTCCCAAAGACTTTCAACCAAAAACGTCGGTGGATTCATCCTTATTGCCCAGGCATCATACGAATCCGCAAAAGTAGGCATGGGGAAATTGGTATATTTTTTAGGGATTTTAAGCCTTCAGCTTGCGCTTTTAAATATCTTACCGGTGCCAGTGCTGGATGGCGGACATTTATTATTCTTGTTAATTGAAAAAATCAAGGGTTCTCCGGTCAGCCAGAAAACGCTATCAATTGCCCAGTATATTGGTTTCGCCATGATTATTTCACTGGTTATTTACGCCACACGCAATGATATTATGCGGCTGTTTACGTTGTAGGAAATACGTACGAAGTACGGTTTACGATTGTAACGGGAGCATTCCTGATTTTTTGTAACAGTTTAGATTTTTGGAAAAACAAAAATGCTCGTTCCCAAGCTCCGGCTTGGGAACGTAATTGCGTTGGAAGCTCTAGCTTCCATTTAGCCGGCAAGCGAAGCTTCGTGTATTATTCGATTCAAAAGAGGTTTCCAAATATCTTGGGTAACATACTGAAAAGCCTCCAAACTGACAACATGGGTTCATTCCCTTTTCCATTCGAAGCTGGAGCTTCTCAAACAAATCCGTTCCCAAGCCGGAGCTTGGGAACGAGCGGTTTTTTTCAATATATTACGCTGAATAGTTACTTACGATTTTAGCTTTGGGATTTGGGGTTTTAAATCGTAAATCGTACTTCGTACCACCAACTAAAGAATACTACAACTTTTTATCATTTCAATAAATGCCTCAATACGGGTTTTCATTGACCCATCCAATGGGCCTGGACGATCGCAATCGAGGGTAAGGATCGGCAGTCGTATATTTTTCCTAATAATCTTGTCCTGAATATGCCTATGGCAAAAACTTTGCACATAATGAATGATGCCATGGATTCTTCTTTGCCTTACCGCATCTTGAATATCCTCTAAACGCGAAAAAATATCGTATGGATAGGTATAGCGGCTGTACTGTTCCACAAGGGTATCTGACTGGTATGGCATACTGAACTGACGCTGAATTTCGTTAAATACTACCTGTACGCCAAGGGAGGAAAGAAAGTGGTACAAATCTTCACAAATGGGGGGTATTCCGACAACTCCGAGCCTTATTGCATGTTTGATTGGCTCCCGTCCGGATACCGATTTAAGAAATTTCCCTGCAAGTTCCCCAAATGTCTCAAAATCTCCCATGAAGTCGCTCGTCGATACTGTCCACAGGTGGTTTTCATCGCCTGTGACAACATTCTCCACCCATGTAAGCCGGTCAATTTCGTGTACTATGCTTCTCACCGAATCCAGACGCTTCTTTGTTTCTTCCGCTCTCCAGTAAGAAACTCCCAGGTTTGCGGCAAGCGACTCCATTTGATCACGCAGAAAGGATGTATCCGCTTTACTATGGGGATAAGCGAAAGGAATGGTTTTTATGCCCTCCGACAAAAAAACCTCCATAAGCGCCTGATTATTACTGCAATCACCCTGAATCACGCTGATAATCTTTCGGATTGAGTATTTTTTCACAGCGGAATACATGCCCTTGATCCATGCGCATGTGTTTCTGGGCAAACCAGCCAGCTCCGCATCCTCTATCATTTTATTTGGCGCAATATCGCAAATGAATATATTGTTAAGATCGATAGGCACATATCCTGCGGCAAAGACGATCTCTATGGGGATGGTGGACGTAATCCCTATGATTTTGTCCGCTGGAAATTTCCCGGGATCGGGAAGATAAGGAAGTAAATTGTCGTTAGACATAAGATGCATGTTTTATAAAATGCTGCCGTTTTAGATTTACGATGTACGAGGCACGATTTTTAAATCGTACTTCGCACATCGTAAATCGTACATCATACTGGCGCATGCCTCTAAAGCGGGCAGCAGGGATGTATCATTATTCTTTTTCCGTTGGAGTCTTTTCTCCGGTAGGTTTATTGAGTTCTTCTAAGAATTTTTTCAGGTCATCACCTTCTATTACCTCTTCTTCGATGAGTTTTTTTGCCATTCTCTGCAAAATCATCTTTTTTTCAAGCAGTATTGTTTCGACCCGCTGGGACGATTCGTCCATTATTCTTTTGATTTCTAAATCTATTTCCCGCGCCGTTTCTTCGCTGTATTCTTTTTCAAAGGAGAGTCCGTAAAGCGATTGCCTGTCGCCTTGATCAAAAGCAACCTGTCCCATTTTTTCGCTCATGCCGTATTCCTTAATCATCATTCGGGCGATTTCTGTCGCTTTTTTCAGGTCGTTCTGGGCGCCGGTTGATATTTCATTAAAAATAATCTTTTCCGCAGATCTGCCTCCCAGCAATATTGCTATTCTGTCGAGAAGTTCTGACCTTGTCATCAAATAGCGGTCTTCCGTAGGTTTCTGCAAGGTATAACCAAGGGCGCCGATACCCCTTGGGATCATCGATATTTTCCGGACAGGGTCAGCATTTGGAATCATGCACGCTACAAGGGCATGGCCGGATTCATGGTAAGCGACGATTTCCTTCTCTTTCAGGTTCATAAGACGCTTCTTCTTTTCTAACCCTGCCATAAGCCTATCAATTGCCTCTTCAAATTCAGGCATGCCTGCGGCTTTCTTGTTTCTTCTTGCGGCAAGCAATGCGGCTTCATTGATAAGGTTTGCAAGGTCTGCGCCGACAAATCCCGGCGTCATTGCGGCAACAGCATGTAAGTCCACTTCTTTTTCCATCTTTACGTCTGCGGAATGTACCTTGAGTATTGCTTCGCGTCCGTGCAAATCCGGCCTGTCAACTACCACTTGCCGGTCGAATCTGCCTGGCCTTAAAAGGGCTGAATCCAATATTTCAGGACGATTTGTAGCCCCCATGATAATTACGCCTTTATTGGAATCAAAACCATCCATTTCCACCAGCAACTGATTTAATGTTTGCTCACGTTCGTCATGCCCCCCCATGGGGTTTTGCCCCCTGGCCTTGCCAAGGGCGTCAAGTTCGTCAATAAAAATAATGCATGGCGCTTTTTGGTCTGCCTGATTAAACAAATCTCTCACCCTTGCGGCGCCCACGCCAACAAACATTTCTACGAATTCAGAGCCGCTCATGTTGAAAAAAGGGACACCAGCTTCCCCTGCCACGGCTTTTGCCAACAGGGTCTTTCCTGTTCCCGGAGCACCGACAAGCAGTACTCCTTTTGGTATCTTGCCGCCTATGGCACGAAATTTTTCAGGGGTTTTCAGGAATTCTATAATTTCCTGCAATTCCTCTTTTGCCTCATCTATGCCTGCTACATCGTCAAATGTAACATTTAAGTCTTCCTGGACGTAAAGGCGTCCCCTGCTCTTGCCGAAAGTCATGATGCTGCTGGCAGGCCCGAATCTTTTAAATACAAAGCGCCAGATCAAAAACAGTATTAATAAGGGGACTATCCATGAAAAGAAAAATGTTTTCAACCAGGGGCTTTCGTACTGTCCTTCGTATTTCACCCCCATTTTTTCTAATTCGCTTACCAGTTCAGGGTCATCTATCCGCGCCGTAATAAAGATTGCGTATTTGTTAGTGCCGCGTTCATATTCCTTTAATTTGCCTTGAATAGCCGCATGGGATATATGACATTCCAGTATCATATCTTCGCGCAATAATTTCTTAAATTCGCTGTACGAGATATTCCTTACCCCGGGGTTCATTAAATACATTTGGATAAGTATGAGAAACCCAAAAGCCATAATAATGTGCCAAATAGAAAACTTTTTCGGCCTTTTAAACTTCATTTTTTTTAAGTCTTTGAACATTTACACTCCTATGGTTGATTATTCAAAAGAACATGCTATAAACAGATAAAGAATTTATGGTCAGACGACATCTTTGTTACGTCTCTCCGTTCAGCCGGTTTGAAATGTATGCGGAATACAACTTGGTAGAGACGCACGGCCGTGTGTCTAATTCTACCAGAAAGCGCTGTATCACTCAAAAAAACTTTATGATATTTGTAAAATGGTAATTGTCTGTCACTGTGAGTGCAGAAGGAATCCGCATTGAAGAACGGACATAATCGGAGCATTTGCAAGAGAGGAGCAGCAATTAGTACTTTATCAGTAATTTCTTTGCATTTTTTGGCAAAATATTTAATGGTGAAAACGAAATGCTATATTTCAATCCTCCCACCTCCAAAGGGTGACAACCATTCCCTGCACCCCCAGCGGGGAGACATTCTCCCCCTTTGGAGGGGATAAGGGGGGGGAGAGTTTTGAAATTTGTTTCGTATTTCGTATCATATTTTCGTAAGGTGCATTCCCGATTTTTTGTAAAAAAGCTTATTATTTATGCAGGATGGACTACTCGGCGCTGACCTATCAATAAACTACACCGGAAAAAATGAATATCGAAGGATAAGAAAACTTCGTAATTCGAAATTCCTTGTTCTGCGGTTCGATATTCTCTTTTCATCCTACTAAAATGACTGGTTACAAAAAATCTGGAATACACCCTTTGCTATAAACGGTTGCTGGTCTTTCCTCACTTGAAATATCTAAGCCCACTAAATTCATGTAGTGTGACGAGATTCGTCGCACCAAAAAAAGTTGTGAGATCAAGGAATAGGGTCTACCCAAAACAATGCGACGAATCTCGTCGCACTACAAATGATTATTTCCGGTTTCAAAATACTAAAGTGTTACAATTTTTATGTATTATAAGGGCTTATACACCATACTCAAACCCTTAGTTACATAGAGGTCATGGACGAAACGGACAAGACAGGGTGCGTCTCTGAATCTCTCAATACCTTGCCGTCTTTCAGCATTATCATTCTGCGTGTGTATCCTGCGATATCTTCTTCATGTGTTACGAGTACAATGGTAAGATTCATTTCACTGTTCAGTTTGCAAAGGACGTTCATTACCTCTTTGCTGGTAGCGCTATCAAGATTGCCGGTAGGCTCATCCGCGAGAAGCAGGGAAGGGCTGTTGATAATTGCCCTTGCAATCGCGACACGTTGCTGCTGGCCGCCGGAAAGCTGGCTGGGATAATTTTTATGGAGTCCTTCAAGGCCCAGTATCCGGATTGTTTCGTAGATTTTATGTTCGGAGCTTTTCGTTAGTTTTTTCGCGTAAATAAGCGGGAGTTCTATATTTTCCAAGACAGTTGTTCTTCCAAGAAGGTTGAAACTCTGAAATACAAAACCGAGTTTTTTGTTCCGGATCTCCGCCAGTTCATTCTTTGAAAAACGTGAAACATCTACCCCTTCAAAAAAGTATCTCCCTTTCGTAGGGAGGTCCAGACATCCGAGTATATTCATTAATGTGGATTTTCCAGAACCAGAAGCCCCCATAATGGAAACAAACTCTCCCTTTTTAATGGAGAGAGAAACATTGTTTAAAGCCGTAAAGGCAATCTCCCCCATTTCGTATATTTTATAAATGGAATCTAATTGTATTATATCCTGCATATATCATAAGCTGGCATAGCCAGCGCCAAACAATAATGAAATAAAAAATACGAAACAAATTTCGGGTTTCACCATTAAATATTTTGCCAAAAAATGTAAAAAAATTACCGATAAGGCACTAGCGCCGGCCTCCCCCCATTCTGGTCCAGGGAATCTGTTGGGAACTTTTCGCGGCGGATTTATCGGTTATCTCCGCAACGACAACTTCATCCCCTTCTTTTACTTCTCCCCCAACAATCTCCGTAAAATCGTAATCGCTTATTCCGGTTTTTATCATCACCATTACCGGTTTTCCGTGTTTCAGTATCCAGAGAGGGGAATATTTCTCTCCATCATATTCGCCTCCTTCCGGTTTACCGGTTTTATCTCTTATGGTTTTTGATGGAGTGAAACGTAACGCGGTATTTGGGATGCTTAATACGTTTTTTGCTTCTGCCACTAAAATGGAAGTATTTGCAGTCATTCCCGGCTTGAGTTTTAGGGAAGAGTTGTCTATGCTGACAATGGTATCGTAGGTTACGACGTTTTGAAAAATAACCGGCGACATACGAATTTCTGTTACCTTGCCATCAAAAACGTCTTCAGGGAAGGCGTCAACATTAAATCTTGCACTTTGCCCCACTTCAACCATGCCGATATCCGCCTCATCAACGTTTGTATTCACCTGCATACTGACAAGGTCTTTGGCTATTGTAAATAATGTGGGCGTCTGAAAACTGGAGGCCACCGTCTGGCCAACGTCCACTTCCCTTGAAATCACTATGCCGTCAAGAGGAGAAACAATTACCGTGTACCCCAGATCGGTTTTTGCTATTGCAAGGGACGCCTCTGCCTGCATTATTTCAGCTTTCGCAAGTTCAGCGTCTGCAAGGCTTGTCTCGTAAACGGTTCGGGACTCATCAAATTCATCAATGGAAATGACCTGTGTTGAGAATAATTTTTTCGCGCGATGATATTTCCTCTTGCTGTTTCTTAAGACAGCATTCGATCTTTTTAGTTTTGCAAGCGCTGTTGCAAGGGCTGCTTCCGCCTTCCGTACCTGATGCTCGAAGGGCGTTGGGTCTATCTGCGCCACGATCTGACCCGTTTTCACCTCGGAATTAAAATCTGCGTACAGCTTTGAAATAAGGCCTGAGACCTGACTGCCGATGATCACTGTTCTTACAGGATTTATTGTGCCTGTGGCAACCACATATTTCTGAATATCGCCCTTAACAATTTTAGCCGTCTCAAACCTGACGGTTTCTTCTTTTTTAAGCAGGTAAATTACGGTTACTATGATTACCAATACGCATGGTATGCCAATATAAATGTACTTTTTCATATCTGCTAGAAGATAATAAATATTGATACGTATGGCAATTATAATTTTACCCTGCGTTCCCGAAGGGAATGGATTTGACAGTCTGAGGCCGGAGGTCGGAAGTCAGAGGTCAGAGGTCAGAGGTCAGCGAGAACAGTCCTCAGTCCTCAGTCCTCAGTCCTCAATCTGCCGACTGACAACTGTAGACTGTAGACAAGGTACTAAGGCACTGTAAATAAATAAAGGTATCAAGTAGATCAATTTCATGCTCTGGAAACATGCAATCAAGGCTTCAAAGTGAGACGTTAATTTATTTACAGCGCCTAAAGTAAATAATCTAACCGGTCTTTAAACATTTCCACGACCTTCGTCTTTATTTTTTGATGTTCTTCCGCAGAAAGAGAAGGGTCACGGCAAACAATTTCAAACGCATCTTTCCGGGCTTTTTGTAGTAGGGAGAAATCATGAAAGATATTGCTTATCTTTAATTCCGGCAAACCATGCTGCCGCGTGCCAAAAAACTCTCCGGGGCCTCTCAGCCTGAAATCCATTTCCGCTATTTTAAACCCGTCAGACGTATTTACCATTGTTCTAAGCCGGTCACGCGACAGGGCTGTTTTTGGCGTACCAAAAAGCAGGCAATATGATTGTTTACCGCCTCTTCCTATTCTTCCGCGCAATTGATGCAATTGCGCCAGGCCGAACCGTTCCGCATGTTCAATAACCATTATAGTGGCATTAGGGACGTCAATGCCCACCTCAATAATTATCGTGGAAACTAAAATATCATACCGCCTTTCTTTGAAATCGGCCATTGCCTGCTCTTTTTCCGCAGATTTCATCTTGCCGTGAAGTAGTCCTACTTTGCATTCGGGAAATATTTCGTTCCGCAGCCTCTCTGCTTCAGTGATGGCTGATTTTAAATCCAGTTTTTCCGAGTGTTCCACAAGTGGATAGACGACAAATACCTGCTTTCCTTTTGATATTTCACCCCGGATGAAATCGTAAGCGGCTTTTTCTTTATTTTTTGAAACCCAAAATGTCTTTACCGGAATACGGCCCGGAGGCATTTCGTCCAGCATTGAAATATCCATATCGCCAAACAGCGTAAGCGACAACGTACGGGGGATTGGCGTCGCCGTCATAATAAGCACATCAGGGCTTGCTCCCTTTTTCCGCAGTTTAAGGCGCTGCAAAACGCCAAATTTGTGCTGCTCGTCGATCACCACCAGTCCCAGTTTTTTAAACGAGACGGATTCTTCTATGATTGCATGCGTCCCGACAATTAAATCTATCCCGCCATCGCTCACCTGGGCAATGACATTTTTTTTATGTGTTGCATTGCCGCTGCCGGTTAATAAACAGACCCTGACCTGCGATCCTGATAAGAATTTTTGCAGCGTGCGAAAATGCTGTTGTGCCAGTAGTTCCGTGGGTGCCATAAAGGTCGCCTGATATCCGTTTGCTACCGCAATTAAGGCTGCATATAAAGCAACCACCGTTTTACCGGAACCAACATCCCCCTGAAGCAATCTGTTCATGGGCTTGTCACTTTTCATATCTTCCCTGATTTCATAAATTACCCTTTCCTGCGCTTTCGTGAGGGTAAAGGGGATAATATTCCGAATGTGGGCGTCCACATTCGCCCCTGCTTTAAAGGGGATTCTAGTCTCTCCTTTAATACGGTAACGCCTGAGTGCCATTGCCATCTCAAGGCAAAACAGTTCCTCATAAACCAGCCGGTTTTTGGCGCGGTTTAAAAGCTCCATTGAAGGAGGGGAATGAATATGTCTTATAGCGTCCGCTACGGGAAGAAAATTGTATTTTTTTATGAGGGGCAGAGGCAAGGCGTCCTCAAGCAAATCCACATATTCCTGTATTGCAGCGTGGATAATTTTTCGTAATTGGGACTGGCTTATGTGTTCGGTAAGAGGGTAAACGGGAATAATACCCCATCCACTCCCGCCTGCCTGCCTATCGCTAATAATCTCATATTCCGGACTGAGCAATTGGAGATATTTATACGAATTGACCTTTCCGTGCAAAAACAGGCGATCTCCGATGCGAAATTTATTTACCAGAAACGGTTGATTAAACCATGTGGCGGCTATTACGCCTGTTTCATCGCTCACGAAAACTTCCAGAATGGTCTTCCCCATTCGGGCAACCCTGTTTTGTATGCCGTTAATAGTGCCTTGAATGGTAATGCTGTCGCCTGTCTTCGCTTCAGCAATCTTCTGTATTTTAGAAAAATCATTGTAGTCGCGGGGGAAGTAATAGAGTAAATCATGGACCGTTTGTATGCCTAATCGTCCGATAATTTTGCTTCGTTTAGGCCCTATGCCGTTAAGATATTGGACTGGTTGGAGTAATGAGTGACTCAAGGTTATCCTATGGCATCTATCTTTGCGGCAAGGATAAAATCGCTTTCAGTAAGTCCCTGTATCTTATGTGTATAAACCTTGATTTCCACCTTCCCCCACGTCAGGCATATTTGGGGATGATGCCCCTGTTCTTCAGCAATTTCCCCCACTTTGTTTGTAAAGGTAAGCGCAGTTTTGAAATCAGGAAATTTAAACGTCTTGTATAAATGATGCTCTTCAATAACGTCCCACCCACGCAGGTGTTTCTGCAATTCCTTAAGTGCGCTGCCCTTTAAAGGCAGCACCCCTACCTGACAGGGTACACACTTTTTTGATGCGAGTTCTGACATTTTAATATCCTCCTAAAAAAAGTAAAAAAAACGTAACTTCTCAGTAAGTTGAGGTTTTTATAATAATTTCTACCTTGAAAAGTCCCGGATCGTCAAATCCTTGTGCTCGTAGTGTAGCAACAACATATCCTGCTGGCCTGCGGCCTTCCTGTAAGACAAGTTCCCGTGTATCACGTATGTATTCACAATACTGAAGCAGTTCTTCGTACGGAGAATTGATGATGAGTTTATTAATATTTTTCATGGATTGTTTTTAAGGAAAGGTATTTCTTCAAGTTTGATTATGAGAGACGGAAGGTCTTTAGTAACCGTCTGCCAGACAATATCCAGATTTATATCAAAATAGGCGTGAATCAGCCGGTTTCTCATGTTAATTATGCTTTTCCATGGGATATGAGAAAACCTCTCACGACAATCCTTTGAAACATTAGCGGCAGCCTCTCCTATAATCTCAACATCCTTAACCAGGGAAAGCACCAGCATACGGTTTTTGTCGAGTGACTTTCTGGCCTGCCCTTGAGCAAAAGAAACGGCCTCTTTCGCGGCATCGAGTATATGATGCATCCGTACAATATCTTCTTTACTGCACATATTGCACCTCTGCCGACTCGACTACCTCCTTGCGGAAATAGCGGCTTAAATCTTCCGGTGTCCGCAAGTCCACGTTGCGCCCGATGATTTCGCTTAATTCGATCTCCATGCCAGATAAGGTTATGAGACCCGGAATATGCTCCGGCTCAAACTCAACGAGAAGGTCTATATCGCTTTCTGGTCCAAAATCGCCATGCAGGCAGGAACCGAACAAAGACAGCTTGCGTATATGATGCCGCTTACAGAATTCGGCGATCTTGTCTTTTGGCAGTACTATATGGTTTTTTCTTTCCATCAGCTATTTCTCCCTTCCCATGCGATTATTGTGACCTGATATCTATAGTAAACGTCATAAACAAGTTTACATAAAAACGTGTCATTGCGAGCGGAGCGAAGCAATCTTTCCCAGAGATTGCTTCGGGCTATCGCCCGCGCAATGACAACTTACTTTTAGCATCCACTATATGTTTATTCTTGCGGTAGAAATTCAGAGTATTTGGTTCTAAACTCATTCTACCTGATAATCTTCAAACTCTCTATCCATAGGATTTAGCGCTCTACCTCCAAATCCCTCCCTGTGCAAACGGATATCCTTAATTATCTCTGCCGCCGAGCGCTCATCATTCCAAATGCCGTAGAGACCGCTCCCTTTGGTTTCGCGCTTCTTGTGACGCACTTTCACAGAAAGCACACCTTCCTTTAACGAGTGAATGATCTTCACAACCTTTGGAAGCACCTCGCCAGGCATTTCCCGAACTTCCCTAAGAATAATCTTTTCATATTCAGCCCTTGTCCCCATAATTTCCTCCATAATCCTCTTTTTGAAAAACTCATAGCGCCAAGTTTTTTGTTGAAACTCATCTTACCTGATAATCTTCAGACTCTCAATGCCTTGTATGTACTACAAAGGCGTCATAGGTATTTCCTAACTGGGTGCTGCCTCTCATTGCTATTTTCTGAAATTAGATATGGTGTCACTAGAATTCCAATTCTTTCTCACTCCAAGCGGGATAAAACGAACTCAACTGTTCTTAAAAAAAGTGAATATCGTGTCTTGTCGCTGTTATGTGCAGTTGGATGCTCCGTTGATTTTATTCTTCTGCGTCCTTTAAAAGGAGATTCAATTCTTTGAACAGTTTGTCAAATCGATCTAGAGCTTCCTCAAGATGCGGAAGGTTCTTTTTTATCATGCCCGAGTTTTCTACTAAGAATGATGCTGGTCCAAAGTGGTCGAATTCAGAAATATCTATTGAAAGCGTTCTGAAATGTTCCTCAACCTCTGCAACAACCCGCTTTGGTGCTTTTGAGGGCTTCTTGTCAGACAGCTGTTGAGATCCTTTCAGGCTGTAACATTCATTCACTAAAGTTATATACGTTGAACGACCAAACATATCTTCAATATCAGCTTCATCTTGGTTAGCAAACATCTCGGCACTGAAGACGTGCCCTTTCTTAAGTATCTCGGAATCTCGGAGAGTGCGGATTTTCTTCTTGTCACCATCGTGAAAATCTGTAAAAACGGCAATGTGAAGTTTGTTGCAGCCGAAAAGAGTAATAAAGCTGCCTATCTTGTCTATTCCTCCGGCCGGAGCAATGACCCATTTTGAATCCAAGCCTTCTTTGCATTGTGATTTGAGTTCCTGAGAGAACCACTTGAGGTATAGCAGGTCGGACGGTCCCTCGACAAGCAACGTGTGCTTCCCGATGAATAGAGTCTGAGTGATCTCATAACCAAGGGCTGCTTGTAATGGGAACAGAGTGTCGGAATCCGTGCTTAGAACTTTGTCGCCTATCTTAGTTCCTAATGGTTGCTTATTCTTTACGACATCTTCAACCGTCCTGACACCCATGATGTTGTCGGGATCCACCATAAAAGGGGAATGGGTACTGTAGATAACTTGAAAGTGCGGTTTTAGCTTTTCGTTTATGTATCTGAGCAAATCTCCCTGTGCTTTGGCGTGCAAGCTGAGACCGGGTTCGTCCAGAAGTAGAAAGAGATTCGTACCATAGGTCTTCCGTACTTGTGAGAACCACGCCAAGAAAGAAAAGAACCAAACGAAGCCTGTGCTGCGGTCTTCGAAGCTTACAGATACTTGATGTCGGGTGTTCTCTATACGAGTCATAAAGACATATCCACTATTGAACGGCGGCGGATCCTCTGCCAGTGCATTTTCGAAGCGGAAGTTGACCCTTAAGTATTCATTCTGACTCCAATATTCAAATATCTCTCGGGTCAGCTTATTGGAAACACCCTCAAGCTTTGCTATTAAATGTTCAAGTTTACCTAACTCTTGAATTTCTTTTGGTGTAGTGCCGGCTAAATCAAGCAAGGCAAGGAAAATCTTCTCTGAGAATAAAAGTTTCTTAGAACTTATGTTCTGGCTTAGCGCATTGAAGGAAACTCGCCCAGCCATTTTCTGGTAGTCAGCGAAATAGAGAAAAGTTGGAAGCCGTGTAGCCAATGCATTATTGACCACTTGGCTTAGTTCCCCATTTGGGATATTCTTCTTAATCTTAGCAAGAACCTCTGCCTGTTCTGCTGAGGGTGTCTTGATGTTCTCAAGTTGTGTGATTATATCTGCAACAGAGAGAACCTTGGTCCCTTCTGTAATCTCTCCCTTCTCGGAACGAAGTTGCTTGAGATAATGCTTTACAACTTTCGCTTCGTCAACCTCAGTATTCCAACAGAGTTTGTTTCCATAGCCTTTGGTTACTGTGACCAGCTTACTCCTGATCGGGTTCACCCCGAATGTATCCTGCAAGACCTTTTCGTCTCTTTGGTCGAGTTCCCATACAGTCGTGAGTACATTAGCTGGTTTCTCATCCTTGATTACCTCGTAATCTGTTAAACCCTTCCTTGGATACTCCTCAAGGTCATCGAAGTCAGCTTGATCGCGTTCCACTGGCTTAAGTTTGTAGAGAGCCTGCAAGACTGCACTCTTTCCAGACTCATTTTTCCCGACTAGACAAGTAATAGGCGCTAGTGAAAATTCTTCTGAATCGTCAATGCACTTGTAATTATGAATTCTTACGGTTTTGAGTCTCATCTACACCTCCTATTTGTTCTAATTACTCAGAGAAACTGGACTTTATTTCCTTCATCTCTTGCAATTCCAGCCCTTCTATCTTCCTTTTGTACTCTTCCATCACAATTAAAAGATATGTGTTGTGTCCGTTGCGCTTGACCCAGCCGCACTTTTATCAAAGAAACGCCACACCCGCTTCTTTAAAATGTTTGTTGATCTTTACACTGGCCTTGGGGGCTTCTTTATTAAGACATATTCTATAGTGCCATTACCGTAAATCTTCTATCATCCTTTTAATAGTAATGGATAATGGTGACACTTCATGTGCACATATCCAAAATACCTCTTCCGCATCAATATCAAAATAGTGATGTGCGATAATATCCCGGAAACCCATGGCGCCTTTCCAGTCGGTTTCAGAGTATTTCGAAAGAAGGCTGCCGCCTGTTATTTTGTCTATATTTTTCAAGGCTTCTCCGATGGAGATGAACAGCATGCAGATACCATCCAGCTTTTCCATACCGGCCGGCGAATCGGTAAAATCGTCTGCGCTATGAATTTGTTCCGAACGACTTTTGATTTTTCCAAGGGCTTCATCAATCTGATGGAGTATTGACAGAACAAGGTCATTATCAAACATAGACGCCCTCTTTCTCTATGCGTTCTTTAAGAAAAGGGTTCATCTTTTCCCGCATCCTGACAATATCAACCTGTTTCCGCACCCGGCTTTCAATCTCTTCCTTTATGTGCACCATTGCAAACGGGTTGGGAGTCTTTGTTTTTATACAGACGTCAACATCACTGTCCTCCCTCGCTTCATCCCGAGCAATCGAACCGAAGATTCCGATTTCAAGTATGCCGTATTTATCCGCAAAGTTCTGTTTGAAGTCGCGCAAAATGGCTAGTATATCATCTCTTCCCATTATCTGCCTCCTACTGCATTTATTGCCAATATCTTCTTTCCATAACTACACCTCAATGACCTTGAGACCTTCAAACCGCAAAGGGAATAAAGGCTAGGATCATTACCGTTTCATCAACTTTCCCTGGCTTTGAGCAGTTTTGATGACAGGATGATTAGCCGTAAAGATTTGTATCCCCGGCACTGTGACAAAGTCGCCATCATCGGTAATGACCTTTAGCACACCTGCCTTTGAAATAGCTTCAAGGATAAACAGATCGTAGCCGTCGAGAGGCTGACTCGAAAGCCTTGAGAGAGCAGCATTAGTAACCTGTTCATCTATTTGAAGGTCAAGCGTTTGAGCCATTGTGTTAACCTGGCTCCAGGCGGTTTGAACTTCTGCTACGACATTGGCCCGTTCTGTTGAATGGTTATGGCGGTATTCTTTACTACCCAAGGCCCCATTAGAGCGGCTGTAAATCTCCCGCTCCGTCCTTTCGATCAGGTGTGCTAATTCTGCCAGAGAAAGTCCGCATCTGTGGAGTTGGCTTTTCGCTGAAATGGTCTTGCTGATGTATGATGGATAGTCGTTTGTTTGATAAGGTTTGGGACGCGTATCCGCCAGATCTGCCCTGGAATAAGTAACCCAGTACCATACATTGGTATCCACAAGAAAGATATCGTCTTGCCCCGGTGTGTCATTGCGAATATCGATTACTTCGGCATGGACTGTATAATTGATTGCCATTATAAAGCCTCGGACTGTTCAAGCAGGACTTCGTCAACGGCCTTACGAACGTTAGGGTTGGAATAATACTCTTTAGAGTTCTCAATAACTCTTTTGAGAACCGCTAAACCTGTAGGGACAATGTTTGTAATTTTGAGGAGGCGGTTAAGGTCGTCAGGTTTAATATCTTTGAGTAGCCGACCAATGGCGGCATTAAAGAACGGTGATGCAAATATTTTCACATCCTTAAAATCAAGGGCAACGATATTGCCGCCTGATAATTCAGGGTGTATCAAGTTGAAAATTTTCTGACCGTCCTCCAGTGTAATGCAGTTTTCACCAACCAGATCAAATACGTTTATCTTCATTTTAAAACCTCCATTGATTAAAAAAGCGGCTCTTCAACAACTTCTGACGCCAAGTGGTAATATGATTCATCACAAATAAAAGTTATATTTATAAGAGTTCCTTCAAAAAATGTAGACCTGTTCAAGAACTCTTCCCGCTTGCTATCTATGTATAGCATAACCCTCATGGCTAAATACCTCAAGTTTTCCCTTATTGATTTTTACGAACTCTTTAAGCAGATCAAGCCCCAGACCTCTATTATTTGGCTTCGTGGTTGTCCCGCGCTGAAATGCCCATTTCAGGCAGCTTGCGGCGTTCAAGGAGTGCGCCCGCGGATCATGTTTGAAAAACATTCTTACATTTGACGGTATCCCAACGCCAAAATCCACAACTGAAAGTTTAAGTTCATGTTTATTCGGGTAATGTTGACCGCAGCTAAAGATACCAATGGGCGACTGGCCATGCTCAAAGGCATTGGCGTAAATCTCCCAGACCCTGCCAACAATGGCATCCTTCAGCATTTCACTCACAGGAACCCATCCTCGCCCCAGCCAATTCGTTTTCAAGTAGTCAACCAGAACAACTTTATCTTGGCAAAAATCCTCACGATACGGGATTGAATTACCAGACCATGGAGCGCCGCCAAATCCTAATGTTGAAAAAAACCCATTCTGTTCCAAGTTTACTTTTATTTTTGGGTGAATCGTATCCAAATCAAATCGAACAATCCCGCCTCTGGCTTGAATTAACCGAGTAAGCCCACCCAGAAAGGCAACGGCATTATGGCGTAAAAACCTACAACGGTTAAATTCAAATGTCACATCCAGATTGTCGTTATTTACCTGATTCCAGAGGTTAAACAAGACATCAAAATCTGCGGTAGTGTAGTCATTGATTGTAGGTATAGAGAGCGTTATCTTCACAACTCCCCTCTAAAGGCCTTTGCCAGTAAGGCTGGAGTAAAGACTGCCAGTTCTGCCTCTGTCTCGGATTGCAATTGTTTAAGTTCTTCCGATTTCCTTTGAAGACCGTTGAGATATTCAACAATACTGCGCTGTTCTGCTTTATCATTAGGGAATCTCATAGAAAGCGGACCAACTCCGTTTTGGTTTTTGTATAGCCCTGTTTCCTGGAAAAACATGATTAATGTAACACTTTAGTTTTTTGGAAAAACAGGGACGAAGCATTTGCCCGTTTGGGCAAGAATGCATTTATGGCAATTTACAGCAAATGCTTCGCCCCTACACTGATTAATAGATACATGCATCCATCGCTTTTCAGACGCAGTGTTTTCACAAATTCTGGTTTTGAGTGTCCAGACACATAGACTTTGAAAAAATAGCCACCCCCTGTAAACGCAATGGTATGGTGCTCCTCTTGTATCCCCTTATTTCCAGCAAGTCAATATTATTTTCCAGTCTCTACAGGTATCATCACACTTATTTCTTTCAGTGTTACAAGCCTGGAAGTATCGGGTATTTCAATTTCAAGAGTGGTAAGCCCTGCTTGTCAAGATGAAGAATTACACCCTCCTTCAAATCTATTGAGTCACCAAGCGTACCATCTCTAAGCTCTATCAGAACAATATCAGCTTCCTTTGAATATTTTATCTTCAGATGTACCACCTCCTTTATAATAACGTTCTCTATAAGGGAAATCCACTGTGAGCAATATTGGTATAGATGATAGGAAATTGCTTTTCCCCATTAGGCGGTCAGATTAGCAAAAACATGGAAATTTGCAAAATTTTTTATTTTATCGGCTTTATTGAATATTTATCTTTCACTTTTTCCCACATCGTCTCGGCAGCCTGCACCGAAGGTTTGCCCGCTTCTAAATGAACGAGTTTGCCGTCACGATCGTAGACCAGGACAACCGTCTTTTTCTTAGGCACTTTCAGGGCCCGGCGGATCTCTCCGCCGTTGTCGATCAGGAGAAGCGGCTCCTTGCCGAACTGGTAATCCTTCTTCATTCCCTTGATGGCCGCGCCCTTAAATAAGCTCGGTTGCATGTCTTCCAGGAAAGCCAATTTGGCTTTGGAACCCGCTTTGGCTTTTAAGAGATACTTATTCCACTTTTCCTGGGCGGATTTATTCTTCAAAATAGGCGCCGTCACCACCAGCACTATGCCATCTTTGGAAATACTCTCGTTCGTAAACGTATTTCCATTCGGGTCATTCAGAGAAAAGGCGGGAAGTGTTTGAGCGAAGAGCGACGCATCTGGGACTCCGAGGGTGTGTATTTTCTCTGTACAGGACACACTCGTCAACACAATGATTAAAGCAATAAATAGAAGCCAGTTTTTCATGAGTTCATCTTTTTCAAAGCACCTGGTGACCCTGTATGATCCGAACGAGGACCACAACCACGGCGATTACCCACAACATACGCTCATCCTTTCCCCCCCTCTTATCTGATCCCGCTTACACTTCGCTTGATCATGATTCAGGTTAATAGATATGTGAATGTGCGCCACAGAGATTTCGCTATTACGCAGCTTATAATGTTGTTGTGTTGGCGTAGGTTACAAAGATTGAACAGCAACGCCGCCATTCAGATAGTACGATACATCCTGCCTTCTGATTGCTGACTTCTGTTTTTCTACCTTCGTTGCAGCTCCGTATTTCAAAATAGATGCTTTGTAGACAATGGAGTGCGAGTTTAACACGGACAAACGGGGTTTGTCCGTGCCACCCTTATAAAAAAACTAACATTTTGCGGGCATTTTGAGTATAGCAAAAGAAACTACTCCGGTATTTTTACGCCCTTTTCCTTTGCAACAATAATTGCATCTTCGTATCCGGCGTCGACATGGCGTGCGATTCCTATGCCTGGGTCTGCGGTTAAAACCCTTTCAAGTCTCTTGTCTTTCTCTGCGGTTCCGTCAGCAACGATTACCATTCCCGCATGGAGAGAGTTTCCTATCCCCACGCCGCCGCCATGGTGAAAACTTACCCAGCTTGCGCCATTCACTGCGTTCAGGGCAAAATTCAATAACGGCCAATCGGCAATTGCATCGCTGCCGTCTTTCATGTTTTCCGTTTCCCTGTAAGGAGAAGCAACAGAACCGCAGTCAAGATGGTCTCTTCCGATAACCACAGGCGCTTTCACCACACCCCTTCTTACCATATCATTAATAATGAGTCCCATCTTTGCGCGTTCGCCATATCCCATCCAGCAAATCCTTGCGGGAAGCCCTGCTTGTGGTACCTTTTGCCTTGCAAGGTTTATCCATCGAACGAGAGCCGTATCATCAGGAAAATTTTCAATAATCGCCTGGTCTATCTTATCGATGTCCGCCGTATCCCCCGATAACGCAGCCCAGCGAAACGGGCCTTTCCCCTGGCAAAACAACGGCCTGATAAATGCGGAGACAAAGCCGGGATACCAGTAGTTCCCGTGTGAATCACGCATGGAAACACCGGCAAACTCCGCCTGTGAACGCAGATTGTTGCCGTAGTCAAAGCATATTGCCCCGTTTCTCTGCATCTGTAAAATCGCCTTTACGTGTTCGATAATGGCGTCAAAGACCTTTTCCTTATAGACCCGTTTATTTTTCTCCCGCACGTTATCCAATTCTTTTAAATCGCCCACCGGCACGTAGGACATTAAATCATGCGCCGGGGTTTGATCCGTTACGATATCCGGGGTTATTCCGCGTTTTACCAGTTCCGGATGAATAACAGCGGCATTCCCAACCAGTCCCACTGAAAGGGGTATTTGCCGGGATTTTGCATCAGATATCCACGACAATGCCTCATCAAGGCTCTCTGTGATTTTGTCACAATATCCCTCTCTTACCCTTTTTTCTATACGGTCCTTTCGCACTTCCACACAAAGGACTACCCCGTCATTCATTGTTACCGCAAGGGGCTGTGCGCCGCTCATGCCACCCATACCCGCGGTAAGCACGAATTTCCCCTTTAAAGAATCGGTATTCAGTACTTTTTTCGCCAATGCCGCGAAGGTTTCGTAGGTACCCTGCAAAATTCCCTGAGCGCCAATATAAATCCAGCTTCCTGCCGTCATCTGTCCATACATAGTAAGGCCGAGGGCGTCGTAATTATCAAATATATCCTGGTTTGCCCATCCGGGGACAAGGTTGGCGTTTGCGAGGATGACCCTTGGCGCCCATTCATGCGTTTTTGCCACGTACACCGGCTTCCCCGACTGTACACAGAGCGTTTCGTCTTTTTTTAATGTTTTTAATGCGGCAACAATCCTTTGATATTCCTTCCAGTTCCTTACGGCGCGTCCATTCCCGCCATATACAATAAGTTCTTCCGGCTGAACGGCGATATCAGGGTCAAGATTATTCATCAACATGCGCAACGCCGCCTCGCTATCCCAGTTGTCGCAGTTGAGGGTAGTTCCTGTGGGCGCCTTAATCGGGCCTTCCGGTCTGAATTCATAAAACATCGGTCGGGTCATAAGTATCAATTCCTTAAAAATCTTTAGAGGTAATTTATTTTCACAAATGTGTCCTGTTTTAGGGGATATTACCTAAAAAAGGGGACAAGGGGGTTGTAATTTTGCATGTATTTCGAGTAAGCTGAACTGTTGGAAAAAGAGTTTATATTTATTTGAAGAAAAAAGCAATTTTAAAAATGATGCACACAACTCCTAAACTGGCATGGTTATAATCAAACAAACACGAAACGTGAAATACGAAAGGGGAACCTCGGATTAAAAGAAATCTCCAGTCTCCAATTACTAATGACTAATGACCAAATAAGGTACTGATTGCGTTCTTAAGCCGGAGCTTTTGAACGAGTTTTTTCAATTTTTCAAAAAACTAAATTGTTACAATGAATTTGTAATGTGGGATTCATAATACCTTGCCAAAACTAGCGGTAAAAGATTTTAATCTCAGCCACACACTCTTATGCGGCCAATTGTTCCGGGTGAAAAAAATAGACGATTGGTTCTACGTTGCAGCAAAAAACCGAATATTCAAAATCCGGCAGTTATCAGAGCATGTGGAATATTATGGCGTCGGCAAAAAATTCTTAACGAATTTTTTTGCGCTTGATGAACCGTATGGCGATATACTATCGCAAATAAATAAGGATTCACACATGAACAGTGCGATAGGGAAGTTTTACGGATTGCGTATCGTGCGGCAGGATCCCTGGGAGTGTTTGATATCGTTTATGTGTTCTTCCGCCGCAAACATTCCAAAGATACAGTTAAACCTTGAAAATCTCTCAGAGTATTTTGGCGAGAAAGTGCGGCTGCATGATTTCGAATGGCACACCTTTCCCCGTCCGGGTAAACTGGACGATTACCAGCAGATTTTAATGGCAAAGACAGGATTCCGTGCAGTACATATTAAAAAGGCAAACGATACCATCAACGATGCTTTTTTAACTGCATTAAACAAACTCCCCTATCCGGAGGCTAAAAAAGCCCTGCTGCAGATTCCAGGCGTCGGAAACAAGATTGCAGACTGCGTTCTCTTGTTTTCCCTTGGGTTTTCAGAGGCGTTTCCTATTGATACATGGATAAAAAAAATCCTCCAGCGGCTTTATTTTAAAGATGAAACCGTATCAAATAATGAATTGCACACGTTTGGGGTGCATTATTTTGGGAAATACGCAGGATACGCCCAGCAATTCCTCTATATGCTTGCAAGAGAAAATAAATAACCCGCGTTTTTGTTAACAAACGATGGATGAAGTGCTGCCAAAAATGCGTGGATTTTAAAAAATATTTGCGTTAAGATGAGAGTTTAATTGTTTATTTGATTATTTAAATAAGAGGGAGAATATGTAAAATGGGTGAAAATAAAGTAATTACCAAGGATATGATTATTAATGATGTGATACAAAAATATTCTAAGACAATTGGTATTTTTAAGGATTTTGGCGTAGATTCCTGCTGCGGCGGTGGGTTCAGCATCGAAAAAACAGCGGCAATGAGCGGGGGAGATATGGAAAAACTGCTTGAGAAACTGAATAAGGCGATCGACGAATAACAACGGCAGACAGGTGGCGAGGCTGCATAAGCACTAAGTTAAAATGACTGATTAATTTAAACGAGCAAGGCAAGATGTCCGTGTTTTTCGAGGGCATCCCCGACCTCCGAATGAATAACGAAAGTCGAACAAGGAATTCCGAATCATGAAGTAGGAGTGTATGCAATACGCCACCACACCATGCTGCAAAACATCGCTATTATTGGAGTTTTTCAAAAGACTAAAGTGTTACAAAGTGACATTATCAATGGCTTTAGCCCTCAGGTAAAGTTAACCCAATACGTTCCACTGCCCAGGAAATAAAGGTTAATCAACATGGTCATATGTTAATTTAAATCTCGGGTTTAATAGTGTAATTTAAACCTGACTTTATCCCGCTGCGACCCGATTATATGCTGGCAAATGTAAAAAGCGTTTCTGTTTATGGTATTGAAGGATATCTGGTGGAAGTAGAGATATGTATCGTAAAGGGAGAGATGCCTTCTACGATTATTGTGGGGCTGCCGGATACTGCGGTAAAGGAGAGCCGGGACAGAGTAAAGGCTGCGCTGAATAACAGCGGTTACCGGTTCCCCAGTAATGTCATAATAAACCTTGCGCCTGCGGACAGAAAAAAGGAAGGGCCTGTTTTTGAACTGCCGATTGCGGTAGGGATCCTTGCCGCTACAGGCCAGTTAGAAATATCTGATCTGCACGAATATGCCATTGTGGGTGAATTATCATTAGATGGAAAGGTGCGCCCGGTAAAAGGCTGCCTGCCGATGGCATTGAAATGTCGTGAACTGGGAATAAGGAAGCTAATCCTCCCTTCCGTGAATGCGCCTGAGGCAGCGGTAGTGGAAGGGATCGACATTCTGCCGGTTGAAACGTTTGAGCAAACGGCAGGAATCCTTTCAAAGGCAATCGTCCCTGAAAAATTCCGGATCGATCCCGACAAGATGTTCGGGAATCATACGGGATATGATGTTGATTTTGCAGAGATAAAGGGCCAGGAGCATGCAAAGCGGGCGTTAACCGTCGCGGTGGCGGGCAATCATAATGTACTGCTGGTTGGGCCGCCGGGGGCGGGGAAAACAATGCTTGTGCAGCGTATCCCTACGATCATGCCGCAGCTTACCCTTGAAGAGGCTCTCGAAACCACAAAAATATACAGCGTGCTGGGGCTTCTGGATGCAAAGAAATATTTAATTGCAACAAGGCCGTTCAGGGCGCCCCACCATACCATCAGCACTGCAGGATTGATTGGCGGCGGGTCTGCCCCAAGGGCGGGAGAAATCAGCCTTTCACATAACGGGGTATTATTCATGGACGAACTTCCCGAGTTCGACAGAAAAACGCTGGAAGTGCTTCGCCAGCCGCTGGAGACGGGCGATGTTACAATATCGCGGGCTATGAATTCGGTGACGTACCCTGCCAGTTTTATGCTGGTGTGCGCAATGAACCCTTGCCCGTGCGGATACTATACCGACAGGAAAAAGGAATGCCGCTGCACTTCATATCAGATACAAAAATACTCTTCCAAGGTATCAGGGCCTCTGATGGACAGGATTGATATCCATCTGGAGATACCGGCGGTAAGTTACAGGGAGCTTTTATCGGACGCAGAAGGACATTCCTCTGAATCGTTAAGAGAAAAGACAGTTCGTGCGAGAGAGATACAGAGAGAACGCTTTCATGGACAAAAAATAAAGGTAAATGCACATATGACTTCAAAACAGCTAAAAAAATATTGCGTGCTGGACAAGCAGGCAGAATCGTTGCTGCATCAGGCAATGGTAGCGCTGGGCATCTCCGCCCGCGGACACAGCAAAATACTAAAGGTTGCCCGCACCATTGCTGATCTGGACGGGAGCGATGCAATAAAAGAGGAACATATTTCTGAAGCGACACAGTACAGAAGCCTGGACAGAGGGCTGCAGAAATGAATATCCTTTTGATAGATCCACCGTTTTACCGGTTCTTCCAATATTACAACCGGTATTTCCCCCTGGGTTTGAGCTATCTGGCGTCCATACTGAAAAAAGCAGGGCACAATGTGACGATTTATGACGCTGACTGCAATAAAGACTCCAAAGGAATGGACTATACCAGATTGCCGGAGATGTATGCCGCTTATTTAAAAGAGCTGAGAAATCCGGAAAATCACATCATAAAAGAACTATCGGAAACACTGAAAACCTGCCGGCCGGACATTGTAGGAATTACCGTAATGACCCCAAAAGCGGCATCTGCTTTTACCGTAGCGTCATTGGTGAAAAAATACGATAAAAAATGCCACGTGGTTTTTGGGGGCCCTCACGCAACATTAAAACCTGAGGAAGTATTAACGATCTCCGGAGATGTTGACTTTGTTATCAGCGGGGAAGGCGAAGGCGCTTTTCCGGAACTGGTACACTTGCTGGAGAAAAAAGAAGGGGGATTTGAGAAAATAGCAGGCCTCTCCTATTACAGGGACGGCAGGAAAGCAAGCAGCGGTTCGGGAAAATTTATTGATAATCTGGAC
Organism: Candidatus Kuenenia stuttgartiensis; assembly: GCF_900232105.1. NCBI lineage: Bacteria > Pseudomonadati > Planctomycetota > Candidatus Brocadiia > Candidatus Brocadiales > Candidatus Brocadiaceae > Candidatus Kuenenia > Candidatus Kuenenia stuttgartensis. The sequence goes on from NZ_LT934425.1 coordinate 1,509,914, forward strand.
ACGCTGCCCTTCCCCGACAGGGAATCTTTGTTGGGGGCAGATACCTACACATCTGAGGACATGGGGCTGATAATGGGGAGCAGGGGCTGTCCGTTTAACTGCTCTTATTGCGCCACACAAATCTGGACAAGGAAAGTAAGGTATCGTTCAATACCAAATATCATTGAAGAAATAAAATACGTTAACGAAAGATATGGCACACACCAGTTTACCTTCAAAGACGACTCTTTTACCGTTAGCAAAAAAAGGGTTGCGGAGTTTTGTGATGCATTGTTAAAAGTAGGGCTGAAGGTAAAATGGGACTGCAACACAAGGGCTGACCTGGTAGACCTTCCCCTACTTAAAACGATGAAAAAAGCAGGCTGCAACAGTATTAAGGTAGGCGTTGAGTCCGGCAGTGAAAGAATCCTGAAGATTATGGACAAAGGAGTGTCATTGGAGCAGGTAAAGGAATCCGCAAAACTTTTCCGGAAGGCGGGGATACACTGGACGGCATATTTCATGATGGGTGTGCCTACGGAGACAAAGGAAGATGTAAAAGAGACCGTAAAGCTGCTGTATGAAATCAAACCAAGCTTTGCATCGGTGGGGGTGTATGAACCGTTTCCCGGCACAAAATTGTTCGATATCGGCGTTGAAAGGGGGCTGGTGAAAAGGGATATGGCGTATGAAGAATATTTTCTGCGGATACCCAGCGACTATTATCTAAAGGATGTGAAAAAAAGAAGCGATACGATGGATGAGGAAGAATTCACTGCCCTTGAAAGGGAAGTAAAAGAAACGTTTCATGATTATAACAAAAATATCACCCGCATATATGAAAGGGCAAAGGCAAGAAGCTCGGTCTATGTGCGCAATCCTAAGATTTTTTTGAGCGATATTGAAAAATTTCTCGGGTGGATGAGATAAAGAGATAGAACAATGAAAATTCATTATCCGGTTTCCCGAAGAAAAATAGTACTGGTGTTGGGAGATATCTGCATCGTAAACCTTGCAATATTGTTATCTGCAATCGTTCGTCTGGGCGTTGAGGGCGGGCTAAGTTACGTAAGAGGAAATCCCTTGTCGTTTGCGGTTTACGGCATTGTTCTTATAACAATATTCTCCTTTGCGGATCTATACGATACCCGTAAGGACTATAAATCTATCGGCACTGCCCTCTCTATCATTTTCGCAACTGCAGTAGCCTTTGTTATAACGACGTTTATATTTTACATAAATGGATCATTGAAGATAGGAAGGGGCGTTTTCTTCATCAATGGAGCGCTCATTATTGTCTTTATTACGGGCTGGAGAATGCTCTACAGTTATATAATAGAGCAGCCGCTTTTTAACAGGAGGGCGCTTATTATAGGCGCCGGTTGGGCAGGAAGAACCATTTTAGGGGAGATTCGCAAGGCAAAAAAAGCGGGAATAAAAGTGACGGGGTTTATTGACGATGATCCGGAAAAGTTAAACACGCAAATATGCGGAGCGCCCGTCCTGGGAGACCGGTCTGTTATAAACAAGGCCATCCGGCAGCAGAATATCGACACTGTTATCTCTGCCATAACTCATGAAAAACATGCAGATCTGATTAAAACGTTGATCCATTGCTCATGGAACGGCGTGGACGTAATCGATATGCCTACAATATACGAACAACTAACCGGCAAGATACCGTTTAAACATATTAATGACATGTGGATGCTGCATGTAGTTATAAGCAAGCCAAAATTATACGGCAAATTTATTAAACCTGTTTTAGAGACCATTATTTCCCTACTATTATTCATCATATTAATGCCTGTAATGGCGATAACTGCCGTTTTGATTAAAATTACGTCGAGGGGAGGTATTTTTTATACGCAGGAACGGATGGGAAAAGACGCCGGGAGGTTTACCATTATTAAATTCCGGACGATGGTAGCCGATGCAGAATCACAGACAGGGGCTGTTTATGCAGCGGACAATGATCACAGGATTACGAAGGTGGGAAGGCTTCTGAGAAAATGGAGGCTGGACGAGGTTCCGCAATTATTGAATGTGATTAAGGGCGATATGAGTCTGGTTGGCCCGCGTCCGGAGAGGGAAATATTCATAAAAGAATTTGAAAAGAATATACCGTTTTATTCCCAGCGGCTTGCCGTGAAACCAGGATTAAGCGGATGGGCACAGGTGAAATATCCCTATGCATCTACCATTGAACAAACAGAAGAAAAACTACAATACGATTTGTACTACATAAAAAATATGTCCTTCCTGCTGGACACTGTCGTATTATTAAAAACGGTGAGGGTGATGCTGTTTGGGAAGGGTAAATAAAAAAAACAGGAAATACTAAAGGGGAACCACAGATTTCACATATTGCACAGATTAAGAAAAACCAGAATATTGTAACACTTTAGTTTTTAATGGTAACCTTACCTTACGAAAGGATGTTTTTCATCAAAGAGCGCCTTTCGTTATAGGAAACCCTTTCCCGGGTAATAAGTTCCCGTATTTGGTGGGGGTTTTTAATGCCTTTAAGCGTATACGTAATGGTATTTGTGAAAATTTTGAGAGTGCCGACCCGGAGGCGTTTTTGAATAGCACCCTGGTGTATGAGTATTTTGTTAATGTCGTTATAGTCTATTTTCTTAAGACGGGTCGAAAAAGGCCCTTCTATAAGGAATAACCCGTTTTGGGCAATATAATATTTTGAAATGCAAATGGTGAGCACTCCATAACAAAAAAGAATACTGCCAAATGATAACAGACAAAGTCCAAAGGGAGAGTGGATTCCGTGCCACCGGAGGCTTAAAAAAAAAGAAAGCACGGAGATAAAAAACAGCAGCCAATACTGTTCTATACGTGGTTTTAGTATTGTTTGCGGCGTATTTTTTGCAAAAACAGGCAGTGAATTCGGAGCGTTTAGTTCATCCATTTTTTTTAAATGAGAGTATCTGTTCCGGAATTAACGGCAAAAAACAGCATGTCATTAAAAATATTTATACGGGTTCTCTTTACCAATGAGTCACATTTTATGTATAGGAATTTCAATATTTTTAGTTAAGCAATGAATAAAAATAAATGTCGTTGGATTTTTTTCTTTTAAAAACCCAACCTGATTTAATAGTACGTAGCTAATTCATTGCGGTCGCATAAGAGGAGTAAATTATAAGTAAGGGCTTCTTGCAAGTCAAGGCAATACAAATGGCATTATCTCAACCTTAACCGTAATCTTAAATTTTTACTATTTAAAATATCTGAGAATATTATGAAAAAAGCTTTAATAACCGGAATTACCGGACAAGACGGCTCCTATCTTGCAGAATTTCTCCTTTCCATGGGCTATGAAACTCACGGCCTTATTCGCAGATCCAGTACCTTTAACACCGGCAGGATTGATCACCTCTACCGGGACCCCCATGACCCCGATGCACGGCTTTTTTTGCATTACGGAGACCTTTCCGATTCGGGACAAATAACAAACCTCATCTATAATATTCAGCCTGATGAAGTATATCACCTGGCAGCGCAAAGCCATGTACGCGTTAGCTTTGATATGCCTGAATCCACTGGGGATATTAGTGGCCTGGGCACAACAAGGTTGTTAGAGGCAGTAAGGAGAAGCGGCATTAAAACCAAAGTGTATCAGGCAAGTAGTAGCGAGATGTTCGGAGATGCCCTTCCTCCTCAAAATGAGGAAACACATTTCAGGCCAAGAAGCCCCTATGCTGCAGCCAAAGTCTATGCCTACTGGATGACAGTTAACTATCGGGAGGGGTACAATATGTTTGCCTGTAATGGAATCCTCTTTAATCACGAATCACCCAGAAGAGGCGAGACTTTTGTAACAAGAAAGATAACGAGGGCGGTGGCAAACATCGTTGCCGGAAAGCAAAAGAAATTGTATTTGGGTAATTTGGCGGCCAGAAGGGACTGGGGTTTTGCCCCGGAATATGTAGTGTGCCAATGGTTAATACTTCAACAGGAAAGACCGGATGATTATGCGATAGGAACCGGCGAAAGCCATTCGGTAAGAGAATTTGTCGAAATTGCCTTCAAACTTGTTGGGGTTGATTTGGAATGGAAGGGAAAAGGCGCCGAAGAAAAAGGCGTCGTTCGCTCCTTAACCTCCGCCTTATCCTCAACCTCCGCACTTAAAACCGGCGACGTCCTTGTTGAAATCGATCCCAGATACTTCAGGCCTACAGAAGTAGACTTTTTATGTGCCGACATAACGAAGGCACAAAAAAAATTAAACTGGGCGCCGAGGGTTACATTTCACGAGCTTGTCCAAATTATGGTTGACTCTGATATGGAATTGGCCGGTTTAAAATCATCGGGCGACGGCGTCAGGATTCTGAGACAGAAGGGGATTGGCTGGATAGGGGAAATACCATAGGACTGAAGGGCAGAAAGCATATAGCCATGGGTGAAACCCAATAAGCGCTATAGAAATTCCTAAGCTGGTATAGCCAGAACCAAACAAGCGAGAAATTAAAAATACGAAACCCGAAGTACGAAACAAATTTGAAGAACAATGCATAAAATTCAAAACAAATCCAAAACATACAACAAGTATGAAGCACGAAACGCGAGATACAAAAGAAGCGCTTGTTTAGAATTTCAAATCATTTTGTCATTAGAATTTGTTTCGGATTTCGTGTTTCTTATTTCGTATTTCACCTTTAAATATTTTGCCAAGAAGTCTGGGGCCGGCCTGGCAACCTGAACTCTACAGTAGCCCCCTTTCAAAATTCCCCATCACGGAATTATTGACCTTACTCATGGTTTGAATTTTTGAAAATATATCCTGCACCATTTCAGGTGTATAATCCTTATAACATAAGTCAACCCTGAAGTCCCTTTGACCGCCATCAATCAGTTTCGGAATGTACTGAATAAGGGAAAATGGCTTTTGTCCAATCACTACTGTCCTGCAATCCTCATTTATGGCTGTAAAGCGGTCGCCATATTCATTTTCCAGTGTCATTTGACTGAAACCGCACCAATTCTTTCCAGGACACTCCCTTTTCATGTTTGCCCAAATGCAGGTCTCTGAGGTAAAGAGCGGGGTATCCTGATAAATAATCAACTCAGCATGGGGAGAAAACAGCTTTTCCAGATTCTCTTTGTCATCTTCCGGAGAGAGCGTATATCTGCAGAATCCCAACTCGCGCAGTTTAATCGCAGAAAGCGGATTCAGACAATAGAAAGGGTAATCGGCATACAATTGTACCTCTGCGTCTTCAAATAACTCAATTGCACCGGGGTTGGAGATATGGAATTGCCGAAACCCCTGTGAGAGCAACTCCTGTACGGCCTTCTTACAATACCCGTAGGTCATGCATCCTATCCCTGTATCCCTCATGATGGCGGGTAATGAGAAAACGATCTTGTCTCTTCCATTTGATGGAGAGATATTTTCATTATTTTCTCCGCAAGTGTATAACAACGCACTTAATCCCCTTTTGTTAAAGGATGTTTGATTATGGCTTTGCAGTGCCAGGAGATCCCCAATCGTTTCCTCGGTAAGGACTATATATATCTTGTGAACCGTTTCCAGTGGGATGTGGTTTAAATAGTCCGGTTTATCTACCTTCAGAGATAGCCTTATTCCTCCGGCAGAAACATCCCTATGTACTGGATGAGTAAATTCAATCCACTCCCCCTTAACCCACTTCTTTATGCTTTCACACCTGCGATCCCTGTCCTTGTGCCATTCTTCATAAAATATCCGGAAATACTCCCTTCGGATTTCATTTAACACGCTGAGCGGAACAAATAATTCATCGGAAATTTCTGTATGAATATCTTTCAGCTCAAAGGACGTCTCGCCCAGGCGGGAAAAGCACTCTTTTACCTGTTCTCTTTCTGTTGTCCTGTGAATGCTCTTTTCCAGTTTCACCGAAAAATTCATGGGAAACGAGAAATACCTTGCCGTGCCCTTTATGTCTATGCCGTCAGGCATTATTTTGATTTCCAAATCCACGGGCATCCTGGAAGCCTCTGATTTTTTCGGTACTTTTGGCGCAAAATATTCTTTGATCTTTTGCGAAGAGAGCAAGTACAACCTTGCCCCTACCCCAGGTTGATATTGCCGTTCTGTGTCGATCATGGCAATATCACCTGCCTTTATACCAAACACCCTCTTCCCATTGACCCTGATATTCCTTACGGGTAACAAGGCGGGTTCCTTTGCGCCATTCTCAAAAAACTGTAATAAATCCCTTACACCGATTTCAGCATCTGCCCGAACGGTAATGCAGCCCTTTCCCTGTTTTGTTACCTCACCCGCATAAGCGCCTATATTTGCAGGATAGAATGGATTGATCGCGTCTGAGGCCTTGACTTGTTTATTATTGGAGAATCGTTCTATATCCTGTACGAATTTTGGGGATTTTACAACTGCCCCGCCTTGCGAAGGATGAGACAAGAAAGGGGCATTTTCCGGGCGTGGCGCATATTTGTTATTGCTGTTTTTTTTACCTTGTTGATACGTTTCTTCAAACAGGTATGAGTAAGTTGTTTCCCGGCTAAATACGGTATTCATGAGATGAATGGCGTTGTCCATATCTTCAAGCGTGCCATCAATTGCCTGGCGATAGACATGTGTCGCTGCGGCAACGTATTCAGCCGATTTCATACGGCCTTCAATCTTAAAGGAGTGAATCCCTGCCGCCATTAACCTGTTTACATGGGTTAAAGTACGGAGGTCTTTCATAGAAAACAGATATCCGCCTTCACCCTGCGGTGATTTATAATACATCCTGCATGGCTGTGCGCAGCGGCCCCGGTTCCCGCTACGTCCGCCCATTACACTGCTAAAGAAACATAACCCTGAATAGGAATAACACAATGCCCCGTGGACAAATACCTCAATCTCCATGTTGGAATTTAGTGCAATATTTTTAATCTCATCCACCGACAACTCTCTGGACAAGACGACTCGTTTAAACCCCATCCTTTCCATCTGTTTTACCCCGGCAAGATTATGAATAGTCATTTGCGTACTGGCGTGAAGGGTAAATTGAGGGAATTGAGATTGTATCAGGAAAAGAAGCCCCAAATCCTGAATAATCAAAGCATCTGGCCGTAATTCATCAAGTGCGATGAGATATTCCACGACCTTTTCCAATTCGTCGGTTTTAATCAGGGTATTAATGGCGACGTAGACCCTGACGGACATTTTGCGGGCATAGGCAATGGCCTTGCGGACGTCGTCGATGGAAAAATTACACGCACTTGCACGTGCGCTGAAATCTTTTAAGCCAACATAAATAGCGTCAGCGCCATTTTCAACGGCGACAAAAAAACATTCCATATCGCCGGCGGGAGAGAGCAATTCCGGTTTTTTTTTGTTGGGAGTAAACGTTTGGCATCTCCATACGACAATATACGTAATAAAGTAGGTTTTCGAAAATTCTCAATAAACAGAAAGCCTTGCAACGTTGTAAAGTTCAGGCATGAAGGTACATTGGAGACTCTGTATCAGTCGACAAATTTCAAATTGCAGATTGAGGACTCAGGATTGCAGACTGTCTTCTTGTTTGTTTTCTGGCTGTACCATATCCCCTTGCGGTGAGGCATTCTGTTGTTTCAATTTATTCAATACAATTTCAGCCGGTGTTAAGTACTTTTTCTTATTGTTACATTCCTTACAACACGGGACGATATTCCCCTTTGTGCTTCTACCACCCCTTGAAAGCGGTACTACATGGTCCATAGTAAGCTTATCGGGGGAGAATGTTTTCTGGCAATAATGACATATTCCCCGCGATATTTTGTTTAACCACCATTGCGTTTTTCGCATCTCCTGCGCCTTCAATTTTTCCCTGGCTATATGTTTTGGATCTTTCTCGATATGAATCCAGTCAGACATGTTCAATCTCTTTTTTTAAAGGTATTATGTTCATGCGATAATAAATTATTGTTCTTATTATTATAGGTTTTTTTGGCTTACAAGGAAAGAGGGAACAAAAAACACATTGATCATCAAATTAAATGACCTGCCCGCAGATAAAAATGCTTGAAGAATCATTGAATCCCCTGTTACAATTCGGACACCACATTTGCCTGAAGGGCGACATCCTTCTTTTCGCTTTTTGAAAAATCTCAATAAAATAAACATATAGCGTAACCATGCGCCCATTAGATTCATTATTTACCAAAGATTAAAATACCATGAAAGGCATAATCCTCGCCGGAGGCTCCGGCACACGGCTTTATCCCATTACAAGGGTGGTAAGCAAACAGCTTTTACCCGTTTTCGATAAACCGTTGATTTATTATCCCTTGTCGGCATTATTGCTGGCGGGAATAAGGGAAATACTCATCATCTCTACCCCAAGAGATCTGCCGCAATTTAAAGAATTGCTCGGCGACGGTTCATCATTAAACATTTCGATTTGTTATGCAGAGCAACCCGCCCCGGAAGGTTTGGCGCAAGCCTTCATTATCGGGAAACCCTTTATCGGCAAGGACTCTGTCGCCCTTATCCTGGGGGACAACATTTTCTATGGTCACGGGCTTCGTGAAATATTTAAAAACGCCACCCAAATCAAAAAAGGGGGATTAATCTTCGGGTATCACGTTCATGACCCTGAACGATACGGCGTTGTAGAATTCGACCAGAACGGAAAAGTCATCAGTATCGAAGAAAAACCCAAAAAACCTAAATCAAAATACGCTATCCCCGGCATATACTTCTACGACAACGATGTAATCAAGATTGCTGAAAATCTTAAACCTTCCGCCAGGGGAGAACTGGAGATCACGGATGTGAATGTAACCTATTTAAAAAGAGGCGATCTTTGTGTAGAACTTTTAGGGAGGGGGTTCGCATGGCTTGACACCGGAACGCATGAATCACTCCAGCAGGCGTCCAGCTATGTCCAGGCAATACAGGAACGACAGGGAATAAAAATCGCCTGTATCGAAGAACTCGCATACCGGTTGGGATACATTGACCGGGCGCAATTAAAAGCGCTTGCCCTTGATATGTTAAAAAATGATTATGGACGTTATATCATGGCAGTCATTGAAGAAGAGGAGATAAAAGAATATGCCCTGTGAATTTGCAAAGACCGCCTTGCCGGAGGTTGTGCTCATCAAGCCGCAGGTTTTCAGAGACGATAGAGGGTTTTTCCTGGAAACCTTTCACAAAAATAAATACGCGGAAGTGGGAATTTCTGGCAATTTTGTACAGGATAATCACTCTTACTCTAAAAAAAATACGCTAAGAGGCCTGCACTACCAACTCTTGCATCCGCAGGGAAAACTTGTCTATGTTATCTCCGGAGAAATTTTTGACGTCGCGGTGGACATCCGGAGGGGATCTCCCTCTTTTGGAAAATGGACAGGCGTCCATTTATCCGCTGAAAACAAATACCAATTGTATATCCCCGAAGGATTCGCACATGGTTTTCTGGTCCTGAGCGAAACGGCAGACGTATTATACAAGTGTACGGAAATTTACACGCCCGACGATGATTATGGTATCCTCTGGTCGGACCCAGCGATAAACATAACGTGGCAATCCTCTTCGCCAATCCTCTCAAAAAAAGACCAGGAATACCAAACATTAAAGAACATACCGGAAACGCTTTTGCCGTTATACAAAAAATAAGATGCCATCGGAGGCTTCAGCTTTCTCGATAAAAAAAGATTGAAACCACAGATTGCATAAATTTCACAGAGTATTTTTATGGTACACGGCAATAGGAGGAATTTAACGGTGAAATGTTTCCATGATGATACAACAACCATATTTTAATGCTATTAACCCTATAAAACTTACGCTCTCGTTCATAAGTAGCGTTTTTTAAAGAGGTGGATTAACCTATGATTCTCTTACAATCTCTCTTATTTTGTGCCGGCATTGCCGCTCTTTATTTTGGCGCCGAATGGCTTGTCAAAGGGGCGTCGCGATTCGCGTATTTTCTTAATATTAAACCTATTATCATCGGTCTTACCATTATTGCCTTTGGCACATCTGCTCCTGAACTCGTTACAGGAATTATTTCCGGGATAAGAAATTTAAATGACATCGCAATAGGGAACGTCATTGGAAGCAATATCGCCAACGTTGGACTGGTACTTGGGGTAACCGCAATAATCCTTCCACTGAAAGTGGAAATGAACCTCCTCCGCAGGGAAATCCCAATTATTATAGGCATTTCAGGCCTTTTGTATCTGATGTGCAGAAACGGCATTCTTAGCCGTTGGGAAGGCGGCCTGCTGGTGGTGGGGATTGTAGTCTATACCTGCTATATTTCCCGGAGTGCCAAAAAAGAATCAAAGGTAATCGAGGAGGAATTTGCAGATTTTATTAGCAAAAAAAACACACTTTCTCTCGATATTTTGTTCATGTTTATCGGCCTTACAACGCTTATCGGGGGCGCACACCTGCTGGTGAATTCTGCAATTTATCTGGCGCGCAACTTTGGCATAAGCGAACTCGTTGTTGGTCTTTCCGTTGTTGCGGTAGGTACTTCTCTTCCGGAATTGGCAATATCAACCGTTGCTGCTTTTCGGAAAGAATCGGATATCTGCGTAGGCAACGTGCTGGGAAGCAATATTTATAATATTCTCGCGGTGCTTGGAATCACCGCTATTATACACCCGCTGCAGATTAATACCTCTTCTTTGCAATTTGATATGCCGGTTATGATCGTCTTCAGCCTTCTGCTTATTCCCATGATTATGAGAAAGTTTATACTTACCAGGTGGGAAGGTGTTTTTTTACTGGTTGGATATATTTTTTATATGATAGCTATTTACAAAAAATGTATCTTTTAAATCCCTAAGCTGGCAAACATTCGGGAGTACTCAATCTGCCATTTGCCGATTGCCGACTACCGACAGAAGAAAGGTACTACTGTTCACCTGTAATTGTCATTTCTTCTAAAGGTAGTGGCGAAGCACTTCCAGGCTTACCCCTGCAACCCTTTCCGGTTTTATTTGGGTCATGCATCTGTGGTCTTTCGGACAAACCTTTAATTGACATGCAAGGCAATCCACCTCCGCACGTATCACCTCTCCTGTTTCTTCAGGAGAACATGTGTATCGCGGGTCATTTGGCCCCATTAGCGTAATAACGGGTTTTTTAAAAGCCACTGCTATGTGCCTTGGCCCGGAATCAACGGAAATCAACAAATCACATCGTTGAATAATTGATTTTAAAATTTCCAGGTCAAGCGCTCTGTCTGCTAAATTTATTATCTTTGATTTTGCTTTCTCTTTGATATCTTCGCCTAATTTCACCTCATGAGGGGCGCACACAACAGCAATATTGCTTCTAATTTTTGACTGGATAATATCAGCCGTTCTGGCAAATCCTTCTGCCGTCCAGCATTTTGAAGACCCATAGGCCGCACCTGGATTTAAGAGAATAAGTGGTCTTCCATTGTTAAAGCCATATTCCTCAAACATTTCCGCAGTACATTTCTGCCCCCGTTCGGTTACAAACAACTCCAGCTTCTTTGAGCGTACAGCGCATCCGATTTCAGAACATAACCGTAAGTAATACTCTGTCATATATGTCGGCAAAAACCTTCCATTTTCCATTAACCGGTTGACCCCATCGGTTAACAGAAAACCGCGGGCATCTCTTTTATAACCAATACGGCGCTTTACACCCGCCAGCCGGAATAGTAACGCAGAACTGAATGAATTGGGGAATAAAAACCCCAGGTCATACCGATTCCTTCGTATTTGCATAACGAGAGAAACATATCCCATGTATTTTACCTGTGAGTTATGCGAATCAGTCTCCACTATTTCATCGAACCACGGAGTGTTATCGATTAATCTCCTGACGTATGGTTTTAAGAGAATGGTTATTTTTGCGCGGGGAAAGTTTTCACGAATACACCTAAACGCGGGAGTGGCCATAACCACGTCGCCAACCCAGTTTGGAGATCTGATAATTATTTTGTTTACCGCATCGGCGATAGTTTCATTTCTCTTTCGTATCATAATTTCTGCTCACTGCCCAAAAAGTATTGAAAAGCACGCGTTCTTTTTTCTGTTGACATGTCCCTTTAATGCGATATTAATATGTGCAGGGTATTTCCTGCCAATTTACCAATAACAAATATGTTTAAACAAAAAACCAGCCACCCGGTGGGGGGATGTCCGATTCTTAAATTAGGTTGGGTTTTTAAAAGACAAAGATCCAATGACATTAATTTTTACCCACCACTTAATACCCTCCCAAGAAGGGAATTTAATGCAGAGACGCACGGCCGTGCGTCTCTGCTAATCAATGCCTTACGGTTATGCATCTTGAAAAACGAGCATAAAAAACAAGAAGTTGATGGATAGTAGTACGAAGAAAGATTTGCAAAAAGAAGTTTTTACAGGGCAATATATATGACATGCACAATCCGTAGTTGCCCTTTTTTAAAGAATTATACATTTTTTGTCACACTTTTATAGGGATAAAATCTCCAAACACGCCTATGCCTCTTTATGAAATTATTTCCATTATTGGTTTCATCGTGGGAACGATTCTTCACATCGTTTTATCCGTACTCATTGGGCAGCGAAGACACAAGAAGAGAAGTGAATTTATTTTTCAGTTTCTTGTTATTAGTGTCGCAATGTGGCATTTAGGGAATACCGTTTATCTCTTTAGTTCTATTTTGTTCGACAAAAATCTCTTCCCGGTAAATTTCATTGCTGACGCAATTTCGTATGCCGGCATTGGGCTTATGCCCAGCTTATTGCTTCATACCGCCATTTCATTTTTATATGAAAACGGTTTTACGATAAGAAGGTCCTTGCAGAAGCTTATTTTAATTGCAATATATTTTCCCGTTCTCCCCTTTTCATTCGTTATAAAAAAATTCATCCGCCTGGAAGAATCTTATTTGGTCGCCCATAGCCAGCTTGTAAAGCCGTTTATCGTCTGGCTGATAGTAGCATTGCTTATTTCTGCGTACATCTCCAAATGGCTGGCAAAAAATGCAGAAGAAAAAGAGGAACAAAAATTCCTTATGGCTATTTTCTGGGTATTGATAACCATAGCGGTTTTCATTGGATTTACCGTAATCCTCGAAGGCAGGAAAATAGCTTATATCGGCGACTATCTGGTGCTTGTCTCCATGTTATCTTCCATTTTTCCCAGCATCGTCTTTTCCTATTACGTTTATCGCTATAATTATATGGAATTTGTTTTAAGAAGGAGTATTTTTTACTCTTTCCTCACCTTTGTCATCATCTGTCTCTACTATTTCGGAATAAAGCAATTTAGCAAGTTTATGGAAATAAAGTATGCAATACATTCCAAAACACTGGAGGCGGTCTTTGTAATAAACCTTGTTTTCTGGTTTCCAACAATTAAAGAAAAGTCTCAAAAACTTTTCAGGAAGATACTCTTTTTTCGAAGCTCGGATACGGAGTATCTTTTAAACGAATTAAATCATGTCATAAGCACAGACCCTCTTGTCAACATCACGGCACTCCTTGAAAATGTTGTCTTTTCTATTAAAAAAGCGACCTCGATTAAAACAATAAACCTCGTTCTCATTAAAAAGAACAGGATTCAAATCATCGGAGACAAAAAAAATGACGTTATTGCACTTGCAAATTTGCATAATATTATACAATTTTATTCATCGGGAGAGCTTGTGGAATTAAACCGATATGAAGTAAAGGACGCTGCCGTCATTAGTGAAATGCGGTTATTGGAGGCTATTTTTATCTTTCCTGTCTTTGTAAAAAGAAGGCTGAAAGGGATATTGTGTATGGGCAGGGCAAAACGCGGTATGCCGATCGCCTCTGATAATTTAGATCAATTAATGATTATTGCAAACGAGATTGGTTCCGCGCTTGAAAAATCAAAGATCATCGAAGAAAAACTTTTTCTTGAGAGAAAAATGCTAGAAAACGAAAAATTATCCAGTCTCGGACGCCTCTCTACAAGCGTTGCCCATGAAGTAAAAAATCCCCTTAGTTCCATAAAGGCTATCGTCCAGGCAATGTGCGAAGATTTAGAAAAGGAGCATCCTTTACAAAAAGACCTTGATATCATTGTCGGTGAAATCGACCGGCTGAACAAAGTGGTAAACCAATTGCTTCTCTATGCAAAGCCCAGTGGGAACATGCAGGAACATGTGAAAATAAAAGAGGTTATTGATTCAACACTGGTAGTGCTAAACCATGAGGCGAGGCAAAACAATATTGCGATATTATGTAATATTTCTGAAGCACTTCCACTTATATATGCTGATAAAGCCGCATTAAAGGAGGTATTTTTCAATCTTATCCATAATGCCATTCAGGCAACCCCTCCCAATGGAAAAATCTCCATCGATGCAGACCTCATTCCAACAAAGCATTTTATTCAGATAAAAGTCACGGATACCGGGCACGGCATACCGCAGGATTCTCTGCAAAAGATATTTGATCCATTTTTTACTACGAAACAGACGGGAACCGGCTTAGGGCTTTCCGTTGTTAAAAAGAAATTAGAGGACATGCACGCCACCATTCATGTTGAAAGCAATGGGGACGGAACAACCTTTGTTATAGACGTCCCATTCGAGCAAATGCAACCCCAAGCTGGCATAGGCGAAGACAAATAAACAAGAAAGGCGAAATACGAAACAAGAACCACAGATTACACAGCACTTCGTCATAAGCTCAGTCGAACGATTGCATAGATTTAAAAAAAATCGTCACAAGCCTGCAATTAACCGATTTCACTATTAAATATTTTGAGAAAAAGTGCCGGGAAATTACTGATAAGGTACTACTATTATTATGACAACAAAGGAAACCATGCACACAAATTCTATCTTAATCGTCGATGATGAAAAAGCTGCACGCTACGGCATGAAAAAGATTTTACAAAGGGACCACGGTTCCATCTTTGAAGCAACAAACGGCATAGATGTTTTACAAAAAATACATACGTTGCAGCCAGCCCTTATATTTTTAGATATAAATATGCCTCAGCTCGACGGACTAAAAACGCTTGAAAAGATACGTGAAATGAAACATCCCCCGCTTGTGGTTATCGTTACGGCGCACGGTTCGGAAAAGATTGCCGTGGAGGCCATGAAAAAGGGCGCATACGATTACATAGCAAAGCCTTACGAAATGGAAGAACTACGCATTATCACCAGGAACGCGCTGGAGAAAATAGCTCTTCAGGAAGAAAATACCCGCTTGCGCATGGAGATTGGAATGCTTGAGGGATATGGAGAGCTTCTCGGCCAAAGCAAGATCATGCAGGAGGTTTTTGACCGGATAGAAAAAGTAGTTACCGCTGATGTTACGGTACTGCTTCAGGGAGAGAGCGGCAGTGGTAAAGAACTTGCGGCGCATGAGATTCACCGGAGGAGCAAAAGGAAAAACGGTCCGTTTATTGTGATGAATTGCGCTGCCGTGCCGGAAACGCTTATTGAAAGCGAGCTTTTCGGGCATGAAAGGGGATCCTTTACCGGCGCAACAGAAAGGCGCATGGGTAAATTTGAGATGGCAAATAATGGCACTATTCTGCTGGATGAAATAGGGGATATGAGCCTCAGCACACAATCAAAACTCCTGCGGGTACTGCAGGAACAAAAATTTGAACGTCTGGGCGGCACGGAAACACTGGCGGTTGATGTAAGAATCATCAGCGCCACCCACCGCGACCTGGAAGAGGAAATAGAAGAAGGCCGGTTCAGAGAAGATTTATACTATAGAATAAATGTCGTAAATATAAAAATTCCGCCGTTAAGAAAGAGAAAAGAAGACATACCATTGCTGGTAAACCGGTTCATACAACATTTCAGTAAAAAACATTATAAAAATGTTGTTTCTATTTCAAATGACGCCATGAAAAAACTTAGTGCATACAATTGGCCGGGAAACATTCGTCAGTTAAAGAACACCATAGAAAGCGCCATAGTTCTTACAAACAACGATGTTCTTGATATTTCAGACCTCTCTGAAGACATAATACGGGAGGAAAAAACCCCGGATTCAACAAAAAATGTACATTACCATCTCTCATTTCGTGAAGCGAAAAAGATCCTTATTGAAAATTTCGAGAAGGATTTTATCAGTAAGAAACTTGAGGAATGCGGTGGCAATATCAGCCATACGGCAGAGGCATTAGACATGCACCGTCAAAATCTGCAGCAAAAAATAAAAGATTTACAGCTAAATAAAGATATCAAAGAATGAAATGAGTGTATGGGTCGAAAGACAAACAGTAATATCATCATGATGAATCGGCCGGACAAAATCATTTCCGGTTTTTGTCAAAGTAGGGAAATGCCGTTAAAAGCAACGATTCTATTTCATCGGACATTGTATTAAACTCGTACAAATTTGGTTCTTTGGCGCCGGCGCCGAGGAATCCGGCACTGCCAATAGTGTCTCGTAAACCTGAAAATCTTTCTATAATCTCCTTGTGCAGTGAAGTAGCATGCCTTTCGTCATAAGCCAGGACATTTCCTGCCAGCAAGGCAGTATAATACTCTTCTGCTAATCGAAGCCGTACTTTTGCACGAACAAAAATTTTCAGTAGTTCTTTTTTGTTGTAATAAAACTTTTCCTTTATTGCAAAAAAAACGAGCGTTGCCATTTGATTGCACAAATTGCGGAAATCCTGCTCTCGTAATGTAACAGCAAACAGGGGTTTAAAGTCTATATTAAACAGAGTATTAATGTCATTTATACGATCAGTAATATTTTCAATCTCGTTTTGAACCATTAGCCAATTATCTTGTTTCCCGTGAAAAATGATCGCCTTAAAAGTCGTAATCAAAGGGTCTTCTTCCCTTTTGTAACCATAACTATAAGCCGTTTTCCCGGTTGATAAAACAATACCGGCAAAAAAACACAAATAAATAATAACTATTTTTATCATACATTCCCCTATCTTCATAAAGCTGCAA
The DNA here is from genome assembly GCF_900232105.1 of Candidatus Kuenenia stuttgartiensis. Classification (NCBI taxonomy): domain Bacteria; kingdom Pseudomonadati; phylum Planctomycetota; class Candidatus Brocadiia; order Candidatus Brocadiales; family Candidatus Brocadiaceae; genus Candidatus Kuenenia; species Candidatus Kuenenia stuttgartensis. The sequence goes on from NZ_LT934425.1 coordinate 1,526,779, forward strand.
AAGTATCCTGCCTGGTAATTGTGGATGCCTATTTACCACTACAGCGACATTTTATCCTTGCCCTACCTGTTAATTTTGTCAGGGTTGTTTCATTCATAAATTCAGGAAAAAACTATTAGCATGAATATAACATGATTACGCGACAATAATAAAACAAGAACTGTTTGCATTCTGCAACAAACGTATGTTATATTCCGTGAATTATCAGGATGTATACGACCGTACCGCAGCAGTGATTTATTTATATTTTTTAACAAAATATCTAATGGTGAACTCCGAAATGCTAAATACTAAACAAATTCCAAAATACAAAATCCCTATGAAAAAAACCGGGTTTTGAACATTTGAAAATTAAAAATTAGAATTTGTTTCGTATTTCGTGCTTCGGATTTTTTATCTCGTGCTTGTTTGGCACTGGCTATGCCAGCTTAAGAGGGAGAAATAAAGGTGGATATTTTAAAACAAGTCGCTGAATTAAAAGAATTTTTAGGAAAGGTCTATTGCTTTATCGAAGAAAATGAAGATTCATTCAAAGATGGCGTAGAGGCGGAAGAAATGAAAAATGGGCTTTGGAACTGGATGCAGGCATTGGCACAATTCTTACCCGAACATTAATTTTTTGCCAGTACCGCATTTTAAGACTATTCGGTAAGTAAAAGCAGCCCATGGTTTTTAAATACTTGACAAAACATATTTACCTGCTTAGAATACCGTGTCTTTTCCTGTGGGAAAAGTGCCCCCCTTTTTATAAACTATAAATGGTAAGTGAAATACGTATTTTTAATATTTTAGGACAAAAAATAAGGACAATACATGTCAGTTAGAATAGGAATAAATGGTTTTGGAAGGATAGGAAGGAATGTATTTCGTGTAATATCCAAACGGAATAATATCGATGTAGTTGCCATAAATGATCTTGCCGATTCAAAATCGCTGGCAATGTTGCTGAAATATGATTCTATACACGGCAGATTTGACGGAAGCATACAAATAAAAGAAAATGCCCTCATGGTAAATGACAAAGAGGTCAGATTGCTTATGGAGAAAGACCCTGCCAAACTGCCATGGAAATCGATTGGCGTAGACATTGTCATTGAATCTACGGGCATATTTACCTCAAGGTCGGACTGCTCAAAACACCTGGATGCGGGTGCAAAAAAGGTGCTTCTTTCAGCCCCGGCAAAGGATAAAATAGACGCAACAATCGTTGTCGGGGTAAATAATAAAGATCTCCGGCCGGAACACAAAATAGTGTCCAATGCTTCATGCACAACGAATTGTTTAGCGCCGCTCGCAAAAGTATTGCATGACAACTTTGGAATAGAAAAAGGGCTTATGACGACAATACATGCATATACGAATGATCAGCGAATACTGGATTTCATGCATAAGGATATCAGAAGGGCAAGGGCAGCGGCAATAAATATTATTCCGACAACGACTGGAGCGGCAAAGGCAATCGGCGAGGTGATTCCATCACTGAAAGGGAAGTTGGATGGCCTGGCCATGCGGGTTCCCGTGCCCGATGGTTCTGTTACCGATTTGGTGGTTATGCTTGCAAAAGAGGTCGATAGGGATGCAATCAATGCTGCCATGAAAACAGCCGCAGAAGGCGATTTAAAAGGTATCCTTGAATATTGCGGAGACCCCATTGTATCTTCAGATATCATCGGGAATCCACATTCCAGCATATTCGATTCCGCGTTAACGTATGTAATTGATAAACGCATGGCAAAAGTAATATCCTGGTACGATAATGAATGGGGGTTTTCAAACCGCATGGTTGACCTGATCGAATTAATGAGTCGTCTTTAAAAAAAACATCCGTTTTCTTGTGTAATGAAAAATGCCCATTCCCTGCAAAGTAACGAATATTTATTTAAACGAGTAATATTTAGCGCTTTCTCCAATAAGTTTCCTGCAAGCCAAAACGGTTTTTCTCCTGCGTTATTTCTAATAAACCTCATTTTAAAGCATAATAATATTTAAATGAAAAAACTATTTATAAAAGACCTGGCGGTTAGAAAAAAGAAGGTTATGGTACGTACGGATTACAATGTACCATTAGACGAAGATGGGAATATAACCGATGATACCAGGATTCGCGCAACATTGCCAACCATCAACTATTTGCTGGATGAGGAAGCAAAGGTAATTATTGCGTCTCATCTGGGAAGGCCCGTCGGCGCAAATCCGAAATACAGTTTAAAACCTGTAGCAAGGCGTCTGCAACGTTTTCTGACGGAAAAAGTCAAGATCACGCTTGCGGAGGACTGTATTGGCGAAGAGGTAAAAAAACAGGTAGAGGCAATGAATTACGGAGACGTGCTACTGTTGGAAAACTTAAGGTTTCATCCCGGCGAGCAAAAAAACGATGCCGGGTTTGCGAAAGAGCTTGCGGGTTTATGTGATTTATTCGTACAGGATGCATTCGGAAACTGCCACAGAAATCATGCTTCGATGGTCGGGATAGTCCGGTATGTGCCTGCGGCAGCCGGGTTTTTGATCAAGAAAGAGTTGGACTATTTTGAAAAATCCGTCAACGATCCTATACGTCCTGTTATTGCCATTTTGGGAGGCTCTAAGGTCTCTGACAAAATAAAGATCCTTGAAAATCTTGCCAAAAAGATGGATAAAATCATCATCGGCGGGGCAATGGCATTTACCTTTCTTAAAGCACAGGGAATACCGGTTGGGAAATCGCTGGTTGAAGACAGTATGATTGAGACGGCAAATAATCTAATGGATTATACAAAGAAAAATGGCACAAAATTATATTTACCGGTGGATTTCGTTGTGGCGGAAAAATTTGACAAAACGGCGGAAACAAAGGTAGTGCCATTTCAGGAAATACCAGAAAGATGGATTGCCCTTGACATAGGCCCTGCAACGATAAAACTTTTTTCCGCGGTATTGCAGGACGCAAAAACAATTTTATGGAACGGCCCTATGGGGGCGTTTGAAATTGATGCATTCAGCAGAGGAACATACGCCATGGTAGATATCGTAACAAGTTCTCACGCATCCACCGTAGTGGGCGGCGGTGATACCGACATGGCGTTTCACAAAGCAGGGAAAGCGCACGAGGTATCATTTATTTCAACCGGCGGAGGGGCTTTTTTGAAATTATTGGAAGGCGGAGATCTCCCCGGGATAGCATCGCTTACGGACAAAAAAATATAATATACGGACATCTTCCGTAACTTCTCTATTGATCTATGCTAAAACAAAGGAAATACGAAGAATGAGAAATAAGATTAAAATATCCGCTTCAATACTGGCGGCAAATCCCATGCGCTTTGAAGAAGAAATCAAACGCATTGAAGCGGCGGGAATCGATCTCATTCATATTGATGTTATGGACGGCCATTTTGTCCCCAATATTACCATAGGGCCTTTTATTGTTGCGGGGATAAGGCGGATAACAAATATACCATTAGATATACATTTAATGATCGAACATCCGGAACGTTATGTGGAAGCATTTGCCGGGGCGGCGGAAGGCAATGGAATAATTACATTTCATATTGAGACGGTAAAAAACCCCAAAGAGATTATTTCTCTGATCAAAAGTACGGGGATGAAAGTTGGTATATCGTTAAATCCGGGTACGCCCGTAGAAATGATAGAAAATTTTCTGGATCAGGTAGATATGGCGCTCGTCATGTCGGTAAATCCAGGTTTTGCTGGCCAGAAATTTATTCCAATTGCCTTGCCTAAGATTGCAAGGCTCCGCGATAAAGCGCCGGATAAAATGGATATTCAGGTAGATGGAGGAATTACACCAGACAATATTTCCCAGGTAGTAAAACAAGGGGCAAATGTAATCGTAGCCGCTTCTGCTATTTTTAAAACGAGTGACCCTGGCAATGCGATTAAATCCCTGAAACAAATTGCCGAACAAACCATGGAAAAAGATGCTGTTAATCTTGTTAACAGATAAATTCCTTTTTATTGTCCAAAGAAGTTGTTTCCTGGAAATATATAAAAATAGCTTGTTTTTTGGTTAAAAAGTTTTAAACTATCTCTTGTTTTGTTGACGGTTTTTGTAACTATTCAGCGTAAACGATACACGGCTCATTCCCAAACCTTGTACTGAACATAGTGAAGTATCTGTTTGGAAACGAGTTGCGCTCTGATCTCCGGTAGTTTAATAAATTACGCTGAATAGTTATTAGTTTTTCTGTATTTCACAATAGTATATATGGGATATTTTGCACGGGAAAACGTTGCATAAGTGGTCAAAAACAATGTTTGCCAATGATGGAGCGAATATCCCTTTTGTTAATTTAATGGGGGCATGGCAATTCAATGGTGTTCTTTAGAAAAAAGAAAGATATGCCAAACGGCTTATGGATAAGCTGCGACTGGTGCAAAAATTTGGTATATAGGAAAACCGTTGAAGAAAGCTTCCAGGTTTGTCCCGAGTGTGATTACCATTTTCGCATTTTTAGCAGGGACAGATTAAAATTGCTGCTTGATGAAGACAGTTTCGAAGAGTATTGGACTGATATGAAGCCCACCAATCCTTTGAATTTTTTTGACCGCATGTCATACCCAGAAAGGGTTACTGCCGACCAGCTTAAATCCGGACTGAAAGAGGCCGCTATAGTTGGAAAAGGAAAGGTGAATGGCGCTGACATCATGATAGGGATTACCGATCCCAGCTTCATAATGGGAAGTATGGGTTCTGTGGTTGGGGAGAAGATTGTCCGCATAACAGAAAAGGCTATGGATCAAAAATTCCCTTTGGTGATTATTTCTGGTTCAGGCGGAGGAGCTCGCATGCAGGAGGGTATTTTTTCTCTTATGCAAATGGCAAAAACGAGCGCCGCCATAGCAAGGTTTCAACGGGCGGGCGGGCTATACATATCGGTATTAACCGATCCTTCACTGGGTGGAGTAATGGCAAGTTTTGCTTCATTGGCAGATATTACTATTGCCGAACCAAAGGCGCTGATTGGTTTTGCAGGTCCCAGAGTAATTCAGGAAACAATAAAACGAACACTTCCTGGTAATTTTCAGCGGGCGGAATTTTTGCTTGAGCATGGTTTTCTTGATATGATTGTACATCGTAAAAACATGAAGCATGAAATTTCAAGGTTGATTCAATATTTGCATGTTAATTAATAAAAATCTTCCTCGGTAGCTCAATGGTAGAGTGGGTGGCTGTTAACCACTAGGTTGTAGGTTCGAATCCTACCCGAGGAGCCAATCTTAATTATAGGCAGAACTCCAATTACTGAGGTTCTGCCTTTTTCATTAGATACGTTGCAAAGCTACGGCGAAACGTATGAGTTGCAACACGTTTACAAATTTTTGCATCCTGTACCGCCCTTTTTATCGCAACCTGCACACGCATTTCATGAAAATGATACCGCCGTATCTCCTTTGTATCCGGAACGGTGGTGGATTTTTCGCCAGGAAAAACCACCGCCAGACCAATTCTTTCGCGCAGTTTTTATATTTTTTTTCAATGGAATCAAACATAAAAGCGCCACCACAGCCTGAATCCAGTTTTTTTGATGAAGATTTTTTACCCGTTCAGATATAATATCGTGACACTTCCCCTATTAATACGGCCGAGGCATAATCCAAAATTCAGGAAGTGTCCCTCATATCATACGATTTTTTGTTGCTTTTATTAAAATTAGGAATTCTTTTTCTATACTTTTACCATGAAATTTTGAGAGGATACGAAGAGAGGATAATGATTATTTCAAGACATCATAACAATAGTGATGAGAAAAATCACATTTCTCCGAGTCACTTTTTTTTAAACGACAAGGAGAAAACAAAAATTAACTGGTTTCTGTTTGAGTTCGCGCAGGGATTTGGTCATTTCCTTGCGAAAGAGAAACGATTAACGGAGAAGTTATATCAAAAGGGAATAGATAATCTCCGGTTAAAAAATTTCTGCATTTATTACGCAAAACACCTTAAGAAGGTTATTCTTGATAAACTGGAAGGGCGGATCGCCAATGTCAGATTGGGACACGAGGCAATTGAGGAATTTTTTCCTGCTATCGGAGATAGACTTGTAGATAAGTTATTGACGATTGCTGCCAAAGCATGGGATTCGCTAACAGAAGCATGTGTGGTATGTCCGATGCGGTGCATATCAGAAAGGAATGAACGGGCATCAATGTTTGATGATCCATATTATTACAGAGAATAGCTTTGGCTAGAACGGCAAAAAGCGCCGCCGTTGATTTTGGTAGTTAGGCTTAGAAATAGTCGTATTCATTTATAATTTGTAGTCACAGCCAAGGAGGTTCAATGTTTAACAAGAAAATGTTCGGCGAAATGAGAAGAGCAGGTATGGGTACTGGACTATCTAAAGCCAAACTGTCCGAAGCTATGTTGGAAATTCTCTTACAACTTCCTGCGGGAACTAAGAACTTCAAAGAGACCATAGTCTACAATATGGGATTGTTGGGCCAAATGTCTGCTACACGCGATATCAATGAAGCATGGAATCAAGTGAAAAAGAGGGCGGCAAAACTCTACCCGGAAAAATTCATTCTAGCTGACCGAAATAAACTTCACTGGAATGATGGTTCTGTAAAGGTATTGGACAAAGAAATCTCTACAGGAAATTTCAAAAAGCTTAATAAATTGGCTGACATCGAGAATTGCAGCGTCGATAAACTTATATCTAAACTTATAAAATACTATGAAAAAGGAAATCTAAAATAATCTTTAATGCCTGACGACTATTCATTGGAATAATAAAGCGACATTCCCCCCTATTGATGCAGCCGAGGCATAATCTAAAATCAGGGAAGTATCCCTCAATTTCCTTAAAAACCCAACCCAATTTATTTTACCTGCCATCAATACCCTTTACTCCCAAAAACAAACCCTGCCGAAAATCCTCCAATATCCGCGTCTCCTCTCCGGAATAATCTTGAACCATTTCCTTATATTCCCTGTTTTTTGTTTTCCGGGAATTTAATAAAAAACACCTATATCCTCAACCGGCCAGGAGATAGTTTCCCATAAACATATACTGTGTGGCTACTCCATTGGTAATCTATCAATCGTCTTGAAATACCTCTGAGCGTATAATTTTCTAAAAATTGAATTTGAACAAGGTGCTACAATCCCTTGTTCAATGCACATGCGATTTTTTTATGTTTCGAAAATCTAATTGTGTTTTGCTTCAGACGGAAATGGAATTTCTCTTATTGAAATAAGCTATACATAAACTATTTCAAAGGAGGGAAAAATGAAAGAAGTAAGTATGAGAAAAAGGTATCTACCGGAGAAACGAGTGGAGATAATGAAGCAACATTTACTTGAAAAGAAAACACTCTCGGATGTGTGTGACGCTAATGGTATTCATCCAACCATGTACTATCGTTGGCTGAAGGAATTGCTGTCAAATGCCGTATACGCCTTTGGAAAAGGGAAGGACGGGGAGTGCCAGGAATGGAAGAAAAAGGCATTGGAACTGGAGAAGAAGCTTGCCCGCAAAAACGAGGTATTGTCAGAACTGATGGAGGAACACGTTGCGCTAAAAAAAAGTCTTGGGGCAAACTAAAAGGCATTTGGGTAGCCCATGATACAAGGGATATCGTAGTTGATTTTGTCAATAGGTGGTCTGGAAAGGCGGAAATACCGGTGTGCCAATTGATCAGATGGATTGGTATCTCCCAATCTAAGTTTAATGAATGGAGAACTCGTTACGGCAAAGTAAATGAGCACAATGCGTGGATACCGCGTGATACGTGGCTTGAAGAGTGGGAAAAGGAGGCGATCCTTGCCTATTATGAAGAGTATCCTCTTGAAGGTTATCGTAGACTGACCTTTATGATGCTGGATGCTAACATTGTGGCAGTAAGCCCGTCAAGCGTGTACCGGGTGTTGGTGAATGCCGGTGTAATGCGGGAATGGAACAGGAAGCCATCCAAAAAAGGAACTGGGTTTGTGCAGCCTTTAATACCGTATGAACACTGGCATATAGACGTGTCGTACCTGAATATTGGCGGCACATTTTATTATCTCTGCGCAGTTTTAGACGGCTATAGCAGGCAAATAGTCCATTGGGAAATTCGGGAAACAATGAAGGAAACGGAGGTGGAAATCATCAAAGCAGGAAAGTATTCGTCCCTATTGCCCAGTAAACCTGCAAGACGCCCGACGAATTGTGGAGGAATTTGTCGCGCATTACAACACGAAACGATTACATAGCGCAATAGGTTATATCGCTCCGCAGGACAAATTGCTTGGACGTGAAAAAGAAATCTTTTCCGAACGAGACTGTAAATTAAGTGAAGCAAGGGAACGACGGTCGGCTAAACGGAAAATCGCTTGACAGAAAGGAGGCGAAGAAATAGTATCTTGCCGTTCGGTAAAACAGAGGTAGGCTCTGCTGGGGAGCAACCTGCCAAGGGATAGCCGAACGGGGGACGACGGATCGTCTTTTCCGAGAGAGGAGGCAAATCGCTCCTCTCTCACTCACAATCAAAGAATGACGAACCAGAGTTCCTCTTATGCCTAAAATAAACCCTGGGATCTGAGGCAAAGCTCCAGCTTTAGTAGCTTATTTTAAATTTGAAAATTCCAATTCACGGTGAACCAACACAAAAATGTCACGAATTTGTTTATACCGTTACTTTGAATGAGCGCCAAAAAATCCTTGAAGAATTTGCAATTGGGAATATACAAGTTATTGTTGCCGTAAAATGTTTGGACGAAGGCGTAGATGTGCCCGCAACAAAAATTGCATTCTTTTTAGCAAGTACAAGTAATCCGAAGGAGTTTATACAAAGACGTGGACGCATCCTTCGTTTGTCAACTGGCAAAAGCAAATCAATAATATATGATTTTATTGTAGTCCCAAGACTTGAATATATTTCGTTGAAAAGAGATGTTGATGCAAGTCTATTACGACGGGAAATGCCTCGTTTTGCTGAAAATTAGAAATTACATCATTTATGAATTTTAAACATTTGGTAGGAAAATCAACTCTCAAAGAGGGGATAACAATACATAAAAACTATGAATCTTTCTTTGAAAGCCCTAAAGTTGGCGACAAAAAGGAGATTACTCTCATATTTGGGGATAGTCAGAATACCAGAGTTGCTTTAAGGAAGCTAAATAACATTCGACAACACGTCCAGATAAAATATACAACAAAATCTCATGTTCAATTTATAAATTGGTTAAATGATATTTTTAAAGCTACGAAATTCGGTAGAGTTGGAGAGTTTTTGGAATTTAAGAAAATATCTTCCGATGTTTATAAATTAATTCCAATTACAATACAAGATTCGCACAACACAAGATTATATATAGCAGATTCAATGCATTACAAATCATTGGATATTGTTGATAAAGATTTATATTTAGGTGAGATTGAATCAATAGTAAATAGTATTAAATTTCAAATAGATGAAGGGCAGTCTTATTACAACAAAAAGTTAGAACAGGCATTTATTGAGTATAGCTGGCAAAAAGAAGGTAGAGCCATACCTGAATTAGATTTAAAATATGACTTTAGAAAAAATGGTATTCAGATCGAAGTTGAGTTTGGGAATGCAAGGTCATATTATCAGGATTACATCAAATTCATGCTTTCTTATTGTTCAAGGCAGATACATTTGGGAATGTTAATAACACCAACATTTGATTTTGCAAACATCCTTTGTGAAATAGGAAAGCAAAAAGCATTACTTCGGGGAAGGAAATCTTATTCAGGTATGATGCATTACGAAAAAGCTTATAAAGAGTTTACTTATCTTAAAAATATTTTTGATATGCCCATTGTTATTCTTGGGATAGATATAAATTATCTTTAAAAAGTATAGAATATAAAATTACTATAAGAATTATTCAATTTTATATTAGTAGAGTTGAATCCACAGAAAATGTTGTGTTGATGGTTTGGCGTAATGGCAACACTTCTTTGGAATGATATATAGTCAAACAAATCAGATTTTCGAAATTTGCTCGCCAATAATTTGAAAATTTTCAGTTAAAAGAGTAGACAATTCATCTGTATACTCGTTAATATTTTTGAAAAAACTTAAACATTTGTTTTTAAACTTCTCATAAGTATCATAATACTTGTTATACAATATTTTTTTGCGAAAGAATTTCCATAATCTTTCAATGAGATTTAAATTGGGCGAATAGGAAGGGAGAAATTTGATCTTTATTCTCGAATTTGCAAGGTATTCTTTGACCAACTTAGACCTGTAATATTTAGCATTATCAGAGATTATGTAAATAGTACCGGCTTGAGCATACCTTGACTCTATTTCATGGAAAAGCTTTATTGTTGATTGAGCATTGATGCTTTCATCTTCCCGGATTGTTACTTCAAAGGTTTCTATGTCAATAGCACCGTTTAAATTTATTCTTTTCCTGCCGGTATTAGAGGGTATTTCCTTCTTTTTGCCTTTCTCTATCCAGCAATATGCAGACGTAGAATTGTGCTGTGGATGAACTCCATCCATAAAAAGTATCTTATCTCCAGGGGCTTTCTCTTCTTTGAGTTGTTTGTAGTTTTCGATAAATTCTTTTTGTTTTTCAGGGTTTGCTTTGCCTGGAACTATTGTAGTTTTCTTGTAAGTAAAGCCTAATCTATCGAGGGTATGTACCATTCCTTCGGGTGTATAGATTTTATTGAATGTCTGTTTTACATATTCAACAATTTCTTTTGCCGCACTATAGTTGTTTTTCCTGATATGATCTTTTAATTGTTCTTCTTGTTCGCAGGTGAGTTTTGGCACACAGCCAATATAATTGTCAGATAAAAGCCCGTCAAAACCTTTATCTTTGTATAGTTTTTCGTAATTCCTGATTGTTTGATCGTCTAACAAGAGCGCCTCTGCTACTTTTTCATAACTCCATCCTGAATCAAGAAGAAGTATAGCTTTGATTCGGTCGGCATGACGTCTATGAGGCTCTTTCTTATGTGCTTTTTTAAATTCTATTCGGGTTTTTTCACTGAGAAATGGATTCATGCAGAATTTAATACTCTAGAAACAATTCAAATGCAAGAAAAAAACAGGTTCTTCTAAAAATAAATGCTTTTTACTATAGAAAAGGAAACAGGCGTTCGCGTTATTCGCGGGCTTCTTGATAAGCCTGGAATGTTAGATAAAGGAGATAAACGCATAATTGATAATGTTATTCCCGATTATCAAATATTAAACGAAATCGAATATGACTATGACTATGGTTTAAAAGATGCCTATATAGGTTACGCAACAAGGGGTTGTCCCAAAAAATGCCCTTTTTGTGCAGTCAATAAAATAGAACCGAATTATGTTCACTACTTACCTTTAAAAAAGCAAGTTTTAGGTATAGAGGAAATATATGGACAAAAACGTAATTTAGTCTTAATGGATAACAATATTCTTGCATCAACTAACTTTGAAAAAATAATTGATGAGATCATAGATTTAGGGTTTTATAAAGGGGCAAAATTTAATGGTAAGCTAAGGAAAGTTGATTTCAATCAAGGGACAGATGCTCATTATCTCACTTCTGGGAAAATGGACTTATTAGCAAAAACTGCTATACGGCCATTAAGAATCGCATTTGATTACATCTCTATGAAAGACCTTTATATATCCAAGATTAAGCTGGCAAGAGATTGTGGTATTTCAAACCTTTCAAATTATGTTCTTTACAATTATGTAGATGCTCCTGAAGATTTTTATCAGAGACTAAAGATAAATGTGCAACTTAACGAAGAGTTGGGCACAAAAATATATTCTTTTCCAATGAAATATATTCCTTTAACGGATGTTCACCCCTGCCAAAACGCATAAGTGCTTAATAAATAGTTGGTTAAGGCTGTATTTTTAATAAATATGTAGTCACTAATATATTGTTATTATACGACAATATACTTGACGGATAATGGTTGTTATCTGTACAATGGTGGACATGCATATTGTAGAGAACAAGTCAAAATCCGGTAAAAAAATCTATCGATCTACCCTTCTGCGGGAATCGTACCGTGAGGATGGGAAGGTCAAGAAACGCACCATTGCGAATCTGTCGAATTGCACTCCCCTGGAGATTGAAGCGATAAGACTTGCACTCGCACATAAAGACGATCTCTGTGCATTGGGCGCATTGTCAGAATCGGTGAAACTCCATGAGGGTTTGTCTGTGGGAGCAGCGTGGAGCGTGTACCAAGTGGCAAAGGAATTAGGGATAGAAGAGGCATTGGGAAAGGACTTTGAAGGAAAGCTGGCGCTTTGGCAAGTAATGGCAAGGGTAATAGGCCAGGGGTCAAGACTGTCTGCAGTAAGGCTGGCGCAGATACATGCTGCGGGTGACGTCCTGGATATGAAGCGTGGGTTTGACGAGAACAATCTGTACGATAATTTGTCATGGTTGTCAGAGAATCAGGCAAAGATAGAGCGAAAGCTGTTTGAGTTAAGACGAGGAGGCAATAAGCCGAAGTTGTTTTTGTATGACGTGACGAGCAGTTATTTAGAGGGGAAGTCGAATCATTTTGGTGAGTACGGGTATAATCGTGACGGCAAAAAGAGGAAAAAACAGATAGTGATCGGTATGCTTTGTGATGAATCCGGGGAGCCGGTATCAACAGAAGTATTTAGGGGCAACACCCAGGATCCGAAGACCTTTGAATCTCAGGTAAAGAAGGTATTAGAGCGGTTTGGATGCAAAGATGTAACGATTGTAGGAGATCGTGGGATGATCAAGACGGTGCAAATCGAAAGTTTACCGGAAGGGTTTCATTACATAACGGCGATAACCAAGCCGCAGATAGAGTCGTTGATAAATAAAGGGATACTGCAATTAGGATTGTTCGAAGAAAAGCTCTGCGAGATAAAGGATGATGAGGTTCGATATATTCTGAGGCGCAATCCGGTAAGGGCGGAAGAGATGTCAAAGACCCGTGTATCAAAATTACAGAGTATAGAGAAATACATCGCGAAGAAGAACAGTTATCTGAAGGAACATCCTAAGTCGTCAGTATCGAAGGCACTGGAAACAACAAGGGAAAGGCTAACGAGATTGAAACTTGATGGGTGGGTGCAGATAAAAGAAGAGGATAGGACGCTAAAGATAGAGAGAGATGAGGAAGCATTAAAGGAGGCATCATACCTTGATGGTTGTTACGCAATCAAGACTGATCTTGAGGAGAACGAGGCGGATACCAATCTGGTACATGAACGATACAAGGATTTAACGGAAGTGGAGAAGGCGTTTCGGGACTGTAAGACGGTGAATTTGGAGGTTCGTCCGGTGTATGTAAGAAAGGAGGATAGTACACGGGGACATGTGTTTGTGGTAATGCTTGCGTACATGATAATTCGAAGGCTGCGCAGAGCGTGGAAGAATTTTGACTTGACGGTAGAGGAAGGTCTCGCACAATTGACGACCATTTGTTCGATGGAAGTAACAATCAAAGGCCAAAAAGCTAGTTGCCAGAAGATCCCGCGTCCGCGGCAACAATCACATGAATTATTAGAGGCATTACAGATAAAGTTGCCAGAAGTATTGCCAAGCCGGAACATACGGGTAGTCACTAGAAAAAAGCTTGCTGTTCGGCGTAAAAGTCAATAAATATAAGGCTTTTACGGCACTTTTGTTTTTTGACTTGGGGTGAACATCCGCTTTAACAGCAAAGGATACGTCTTTCATTGGTAAAAATTGGAATAAGAAGATCTTACGTGGTTTACAATGTGTACTTTTAGTAACCAGAGGACTCATAAGTCCTCGTAAGGAATTTTTTGAAGCGGCATTTGGTTCTACATTCGAAGAATTCCTTCAAATATTGCTAATGCCCGAGGATTATATTATTAATAGAAGAAGGCATGAATTGAATGGGGCACTTGATTGGAAAAATACTTATAAAAAATTAACGAGAAGTGAAAAAAATACATTTATAAACCTAATATCAAATAATAAAGTTGTGAAAGAAGATATAAAAAAGGTTTCGTCAAATAAAATGAAAAGGCTACTATCTCACTATATTGAATTTAATAAAAGTATAATTTACTGACCCATTATTGTTACCCTCCCGACCAGGTTCACATAGGCATCACTATCATTGCGCTGACGGCACTTTATATAGAAGAAAATCAACTTGATAAGGCGGAAGAATTTATCAAACGAGAGGAAGATTCTAAACGAAAGACACCTGCGCATACGGCAAATACCCTATTACCTCATTATGAAACATCGCTGCACATTTCACGATCAAAAATAAACTTTGCAAGAAACAATTTCGATGATGGAATAAAAGAATTAAACAATTGCCCTGAAAATCCAGCCGGAATTACTGTTAATTTGGGATGAATTGGAAAAGGCGTATCTATCAGTCTTCTTCAAAAGAATTCAGGGACAATTCATGGCTCATTTTTACCCACACACTTGACTGAAGAGCCTTTAATTATTTACGGTACTACGGTGATGACCTGTTTCACGACTTATACTTCTTTCACTCTTACCCTGCTCTTTTAGCCTCTTCATAATTTGCACTGCTTGCATATGTACCATCCTTTTACTACTTATAAGGAATTATTCTTACTCAATTCCTTATAAGATAGCTTTTCTCTACGAGTGGTACTATTTTACCTTGCCATCTGGTACAATTTTACTCTACCATAATCAACCATCGTGGATTGTTAAAATACCTGCGTCAAAATTAAAATTATTAACTCTTAAGTTTAAGCATTCGAACATCCGAAGCCCGCATCCATACAGAAGCTTAACAATCAGGTTGTTAGGATAGGTAAGACGCTCAAGAATCGAGTGAACCTCTTCCCGCGATAAAACAACGGGTATATAAGGCCTACTTTTGGCCCTGAGAGTATTACTGTTATCTCCGAAATCCTTCTTGATAATATGCTTATAAAAAAACAACTGCGCGTTAAATGCCTGATTTTGTGTTGATACCGCCACCTTACGTTTGACCGCTAAATATTACATAAATCCTTCACCTCCACAGACGACAGGGACTGAATATCCTTATTATGGGCAAATCCCTGAAATTTCTTAGTCCAATGTGTATAAGCCCATAAGGTTTTCGGAGAATAATGTTTAATCTTTATTAAGGCACTTAACCCATGTATTGCATCCATACATCCTTTGGTATTTTCAAAAACAATCGCCTTTTTTGAATCAACAGAAACAGGCGGCACAATAAAATGATTGTTGGGGACGGATTGAGTGCTTTGTTTTTGCAGGCTTACCGGTTGGTCTTCCTCCCTGCAATTCTTTATGAAAATCTGGATAGCTTTTCTTACCATCATTAATGGAATCATGAGTTTCGGGCTGCCTTATGGAATCGTGGCGAGAAAAAGTTTGGGGAGGTTTGTTTTTGCCGATACGAAGGCTGCGACTTTTCCTGCGCATTTTCACTTTCTAAAAGATTGTCTTCAGGATAAGACCGGACTATGGAGTAGTAAAGAGATATGGCAAGGGCTGCCTGTTTCAGTTGTTGAGAAGACTGATGTTTTTCTTGTAATTTTTTTATAAACTGCGAAAGACTCTCCTTTTTCGATTCGAAAAAATCATATTTTTTACAGAAGTCAATGTAATAACGAAGCCTTTCTCTAAAGTTATGCTGTTCACTCCTTGGAATTCGCTTATGAATGAGAATAGGATCAAACTTAATCGTAATGTTTTGTGGAATATGCATTAGAATCCTCTTGCGTAATATCGACAAAAATGTTATTTTTTCAACTTGTTACAGATAATACACAAAAATAATGCATTATCTATAAAAAATTATCTGTTTTTCGAAGAAAAATCACTAGTAAAAATGCAATAAGTAAATGTATACATTGTTATCTATAAACTTATCAATTACTGGTTAGACGGCTAAGCTCCCCATCTGCCGGCATCAAGGAGGCTTCCTGAAAATACAAGACTACCTCTCCGAAATAGAGCCCGCCGCCACCGCAGTAATTGCGGAGATCCACCGAGAAGAACGACACGTTGAGGACCTTTCCCGCACCTTAGCTCAAATCACGAAAGCTACGGAGGAAGGTTACACAAAGGTAGAACAAATCAATAAGATGGATGAGTACCTCTCCAGTATTCCTGGGTACCAGGACGACGATCCACTACTGAGCACTGCGATTTACTGGGATACTTACTTTGGCATGGATAAAGAACGCCACCTGACAGACAAGAACCTCCGTGAAGCTATGCTTCGACTTGCTGCTCACGAGTTTGCCAGGCATGCGATGTCTGGAGCTCTTCTGCAGTTCGCCAAGCAAGGATTGTCAATTAGATATGGCAAGAGCTTATCAGCTTGCCCTAAAGGACGACTTATCGGATCCCAATCGATTACCGATGTAATCTGGCAAGGCCGCAATCAAGCTATTCACTGGGAGGAGGGTCAATTTCACTCTGCAACCGAGGCTGCCCTCAAGCAGCTCGCCAAAGATTTCAGATCCCCATACGACCAGTACGCTTCACGCAGCCTTGCATACGAGATCATCTCCATCTTAGGCTGGCAGAGCTTTGCCGATTTCTCAAAAGATCTCTTGGCACTCGATTCTTGACTATTGGGATGAACGATGCCCTTGTACCGTGAGTTGGAAGTGCTCACCGAGCGTTTGAGCCCCGTAACACCGGAGGCCAGTGGCTAGACGTGGGCCGTCTAACATCGCACTGGAGCCGACGCCCAATAGCGGGAACGACGGAGGAGCGGAAGCAATTGCTACTGGACGTGGAATTGAAAATTTAAACAGATTAAATAAGGTATATGGAAAAAAATACTGGCGAAAGTTGAAAGGTATTTGCCAGGTGGAACTGGAAGATGGTACAATTTTAGACGTCGAAGTACGCTGGTACGAGAAGAGCATGGCATCGGGAAAAAAGAACTTAAAATCAAAAAATATTTATGAAGAAAAGGCGATTTAAAAACATTTTATGATATGCGTAGATAATCGCGGCGATGAATCATCATTGGAAAAAAGAAAACTATACGAAGTGCTGACTGACAGGATAGCTGAAACACATTGCCATATAAGAGTTGTTGATGAATTGGGCGAAGATTATTTATATCCTGAAAAGTTTTTTGCACCTGTACGATTGCCCCCATATCATAAAAGAAAAATTAGCATCAGAGACAGCATAACATTTCACCTGACCCCTTCCCTTTGCATAAAAAGTTTGCTTCATCTTCATCTGGCAACTTTTCCCCTTTTCCGATTGATATATTTTTTCTTGTGGGTATAGTACTGTTGCAAAATTATACAGCAACATTTTTATATGTACCGTACTATTATTTATTTTCCCTGATAATAGTGTTTTCCACGAATTATCAGGATAATTTATTTTGACAATCAATGGTTGGTATTCATAACGGAGGAGATCATGACAACAACACGAAAGCTGCACATTACCGAGTTTGACAAATCGCGACTCGAAGAACTCATCGCTGTGGCCGAGGAATTCGGTGGTCAAGACAGAAAGGATTTAGCGTCTTTGGCAGAAGAATTGGAGAGGGCGGAAGTCGTGTCGTCCAAAGACGTGCCTGCAGATGTGGTGACCATGAACTCAAAGGTTGTCCTGCGTGATCTGAGTACGTCAGAAAAAATGACCTATGTTTTAGTCTTTCCAAAAGATGCGAACATTGCTGCGGGGGCTATCTCGGTTCTCGCCCCTGTGGGCACGGCGATCCTGGGATACGCCAAAGGAGATGTTGTGGAATGGTCTGTCCCGTCTGGGGTGCGCCGTATCCGCATCGATGACGTTCTTTACCAGCCGGAAGCGGCCAGAGATTATCACTTATAGGTGCCAACAAGGCACTGCACTGGGCGAGGATTCCGATGCGCACCATCCCCGCCAGTGCGCTTTGACATTAATGCGGCTGATGTATACCTTCAAAAAACTAGATACCTACATGGTTATCAAGGCTGACGGCCTAAAAACGAAGATAGATAAAGACATCGATAAGATAAACCCCTTATCCAATCTTACTCCCATTTGGAAAAATCTCATCTTCTTCAACAAATAGATGATATGGCCAACAGACTGGTATCATTTAACAAACCCATCAAGCTTGACTTTAGAGCAAAGTTCGGTCTGCCGGTTGAGAAAAACACAGAGCAACATAAAAGCCAAGGATATACAAAGGAAAATCAAAAGGGCTTTAATTCTTCTAAGTTGTACTGTTCAAAAGAGATGGATTTGTTCATTGCTTAACTAAAAATATTGAATTTCCCACATACAATGTACATAATCGGTCATTACATTACTGTCAAAGAACTCGCCTGCGGGCCTTTTTCGCCTAATTCTTCAGAAAATCGTACCTCCATTCCCTTTTCCAAACGGGCAAAATCATGGTTTAAGACGCTATTTTTGTGAAAATAAATCTCCCGCCCATCGGCAGAAGTAATAAAACCATATCCCTCTTCAGGGAATAAATTGCTGATATGGGCAATGGGTATTTCTTCGTGGTGTTTTACCTTTCCACTCCGCTGAACAACAAAATCTTCCAGCTTCCGGCGCATTGCGTTAAAGGAATCTTTTACCGCCAGGTGAAAGTCTTCGTTTGGCTTGCGTTTTATCACAAGTTCCGTACCGGGAATGGTCACAACAACCTTCACATTATAAAAAAGCCCTTTGTGTTCACGGTGACGAAGGGCTTCCACCACTACCCGACAGCGGATAATCCGGTCATAAGCGGCATCTAACTTTTCCGCATACTTGTGAATATCCGCCTTGTTTGCTTCGGTTAAGTCAAAATCACGTGCAACAATTTCAAGTAAAAAATTCATGACGTCCCTCCCTAAAAATTCCTTGCCATTCTAACGGATAAAAAGCATATCACTATCGTAAAAACGTTCAAGATACTTCCTGTATATGAGGTAAACAACCCCCTTGCTCCCTTAATAAAGGGGAATACGGTACAGTCAGCAAATTGCAGATTGTGGACTGTGGAACGTAGAAATTATTATAAAAACCTCCACTTATTGAGAAGTTCCCTGTCAATAACGTACCGCTTGCTACTCTCAACTCAAAATGAACCGGAAAAAAATGCGGGGAGGCACTCTTGTCTTGCAGGAGCGGTATTTTCAACCACTCAGGTTCTCCTTATGGGAAAGAGTTTATGGTGATATTTTACTGTTCGGATTCATTGGCAGTCCGGTATTGAACCGGACTTAAAAGATCTGCAAGTTCGTTCGGATTGGATATTTCAATATGTAAAAACCATCCCTTACCGTAAGGGTCTTCATTTATTAATTGTGGACTTTCCCTGAGTTCCTGATTAATTTTTGTCACCTTGCCGGAAAGGGGTGCATAAATGTCATATGCAGCTTTTACTGACTCAACTACTGCACAGGGAGCGCCCATCTTCAGTTCTCTTCCTATTAACGGCAATTCGACGTACACTATGTCCTGCAATTGATGCTGGGCATGGTCAGTAATGCCAATGGATACTTCATTCCCGTGTATTTTTTTTACCCATTCGTGCGTTTTTGTATACTGAAGTTCTTCTGGTATATTCATTTTTTTGACTCCCTCTTATAAAACGGGGTTTTTACAATTCGTGCTTCGTGATAATTATCCCGGATTTGTATTTGTATCTCTTCCCCGGCTATTGCATGCTGAATGGTAATTCTGGCAAGGCCAATACCCTTTTTCGTCGTTGGGTTAAATGTTCCGCTGGTAACTTTTCCTATCTTCTCTCCCTTTTTCAGAACAGGATAATCGTGACGCGGAATACCCTGATCCAACATTTCGAATCCAATTATTTTATGTTTGACGCCCCCAGCCTTCTGTTCCTGCAGTGACTCTTTTCCTATAAAAGAATCTTTGCCAAACTTCACCGTCCAGTCGATAAGGGTCTCCAGGGGAGTTACCGTTTCGTCCATATCGTTTCCGTAAAGCATAAAACATGCCTCAAGGCGTAGCGTATCCCTCGCTCCAAGCCCAACAGGCCTCAGTCCCTTCGCCTCGTTTTTTTTCAAAAAAATATCCCAGAGTCTGAGGGCGTAAGTTGCATCAACCAATATTTCCACACCATCCTCACCGGTATATCCCGTTCTTGAAATAATCATGGGTAAATCATCCAGAAAAAATTCATCAAAACAAAACCTTTTGAGGTACTTAAAATCAGTCTCCAGGGTATTTTTGAGCATTTGCAGGGCAGACGGACCTTGTAATGCGATAATTGACATTTCATCAGTGACATTTTTTAATTTCAGAGACCAGTAGGGTTTTGCCTGTTCCGTTAACCACGCCAGGTCCTTTTCAGTATTTGCACAGTTTACGATAAAGAGAAATGCATTTCGGTTCATTTTATAAACCATAATATCGTCAACAATGCCTCCTTTTTCATTGCACAGAGGTGAATAGAGAGCCTGTTTTTCCGACAATGGCGCTGCGTCATTCGTAATCACCTGCTGCACAAAGGAAAAGGCGTCATCTCCGGAAATCTCAAATTTTCCCATATGGGATATATCGAAGATACCGGCATTTTTTCGAACAAGGAGGTGTTCATTGATGATGCTGTCATATTGGATGGGCATCAGGTAGTTATGAAAAGATACCATCTTTGCATGGTATTTAAGGTGTGATTCATACAGCGGCGTTTTTTTCATCACAAAATACCCCTTAAGTGCGCAAATATCGCCACAATTCAGGCAAATACCTGTGCGTTAATTCCATCGTAAGACAGGAAAAAATCTTACGGAATTATGATGAAGAGTTTTTACACTTCAGTTATCGTAATGGTAACCGCACGTTTCCCTGATGTGGAAAAAGAAATCGTTTTTATTGTACGGATACAGGGAACATAACTGCGGTCTTTGATCATATACCTTACACAGTGAAAGCCCTTTTTCATCGTAGCATAGATTTTTGCACCGGATCGACGCCTGGCAGCAACGACCGCACCGCAAGCAATTGCCTGCCCGCTCTTTAATTGACACACGAACTTCCTGTTTATTGAATATATAATAAATGCGTCTCCATGCCTGAAGCAAAAGCGCGGAACAAAAGATATCAACTCTTTGAATAATTTGATGAACTTTTTTTATTTCAAGCCTGCTAATAAGCTCTGTCACTAATTTCTACCCTCTTCTTAAATTTTCTATCAAATAATTTCCCGCAAAGAATAATTGGTTCATTTTGTTTAAAAAAGGCAGATCCCATTCCTCTACTAAAACCACTTACCGAAAATAAAACATCCGGGCCTTAGACCACAAGAAAGAAGGAAGAGGCATTCTCCGCCAAAATCCTTTGACCTAAAATGATTACAAAGTTGTATGGCAATCTGTTTTTGTACTAAATTTTTAAAACGATATACGTTTGCAATTCATAGCAAAATTATTTATTTCAGTCAAGACAAATGCTCGTAAATTACTGACTTGTTTTTTGTAAAGAACATACTTTTTCAAAAATCTAAACTCTTACTACAATTATTCACCATCGAACTTGATATCTTTCACTTCAAGTTCTATACTGCTGTTATTCATCCAGTTATTTTCCTTTAAAACGACCGCCAGTGAACATGTGCTGCCATTCTTTAGCAGCCGGTCAATTTCATCGCCCATGCCAAATCCGATAGCCTTCATAGACACATTGCCTTGTTTTACATAGAAGCTGAGGTGTTGTCCATTCGATCCTATACGGCGCGGTTTACCGGCAATCTGCAGGTCTTTTATGGCAAACACGGGGATATGGTTTCCTTCGCCATGGGGAGATAAAAGTTGCAATTCCATTAATAATCCCCTGTTTAACGTGGAGAGATCAACCGCTACGTCAATATTCAGAAAAGGAACAAGGTCTTCTTTCTGGAGTTTTTGCGCCATCATCCGATTCAGCAATGTGCGAAAATCTCCTATATTGTCAGGATGAATCTTTAATCCCGCCGCCTGGGCATGCCCCCCTACGGAAATTAACATATTTTTGCAACATTCTAACGCATCCAGCATATGAAATGATGGTATGGAACGGGCAGAACCATGCCCAATCTCATCGGCAACGGCAATCATTACCGCGGGACGGTTAAACTCCTCTGCAATTTTTGAAGCGATAATTCCGACTATTCCCGGGTGCCATTCCTGGTCTGCCAATACAATCGCCAGCGTTTCATCGAGGTTTATTTCATCTACGATTTTCTGCCTGGCAGCGGAGAGTATGTCAAGCTGCATCGCCCTTCTCCGGTTATTTTCCTCTTCCAGAAAAAGTGCAATTTCTTTTGCCTTTTCATTGCAGGCCGTTGTTAGCATCTCAACAACGACTCCTGCATCGCTGACACGGCCGGGTGCGTTTATACGGGGACCTAAACGGTATCCTACATGGGAAGTGTCAAGGTTTATATTGGTGAGTGAAGATACCTCCAGTAGCGCCTGCAGTCCAGGTATTTTTGTTTGCTGCAATGCCCCAAGCCCATATTTTGTCAGGATACGGTTTTCGCCCACAAGCGGAACCACGTCGGCAATAGTCCCCAGCGCAACCAAACCCATAGCACTTATAAGAAAATCCTTAAACTCATTCGATACCTTTTTTTGCGGAAAATAATGCTGCCCAACCGACCATGCCAGCATGAAAGCAATGCCAACCCCGGAAAAATCCCGGAAGGTCTTTTCCGTTGCCTTTAATTTTGGGTTAATTATTGCAAATGCATCCGGGATTTCCTGTGAAGGCTGATGATGGTCGGTAATAATAAGCTCAATGCCATATGATCGTGCAATCTCCGCCTCCCTGCATGCGCTAATGCCGCAATCAACCGTTAAAATAAGATCCGTACCCCCTGCTTTTAACTTAGCAATGGCCTCCGCATTTAAACCATACCCTTCTTCCAGCCTTTCAGGAATATAGTAATTTACCCTTGCATCAAACATTTTTAAACAACGGTACATGAGGGCGGTGGCGGTTAAGCCGTCAACATCATAATCGCCATAGATGACTATTTTCTCTCCGTTGCGTATGGCTTCATTAATTCTGACTGAGGCTTTTTCAATATCGGGAAGGTTGGAAGGGTCTGATAATGTTGATATTTGAGGCTGAAGAAAACCTTTCGCTGCACCTACATCTGTAATGCCGCGGTTAATGAGTATCTGTGCAAGTAAGTTTGAAATTCTAAGATTACCTGCAATCTCCGTTTGAAGTTCGATATTATTCGGGGCAATGAACCACCTTTTACTCATAATCCTGTCGCACCAGCAGCGTTAAACCGTCATAAAGAATTCAGATAACCGTCTTCAAAATCTCTCTAAAATTACAAAAATATAACACGATCAGAGGCATTCCGCAATTGAATAATATCTATTTGCTGCTTTTATTCCGCCAGCAGGCATTTATCTTCTTTGCTTTCGGTGTATAATCTTTTTATTGAAAAGCATCTTGTGATGTGATAACATTTTTTCTCTATGCGCTCTTCATATCACATTAGTACAGAAACAAATTGTAATTATCAACCTCGCCACTAGAATCTTTTATTAACGTTTTACCCGTAGCGCGTAAGTTTTAAAATGAAAAATACTTCATTCCTTTCCGAGTGCGGAAAACTACTCTCCTTTGCGAAACCCTATTGGAGACAGATGGCGATTGCCATTGGCTGCATGGTGCTTTATACTGCGGCGAATGGTATTCAAATCTCGCTGATTAAGCCGGTTATAGACAAGCTGGTATCGGGAGAATTAACGACCGCGACAACTACAGCATTGCCGGCCATCGATATAGACCCCCAAACCGACCTTAAAAAAAACACAAGGTCTCCACTGAGTGAATTTAAAAAAAACACCTTAAACAAATTTTCTTTTATCGGAAAATTGCGGGAACGAATGACGCGTTCCTTCACCAGTATTGGCATAGTAATAGCCATTCTCGCTCCGGTTATCTTTTTTACCAGTTATTTTCAGCAATATTACAGAAATTTCGTCAGATGGGCTGTTGTTGTGAATATCCGGAACAAGGTCTGTGACCACTTGTTGCCTCAGCCGTTAAGCTTTTTCGAGAACAGAAAAAGCGGCGATCTTCTTTCGAGATTGACAAACGACGTTGCTGTTACACAGGCAGGTCTCAAGGTGCTCTTTGATGAGGTGTTATTTCTGCCCATGCAATTGATTTGCGGGCTAGTCCTTGCATTCTATTTCAGTTGGAAATTATCTTTGTTTTCTTTAATTATTTTTCCGGTAGTTTTCATCCCTGCTGTTTTAATCGGAAAAAAGATAAAGAGGCACGGTAAAGGAAGCTTACGGCATCTCTCCGAACTCACAGATGCGTTTCGCGAGATATTTGCAGGGATACGGATTGTTAAATCATTCAGGATGGAAGATGAAGAACGTCGCGAAATTCATTTCATCGGAGAACGCTTCCTTCGCAGAACGCTAAAAATGGTAAAGGCAAAATCATTGAACAGCAGTACCAATGAGTTTATTTATGCGGTAGGGCTTGCCGCAATGGTTATATTGGGCGGCTATGTAGTTATGTCCCATCAAATTACTCCGGGGGAACTTGGCGGATTTATTACCGCAATTGGTTTTATGGTAATCACCTCTGTTAAGAAGATCGCAAAGAGCTACACGGGCTTGCAGGAATCTCTCGCCGGTGCAAACAGGGTATTTGAATTATTTAACATAGAGTCAAATATAAAGGACTCCCCTGATGCCGTAACGCTTGAAAAAATAGAGGAAGGCATATTCTTCAACAATGTGAGTTTTTCCTATGAAGGGAAAAAAGAACATGTGTTGAAGAATATATGTCTGAACATACAAAAGGGCGAGGTAATCGCAATCGTAGGAGAAAGCGGCGCAGGGAAATCCACCCTCGTAAACCTGATCTCCCGTTTTTACGACCCGACAGAGGGTTCTATTGCGATTGACGGTATAGACCTCCGCCGGATAAAGCGGGAATCGCTTCTTTCGCATATGGCATTGGTTACGCAACAGACATTTTTATTTAACCGGAGCCTGTATGAAAATATTCTTTATGGCAGACGGGATGCGACAATGGAAGAAATCCAGCATGCGGCAAAAGCGGCCAATATTCATGAATTTATCCTGTCCCTCCCGGAAACATACGATACTATCGTGGGAGAAATGGGAGTGAAATTATCCGGAGGACAGCGCCAGCGAATTGCAATTGCGCGTGCTATTCTGAAAAATGCCTCCATACTGTTGCTGGACGAAGCAACATCCTCCCTCGACTACGAATCGGAAAAATTGGTGCAAGACGCATTGAATAATCTTATTGCCGGGAAAACCACCATCATTGTCGCCCACCGGCTTTCCACTATCCAGCATTGTGACAGAATCATTGTGATGAAACAAGGCCAAATCGTTGAAACAGGCAGCCACGCATCCCTCATACATGATGACGGGGAATACAAGCGTGTTTACCAGTTACACTCAAATGCACTCCATACATGAAGATACTCATTATCGGCTCGAATGGTGCGCTGGGGTGGGAACTAAGGAATGGGTTGCCGCATCTTTCTGAAACAGAAAAACAACCCCTCTCCGTCATTTGCGCCAGTCATTCACAAATAGAAATCACCAATGCCTCAAATACTTTTGAGGCGATTGCCAGAACCATGCCAGACGTAATCATTAATTGTGCCGCATTTACCGATGTTGATGCCTGCGAAACAAACATCGGCAAGGCATATGCCGTGAATGCAGATGGAGCGAAAAACGTCGCACTGGCGGGAAAAAATCTGCATGCCCGGGTCATCCATATCAGCACTGATTATGTTTTCGATGGCGCTAAGAATACACCGTATAACGAAACAGACCTGCCTCGCCCACTTTCGGTGTATGGCAGATCGAAACGTGCAGGAGAGGAGGCAGTGCAGGAAATAAACGGCAACTATACCATTATTCGAATTTCACGGCTTTATGGACAGCATAAAAGCAATTTTGTAACAAAAATACTGCATCTCGGATTAGAAAAACATGTCGTGTCTGTAGTAACAGACCAATTTGGAAGCCCTACCTATGCCGCAGATCTTGTCCATGCTCTCTGGTATGTTCTTTCGCTTGATCTTCATGGCATTTATCACATTGCGAATGATGGCATTTGTTCTTGGTATGAGTGGGCAAGGGAAATCTTTAGATTGTCAAATATACAGGTATCTCTCCAATCCATTAAGGCAGAAGACTTTAAACGCGCAGCCACGGTACCTCAAAACTCCTCATTGAATTGTACAAAGTTTGTACAGGCAACCGGACACAAAATGAGACCATGGCAGGAAGCATTGGAAGATTATCTGAAAAAATATGTACTCCGCTAAGGGTGGCACGGATAAACTGGTTTGCCCGTGAAATTGCTTAGGCTCATTTTAATCAGAGGCGTGATGTCCTACTTCCGTTCCATTTTTACCCTAAGCCCATAGAAATTTATGAGGATTCGCAGAGCAGAATTTGTGTTTTAAATTCGTATCCAGAGAGAGATGAAAGAAATTCTCTACATAATCCTTATACGAATCCACACCAAACAGGTTAACCGGAAAATCACTGCCAAAGAGTATGCGATCCCCAAACCCTTTATCAACGATTCGTTCCTTTAAAAAAGTATAAGAATCTCTACTATTCCCGATATAGGAAAAATCCGCATAGACGCCTTTATACCCGCCCATAAGCTCCATGATGGTATTCAACCACGATTTATGGGGTTTATTGTTATCAAACCCACAATGAGCAAAATTGATTTTCAGATTCTCATATGCGGAAAGTACGTTTTTCCACTTTTCAGGATTGGTATATTCCATGCCGTGATGAGCAGTTTTAAAACCGCCGGGCGAACAATGTACCGTTATCGGAATGCCCCTTTCACTGCAAAATTGATAGAGATAATTTACCTTGTCAAATTCCGTGGCGGTATCGATGGGTTTATCCTCGTGGTAGGGCCAGGGATCAAACCCCAGGGGTGGATATAATTTAACTCCCGCAAAGAAATAACTGCGCAGGTCGTCAATCCCTTTCACAGGAATCGTCTTTTCTTTCTTTTTTGTATCTTTCTCATCAAAAAAGTACTGCTCCCTGTTTTTTTTAGCAAAGGTTTCATATTTTGTATTCGTATATTCCCCAAAATACTTTTCAAGCATTTTGGGAATATTATTTTTTTCGTTTAAGCGGGTACGAACCGATTCCTCTGACATGCCATCTATTTTATCAATCAAACCTTCATCAATTTGGACATGGGAAGAGATTGTGCGCAAATCATTTCCCAGGGTTTCGATTTCTTTATAAAATACCAGCTTGCCCGTCTTTTCAATATAAGTAACGTTATTTTCCAAAGTATCTCTTACATGCTCTTTTATCCCTTGAGGGATTTTTCTGCTCTTCAGAAAATGGTAAAATGCGTCTCTTTCCTCTTTTGGAACCACTTTCACAATTCCCAGGTCGTAATTCCTCGTATTAATTCCCAGAAAGGGATAAATATCGAGTAATTTAACAGGACTCATTTCCCTATACTCCCTTATCCCGTTGAAAACATCGACAACCTGCTCCACAACTGGTTTCCTGGGCGGTTTATTATAATAAATTCCTTGCATGTCAAAACACTTGTAACCAAAATCTATTACCAGAGGGGTAATAACCATTTTATTGTACTTTAGTGTTTTCCCCTCTTTTGTTTTGATATGTATTTCATTCCCGGTTTCTTTCCATTTCTCTTCGATATTTTTTATAAATGACGCATATTTGTACGTTGATGAGGTACGATATTCATTTATTAATTCCCTGAACCTTTCATCCGCAGACAGGATATCCATCTCCATAGAAAAAAATAAACTCCCCGTATTATTCTCAATAATGGAAAGAAGATTGACATTTTTTTTAAGCGTGTTTGTTATGAGGTCGCTTTCCCCTGAAGCTATCTTTCGTAAAGCCCACAGAGCAAAAACCAGGGCAGTTAAAACGACCGAAAATGCACCAACCAAAACGATATCGCTTACCTTACCTGAAAGGAAATATTCATATTTGCTTATCGCAAGTAATACGATTCCGGAGAGAACGCCACTTAAGACAATCAATAGTGTTTTCAGTAGTTTCACACTGAAATGTATCCCCAATAAACGGCAGATAACCTGGAGAAATTTTCCTTTCCCCAACAGATCGGAAAAGGACACCGCCCTGTCTTTTAAAAAGCGATTCAAAAAGGCAAGAAGCCCTGCATGGCTCAAATTCAGCGCATGACAATGGACATCGTAAAATATCTTTTTCCCCTTTTCTTCCATATAATTTCTCCTTACTATGGTTAAGGTTTCCGCTTTAATACATTTCTACGAATTACACATGGCTTCTTATCCACCTGCATAATCGACAGGGATGGGCAGTCTGCAGAATTGCATTTGCCCGACTATATAAAGCGGGAAAATATGTTTGGGATGAGACATGGAGCACCTTATCAATAATTTCTTTGCTTTTTTGGCAAAATATTTAATGGTAAAATGTTAACGTTTCCCGGTATGTGATACCACGAGCAAACGTTCCTTTGACGAAAAACCTACCGTGATTAGTCTATGTTCGCCAATTGAATGGTCAGGGTCATCAAAAGTAGCTGACAAAGGGTCATAAAATACGGTTGATGCTTCTTCAAAATGGACGCTATATTTTTTATGGTTCTTCTTTGTTTTTTCGGGGTCACATTCAAATTCCATTACTACCACCTTTAAATTATCTGGGGATATTATATCGGGAAACGGCTGACTGAGGTATCCTAACTTCGATACTTTTAAGCATTAGTACGGTGTCCCCTCAATTCCGGCGTACATTGATTTGTTAGAAGATTTTTTATAAATTTTATAGCCTGTTATAAATAGTTTCCGGAACGATTTTCATTACCAATCCAATAAGCCTCCATCGTTTAGTTATATAAGCATGTTTCTTCTTCCTTTTGATAGCGTTATATATTTGTTGTGCTGCTTTTTGGGGAGATGCAACCCAAAAAAGTCCGTCACCTTTTGCCATTGCTGTATCTACAAACCCTGGCTGAATATCTGTAACTGTAATGGATGACCCTGATTTTGCCACCTTTTTCCGTAAGCCTTCCATATAGTTTGAAACAAAGGCTTTTGATGCATTGTATGCAGGAGCGTCGCCGTCCCCTCTAAGTGCTGCTATAGACGATAGGCCTACCAGATGACCGGAACCCTTCGATAAAAATTGATGTATAGCAACATTTGCTATTGCAGCAAAACCAGAGACATTAACATCAATGGTTTCTTTTTCCGGGGACCATTGTAAATCCTTGTTAATAAATCCTACACCAGCGTTAATAATGATAATGTCCACCCCTTCCATTTCTGCAATTAGCTCTTTGAGTTGGTTTATTGCTTTATCTGTTTGAGAAACATCAATATGTTTTGCGAAAGAATTATTGGGAAGTTCGTTCTTGAGATCATCAAGCAGGTGAGTCCTTCTGCCTGCAAGTCCAACTATATAGCCATTTTTAGAGAAAATCTTTGCTAATTCCCTCCCGATTCCTGATGTCGCACCAACAACAATTGCTTTCTTTGTCATATCATCTCTGTCTCATTTATTGCCACTAACGATTGAGATCATCTGCCGCTATGGAGCGGAGCGGAATAGCGGTCAGGTGCAGCGCCTTGTTAGGTTCTGATTCTATTAATCCAATATATTGGTTCACGGTGTAAGTGTGCAATAGCGATAACATAAATATGGTCTTTTTCAATGGAGTATAATACTTTGTAAGGAAACTTATGAAGAATATACCTTCTAATGTTTTCACTTTCTTGAGAACCAATTTCAGGCATTTTTTTGATTATATTAATAGCTCTTTTAACTTCTTGTTTAAATCTTTTCCCTAAACCTATCACTTCCATTTCATAATATTCTTTTCCATCATCCAATTCTAATTTGGCAAAGTCGTCGAATATTACTCTCATAAAGCTTATCTAAACACCTCTTCTGCGGGTATCCCTTTTGTTTTGCCGGCTCTGTAAGCCTTAAGTCTGGCCTCAGCTTCCTGTATCCATTTTTTTGATATCTCCGGATCTGGTTTATCTAAGCTGGTTATCAAAGCCTCAATTAATATAATTTTGTCCTGCGGTTTTAATTCTAAGGCTTTTGCGATTAATGCATTATTAACTGACATAATTGTATTCCTTTCTATTTATTTTTACCCTAACTACGAAATACGAAACAAATCCTAAATTCACGCCGTTTGATACATAATTATCTAACAATAATAGATGTACCATTGAATGTTATCTAACTGGGTAAAATTTTCAAATGTTCAAAACCCGGTTTTTTTCATTGGGATTTTGTATTTTGGGATTTGTTTCGTACTTCGAATTTTGTATTTTTTATTTCTTGCTTGCTTGTTCGGTTCTGGCTATGCCAGCTTAGGTAAAAGTCCATTAAAAAGGTTCTCTAATGGTCAGCGGATCGCACCTTATTTTTCCCTTCCCTTTTTGCCGTGTAAAGGGCGTCATCCGCCTTTTTGAAGAACATATCGGTATTCGTAATATTTTTGTCCAACGCAGCAACTCCTAAACTAATAGTTATTTTTCTTGAATGTCCATGGAACCTGTATTCTTCTGAGGCGATGCTTTCCCTGAATCGTTCCGCCACTTCAATGGCTGACTTCAAACTGGTTTCCGGGAGAATGCCGCAAAATTCTTCCCCACCATAGCGTGCCAGGATATCGGTAGTTCTTAATCCGGACGCAACTCTCGCAACCACCTCGCGGAGGACAAAATCACCATACAAATGACCACAGGAGTCGTTTACATTCTTAAAATTATCGATATCAAAAATAATTAGGCAAAGAGGTGCGCCGTATCTCCTATGCCGTTCAAACTCCTCCCTCAGTTTATCCTCTAAATATTTGCGGTTAAACGACCCGGTCAGATAGTCCCTCCTTGTGGCGTCCAGCAGTTTATGCTCGTATACAACTATTTCAGTGACGTCCCGCACTGTAATGCATATGTATTCTATCTTTTCATTTCCGTTGCGAATGGGAAATATTGAGCAGCTCTGCTGCATATAGTCAAACTGTAAGCCAAAGGAGCTTACAGGCCTGAACGGGAAAATATAATGATGCAGTTTTTGTGAAAGAAAGCAGAAATTTTCCGAAGGCGAATATCGATTTACAATTTCGCAAAAATTTCCGGTTGTTTAAATTTGGAAAATAGTCAAACAGCACCGAGCCGGTAATATCCCCGGCAGGTATTCCGCTATTCATCTCCATCCATTGGTTCCAGTAATGGACTTTAAATTCAGCATCCAGTATAACCAGTCCTAAATTTATCGAATTGCAGATTTGCTCTGGAATTTTATTCATAGTTCTTCATAAATTTATCAACCGCTTCTCTTATCTTATCGATAGAATCCATATTAATAAGAAGAAACAAAAAGCCATCAACATCCGCTTTCTCAAATTGAAATATGGTTTTAAGGATAACCGCATATCCTTCTCCATCGAAGAAATTCCCCGGCATGTCTTCATAAAAATACTTTCCATCGATATATCTTGGCGGAAGATAAGAAACGACATCTGACAACAATTCCGCTATTTTGCTGAGACAAGCACCGATTATAATATTTCCCACCTCCGTTAACGTTTCCTTTTCCAGCAAATTAATGGACATGTTTGCAGGCATTTCATTATATTCTTCCAGCAATGAAATAAATGATTTACCGCTATCCATGGAAAAGACAAGATACGCAATACCTTTGAATTCAGAGGTATAATGTTGTTCAACGATATGCAAATCTTCGCCGCCATCAAAAGTGCTGCCAATAAAGTCCCGCAGTTCTTTTGAATGCACTATTTTTATCTCAGGAACGTTTAATGTAGCATGCAATTCAATAACCTCGGAAAGTGACGCCGCCGCATTTCCAAATGCAATATTAATGATCTCTTTGAGCGCATCTATTTGTAATTCGCTCAGAAAATTCCCTGAAGTATCTTTCATTTTTTCTCTTTACTTACCTGTATATCTTTTGCCTTAGCTATAGCATTAATTATATCTTCTTTTTTAGGCGGCTTTCTCAACAATGTTAATGCCCCCAATTCTTTCACTTTTTCAATAGTCTTTGGCTGAGTATCCGCGGTTATCACAATGACTATAGCGTTTTCATCGATTTTTTTTATTTCTTCAAGCGCCTGAATGCCTGACATTACAGGCATTGTCATATCCAGAAAAGTTATATCAGGGGAAACCCTTTTAAATTCTTCAACACCCATAAAACCATCAGACGCTTCATATATCTCATATGAGGCATCTTTTAAAATACAATTTTTTACCCCCAATCTGGCAACAACAGAATCATCTACAATCAAAATTTTTTTTATCATAATTCACCCTTTCAATAAATATCATTACTGAGGTATTTAATATCAGGGCTATTGAATGATACAAAAACCCATTCATTCTTCTGATATTGTAAAAATGACTCTTTATCGGAACCAGGATGTGGATGTTTCTTTTGGATTGAACTTGGCGTGGCATTCGTCACACCCATTCACTACTTTAAAAAATGCTGCCATTGCTTTATCCTTGTTCTTTTCCTGACATGCATTCACCAATTCAAGCGTATCTAAGTGGAATTGGACGTCCAGCTTTACAAATTCTGTCGGTAAATCATTCTTATTTGCCCCTGTATATACGACAGGACTTGAATTTTTCAATTTTTTTGTATCTTGTTGAATAGCTTTCCAGTCTTCTTTGTTAATAGAGGCCTGCAAATGTTTCAACAACACCTTAATGTCTTTCATGTGAACGATAAAGCCTTTTTCATTTTTAATAAAATCATGTTCCCTTTTGGAAGAAACCTCTGATTGATTCATAGCGGTTGCAGATATTTCTTCTTCATGCCTTTCCTTTTCACTTTTTCCGCAACCCGCAATACATAAAATGAGTATCGCAAAACTAATATATTTTTTCATATTCGGCTCCAATTTACCTTTTTAAAAAAGTTAACATAATACGGATATATTAAATTTTTTACTTTAAAAATTCAATCGCATTAATAGTGTAAAGGTTTTTTAATTCAATATCCCCAATGTTTTCCCTATTTTTTCAAAACATCCTACAGCCCACAAAAGGTCGTTTTCGCTATGAACAGCAGAA
Organism: Candidatus Kuenenia stuttgartiensis; assembly: GCF_900232105.1. Lineage (NCBI taxonomy): Bacteria > Pseudomonadati > Planctomycetota > Candidatus Brocadiia > Candidatus Brocadiales > Candidatus Brocadiaceae > Candidatus Kuenenia > Candidatus Kuenenia stuttgartensis. The sequence goes on from NZ_LT934425.1 coordinate 1,559,792, forward strand.
AGCATTGCACGCAGACGAGACTTCCCAACAGGAACGGTCGGATACCCGATTGCTTGTATAAAAATCCCCTCTTCATACAATTTCCGGCTAAACTCTTTTGCCAATTTGGCGTCTCCAACCATTATTGGAGTTATTGGCGTTTGCGTTCTCCCTATGTCAAAACCTGTATTTTCCATTTGTTTCTGGAACAATGCGGTGTTTGACCATAGTTTTTCAACCCGAACCTTTGATTCCATAAGGATATCCACTGCTGCAATACATGCCGCCACATCAGGGGAGGTTGCAGCGCTTGAAAAAAGAAAAGGGCGCCCTTTTTGGGACAGATAGTCCGTCAATTTTTTACTCCCCGCTACATAACCACCTACTACTCCAAATGCCTTTGACAGCGTGCCAACCTCGATATCTACTTTCCCCTGCAGTTTAAAATAATCAACAATGCCTCTCCCGCCTTCCCCTAAAACACCCTCGCCATGTGCATCATCAACAATCGTAATGGCATTGAATTCATCCGCAATGTTAACAATTTCCGGCAAGGGAGCGATATCTCCTTCCATGCTGAACACGCCGTCCGTGATTATCAACCGTTTTCCGGCATTACTTTCCTGCGAAATTTTTCCTCTCAGATCATCAGGGTTACAATGTCCATACCTGATAATTTTTGCCCCGGAAAGGCGGCATCCATCAATAATGCTCGCATGATTCAGTTCATCAGAAAAAATGACGTCATTTTTGCCAGCAATAGCGGGAATGACTGCCAGGTTTGCGCAAAATCCTGATTGAAAGGAAATGGTGCTCTCCACGTCCTTAAAAAGAGCAAGTTTCCTCTCCAGCTCACAATGCAACACAGTGGTTCCTGAAATTGTCCTTACCGCAGAAGGCCCTACGCCATATGCATCTATCGCCCCCTTCGCAGCAGATTTCAACCGGGGGCTATTCGCAAACCCGAGATAATTATTTGAGCAGAGATTTAACACCTTCTTTCCATCTGCGGTGATCCATGCATCCTGAGGGCCTTCAATGGTTCTTATGTTGACGAAAAGCCCCTCTTCTTCAAGTTTTTCCAGTTCGTCATGAATAAAATTAAGGCGGCTCATTACTCCAGAATCCTTTCTTTAACAGTTGCAGGGGTCTTTCAAATCCATGCAAACGGAATGAAATTACGGCATGACCTGCAAAACAACCTTTCCACACATGCCATCTCTCATTAGCTGCATGCCCTTTTCGTAATCTTCCAGTAAAAACGTGTGTGTAATAACCGGTCCAGGATCCACCAGCCCGGAAGACAGAAACCTGGACGTCTTATACCACGTAGAAAATATCTTTCTGCCGGTAATCCCATATATGCGTATTTTTTTAAAAATAACCTCTCTATTCAGATCAATATCAACAGGGGTTTCATATATCCCCAAAATCGATATTCTTCCACCGGGAGTAAGAGACTTAAGTCCCTGATCAAGCGCCAGTTTATTGCCGGAAAACTCCAGAACCACATCTACGCCATTTCCCTCCGTCGCTTCCAGCACACAATTCAGGATATCTGTGTTTTTCGGATTCGCCACAATATCCGCACCCATCTTTTTACCGATATCCAGCCGATAATCATTTGGGTCAGAAACAATAATGAGAGACGCCCCGCATGCCCTTGCTATACCTACGGCAAAGAGACCAATGGGACCTGCCCCCAAAATAAGCACCGTTTTTGAAGATATATCCTCAGACATTACCGTGTCAACAGCATTTCCAAACGGCTCCTGAATTGTCGCCCATTCATCAGGAATACGAGGATCATCTTTCCACAATACATGCTCAGGCAGGCTAAGGTATTCGGCGAACGTTCCATCGTAATCAATCCCTAACAATTTACTTTTTCTGCATACTTCTCTGTATCCATTCTTGCATTGGTAGCAGTAGCCGCATGAAATGTGAGTTTCCGCAGAAACCCTCTCCCCAGCTTTAACAAACGTAACCTCCTTCCCAACCTCCTGCACATAACCGGCAAACTCATGGCCTATAATACGGGGCGGCGTAAAGCGCTGCTGCGCCCAATATGTCCAGTCATCTATATGAACATCCGTTCCGCATATAGAGGCAACCTGAACCTTAATTAAAACATCTTTTGGGCCAAGCTTTGGTTCCGGCATCTTTACCAATTCCAGCCCACTGGCACGATTTGCTTTCACTACCGCCTTCACACAAAAATCCTTTCACAAGAACCGTATATTTATAACGCAACTACAAGCGGTATTAAGGAAACCTGTCTGCCGCATAATCAGACGTCGGAAGTCAGAATCCGGAGATCAGTCCTCAGACTTCTGATTAAATCGATTTGCATTCATAGTCATAGACAATATTCATACAACAGCATGGAGGAAACGGCTATTGCGGCAGTCTCAATTCTTAGAGTCGAACTTCCCAGAGTTACCGGAATGCAGCCTTTTTCAACGGCACGTTCAATTTCATTATCAGTAAAACCACCCTCAGGGCCTATAAGGCAAACAATCTTTTTTGCAGAAGGCCTTTCGCGTAATACAGCTTTCAGGGACATTGCATGACGCCTTAAGCATGGCATGAGTGAAAGGTCGTAATCGCATAAAGTTTTCAAAAAATCTTCTATCGCCACACCAGTCGTAATTTCAGTAAGAATATTCCGTTTGCATTGTTTGGAGGATTCAATGACTATCTTATTCCATCTCTCCCGCTTTTCCGCTGACGTTTCTTTTATCGCCACAACGCTCCTTTCACAATGAAGCGGGGTCAAAGTGTGTATCCCCAATTCAGAACATTTTTGGATTAAGATGTCGGAAAATTTTCCTTTAGGAATAGAAACGGCTATTGTAATTGAGACGTTCGGCTCCCTGTCAACGACCAGGGAACTCTCAATAAATACTTTTAACCTGGCACGTTGCGTTTCAACAACAACCGCCTTGTATTCAATGCCTTTTCCATCAAAAAGGGTAATTTTGTTTCCCTGTTTTGCTCTTTTGACGTGTAAGATGTGGTGTGCTTCTTTTCCTTCAATCCAAATCTCTGAATCTATGGAAACATTGGGTATGAAAAACCGATCCTGGTGCATTTATTGAGATGAGACCGTTGAGGCGGAACTTAACGCTCTTGCATAATTTATTATCGTATGGTTGGGGCAGACATCAACACATTTGCCGCATGATGTACACTTTTGATAATCAATTACTGCAAGATTGTTTTGCACATGAATTGCGTCATATGGACATTCCTTTTCGCAGCGTTTACAAGCAATGCAGGAATCCTGGCATATTTTCTTTGCAACAGCGCCTTTATCTAAGGATTTACATCTCACATGCACCATTTTTGATTCAGGCAATATACTGATGATCTCCCTTGGGCAAACTTCCGCACATTTTCCACAACCTGTGCAGCGTTCCCTTATTACTTTTGGCAAACCGTCCTTCCCCATGTACATAGCTTCAAATTTACATGCTTCAACACAAGTACCTAAGCCCAAACATCCATAATCACAGCCAAAAAAACCGCCGCTAATAATGTTTGCCGCACGGCAATCCTTTACTCCGTTATAGATAAATTTGTTAGTAACACCTTTTGCATGACACATTACAACGGAAAAAACCCGTTCCTTATTTTCAAATTCGACCCCCATAATATTGGCAACACGTTCCGCCACGGAAGATTGTCCAACAGTACAGCCTGTAACAGGCGATTTCCCTTCCACTATCGCCTGGGCAAAGCCGCCACAACCGGGCTGACCACATGCCCCGCAATTTGCGCCGGGAAGCACCTCGTTAATTCTTTCGATACGGGGATCCACTTTCACGGCAAAGGTATCCGAGGCAATGGCCAAACCTATGCCAAAGATCATTCCTAATATGCCGAGTGTAATTGTTGCGCTTAAAATTAATTCCATTTTTGTATCCTGTACGTGCTTCGTATTTAATATATTTCTGACTAAAGACAAGTTATGTCTTATAATTATAACAATGTACTGTTATGCCATTGTTCCAATCATTTGATGGATTGGTTTGCCTGAGGGGACCATCGGAAAAACATTTTCATTAGGGTCGACCCTGAAATCCATGACTACGGGTTGTTTTGTGAAAAATGCTTTTTCCAACGTGGGACGCACATCCTCTTTCTTTTCTATCAAAAATCCTTTCGCTCCATACGATTCCGCCAACTTTACGAAATCCGGATTCCCGTTTAAACTTACACTGGAGTAACGTTTATCGTAAAATAACTCCTGCCATTGCCGTACCATACCAAGGTACCCGTTATTAAGGATAACAATCTTTACCGGAATATTCAACCGAACCACGGTGCTCAGTTCCTGAATATTCATCTGGATACTGCCATCCCCTGCAATATCCACCACAATTTTATCCGGGCATCCCAATTGCGCTCCAATTGCCGCAGGAAATCCGTATCCCATTGTACCCAATCCCCCGGATGAAAGGAATGTTCGCGGCTTAGTATATGTATAATACTGTGCCGCCCACATCTGATTCTGTCCAACTTCCGTGGTTATAATTGCCTCACCATTCGTTGCTTCATATATTTGTTCTATCACATACTGAGGCTTTATAAGATCTCCACTATTATTATATGTTAATGGATTTTGTTCTTTCCATTGCTTGATTTTATCGAACCATTCTCTTCTCTCGACAAAACTGATATGTTTATTAAGTTCTCTCAAGGTATTTTGGGCGTACCCCACAACCGGTATATCTACCTTGATATTTTTACTTATGGAAGAAGGGTCTATGTCAATGTGGATAATTTTTGCGTTTGGTGCAAATTCATCAATTTTACCCGTGATACGGTCGTCAAACCGCGCACCAATTGCAATCAATATATCACATGTCGTAACTGCAAAATTCGCATACGCAGTCCCGTGCATTCCCAGCATACCCAAAGATAAATTATGATTTTCCGGAAAGCCCCCAAGACCCATAAGGGTTGTGGTGACGGGGATATTCCCTTTTTCCGCAAGTTCCAATAATTCCTTTGCGCTATCTGAAGCAATAATGCCGCCACCTGTATACAATACAGGGCGCCTTGCATTATTAATTACCTCTGCGGCAATTTTTATCTGACGGATATTACCTTCATACGTGGGTTTGTATCCTGGCAAATCTATTTCCGGAGGTATTATTTCTTCACATTCAGCCATAGTAACATCTACGGGCAAATCTATTAATACGGGACCTTGTCTGCCGGAATTTGCCAAATAAAATGCTTCTTTTACTACTCTTGCTAAATCTTTAACATCCTTAACTAAATAGCTGTGTTTTGTTATGGGGCGGGTTATTCCAATAATATCAACTTCCTGGAAGGCGTCATTACCGATAAGAAATGTTTTTACCTGTCCCGTCAAAGCAACCATCGGAACGGAATCCATGTATGCCGTTGCTATAGCAGTTGTTAAGTTTGTAGCGCCAGGGCCTGAGGTCGCCAAACATACACCTACTTTGCCTGTTGCCCTCGCAAATCCATCCGCCGCATGGCCTGCGCCCTGCTCATGTCTCGTTAAAATAAATTTAATCTGCGATTCATATAATGCGTCAAACAAAGGAAGAACAGCGCCGCCTGGAATGCCAAACACGTATTCTACCCCTTCCCGTATCAATGCATTTATTAGAATGTGAGAACCTGTTTTAATCATTGGTTTTTGTAAAAGATAACACAAAAGTTTAAAGCAAACATAAGAACACCTTCAGAAAACACACTTTCGCGTTCTATTTCTTTACGGTATGTTCAAAGAGGTATGTTTAAATTGAACAGCAAGAAGTCAATTGATGTGAAAATATTGAGTTGTGAACTCTTATATTTCTATCCGTAAGGTTTTACTACTTTGCAGACCTCATACATCTTCGCTATCAAAATCGCTGGAATCCAAATCATCCATATCTTCATATTTTGGAGGCTTGTAACCTGGCAGTTTAGACCTTTCCACTTCTTCTTTATAGGCGGCAAGAACTTTTTCCTGTATTTCTTCTCTGCATTTTGAATTTATCGGATGTGCGGTATCTGCATGTAATTTTAACCTTCCCGCACCCTTTGATGCCCGCTTTTCATCTAGTCTTGTACCACAATCGTTACAGTATTGAGACATAAGGTGGTTTTTCCCGCCACAACCCGGGCATCGGTCTGTAAGCTTTCTGCTTGGCATTGCCACAAAAGCCCCTTTATGCCCCTCGATAACCTTCAGATCTCTAACAACAAAATCGTTATCAATTGTAATGCTGCAAAACGCTTGTAATCTGTTTTTTTTCGCTTCGGTCAGCTTCACCCTAACTTCAGTTATATTCACGGCCATCCCCTTTCCTGTTCACTTAGTTATGCCTTCGAAATCACTGGCTACCACAAAAACATCACCAATACCAAACGTTTTTAATTTTTGTCCTATATTATTTGCATCACTTCCACTTCTGCATAATCCATACACTGCAGAACCACTTCCAGATAAAAGCACTCCACAAAAATCAAATTTTCTAAATTTCTGTCTAATTTCTTCAAGTTGAGGATAGAGCTTAAAAACGACGTCTTCTAATCGATTGTGCAAATACTTCCCCAGCAGAGTAGCATCGTCTGCCTCTAAGAAACGCAAGGTGAAACTAACATCTTTCAAATTTTTTGTCAAGCCAATTTTGAAATTTTTATATATGGTAGCAGTACTTACCTCAAAGCCCGGATACACTATTACATAATGATATATTACACGGGATGGGAATGGCTGAATAATTTCCCCCCTTCCTCTGCAAACAGCAGTATTCTCGCCTATAAAAAAAGGGACATCGGAACCAAGCCTGCTTGCAAACAACATTAATTTTTCACTATCATACCCAAGCCGCCACATCTTATTTATGCCGATTAAAGTGGCTGCAGCGTCACTACTCCCGCCGCCAAGACCTGCCCCCACCGGTATATTTTTTTCTAAAAATATCTTTACCCCTCTGGAAATACCCGATTCTTTTTGCAACAATCGCACCGCTTTAATAATCAGGTTATTTTCACCCGTTTCAAGTCCTGGATTTGAACAACTGAATTCCAAACCTTCATTATCTTCCAAATAAAGGTAATCGTATAAACACACCTTTTGCATAACGGTTTCGATTTCATGATATCCATCTGGACGTTTCCCTAAAATCTCAAGGAACAAATTGATTTTTGCTGGTGCTGCAATTTTTAATTTCCCCCGATCTTCCCAAAACTTCATGACATGTTTCCCACTGTGATTTTTTTTTCGAAAAAAGATATTTGTGTTTCTCTATAACTTCTAGTATCGTACAACTTTAAAAACGAAGCACCTGGAGGTATCTCCAGCGTTATCTTTCTATGTTGAAACACAACAATTCCTCCCGGACACACAATGTCTTTTTCGAATAATATTGACAAGAGCATCAGCAATTTTTCTCTATAAGAACTGTTGTCGGCGAGGGGGTATGGCGGACAGGCAAAAACAATATCAATCCCGTCGGTATTCTGCTCCAGAAAGGGGATGGTTTTAAGCACATCACATCTTACGGTTACCGACTTGTTAAGCAGTTTTGTTGCGCTGATGTTTTTTTTTATCGACTGGATTGCAAACGTGCCATTCTCCACAAACAAACATGATTTAGCACCCCTGCTTAATGCCTCTATTCCAACAGCCCCCGTACCGGCATATAAATCCAGCACACGACTGTCCGGGATGATCTCCGCCAATATGTTAAACAGTGATTCTTTCACATTATCCGGTATTGGCCTTGTTTTGTTCCCCTTAGGAGAACAAAGCAAAATACCCTTTGCACTTCCCGCAATTACACGCACAATTTTGTATCAGACTCTCTCTTATTATTAATACATTGATAAAAAACAAACGACGACACAAAAACCTTCTGTTTATTCACAACATTGCCCACTTTTAGAAAACCTTTATATGAAATAACTAATGCTTTCAAACCTCAGCCATCCCCGGGCTAACACCATACAACCCCTGATAAATTTACCCCCATAATCACAAACTGATTTTAGAAATTTAAGCATTCAACTATGGCTTAAAATTGTAATATTCTTTAAATACTTTCCGGAAAATATTTATTTTGTTATATCTCCTTCCAAATACGAACAAGCAACCCATGTTGTTTTATAAAAATCTCTAGCGCACAAATGGTACGTATATATTAGTCCCAAGTCAAATACAAATTCCGTATTGACACATTTAATAGTTTTTTGTAATATTCATGCTTATATATCGGATATTTATCAGACATTACCGATACTATTTCACGATAAAAATATCTTCATAAAACTCACAAATAAAACAAATTCTATTTCCGTCCGGAATTTTTAAATAATGGTTTTTATATTCAAGATTACCTCTTAAAATTATTAATTCTCTCTTTTGTTGATTTCACACCAAAAATGCCCTTTTTGGAATCTTATAACTTTTTAAACAAAGAAACAGGAAAAAAATGACCGAAAATATCAGAAAAGATCTCCCTAACCTTCGTGAACGTCTCATTAACATAAAGGACTCTCTTTGATGTAGTAAGCAAAGAAAAGGAGCTAATCGAACTTGAAAACAAACTATCTTTTCCGGGATTTTGGGAAAACAAAGATAAGGCGCAGCAGATTATTAATAAATTAAAAACTCTCAAAGGAATTGTTTTGCCTCTGCAGGAATTACAAAAAACTTACGAAGAGATAGAATTTCTGGTTGACCTTATGGACGAAGAAAGCGATGAAAGAACAACAGCGGAGATAGTTGGGGATATTGCATTATTTACACAAAAACTTGAAAAACTCGAGCTACATACAATGCTTGGCGAAGCCCATGACCATTGCAATGCTTACCTGAGTATTTACGCCGGGGCCGGAGGAACAGAATCATGTGATTGGGTTTCAATGCTTTTTCGTATGTATTCACGCTGGGCAGAAAAAAATGGTCACACACTCTCTCTCATTGATTCACTCGCGGGGGAAGAAGCCGGATTAAAAAGAATTACCGTTCTCATCGAAGGCGAATATGTTTATGGGCATTTAAAATCTGAAATTGGTGTACACCGTTTAGTAAGAATTTCTCCATTTGATTCCAATGCCAGAAGACATACTTCGTTTGCTGCTGTTGATGTACTGCCGGAAATAGAAGAGGAAGAGGAAATAGAAATAAACGACAATGAATTACAGGTAGATACATACCGTTCATCAGGGGCGGGTGGGCAGCATGTAAATAAAACATCTTCTGCGGTTCGTATTACTCATTTGCCTACCGGAATTGTAATAGCATGCCAAAGTGAACGCTCACAGCATCAAAACCGAAGACGAGCAATCAACATGTTAAAAGCAAAGATATATCAAATAAAGGAGAAAGAAAAGGAAAGGGAATTATCTGCAGCCTATGACGAAAAAGGTGAAATCGCCTGGGGAAACCAGATACGATCATATGTATTACAACCGTACTCGCTCGTTAAAGATTTAAGAACTGGCAAGGAAAGTGGTAATACACAGGCAATGTTAGATGGTGAAATAGAGGGGTTTATTGAAGCTTATTTAAAATGGAAAATGGCAAAATCAAATTTATTAACAAAAACGAGGAATTATGACAACGTTAAAACATGACGACCCGGAAGTCTGGAATGCCATACAGGAAGAAGCAAAAAGGCAACAGGAAACAATTGATTTAATCGCATCAGAAAATATATGCAGCCTTGCCGTACAAGAAGCACAAGGCTCTCTCATGACCAACAAATATGCTGAGGGATATGTTAACAAACGATGGTATGCAGGATGTGCGAATGTAGATACCGTAGAGCATTTGGCCGTGCAAAGGGCAAAGCAGATATTTGGCGCTGAACATGCTAATGTACAGCCAAATGCAGGTTCGCAGGCAAATATGGCGGTATGTTTTGCCGTACTAAAGCCGGGAGACCGGGTACTGGGCATGGATCTCTCACATGGCGGACACTTAACTCACGGCTTTAAAAAGAATTTTTCCGGGATGATGTACGAAATATCCCACTATGGTGTAAAAAGAGAAACCGGCTGCATAGATTATGATGAGTTGCGCAACATCGCTCTTGCATTTAAGCCAAAACTCATTATTGCCGGGGCAAGCGCTTATCCGCGAATTATTGACTTTAAAAAATTCAGGGCTGTTGCAGATGAAGTCGGCGCTTATTTTATGGCAGATATCGCGCATATCGCAGGCCTGATTGCGGCAGGCGTTCATCCTTCTCCGGTTCCTTTTGCCGATTTTGTTACCACAACAACCCACAAAACATTACGCGGGCCTAGAGGAGGTCTTATTTTGTGCAAATCCAAATATGCAAAACAGATTGACGCAATGGTGTTTCCCGGAATCCAGGGAGGCCCTTTTATGCATAGTATCGCTGCAAAGGCAGTAGCCTTTAAGGAAGCGATGTCTGAAGAATTTAAAAAATGCCAGCAACAAACAGTTAAAAATGCACAAGCCATGGCCAATGAATTTGTTAAAAAGGGATACGACATAGTTTCCGGCGGTACGGATAATCACTTATTTCTCGTTGATTTACGCAACAAGAATATCACCGGCAAAGAAGCGCAAATACTGCTTGAAACTGTTAATATAGTACTGAACAGAAACACTGTTCCTTATGATGAAAGAGGCGCAAATGAACCGAGCGGTATTCGTATCGGAACGCCGACAATTGCTTCCAGAGGAATGGATGAAAAGGATTCGGTAAAGATTGCGGAATGCATTGACAAAATTTTATCCCGTCCACACAATGACCAGGCAAAAAGGGATGTTAAAAACATAGTAAAAGATTTATGCGCTGCTTATCCATTGCACGAATCAGGTGCTTGCCCGTCTACAAAATAAAGATTAATGTACACATTAGTTTTTATTTACAAACTATCTTATGCAACAGGCTGGATTTAATCCAGCCTGTTTTTATATGCAAATAAAAATGACTCAAAACTTTAGTGCAAAAAATATTACTGTCATTGGAAATGGTGGCTGGGGAACTGCTCTCGCCATTTTATTATACAATAAAGGCAATAAAATCGGTCTTTGGGGACATGACAAGTCTTACACTGATTATTTAAACGAAAAAAGGGAAAACACAAAATATTTAAAAGGCATTATCATCCCACCGGATATTGCTATTACTTCTGAAATTACCGCCACATTAATGGATACGCAATTTATTCTATCCGCGACTCCCACTCCTTATTTGCGTTCAGTGCTGCTTAAATTTAAGGAGGTATTTGTCAATAAAACTCCCATCATTAGTATCACAAAAGGGATCGAAAACGAAACACTCATGCGGCCAAGCGAAATTATCCGCGATGTACTAGGAGACCCGCCGGTATCTTTGCTTTTGGGACCTAGTCATGCAGAAGAGGTTGCCCATGGCTTGCCAACTACTATTGTTGCATCTTCAAATGATTTATCTTTAGCACAAACCGTACAGGAACTTTTTACAACTGATCGGTTTAGGGTTTATACGAATACGGATATAATTGGTGTAGAAATAGGAGCTGCCCTGAAAAATGTGATTGCAATTGCCGCCGGCATATGCGACGGATTAAGTCTGGGAGACACTACAAAAGCGGCGCTAATCACCCGCGGTTTAGCGGAAATAAGCCGTCTTGGCACTGCTATGGGTGCAAAAAAAATAACCTTTTCAGGGCTTTCCGGACTGGGCGATTTAATAACTACCTGTATCAGCCCTTATGGAAGAAACAGATGGGTGGGAGAACAAATCGGCAAAGGAAAGATGTTGGAGGAAATATTACGTGATATGAAGCAAATTGCGGAAGGGGTGTGGACAACTAAATCGGTTATCGAACTTTCAAAGAAATACCGTATTGAAATGCCGATTACCCATGAAATTTATTCCGTGTTGTTCTCTGGGAAAAAACCATTGGAGGCGCTCAACAACCTAATGCTGCGCACCCCAAAATCAGAGATAGAAGAAATTTATTAAAATAAGGCATTAAAATATTTGTAAAAACCCTCCTAACATTTTTAAGACGTTCCATTAACAAAAAAATCCTGGCGATACGCACAGTCCGCCAGGATTTTTTTGATGTATAAAGTTGCTTATCTTCTTCTGGCTAATTGGAAATCTATCGTAGCAGTTTTTCCTGTCTCTACCGTGACCTCTTGTGATAATTCTTTGAGTTTTTCATGCCAGGTCTTCACCGTATATTTTCCGGGAGGAATATTATTGATGGTATAATTCCCTTCCTTGTCAGTCATAGCGAAATAAGGATTTGCCAGTGAAAGAACATAACCCGCCATTTCCGCGTGCACATTGCAAAGAAGTGGTGTTTCTCCCAAAACATCAAATTTCACTTCTTTTATAACGCCCGTTGGGTATGTACCCAGATTAAACTGTAACGCCGCGGTCGGTGGAGAAAAGACATTGTGGCGAACCGCATCACTATTGGGGAAATCCACTACTGTACCCTTTTGCAAAGCCACAACCCTTGGCACATACGTTAGGTTAAGCTGATCAACAACCGCATGTTCAGTCGGTGGTGGGAAATCATTATTGTCGACTTTTTCAAGGAAAACGACGACATTCTCATTTGTCCTTTCCCTTTTACATGTTACTTTCCCTGTAATAGAACCACCGTTCTCAATCTTTGGGATATTTTGAACCACCCTCTTCAATTTTTGTTGCGCTTCTTCCAATTTCTTCAGGGCATCTGCTGCCTCCTCGGCACTTAAAGCTGCTTTTTCTTCTGCATAGAGAGTTTTCAATACATTTGGCATTGATACTGCAAACATCATCGCAAGAATACCAGAAATTAAAATTCTTTTCATAAGCCTTCGCCTTCCTCCATTTGAAAATTTACATAAAATTACACGAGCTAACAAATGTATCAACTTAAGTCAACATTTGTTAGCTCGTTATCACTATCGCTTTATATCTAAAAAATTATGCATCAACCTTTATTAATTCACCATTCAAAAACTTCTTCATGAAATCATTCTCATTGCCGGCAGTGTATCCGGTTTTAACAGGATCCCAAACACCTTTTCCTCCCATGCCACCATTCTCAGCCTTTGTGATCTTTACCAATGTTTCCTTTGGCACGGTATTAATACAATGATTATCCGCTTCGAAACCAAAAATAAACTTCATCCCGATTTTAGCCTTATGGAAAAGGCTATCCAACTGGTGCATTGGCATCGACCAATCTCTTGTAATACTCTGCTGTGAACCGTAGCGGAAGCTGGACTGATAACCGCTCGGAGACAACGCCCTACCATCCGGTCTTGTCTCATGCGCTTGTACCGTTTTGTCGGAAGAAATCCAGGCAGAATGTTTCATCATCGTACAATTATACGGGTATGCAGGGTTGTACTTCGCCCTCAACATAAGCCTAGATACCTTATAAAAAGAATCGTTTGGCTTCCATCCTTCATATGGTCTGTCGGCAGGGTTTGCATCAACATAAACATAGTCTCCGTCCTCAATCCCTAAATCTCTTGCGGCCTGAGGATGAATATGTATTTGATGTTCACCGACACCAGGCATTCTCTTATCCATCCTGTACGGATCTCCGAAGTTATTGTTCCAGATAAAGTTCCAATCCGTAACTGCCCACTGCGAATGCACGGTATGCCTTGATTTTGGAGTCACGCAGTAGAAGTGATACCCTTTTTCCCACAGGAAATTCTTAGTCTTCTTTGTCTCTTCCCATGATTTCTTGATATTCCTGACAGTCCTATCCTCCCAGTATTCAGCATTTTCCGGGATGCCATAGTCATCCGGCCGAATATAAGGATTCGTACTCACAATCGCATTTGGTAAATATGGCGTAGCTTCAGGTCCTTCGCGATGGACAATAAAGTTTTCTCCATATTCAATAATTTCAGGCTCATCATTATAAGCCTGTAGCCTTCCAGTTGGGGTATAAAATGGCAAGCTCTCGTGTACCTGTTCCCAGAATGGATGTCTCGGATATGTCCGGAATAACAGCATCGCCACACCCGGTTCTCCATACTTTCCGTTCAATATATCCTCGCATGTGTATCCCTTCATGGTCGTGCTACCATCGAGCAATCTGTTGATATACACACTCGCTCTTCCTTCAATGGCAAATTTCCAATTGTCTTCAAATCTCTTATCTCTTAGCAATTCACCCAATTTCGACGCCATACCCGCAAGTATTTTCACATCATCTTTTGATTCATACACAGGAGTGATACCCGTTTTCCCCCATATTTGAATAAAAGGATTTGAACAGGAATTGGTGATTTCAAATTCCTGGAATTCAACCCATGAATTTGCCGGAAACGCAAAGTCCGCGTATTCTATCGAACCTGTTATCTCAATATCGGTTGACATAATCTGTTCAATGTTTGGATTAACATTCTTCAACATTTGATAGACATGCTTCGCATTATTGATAAGATTTACGTTGGTAAACCAGAGAACCTTAGTTGGCGAAGGCATGTGCGTTTTTCCGGTAAACACCTTACGCCCATATTTTGGAGTATTCACAATCAAAGGCCTTTCACTGTGATTCCAATAGGCAACTTCTTCATCCAGGGCACGCCCTTTAATATTTAAATCTTTCGCAGATGCATATGGGTCTAAATTTGGTTTAAACACATCTTCCGCTACCCACCCATAAAACCCTGGGCCACTCCATTTAGAAGCCTGAAAGTTGCCAGCTTTATAATTTCCTGCCCACGTATGTGAACCAGACCCAAAGTATCCAACATTGCCCGTTAACATTACCGGTAAATAGTAAGACCTGTTCATCAACGTTGCATGGAAATAGTGATTTACACCTTCCCCGTAATGGATTGCAACAGGTTTTATCGTGGCAATGTCTTTCGCCAGCCTTTCGATCAGATCTTTAGGAGAATTGGTCATGCTAACCACAGAATCAATATCATAATCCCGAAGATGTATCTTATACATTTCGAGCAGCGTCATTACCTCGATTTCTTTTCCATCGATGGTTTTCAACTTAAACGAACCTTCCAAAACAGGATCTATACCTTTTTTAACCAACGTCTCACCAACATCGTCCCGTGTTATAGCTTTTGGACCTTTTGATTTTGCATCCCAGACAACAAAATCTCCGATTATCTCCCTTTGTTCATCCTTCAGACCTTGAATATGATAACTCGGTCCATCGGAAATATCCTGTAATTTGTAATTCGGAATAATATCTTTTGGAGAAACCCTCTTTAAAGTATCAGTCCTTATCAGCAACGGGAAGTCGGTAAACTTCTTTACATAATCGGCATCATACCATTTGTTGTCAATAAGTATTTTTGTAATACCGAGGAACAGCGCAGTATCGGTGTTGTTCCGAATAGGAATCCAGTAATCCGCCTTTTGAGCTGAAGGACTATACTCAGGGGTAATAACAACAATCTTTCCACCCCTCTCCATTACCTCTGTGACCCAATGTGCTTCCGGCATCTTGTTTTCTATTAAGTTCTTTCCTGTTTGGATCAACAACTTTGAAAAGCGGACGTCGTTCATATCAACATCCGAAGTCTGCAGGCCGTGAGAAAAAGGATGTCCTGGAGCCTGGTCACCATGCCATGTATAGTTCGACCAGTTTCTGCCGCCTAATGCCTGGTCAGGACCAACGCCCCGGTTATGTGCATCTACAATGGCAAGGCAATTATTAAACCGATACATTCCATATTTTCCAATTACCCCAAGAAGACCCATGCCACCACGTCCTTTGAATGTACGTGTGCCGGCGCCCTGCATCCTGTCAACCATCTCCTTTGGATACCCCTGGTCAATAAGTTTTTGCGCGCCTTCCGGGCCGCTGTATTTTTTCGTAATATGGATTATGCCCTTTGACGCATAGGTAAAGGCTTCATCCCAAGATGCCCTTAATAATTCATCATTGCCCCTGTTGTCAAACATATACTTCGTCTTGTTCTCCGGCGTCAGTTCCGGAAAACCGTCATCCGCCCATCGCTTCCACCCTTTTCGAATCAAAGGGTATCTAAGCCGGTATGGACCGTAAACTCGCCTATGAAACGTGTACCCCTTTAAACACATCCTCGGATTCCAGTTCCTTGTCGCCTTGTTTCCATACAAATCGCTATAATTCTGGTGGTCATAGTTTTGTTCAACCCTCATCATTACATTGTTTCTAACAAATGCTCGTATTCTGCATGCATGTGTGTCATTCGGAGAACAACAATAAGTAAATGTACGGTCATACTGATACTGATCTCTGTATACACTTTCCCATCTTCGGTCGGGATAGGTATCTAAAGGATTATCTACCACGACTGCAGGCTTTAGCAACCTGAACGCCATTGCATTCTTAGCAAGCGTCAGGGTCGCTCCGGTTGCACCGGCTACCTGTAGGAAAGCCCTCCTAGTTAGCTTCATAATTTCCTACTCCTTTCTAAAAAACATTTAATAGTAATACAAAAGTTATATAATGTGATGAGAAATCGCTTTTCTCGATTTATACATTTCAACACATCGGTCACAAGCTCCATCTTCCGCTGACCAGTTGGGAAAGTCCTGCCTTATATCTTGAACCGTTTCTATGTCTTCTTCAAGATTTTCGACCCATTTGTATGTCCTAAACTGGCACAAGGGGCAAAGAGCGCCTGGCAAAAGAATTTTTTTCTTCTGTCTTAGATTTTCAGGAATTTTGTCATCAGATAATCTCAGAACTTTATTAACATCATCTGCCAATTCCAATATCTTTCCGTGTGTGAGGTTTTCATCATTCCAGAGTACATCAAAAATCGCCTTTTTTTCCTCTTCAGAGAACCCCATATAGAGGGCAGAAAATTCTTCAAATCTGCTTTCCCTACTACCAATAGTCTCTTTGCCATCCTTCAATATGCGGCTATCTACATAAATATCCCAAAAAGTGCTGTATCGCTCCGTTACAATGCACTGTTCCATAGGATTTCCCCCCAGAAACTCACTTCTATAACCAAACGCATCGCTTAACATATCAAGTATGTGCATTATTTCGTGCCGCAAAAATTTCTCCAGAAAAATATGATCACGAAAACGCTCCGCCAAAAGCTTTACTTTCATCCTTTTTTTTGCATTTTTCCGATTCAAATCACTTACAAGGTCAGACCCTTCATCATGCTTGCTTTTTGCTTTCACTATTACTGCACCAGCCATTAAGTCCTCTAACTCTTTAAATTCATCAAGCGCCTTTTCCACCAGCGCAACAAATCCTAGCTTGTGAAAGAAATCCCACTCCACTTTTCTGAACTGTATTGGTCGTTCTTCAAGAGAAAAATCCTCGTATATAGGATCAACCCGAAGATGATATTCCTCTGAAAGCTTTGTATCCCCTTGTTCTTCCTTCGCCCTAATCGCAGTGAATACAACCTCTTCAATCAAACCGGGGTCAAACTCAAGCTTCATCATCAATTATCTCCCATCTCGTCAACAGAAGAAGCGCACGATAAACATTCATCAGGAGCCCCTGCTACAACATCCTGATTTAGATCTGACTCTGTGAATGTTTCGGTCTGAACGCCCAACAAGTCCATTTCTAACTTTATAAACTCCTTCATTACTTCAGAAATGGCAAAATAAAAACCGTCTATAGATTTTCTCCCGAAAAGAAGGGCAAAAAGAGGTATCCATTTACCTGCATGTTCTTTTAAAAATTTTTTCTGAGCATCCAGGCAAATTTCAGCCTCTTCATTTCCATGATTTTCTATTGCATACGCTTGTTTATAAAGAAGAAATTGCAGAAACTCTAATTCCACGCTGATATGATCACAGCGTTCTTTTTCTTCTTCAGAAATATCCAGACCAAACGCACGGTAAAACCCTTGTATGTCCGCTAAATCCTGCACCTGCTGAAACACATGAGCAGCACCATATTGACCCTCATACAGAGGACAATCCTTCGATATGGTATGCCCAACTATGCGATTATATATCCGTTGTAATTTTTCTATGTCCGCTGTACTATAGAACTCCTGTACATTTTTTAAAGATTCCAACATCGCCGTCAAACTATCACCTTCCGTGTAACATCCTTTGATCTTATCCACAAGTTCATTAAAATCCTCGCCCTCTAAAACGGAAAGTTTTTTTTCTTCAGGAAATAGATAGCATGTTGACAATA
The DNA here is from genome assembly GCF_900232105.1 of Candidatus Kuenenia stuttgartiensis. NCBI lineage: Bacteria > Pseudomonadati > Planctomycetota > Candidatus Brocadiia > Candidatus Brocadiales > Candidatus Brocadiaceae > Candidatus Kuenenia > Candidatus Kuenenia stuttgartensis. The sequence continues at coordinate 1,577,867 of NZ_LT934425.1, forward strand.
CCTGATACAAAGCACTTCTCGCCAGCAAATTCCCGACTTCTGCAACTTGGTCAGTTTCCTGTAGATCACTATTATTCACAACCATAAAATACCTCAAAATTAAATCGAGTTATAATGCTTATCGGGTCTAATGTGTATCGGTTCTTCCACCGTAGTTCGTACCACTTCCTTGCCATCTTCGCCAAATCCAATTACCGTGTCATTATACATCGTAAATTTTTTACCGTGGATCTCCGTCTCAAACACCTTCGGGCCTTCTTCGATCTTATATTCATACACAATTGTCTGAGTCATCCTGAACAATGACATTACCGCTAGCAATTCCCTTGAAGGCACCATAAACTTTTCAATTGCCTCATCCACACCTGGCCCAAACATCTGTCTTAAATATGCCCTTGGAGCCCATCTTGGAGGAATATAATAAATGTTAGGTTCCGTGCCAAACTGTGGATACAGTGGCAGTGCTATCTTTTGATGTCTTATTAACCATGTAATCGGATTTTTCGGGTTGTCGTCAAGGAATCCCTGTAAACGTATTTGCCCAACACAAGCAGACATACATCTCGTTTCCATCGGACGTCCGTCCGTCAGTGAATCACGACCCTCAATTCTCGGATAACAGGCAATACACTTTTCACTAACCCTGGTCAAACCCCTATACATCGGCTTCTTATAAGGACACTGCTCCACACACTTCCTGTAGCCACGGCACCGTTTTTGGTCTATCAGCACAATCCCATCTTCTTTTCTTTTGTAAATAGCCTTTCTGGGACAGGCCGCCAAACATCCGGGATAAGTACAATGATTACATATCCTCTGAAGGTAAAAAAACCAGCGGCTATGCTCCGGCAACGTTGAATATTCTCCCGGCTGATTGCTGCTCTTCGCTGTATCTTCTCCAAAATTCGGCGACCGCCACTCCTTGTCTTCCGGAATATACCCCACTGCCCACTGGTTAATATTCTTCTTTTTTGCCACCTCGAAAATGGTATCCCCCTCATAGGTGCCATAAGGCGCTCCTGTACCATATTGCGAGGTCTCTTTGTCTTTATCATCTGTGTACCAAATGTTATCAGGACTATCAATCAACTTGAGCGTCTTAACATCCCATGATTGCGGAAATCCACCGTAAGGTTTTGTCTCGACGTTATTCCACCACATGAACTCCTGCCCTTTATTAAAAGTCCAGGTACTTTTACATGCCATGGTGCATGTTTGACATGCAATACACCTGTTAATATTAAACACGGCAGCAAATTGATGTTTCGGCCTGGATTCAAAATAGGGATACTCCATACGTCTCCCTAAATGCCAGTTATGTACAAGTGTCATCTTCTAACTCTCCTTTCGATCAACAACACAAATCTAACATTTTTAAAATTTATTTATTGCCATGCAATTCTTTCCAACGACAGCGGGTGCCATTGTATAGAAATGTTTTTTTGCCCGTTTCTATCTTCTCTATCACCATTCCACACTGCCATATTGAAGTAAGTGCTTTCCCCCGGCACAAACTGAACATCCAGAGGATCTCCCGTATTTAACGACCGGCAAAACACCACAGTCCATTTCTTGTTTTCAAATTTACTGCACCCATCCACGTCCTGATGATCCTGTGACGTTAATGTACCAAAACCTTCAGCATTTAAATCTTCAACGGCTCTACCCCGAGGCAAAGAAAGCAAATTATGAGCAGCATACCCACCTGACAATTCAGCAGCACTCTGTATCACTCCTTTATGATAATTTACACTGTGCGGGTTAGTACTGAAATCATCGTGCATGTTAGGATATCTCGCCGGACATTCCTCTATGCCACCAGTAGCTAGCAAATCTGCTTCCCAGTCAGCCTTCCAATGCCACAAATTTACAGGCTTTTGCCTATCGCCCATTCTAGGGCTGAATGGCTCTTCCGGACTTATCGTAATCTTCCCCAAGGGAAACATTAGTGCAGCCCCATCTCTAAACTCTTGAGTTGCGATAGCCTGTTTATTATCGGTGGCATCGTCCCATATCACCTGGAAATAAATCGTAATTCCATCGTGAATAGCCTTTATCTCTGCAGAATTCACCGAGCCCCCTCCGTTGGGAAACGCCTTATCTTGCTTTTGTAATTTAACCTGTACCCCTTCGGCATTTTTAAACGCACCTTCCAAAGCACCAACGGTGATATGCGCGGGGACATCAATTTGCATATATTTCACGTTCAAAACTTCTTTTGCCGGCGTAAGCTCTTCTTCCGCCACGCCTTTTACCCCTTCCGCTTCCTCCGCGATACATAGCGCAACGCTCAAAAACAAACATCCCAGGAGGGCTACACTACTACTCCCCAATAAGCGATAAAATTTTTTCATCCCTCTCCTCCCTTAAATTTTTACAGACAATTAGAATTTGTCACAAAATGAATGCCATAATTTAAAATTGACTTCCTTAAAATTATGAATACTTACTTTCCTTCTTACCAACCTCCTTCCCGAAACACTACCCAAAAAAATACTCAGACAGTGCAAAATTTGTAAGTTTTATTCCATTATATTTCTAATTTTTTGGTTTTTAGAGAAAAATCGACGAATTCTTTACTCACAAGAAGACAAACTTGTCTGAAATATTTAATGCAACACTTAACAACAATGCAACTAATTTGAGAGCGCTATTGTAATAGGTATATACCTGTTTTTGTTAGCATAATACATTCTTACAACTCAAATCAAGGAAATGTTTTATTACAGACGCATCCCAACTACCGACCAGGACCATGGCTGCCTGGCTGATCAAATAGCCAATCCCTGTTTTTTTTATGACAAGCAAAACATGTTTTTTCTATAAGGTCAGCAAAAGCCTTTAACGTTTCCTCCTGACTCCCCTCCATTGCCATCTTTCTCACATTCAATGCTTTATAGACTATTCCACTTTGGAACAAAGCAAATTCCTCTCTAAGTTTTGTTATTTTTCCGGCGTCTTTAGGGTCAATACCCGCGCGTTCAAACCATTCGTTCTTTTTAGGATCAAACGGAAAGAAGAACTCACTTATTTTGTAACTTTGATCTACTACAGCGCCAGCCTCATTTGCCACATATTTCAAATTATTTTCCAGAATACCCGATAACATATTAGTCAGACGTTTTTCAATATCCTTCATCAACTCCTGCGTTGGCTCAATAACCCCTTCATGTTCAGCAGCTTTTCCGCTTGAACCCATAGCCTTGTGAGTAAACATGCTATTCCCAATACCTAACATAATTAATGCCAACACGCCAAAAACAACATATTTCATTTTTATCATACCCATAAAATCCCACACCTTTCTTCGTAATTTTCACTAACAGAGAACTTTGCGCAAAAAAACCTTTCCTTAAACCAAAGCTAGAACTGCGCAAACTTCATTCCCTTTAAAAGATGTTCGCTTGACAACAAATAAAAACAAATTGTTACTCATTTAATTACGCCATTATACAACATTACAAAACTACCCTTTTTTATACTGTCAATAAATGGACACCGTATCATAGTATTTCTATTTTGAAATCTATAATTCAAAAATGCAAACGAATGTCGCTTTCATATTTTGTATTTAGCATTTCGGATTTCGCAATTAAATATTAGGGCGTATTTTAGCCTATCGGCATCTGTATCAAAAAACGCTAGTAACGCATTGCCTGAACAGAACTAAAAGGAGCAACATGTGAAATGTTTTGTCTATTGTTATGGAAGGAAATCAACTGCGGCTGTACGAGGCTATGCCAGAAAAATTAGTGCGAATGGGATAAATCTTTTCCCATATATTGAGATTTTACCTCATTCACTATTTCTTCCGTAATTTCCTTATAGCCTTTCTCATTGGCATATTTCTCTATTCTTTTCCTCACTATACCCCTGATAAAAGAAGGAATACGTTCGGTTTGTTCACGCGCCACATTCGTCCAAATTAAAGGCAGGCATTCCGTGGAAGAATCTTTTTCCTCATCCTCCCCCAAACCGGCTAAAACAGTTTTCAGTGTACGATCCTTTGCATCGCCAACAGTTTTTTCCGATACCTCAACAGAACGTACTGTGGGATCTGCAACTGATGCTATGTTGCCTCCGGTTAACATAATATTGCACGGTGCAAGTCTTAGCAAGTTTTCGGCTGTACTACCGATGTCTAAGCCATTTGTATTATGAATCCCTGTTTTTCCTACAACCAGCAGCGAAGGCTGTCCTTTTTTCAAGTACCGCAACACCTGGTCAAATGGTTTTCCGTCCAATAAGATGGAAGATATTGCTACGCCCTCTTTTTTTGCGATACAACATGCGTTATCAAGATGGCTTTGATAAATCTTAGCAAGTCCTTTATCTATTATTTCCTCATGAAGAGTTTCTTGTTCCTTAAATCTGAAAATTTTTCCGGCTTCTTCAGAAAGTACTTTTGCTATACTTTCAAATGCCACGCGGTGATAATGAGGATCGTATATCGATATCGCATCGATCTTTAAATGAAATGACCTTGAAAAAGAAACTGCCGACTTAATCCCTTCTAACGATTGCATACTACCATCGACCGCAACAACAAGACGCTCCCCCAACTCTCTTTTCTTTACCACGAGAACATCTGTTTTTAAGCGCCTTACAACACGTTCGCAAACACTTCCAATAAGATTTTCATTGACAGAAGCAAGCCCTAGTGCCCCTATGATTACCAAATCATAACCACCGCGTCTTGCTTCCTTGATTATTTCACAATAATTTTTACCTTCCAGCAAAATGTCTTCATGTTCAACATTTGCGCTTCTGCATTTCTTCTTGAAGACATCAAGGTACGACTCTGAAATCATCTTCAAACCCTGGTTAATTAGTGACGTATGTAATTCGCGCTGTCTTTGCAACTCTTTTTCATCCTGGTACTTTTCCGGCAATCCTTCCTCCATGTCACGAAAGCGCCTCTGGTGCAATGACGCGTCATAAACATGGCAACCTACCAGAAGTGAGCCGTATTTTAACGAGATCGCAATGCCTATATCGATACAATAATCAGAGTATATTGAATTATCTATCGGTATTAATATCTTTTTATACATAACTCTATTTCTTTAAATACAAATTAAAAAAAATTCTCTGCGATTTAAACAGATTCGCTTTTCAACTTCTTCCACTCACTGATTGCGCCGCCAGCCAAAGCCACAGTGATTACCGCAATAAATAACCATCGAAATGCAGTTTTCAAATCAGCGGTCTTTCCTCCCTCAACAACAGATTCTTTCTCGGCTGCAGCAATTTTTATTGTTTTTTCAACAGAAAGCCCCTTAATAAAACCTGCCAGTTCTTTAATTCTGTTCTCGGTAAAGACATTTCCCCACGGCGGACAAAGATTGGATTTTCCAATGGAAGCCGTTCCACTGGTAATTGATTTGATTAAATCCGATTCCGGCCTCGTCGCCATGTACGCCGCATCCGTAAAATTTCTTGGCTTAGGGTTCAAGTCTATCGTGTAAAAGGTACCCCGACCATCGCCGTTTTTTCCGTGACACGGCGAACAATAATACTCAAATGAAGCTTTTGCCGAAATCAAAAACTCTGTTTCCCTTGCAGAGGTTATCAATTCCTTCGCAAAACAGACACCGCCCGTCAAAAATAAAACAAACACCGGAATGATAAAAACTCTCCCTTTTAAAAACAAAAAATGATTCATTGTTAATTTCCCTCTTTTCCCTTGACGTGATCAATCAAGAATCCAACCAACGACTTGATTTCCTGATCAGATAAAGCATAATTAGGTTCTATTGCCCTCGGATTCACCAATATCGGATTTTTCAAGTGATGAAACATATATGCAGGCTGCAACCGATCGCCAACGGTGCCCAGATTTGGCCCTACAACACCGCCACCCTTAGTTCCTTCTGCGTGACAGGCATTGCACCCTTTATCGTAAAACAAGTTCTTCCCTGCCTCAACTACCTCCTGAGATGGCTTTTCATTGTCAAAAATTCCCGAAGGAAGCTTCTTGTTTGTAAGATATTTTTCCATAAATTCAGTAGCAAAAGTGGCATCTTCTCCCGTCAAGTTAAATTTTGGCATCTGCTGGCTCAGAGGCCGTATAATATCAGGTGCCTTTAAAAATTCATTTTCCCAATCCATTTTCATCTTTGTTCCAGCTTCTGTAAGATTGGGAGCATAAGTACCCCCTTTTTTCTGAATGGTGTGGCAGGTTAAACATCTAATTTCATACAAAACCTTCTCAAATCCTTCAAGTTTTTCCCTATTTCTCTCAACAACCGGCATTAACTCACTCAAGCCTTTTATATCGTGACAAACGAAACAACGCGATCTTTCAACAACCTCTTTTCCTTTTGATATAAGGGCGCTGTCACCTTTAATTGTACTGTATTCAGCATTAGTCAAAAACTTTGTTTCTTCGATAGTTTTCGGAGTGCCACCATCCTGTCCGTCTTCACCTTCGTCTTCGTATTCCTCTTCAGGCATAAACTGAGTGTCACGCATAACATACTCAACCAGTCCTCGTATTTCTTCATCTGAAAATCTGAACTGCGCCATCAGTGTATCAGGAAAATGCATCTTTGTATTTGCAAGCCAGTCATACAACCAATCCCTGTTAACCTTTGTAACAATACTTCCTAAATCAGGCCCGACGCCAACGTTTCCACCAAGACCTTTAACCGGATGACAAATGGTACAACGCGCACGACCCCAAACCCCTTTTCCCATCTGAAATATTTGGTCCATTTTATCATATTCTTCGTCTGTCATATCGTCTTCGCGTTTTAACAAATATTCATCCCATTTAACCTTTGAAAGCCCATCATCTGCAATGCTCCCCAAATAAACAATCACCGCTTTAATCTCGTCAAACTCAAGACCCAGGTCAGGCATCTTTGCATTTGATATGACCTCCTTTGGGTTGGCGATCCATCTAGATATCCATTCAATGTTTGCCTTATGCGTAACATTAGCAAGTATAGGCCCGTTTTTTACTCTTTTATATGGATCCTCAAGTTCAAACGGAAGAATAGACCATCCTTCAGGTATTTGGTATTTTTTATCTATTTCCAAAAACATTGGTTCAATACTTCTTTCTTGCGCCAAAGCTATACCAATACCAACAAACAATGCAAAGCACAACAGTATCGCCGACACAATTAATCTGTCACAAAATCCTGATATTAATTTTAACTGCATAAAAGCTCCTTGATATTATTGATCCTCTTCTTCTGACTTAGGCGGAAACCTTCTTAATCGAGCAAGGAACCAAAGCTCTACACTCGCTCCCATAACAACAGCAACTAATACATAGACAAATACCGTTTTAGGCATTGGTTTTTCAAGTAAGATATAATACCATGATGATACCGATTTTTGACTGCCCGCATCACCATTAGAACCATCCCACACTGCAAAGGCAATTGGTATCAGCTTACCTATCTCAAATTGTATATCCTTCTTCCCGTCCTCTGTCTTTAAAGGCCGTTTAAATACTACCTTCCACCGACCATTATCATGCAATCCTTCCCCCATGACATCCTGATTTTCCGGCGACTGTATAGAAATTTTCTTAAATCCCTTAGCATTTAGCTCTACGATCTCGCCTGGTTCATTTGCAGGCATTTCTGCTATTGAACCAAAACCTTCTTTCCAACAGGCCTTCCATTGCCACAGGTTGACCACCCCGCCGGAATCACCCATTCCAAAATAAGGTTTTTTTAGCGATTCGGGTATTTTTACGGGAAATTGCAACGAAACGGCATCCCTGAAAATATCCTCCTGCAGGTTTGTACGATCATCCCATTCTACGAGAAAAGCAATCTCTCTATCATTGTATAGCCCCCGAATCATCATAGAATCGATCGCAGGCTCCCACAACCGTGGATGTGCAACGATCTGCCCTGCTAATGGAATCTCCAGAGGCGCTGCTAATCCCCAAACTTCATCTGCAGGATGGTCAGGCAATTCACCTTCTTCCAAAAGCTTTACCTTTACAACAACATCAGAAGCCATTTTCTTTGACAGACTTTCCACATAGTGGGCCAAACTCCACCGTTCCTCATCACTAAGCGTTTCTTTATAAGAACCCATCGGAGTCTCGTTAAATCCGGTAGAAATCGTCCGATAAATATCACCAGCCGTGCTCCCCCCTTTATAGTTCCACGATTGCGTCAAATCCCTCGCACGATAAGGCATGCCCCACTGCGTTTGCAAAGCAACCGTGAGCGGCCCATTACCCCGCCCTTCTTCCCCGTGACAATTAAAACATTTCACTTGTTTAAATAGTTCTCGGCCTTTATCAATACTCTCCTGGGTAGCAACTGCGCTTTCGACACTCAACACTGCAGGAGCTGTTTCTTTCTTAAATTGTTCATTAAACGTCTTTATATAATAAATTACCTGCCATCTTTCCGCTTCGCTGATAGTACTCCAGAACGGCATCGCCGTTCCCTCTATACCGCTCGTTATGATACGAAAAAGATCTTCATCCGTCGGCACAGAACCAAATGGCGTGGACCTTACCTTAAACTCATTACGGGTAAAGTTCCGCGGTCTGGGAAACATAGTTCTGGAAGATGGTCCATCACCGGTACCGGTTATACCGTGACAATACCAGCATCTTTTTTCGTAAACCTTTTTTCCTTCTGCTACCGCATTCTGGTCTTCCGGTAATTTTTGAGGCGTCTCACGTTTGTACGTTCTGAAAAAGTGAGAGGCTTGCGCCTCAACCATATCCGCTTTGCAAAAAGCCACAATACCAAAAGCAATCAAGCTAAAATTAATTACTTTACTTTTAAACAGTTTTATCATTGTAGTCATTAGCTCTTCATTAAAATTAACATTAATTTCAAATTTTTAAATACCGACAAAGCTGGACGCCGCCAGACAAGGTTCTCTTATTCTGCTTTTTCTCTTTGCCGCGGCATCACACCTGCCGTATCGTATTCTCCCATGATAATCTTCCACATTTGCTCATCTTCCAAATCACCTTCCCATGCAGGCATTGCAGAGTCCCACGGTGTGGATTCTGAGGGGAGACCAGGACCTCCCTCCTTAATTCTCCAGAAAAGATAGTTGTCAACCACCGTTGCAATTGTACCAGGGTCCTGGAAATTAATTGGCCTCAGGCGAAAAGAATTCGCAAACGGCCCGTTGCCGTCGGCCTTTGAGCCATGGCATGGGCGGCAATACGCCTGAAAAAGCACCTTCCCTTCCTCAACACATCGCCTTTGAGTATCCGCATCTTTTCCTCTAAATGGATTTTCAAGCTTCTCATATTTTTGCGGCAGGGTAGGGTGCTGAATTCTTAATTCAACGGGTGAAGCTGCTCCAGGCAGAGAATAAGAATAAACAAACCAACCTACAACAAGCGGAAAGGCCATAAGAAATATTTTCTGCAAAAACATCTTAAGGAAGGCCCCTTTACCCGGCAATAAAAACCCTAAAAAATCGGCAAATTTCTGATTACTTGTCGTAGCGTAAACCAAACCTGCCAAAATCCCCATAATCAAGTACCATGTCATCAGCGTACTTGGAGTCGGCATAGGATGCCCTTTATCCATTAATACCTGAAAAACCCACGGAGATACATATTTCAAGAATAAAAATAAAAATACGACTGCCGCAACAACCCAAAACATTAAATACGGACTTCGCTTATTCCCCATTAATAAACACTCCTAACGTTAACCATCGCCCTAACCATCTCAACCAAGACCTACTTTAAACTTCTCAAATATTCGATTACTGCATAAAACTGGCGCACACTTAACAACTCACCTATATTTCCAGGCATAATAGAGACTTCCTGCTTCTTCATATCTTCAATCTCATCTTTCGGAATAACCACCTCTTCCACAGAACCGCTTTCTTCCAGTATCAACGTAAGTTCTTCTTCAGTATCGCTTTTTATTAGTCCGTTGTAAGGGATACCATCTGCTGTTATTACAAAGACCGTCTCATAGCCCTTTACGATAACAGCGCTTGGCTCCAAGATAGACTCAACAAAATACTGTGGAGTCTGAATTGCGCCAATGCCTGTGAGTTCTGGCCCTACTTTTTGACCCTTGCCGTTTACCATATGACATTTGCCACAAGTAACATCAAGCGATTCATCAAAAAATACCTGTTCCCCCTCTTCCGCGGTAACTGCCAAAGGTGGAACCCAAGGCTTCACCTTTGTCTTAGAAGCTTCCGGTATTTTATCCTTAAACTTCATAATGGCATCTAAATCCGGCTCCCCCCCCAGGGATTGCAAATAGGCCAGAACAGCAAGTATTTTCTCACGCGACAACATGATCGGGGGATCATACACCCTCGGCATAATCTTATCGAACCCCTCCACCACGTATTTTTCCGGGTCAATTATCGATTCTACTAAATACTCTAAACCACTGGACAAACCAAGCTCTTTCGCCCTTTCCTCCGCCCTCTCTGCCAATCCTTCCTGATCAGGCCCTCTTGTAGCACTGCCGCTGGAACCTATTTTGTGGCATGTACTACACTGCCCGTCGCCCCAGAAAATTTGCTCTCCGGCTTCAGCAGAAACACCGGTTGCTGTCCCCCCCCCGCCCGTACCAGACAAACCAGTAACATAGACGGTGATATACATGTAAAACCCTATGACAGCAACTCCAAATGCAACAATTTTTAACATCGTCTTATTCATAAGCCTTCTTTTGCCTTCTTCTTACCACCATGATCTTAAAAATTTATCAACACAATCATTATTCATCATAATGAGTCAATCACTAAGGCTGTCAAATGATAAATCAATAAACAGTCTATACAACACTATACTTCGGCCTCAGTTTTCACTTTTTTATCTCCCAGGTTTGCCAGCCAAAACACAAATGCCACCAAGCCAAGGAATAACGCCACAATCAAGCCAACAATCCTTCCCATATAAGCAAGCGTCGGAGTATACGCCCCTTGAGATGTATCCTGCATAAGCCCGTATACATGCCAATCCATACGCAAGCCAGAGCGAATAAACCCCATAAGCCCCATCAAAATGACAATTACTATACATAGCATTAGCAATGCATATTGAGACCTTACTGGCATTTTACCCCAAACTATGTCACCCACGACTTTTGCTTTACGGAATACCAAAATATCAATAACCGTATTCATAATCAAACAGCTCATCACAATCGAAACCTGGGTCACAGATAAATAGCGTAGCACAATATTAGCCTTCTGCATAACCTGAAAACCATAATACCAAAAATAGAGCACGGCAATGCCTGCCGTCACCAGAAACAACATGGATTGCGCAAGCTTGCCTTTATTCCTGAATGTTAAAAAGGCAGCAAGACAAACAGCAAACGACTGTATATAAAGTGCTGTGACCAATGGTTTCACATAAATCTTCGTTTGTGCTTCCAGATCGACAAAACTTAACGAAACCGCATAAGAAAGCAGCATCAGCAAACAAAAGCCCAGCGCAGAGAAAATACCTATCATGCCCACCTTGCCTTGCTCAGAAAAGCGTACTGTCTCGCCCTTATTACTTCTGCGATATATGAGAAAAGAAAAAAATGTCGACAAAATAATAAGATTTACCACTGCATTCTTGGCAGCCATGACCCCAAAATATTTTGAGAAAGGATGATACTGCTCGCCAATCATCGCCCTTTCTTCTCCGCTGAGAGGTAGATTATGGGGGGTAAGCCATACTGCAAAACACATAAAAATAACAACATTAAGGTATTTAATATACCCCGTGTACCTCTCTGACCCCTTTATCCTTCCCATCCCAAGCCATAAATAATAGTTAGCGCCTATAAACAACATGCCGATAAGTATCGCCTGGATAATAAATGTCCATGAAAAAGCCCCACCCATCATAATATTGCCCATCACAGGACTAGCACTATAAACCTCACGTCCCAGCCAATATCCCGCAAAAGGCAATGGAATTAATGCTCCAATACCTATAAAATTCCCAACATAGCCCATCCAGTCATAATGCGCCCTTTCTTCTTTGGTCTTCGAATTTAAGAATTTAACCGCGGCATAAGCACCGACCACAAAACCGCCAAAACATACATTCGCAATCAAACGATGAAGATTGACGGGCATCCACAGCTCATTATAAAATGCTTCGTACAAACTCAGCAGCCTGCCAGTTTTCATACTAACACCTGAAGGACTCATCATATATGTCGCCCATGAATTAGTTATAAACATAAGCCCTGTGCCAAAGAGATTAAGCATGATGCCAAGCGCAATGTGGCACCACTTCTTCGTCGAAGTCCCTTTTAGGACATCCCACGAATAATAGTAACCATACAATGTGAACGCCTCGCCAAAAAACATTAGCGAATAGACATACATTGTTGGAGCAAACACACTGGTCAAATGGCTCATAAATTCAGGGTATAAACCGAACAAACAAAAGGCCAGCAGCCCCCCTAGCGAGGCTGTTGTTGCAAATGCAGCAGACAACAACTTGGTAAACTCCTTCGCCATCTTATCATATTTTATATCGCCGCTTTTAAATCCAACGATCTCGACAATAACCGCAAATATTGGCACACCAAGTACAAATGCTGCGAACATCAGATGCAGCTCAGACACGATCCATACAACCACACGCGAATCCAGTCCAAAGAATGACCGGTATTGAACCGGCTCCAACTCACCCTCTTCTTCGGCTGGCGCCGCGCCTTCTACCACACCTTCAGCAGTACCCTCCGCAGATTGCGGCGCTCCGGAATCCGTCTCGCCCTCAAACGCAGGCAATTCAACACCGATGTCTTCAGCATGCGCAACAGAGAGCAGCGAGATATCCTGCCGGAAAAAAGAAAGAGCCGCACCGAATGCAATAACCAACAAAAGTACAAAAATGCTTTTTTGCTTTATCGACAATAACTTATAATTATTCATTAATGGTACGCCTTTTCACAAGTAAGTTACACAAACCATAAAAACCCATCATCACACTTATTTTTTCTGATACACAAAATCTACGACCACTTCCCCACCGGCCGTTACGACAGCCTCACTCTTTCTCTTACCCAGCTTCTCTTGCCATACTGATATCTCATACGTACCGGCAGGAACATTGTCTATCCTGAATTTACCATCAGCATCCGTAACCGCAAAGTAAGGATTCCCCTTCACCAAAAGGTACGAACTCATCCACTTATGAACATCACACGTTATTTTCACTATTTCAGGAACATCAAACTTCTTTACCATTTTGCCATTACCGGAAACACCTTCATTAAAAGCAGGGTTTCTAATCGACCATGAGTGCAGATTATGCATAATGGGGTCACTGTTCAGCAAATTCACTTCGGTACCCGCACACACCGCAACAACGTGTGGTTCAAATACGCAGCCTTTCTGGTCCAAGGAAACAGGAGTCGTATCCAATGCCTTTCCAACCTCAATACTGTCCAAAGACACAACCGCATTCTTGATGCCCATATTGCCCGAATTAATCACCAGATCTTCTGACGCCTTCAACCCATGACCACATGTCTGCTCATCTTTATCAATCTTCAACATCTTTGCGGCAGGCACACCACCCTCAAGCTTTACCGTACCTGCAATTGTCCCGCCGTTTTTCACTTCAATCACATTATAAACAGGCGCTTTCCCCTTTGCCATTACCGTTTGATTAACGCTCACCAAACTTAGCACAATACCACTTACCAAGATAACAATGTTTAAGCTTTTCATCACTCCACCCTCCATACTTCCAAATATCCAAAATTAACAACAGAAACCATCTGTTAAATGCACAACAAAATACGAATCATATCAAAACGGTCGGATATGATACTTTTGCAAAATTAAATTGTCAACCAGAAACTTACAGACAAACCGGTAAAAATTCTCCGACACGTGAAATTTCAGCAATAGCCAAAACACACGTACAATATGCGTGCCTTTTTCAAAAAAAATATAAAAAAATAAAATAAATTGTGTAACTAATGAATCTTCAATTTCTTAGTTTCTCGAAAGGGGAAGGGTAGTCTATCACGACTCAAAAAAATGAGTTTCACAAATGAAATGACCGTTTCGCTTTTACAATGCAAGCCTTTCAGCGTAACGATGAAAAAATTTTTGTACTTTTTATTATTAGTTTAACGTTCTTTTCAAAATTTCAATGTCTCTCGGTTTTATTGTTTTCCCGGACTCCACAATAATATCAGGCTCCATTTTGAAACGCCTTACCCACGTAGTTTCCAATGGAGGCTTCCAATATAATTTATATTCGCCAGGCATAACATTCATAAAATGATAATAACCCTCATCATTCGTTACCATTTCAAGTTCCAAGGCACCATCTACCAGACGATAATCCCTCGACAACAGACCACCTTTCTCAAGTCTGCGCAGTTGCACCTGGCAATCTTTTATGGGTTTTCCGCTTTTTAATATCCTTCCTTCTACGCTGCCAAGACTAGCGTCTTGCAAGACCGTTGCCTCTTCTGCTACTTCCCCATCAGTATCAACCGCCTCCTCAGGCAACAATTTATCTGCTTCAACTCCGCTTGCGCCAGATGTTTTTTCCTCCCATATCCGGGTTGCCCCGTCGTCCGCGTTCGTTCCGAAATCAACAAATTCATTTTTATCGAAGGCATCTTCTTCCTCAAAAACTTTTTTTGTTTTGAAACGATAATATTTCTTTGCATTTGATTTACCAACGATGCCTGTCCTTAATTCATCTGTCAATTCTTCTTCTCTATTATCTGTCAAGTTTTGTATTTGAGATTCAAGAGATTCGCTCTGCCGCTCTTTTTTGCTATCCATGCGTTTCCCCGTTTCCGCCACATGCGATTTGTACATTTTTTTAGCCGGAAACGTTTCCTCAACTCCATTCTCCTGAAATGACATCTGCAGAGAAGATACCGCAAGCGTAGGAATCATTACGATTATTTCGTCTTTTTTTATTTCTTTCACCTTACATTTTAAAGATATTTCCTCTGTATTCAGATGAATCACGTCCGGGAAAGTATCCCTTTGTAAAAACAACATATCTAAAGACTTCATGTCTTTTTTTGGTATTTCTATACTCACATACTCATCCGTGACCCCCAGTATCCTGAAATCAATCTTTTTATCGATATCTTTCAACACGATTATATCTCCACGGACAACGGTAAAAAATTGCATGCCCAAAAACAAAACTGTTACGTATAATTTAACCATTTAATTCATTTTCTCGCTGCAATGCATTCCTTATAAATCAGTTTCACTTTTCTCAAATTCGCATCCTTCCCGTAATCACTCTATTGTCAATTGCCAAAAAGATTTATTTAATCATTCGCATTAGTTTATCATTCATTAATTGCATATCAAATAAAAAAGAGGGATATATACATTTCGCAAACTGCCGCAAGGGCAATGCATGTAGGGGCATAAAAAGGCAGAAATCCAAATACTTGCATCGCTAACGGCCTTCCGGCCTGCGAAAAAATCCCGAAATACTTCCCTCCTTCGGATAGATGAAAGTACTGTACCAAATTTCACACACACCATGAACCTTTATACATGCACAGTTTATTCAACAAAAAAGGGACATCACACCTTCATCGTGATGTCCCTTTTCCAAACATTTCTAAAAAATTAAGCATCTTTTTATTTTTTTCTTACCTTCACTACCAGTTTTGCCTTGCCTTTTTTGCCTTTTATTCCATCGGCCTTAAATGTTACTTTTGCGTTGCCATTCTTCTCCTTGGCAGTAATGGTGAACCTCGCCTCCCCATTTTCATTCGTTTCCACACTTTCAGGAGATATTTCTACGCGTTTCTTACCCGCCTTACTTAATGATGCAGTAACTTTCACACCTTCTGCCACACAATCACTATCCCCCGTTACCCTGACTGCCACTTCATCATTTTCCCCAAACAACAGCTTTATTTTTGAATTAGGGACATCTATACTTTTTGCCGCACACGAACCTGGCACTGCATCTTCAGCAACCATTGAGGCCGTTGTCGTATAAATATAATCACCCTTATTGGTTCCGTTGCCATTTGCCTCATTCCCTGCACCGTAAATTGTAACAGGGTCATCGGCAGGACTAGAAGGCGCCATCCACACTACCGTCCAGCTTGAACCATCAGTTCCTCTTTCTGTGTGTGAAATATAATCACCTTCTCCGGTTTGCGTCTTATTATCAACATTGTTAAAAAGCCCGACGTGCTCATTTTTTGCATCCAAAGCAGAAAGCTGAAAACCATGTTTTGCACTGCTGGAATCACTAAATAATACGGTAATACTTACTTCTTCTCCAGGTGTATATGTGTCTGGCGCAGAAATGGAAAACACCGCACTGCCGGAATTTAATACAAAAGAATCATGACACCCTGCTGTCGCACAGGTAGCAAAATTATCTGCAGGAGATCCTGTGCGTCCATCTTCAGGCCCCTTAAGAAATGCATGCGCGACATTCATGCCGACGCTCATCATCGATAAAGAAAAAATGACACTTGCTGCAAACGTAAAAAGGCCTTTCATAAAAAGCCCCCTTTCTTTAAAAAAGTTTCGCTATAATCGTCCTGCATATTTGCCACGCCTGTAATCAAATCGCGCATATTATATTACGCACAACATTTCATGTCAATATAGGTGCTGGAGGGGTTATGCAAGGCGATTACTAAATCTTAAACATGTCTTGCAAACTGGGGGTTACGCGACAAAGTCAATGCTATGTTTTAAATTATGGATTGCGTCACCATCTTTAAATTTGAATTTAACCATATGCGGCAAATCCTTTTCCTCTTTGTCGCTAATATTAGATTTGTCAGACTGGCTTGATGACTGTACTTGCGCCATCTTCCGGGCGGCTTCTTTTTTGGGATTATAGTGTGGTACAAGAGCCGCTGCATTCGCAACAACGTTTGTATTATCCCCTATCCTCGCCAATGCGTTTAACATAACTTGCCCTTTATGTTAAAATGTTAATGATTATAAACTGTAATCAGATGAATAAAATTCTCCGCTACACATCGAATCCTATCATTTTCCATATAAAGCGCAAGTTTTTTTTGAATTTTATTTCTTTGTTTAGCCCGAAATTCTCACATTTACTTATAAACCTTCCATGAAAATAAGATATCGTTCCCCTTCTTTCTTTTTAAAACCCACCGGATTATTTATCCATTTCCCCTTGCGTGCAAACGTGCGGGGAATATCTTCTGTTTAAACAATAGATATGCACTTTCATAAATCCAGCGTCCGAAGGGCTTTCATGTACTGCCGCCTGTTGCCTTGCCTATTCTATGGTCTAAATCAATAAGCCTTACGTTGCAATTGCCGCAAGAATGATATTTTGCGTCTTTTGCCATGAAACAAAGTTCTTTGACGATTTTAGGATTGCCGCCTGAAAACTTATAGATGTCTTTTCTGAAATCGTCCGTGTGGTTCACCTTAATATTGAATTCTTTAACAAAATAATCTACCAGTTTATCCGTGGCGGGTTTTTCAAGATTCGTTATTTCCACCTTTATAAAATCAAATAAAATCATGCGTAAATGGTCGATATCTTTTTTCCTTATTCCACGGCTTATCATTATGAGAGGAATTTTTTTATCCATTAAATACAGGAAGAAATAATAGAGTCTCGGCGTAACTAATTCTACATGGTCAAAAATGATATATGCGGGTTTTTCCCTGTCAAGCATGCTAAAGAATGCTTTTCTCAACATTGCAATATTCTTGTTCTGAACATCTTTAGTCTCTTTACCATGAAAGAGAATAGGATTTATTAATGATTCCCTTAATGTCTTGCTGCTGTGAGAATAAAGTAACTTTTCTGCCTTCCTCCGGCTTACTGTTTCATGAATAATGGCGCTTTTACCCGTTCCTTCCTCACCGTAAATAATGATATTCTTCCTGCCGTTCATTAAGCCGGTTATAAATTGGCACTCTTTTTCTCTTCCAAACAACACATCTTTTTCCACTTATGCACCGTTTCTGCTCACTATTTTTTCCAACTCATCGCATAAAGGACAGTACTTCATATTTTCTGCCAGCAAAGCATTAATATCATATCCTTACTTCTTAAATATATTAACCAGAAGAAGGACGCCGATAATTCGCGAATATACCTCGTTTGCTCTATCCATTTATTTTGACTCTTAATTATTCAACTCGCTTTTTCACTGTGATTTAGTAATGTACCTGTATGTCAAGTCCCTTGCCGTTCTCCCAACAATTCCCACTTCCAAATCAGATCGATTTACAATAAACTCTACAGACGTGGGAATTCCTATTTCCCAGAGAGTATTGAGTATTGCAATCTTTAAAAAGGTACTGTCCGTTTTTTTAAAGAGTGTAATAAGAGGTTTCACCGCTTTTTCACTTTTCAGCCTGCCTACGATATATACTGCCCGCAGAACTGTTTCCGGTTCTGTATGCCTTAGCGCATTTATCAATTTTTTCTCATAATCCATGCCTTCATATTTCAATATATCCGCATTACAGAAAGGACATGTTTCCTCAACCGCATTTATTTCCTTCCAACATTCCGGACAATAAAATGTCATGATACATCCATCCTTTGAATTAAATGAGAATCCAGAGAAATGAAACAGAAAACCGGATTGCTGCTTTCGCAGGAATAACAACTTACTTTTATCGCTTACTATAGCAGTTGTGAGGCCGCAGGTAAATAAACCAGAATACCACGCCCACCAAAACAACGCCGCCCACAAAGTTTCCAATGGTGACCGGAAAGAGGTTATTTATAAAAAATCCCTTCCATGTAAGTTGTGAAATATCTAATGTTTTACCTGCCATCTCTTCTGCAGCAGCAACGACAGCCTGGTTTTTCCGCAATACCAAACCCATCGGGATAAAATACATGTTCGCAACACAATGTTCAAACCCGCTGGCAACAAAACCGCCGATAGGAAACAGAACCGAAAGCACCTTATCTGCCATGCTTCTACCACTATAACATAACCAAACATTAAGGCATACCAAGGCATTGCAAAGCACACCTCTTGCCAGGGCTGCCTCAAAAGAGAGGGTAGTCTTTTTGTGGGCAATAAGCAACGCCTTTGCGCCCGTCATAAAATGAAAAAATTCCCATTGATGAGCCAGATACATCCAGAAGACCATCAGGATCCCGCCTATAAAGTTACCCACATACACAATAATCCATATCCTGAGCAAGTCCCGGGTTGTAATACGTTTGCTAAGATAGCCCATAACGTTGAGATTGTTACCGGTAAAGAGTTCGGCCCCGGCGGTTTCAACCAGTATGAGTCCGAGTGAAAACACTATACCCATAATAAGAGAGGTAATGCCTAAATGGAGAGCAGAATCACTCGTTACAAAAGTAGCAAACTGTGCGCCCATGGCAACAAATATCCCGGCCATGATACTCAATATAAAGGTCTGCATAACACGCAATCCTGCCCTTGCGACAGCCTTGTTTTCAACAATGGCAGCGGTTTGCACAGGCGAATGCGCGGCACCGGCATGTGCTGCCCGGCGGAATTCTGACATATCGTTTCCCATTAACCCTAAACCTCCTTTCCCTTCTCAGGAAAGCGTAAATATACAAACCAGTACGCACCTGCAACTAACACAACACCACCGATTACATTTCCGAGAACGACAGGACACAAATTATCGAATAAAAATCCTTTAAAAAAGGTGAGATTGGAAAGGTCTAGTCTCCCACCATGTACCTTTTCTGCAACGGTCAGCACCATTCGGTTGTCTTTCAGAATAATCCCCATGGGGATAAGCCACATATTGACAGCACCGTGCTCAAACCCACATGCCATGATACAGGAAACAGGCCACAGCAATGACAGTATTTTATCAATATTGCTTTTACTGCAGTAACACAGCCAAACACCCAGACATATCAGTGCATTGCCCATCATTCCGCGCGCCAGGAGTACACCAAACGAGGTGTTTACTTTCTCGTTAGCCATGAGAATAATTTTTGCGCCCAGCAGGTAATTGCTCATCATCCACTGCTCAGATTTGTATATCCATACCACCAAGGTTAACGCTCCAATAAGATTACCAATAAACGCTATGATTACATTCCTCGTAAATGCCCTGCCGGTAATTTTCCCGGATAGAAAAGACATTGCGACAAGAGGGTTTCCCATAAAAAGTTCTGCGCCGGTGATTACTATTAAAACCATCGACAGAGTAAAAGCCACACCCCCGACAAGTTGGTTTAAACCATAGCTAGAGGTTGCGGTATGGGTTACTAACACGGATAGTTGCATACCAAGCGCAATAAAGACCCCCGCAAGTATACCGAGACCAAGCAGGGTTAAAGCGTCAAGATTCGTCCTTGCACGACCTACCAGCCCAGCTTTCTTAGCCGTTTCAAACGGCTCACAGGCATCGGCCCCAGTAACCAGTTTGTTACACTTCTGATTGCTTATATCAGTACCTTTTGTTTCTGACATAAAATCGACTCCTTATATAATGTCTTGTTGGACTTTTCTAGTAAAAGACGTCCAATATGAAAGCCAGTATACCGAGAACGAGTAGGATAAAAGCGAGGGTTGCCCTGGCGGTACCTACCGGTGCCGCTTCCTCAGCCGTTTCTGAAGGCACACAGGCATCGACCTCAATAACTGGCGTGCCATACCCCCGATTGTTTATATCGCCATCTTTTATGTTTATCATAAAATCGACTCCTTTTCTGATTTTCCGCCTGGCTTTTCTAATAAAAGACGTTCCATATCAAAAATCAAATCAATAATTCCATTAAGGTGTGGGTCGAGAACGTCTTCAAGCTCATTTGCAACGACTCCATACCTTTTCAACTTCCTTGCTTTGGCATCTTCAAGGATACACCAGCATGAAGACATTTTCCGTAACACTTTAGCTTTTTGAAAAATTCCGAGAAAAAAGGAGAACCCCGAAGGGGTAATATGATTATAGAAAAACACGGTAAAACCACGCCTAATCCCGAAGGGATGACATAATCGCCATTGTCCGGTGTTTCATGAAAGATAAAATTATATCACCCCTTCGGGGTTAATTATGGGTTTTTCGTATAATTTCTATAATCATTTCATCCCTTCGGGATTATTGGAATTTTTCAAAGAACTAAAGTGTTACCATTTTCCCAAAAATCTCCTTTATCGGATCTCTCAGTTCCTTTTCAAGATCAAATCTTTCTGAAAGCGCCTTTATTCTGTTTTTTATAAGCAATGTCCTTTTAAAAATTTCTCTTTTGACTCCTTCGTCCATGTTGCACTTCGTATCGTAAAGGATGCCATTATAGTCGTCGTTATTGAATACTTGTTCAATATACCGGATATTTTCCTCCATAATACGAAGGGCTATCGTAAGTCCTCTTTTTTGATCTTTATTCAGCATGATGCATCCTCTTTATCACTTTCCTTGCCATCCTTCTCATTACACCAGCATGGGAATCCATCAAATTAGGTATGCACGGTAACAATTCACGTGAGTGGCAAGACACGCGTTGCCATTACGCGGTTAAAAGTTTCCGATGGACTAATTTACTAATTCCATTTTCTGCGCTTCGTTGTGTTATCCCCTCTTGCATAGCTTGTTCTATTCGCGCAATAGGGTCGTTCCCAAGGCCTTTCAGTTGCCGGGTATAATATTCAATCGTTGCGCAAATCCCTGTTGTGGCGTCACAGAGTATCCTGTCGCAATTACTGCTGACGTTGGATGCTATTTCTGATATCATCTCATGTAAAACCAGTTTTCGGCGGGCCGGTTGTGAAAGAAAGGAGTGCAGAATGGAATGAAACTTATTACCAGAAGTTGTCGTATGCTCCTGGACTATGCAATAAAAATTACCATCCTTGTATATATCCATAGAATATTCAAATTGGCCCATAGGTATCTCAAAGAGGATTTCTAAGGCTGTTTCAAACTCACGGATCATGTCTCTGGTATGCCGCAGAAGATGGTCGACAGTCTCTTGCATATTCTTTAAGATTGCCCTCTCAAAGTCATTTTGAAACACATCAAACCCCTTACCAATTTCCTGCTTGATAATTTTCTGCATTTCATTTCTCAAAACGGTGGAATTGGTATCCGGACTTTTTCCAAAAAAATCATGGAGACATTGCTTTGTCCTCAGTATTTCCTTTTCCTCAAAATCCTTTACCATTTCCTTTGCCTTTAAGCACAACATACCCAATTTGTCCTCGATCAAATACAAAATATTTTCCTTATCCTGTTTTAGGGTTGCGGCAAGGTGGCGGAAGGTGTCAAACACATTTTTCACGTCTTCCCAAGATGCATCTCGTATTTTTTTCTCAATAATGCCAATTGCTTTTTCCATATCTCCCTCCTATAAAAATTCGACAAGGGCATTATTTCTTTTGCTTATATTTCAATTTGGAAATATAACGGCATAACAAAAAACCCCTTGTCAAGACTAATGCTCCGACAAGAGATTTTCCCCAATAAAAACACCTGTCGAAGCAAGACTTCAATAGGAGTTATCAGCTATCACATAGCAATCAGGCGAACTCCATCGCCTCTTTATTCAGAACCACACCTTATACCATTACCATGTTTATTTGCTCCTGCTTTACGTCAACCAAATTAATGGCATCCCAAATATTTGTCAGTTTTCCTTTGTGTTCTTCCAGCTTCTTAGCCTTGCTTGCCAATAACTCTAACTCAATCCGTACAAACTCATCGCCCGCCTTTCGTCTCTCCTGACCCTTTTGAATAGCTTGTTCAATTTGCTCTATAAGGTCGCTTCCAAGGTCTTTCAATTGTTTTGCATAGTAGTTAATGGTCTTGTGAATCCTTGTTGTAAGGTCTGAGCGTGTTCTGCCGCAATTCCGGCTTACATCAGAAGACACCCTTTCCATCATCTCATGAAAAACCATCTTCCTGCTCATAGATTTAGGCAGAAAAGTACGCAGAATAGACTTAACTTCTTCTTCGGTAGGCGCCGTATATTCCTGCACCATATAATAAAAGTTATTGTCTTTCGTCAGTTCCACTGCAAATTCCGTCGTGTCCATAGCTACCTCAAAGAGTAGCTCGGCAGCCGTTTTAAACTCACGTATAATATCGTTGGAACGTTTCGTAAAACGGTTAAAGGCCTCCTGCATATTATTAGAAATCACCTGCTCGGAATCCTTTCTAAACACATCGAATCCCCTGACAATCTCTTCTTTGATAACCTTTTGCATCTCATCCCGAAAAACTGTTGGACTAAACTCAGGATTTTTTTCATAGAAATCCACAAGACATTGTTTTATTCTCGCTGTCTCTTTTTCTTCTAAAGACTTTAGCATATCCTCCACCTTCAAACACAACTTGTCGGATTCGCCCTTGAGCAGATAAGCAATATCCTCTCTATCCTGTTTCAGGTTTGTAACCAGTTTATAAAAGGTGTTTAGCTTATCCTCTAATTCTTCACCGGAAGCCTCCAATGTTCTCTTCTCAATAGCTATCTGAGATAATTTCCGGGAGATAAACCGCTGTGTCTTGGATATTGTTGTATTCAGGACAATCTTCCCTTTTTCTGAAGAAAGAAAACTCCCCAACGCGTCTGCAAGTTCCAAAAGACCACTCTGTAAAAGCTGAACGTCATTGTTGATTATTTTTGCCTTCAGTGCTTCTCTGGCAGAAATAGGCCAGATTTTATGCACGGCAAACCCCATCTCCTCTAACACCTGTTTATTAAAGGCGACTATTTCCTCCATCTCGTTCGAAGTCAGATTATCAATCTTGTTTAACACGAAGAATATCTTCTGTGTGGAATCTTTGATGGTATCAAGGAGTTCCTTTTCCACCTGTGAGATGGGAACATCAGCGCTCATAAGGAACAATGCGGCATCAAGGTGGTCTAAAAATCCATACGTCGTTTCCGTGTTATGCAGAAAGGTTGATCCCACTCCCGGGGTATCGACCAGCATCATCCCCGCTTCAAGAAAAGGTGACGGATATTCAATGATAGCGCATCGCACTCTGCGTACATTTCCTGGATTTTCCTTTTCAGTAACATACCGAGGTAATTCCTCCACACTAATTTCCCTTTCACTACCATCTTCCATGAAAATTATACATCTGATTTCATGGCTAAATCTCAGGATCGTCACAATAGAAGTTAATGGGACTACCGATGATGGGAGGACTTCTTTGCCAATTAAACTGTTGATAAGAGTCGTTTTGCCTCTTTTAAACTGTCCTAAAACCACCAGATTAAAGCTGTTTGTTACCAACCGTTTCCTGACCATAGCAAGCAGGCCGTCTCCAATCCCAGCATCATTTTTTGACAAGTCCTCTATATTTTCAATTACACTCAATATTTCTTTCTTATGTTCTACAAATTCATCTAACATGAAACTTCAAATCCTCCGGAAAAACAAACGTAGCTGTTCATCTACTTAATTGAATTAATTAGGTCTTAGGCGACTTTTAACTGAATAAACAAAACGGGGAAACACATGCAATGCGTCTCTACAAAAACTTTGAAATTCCTATACGTAAATTTAACAGAAAAACCCCTGCCAAAACCATTCGTTTGACAGGGGTTTTTCAAAATAAAAAAACTCCTGCCAGAGGAAATCTTTGACAGGAGTTATTAGCTACAATAGCAGCGATTAAGCGAACTCCATCGCATATATATTTGTTCTTATTTCAACAACTGCGGGTAATGATACTCACTCCTTCATCTGTTGTCAAACACATTTTGCCATTCTGCGTATTAAGCAACCTTTTTCTCAATCTCATCAAACTTCACGGCAATCTTTTTTGATACCCCTGGTTCCTGCATCGTGATGCCATAAAGCACATCCGCAATGCTCATAGTAACTTTATTATGCGTAATCATGAGAAACTGCGTGTCTCTGGTAAACTCTTTAATAATAAGACTGAACCTGTTGATGTTGCTTTCATCCAGGGCGGCGTCCACCTCGTCGAGGATGCAAAAGGGGCTTGGTTTTGTCTGAAATACCGAAAACAGCAACGCCACGGTGATCATCACTTTCTCTCCCCCGGAAAGGAGCGTGATTGAACGAAGTTCTTTGTTGGGTGGCTGCGCAACTATTTCAATTCCCGCTTCGAGGATATCAACGTTCTCCTCCAAAATTATATCTGCTTTTCCTCCGCCAAACAGCTTCCGGAACATCATTTGAAAATTTTCACGGATTTCATGGAAGGTTTTTTCAAAAGATTCACGGCTCGTATGATTAATTTTTTTTATCAGATTCAGCAGACTCGTATGCGACTTTTCAAGATCCTCCTTTTGGGTGAGGAGAAAACCCTCCCGGCTTTCAAGGTCTTCCTGTTCCGCAATGGCTTCCAGATTCACATTGCCCAAACGCTCCACTTTTCCTTGTAATTCTTCTATTTCAACAGAAACCGCTTCCCAAAATTCCTCCGGTGAAACGTCGGACTGAGCTTGCTTCTCCTTCAAACTGCTGAGTTCCTGCTCAATTTCTTCACGGTTACTGTGTAGTTCGGAAATTTCAAGTTTATATTCTTCTCTTATCCGTTCCTCAAGATTGGTTATACGGATATTATATTCATTTTCTTTAAATCGCAATTCCTGAAGATGCTGTTCTACACTCCCATATTCTGCCTGGTTTCCTTCCAGGGATGTACGTAATTCCGCGGCATGATAATCATTTCTTTCTATTTCTGCACTCAGATTTTCCGTCCTTTCATCAATAACAATTTTTTCTGATTGAAGCGCCTCAATGTGTTGTTCCGTATTTTTGATTTCTATTTCCGCATCAAATATTTTCTGCTGACAATTTTTATGCTCATCTGCTATATCCCGAACCTGTTCTTCCATTTCCTGCAGGTCTGCGGAAAGTTTGTTTAACGTCTCTGCCAGACTGTCTTTTTTCTCTTCTTTCTGTGCAAGCATCACCTTTAAAGACATAATTTCTTCCTGCATTTCCTTCCTTATAACTTCCTTTTCTTTAACAAGCATCGATGTCTCTTCGATTTGTTCTTTTAATGCTTCATGGCGTTGATTGAGGACTTCCAATCTTTCCCTCAATAAAATTTCGCGTTCATGGGTGTTTTCTATTTCGCCGTTTATTTCGTCTGATTCCTCTTCGTTCATCTTTTCTTCTGCCAGAAGTTCTTCCTGTTTTTGTCTGTTTTGCGAAAGTTCATTTTCCTTTGACATTTTCAGTAAATTCAACTGTTCTATCTTTACCGCCAATTGGGCAGTTTTCTCTTCAAGCCCGGTCAGTTCGCCCACATACGTATACTTTTCCCCCTCAAGCCTCTCCAGTTCCTCCTGTATACGGAGCAATTCATCTTCAATTTTCTCCAATTCACTTCTTCGGGAAATAATGCCTACCTGCCCCTGCTTTCTGCCGCCGCTGATTGTCCCGTCCAATTCAAACAACTCTCCATTCAGTGTTACACAGCGAACATTGATGCCTTGGCTATTCAGCCACATTGCAGCTTCAAGATTTTCAACAACAAGGACATTGCCCAAAAATCCCTCTATTACCTCCCGAATATCTTCCCTGCAATTAACAAGACGGCTTGCAACGCTAATGACATTTGGTTTTTGTAAAATTTCCTCATTGCGAGAAGATTGCCCATGCATACGGTCTAATGGGAAAAAAATGGCATTTCCTTTTTGATGTTCCAGTAGAAAGGCAAGCGCCTCTATTGCATTTTGCGTGGTGCTCACAACAATGCCTTGCACCTTATCTCCCAATGCAGCTTCAATGGCAAGAGCATACTGCAAATCCACCTTCAGCATATCCACAATCATGCCTTGTATACCTTTCAAAACAGAATCTGTTTTCTGCGATTCTCCAACGATACATTTTGCCCCTGAATCAATACCCTCTGCGCGAACCTCATAGTCCATCAGTACTTCATGTCGCGATTTTTTACTGCTTTGCAATTGTTTTTTTAGGTTAATTTGGTCTTCTAAGGAACGGATTGTGTTAATAATTTCTTGTATACGGCCTTTTGAAGCGAATAAATTGCTTTCTAAAATATCATACTCTATCGTAATAGTATTTTTTTCATCTGCAACGGTCTCATATCTCGATTTCAACATATTCAGAGATGAAGCAATTTCGTCCTGCCTTTTTTGAAGCCTCATCACTCTCCCCATCAATGTTTCTTTTTCCATAGTCAAACTGCCGATTTCATTCTGTACGCCAGATTCTTTTTGCAGTGTAGCAATAACCTCCGCCTTTTTTTCTTCCATGCCCTGATACAAAATATCGCATTCAAGGTTTATTTGTTTACTTGAAATTTCTTTATTCTGATGGTCGTTTTGTACCGTTCCTATATCCCGCGTCAATACGTGTAGCATTTCCTCAGATTTTAAAATAGTGTTTTTTGTTTCGCCTATCTTATTTTCCAATGTCTTTTGCTGTTCCAAGAGTCTTTCGCGCCGGGTTTTTAATTCTTTAATACGTTCGGTATTATATTTTATTTTATCCTCGTCTTTTGATATTTGCGACTCAAGGCTCATTTTTTCCGTCTGTAATGCCGCTGATTGCAGTTCCAATTGTTCCAAGGCCTCTTCAACTTCATCTATTTGTAATTTAAGAGTATCTATAATAGTGGTTACTTTTTGTCTTTGTTCTTCTATTTGTTTTATTTGTTCAGAAACAGACGCCTTATTGTCACCAAGCTCTCTGTAATTTTTAAGCGAAAGTCCTACCTTTAGTTTTTTTAATTGTTCTCTGTACTCCTGATATCTTCTAGCCTTCGATGCCTGAACTTTTATGGAACGAAGCTGCTTTTGTAGCTCCTCAACAATGTCGCCTATTCGTAACAAATTTTGTTCCACATGTTCTAATTTAGACAAAGCAGCTTTTTTCTGTAATTTGAATCTGCTGATACCTGCGGCCTCTTCAAACAATGCACGCCTTTCGTGAGCATTCGCTCTGAGTAACGCATCGACATTCCCTTGTTCAATCACAGAATACGCATTTGAACCAAAGCCTGTATCTACAAAAAGTTCGCGTATGTCTTTTAATCTGCTGGTTTGCTTATTAATAAGATATTCAGATTCTCCGGAAGCATACAGCCTGCGCGTAATACACACTTCAGTATATTCCAGAGGCAATAGTCCCTTATTGTTCAAAATAGTCAACGATACTTCCGCATAACCAAGAGAGGGCCTTTTTTCGGTGCCATTAAAAATAACATCCGACATTTCATTGCCTCTCAACGATTTAACGCTTTGTTCGCCAAGCACCCATTTAACAGCATCCACTATATTACTCTTGCCGCATCCATTGGGACCGACAATTACATTTATGCCGTCCTCAAAAACAACTTCGGTTTTTTCGGCAAACGATTTAAATCCGAACAATTCCAGCTTCTTTAATTTCATAACTCTGCGCTACTTTTTTTAATTAGGTTGGGTTTTAAAAAACAAAACCCCGACGGTTTTTATTTTACCTACCCCTCGATCCTCTCCCGGGAGGTGACATCCAAAGTTCTCCTCATTGACAGGACAAGCGTATTGCATTTCATGTCATAAAACCATGCAAGGATACATGGCCTACCATAGGGGCCGCATTGGGTTTGTTAATTGCTTAACTAAAAAGATTGAAATTCCTTAACATCAAATTCTGCCATCTTTGGCAACGACTTTTTAAGGTTCCGCTCCAAAAAAAGAGGACAGGTTGTATGTAAAGACTTTTCTACCTGCCCTAAACCCCCTTCCATGAGGGGACAGCTAAAATTCCCCTCTCGAGAGGGATAGGAATATGTTTATTAATTGATTTGTTAAAAAGATTAAAACTTCTTGTGCTAAATTAATCTTTTGGCTAACAGAGACGCGAGGCATTTACATCTCTACAGACTCGATGCTATTCTGGAATTTTGAAAACCTTCATTCCGTAGCCCACGATTTACTGTTAAAAACGGGCGGGGAGAGGCGGAACACATGATCCTTTAGTTGGCTAATTAATGACAAAGAAGGACGTTCCGATAGAATCGAAACGCCCTTCCCCCATTACACATAGATTGGTCCCATACCAATAAAAATACGTATGCAAAACTGTCTCGTTCCTAATAACCTGTATACATAAATACTTTTGAATACATGTGTCTGCTAAAATATAAATAACATTAAACTGGCTATTACTTTTTCGCCTTCTTTGCAGCAGGCTTGGCTTTTGCTTTTGTCGTCGTCTTCGCTTTTTCTGTTGTTGTCTTTGCTTTTGTTGCGGTTTTTGCTTTTGTCGTTTTGGTGCCAACACTCTTTGTAGCTGTTTTTTTTGCTCCTGTTTTTGCGGAAGTACCACACTTCTTTACCGGCATTAAATATCACCCCCTCTCATAGATTATTGGGACCAACGGTATAATGAACCTACCAATTTCTCGATAAAACTTTTCCTTCATCTCCCCGGACACAGCAATAATTAACATATTTGCCTGCCACCATTGCAAATTCCCTGAGCATTTCAAAAGAATAGGGCTTTTCATTTAACATATCCGTATTCAAACAATGATTCGGTTTAAAGGACTGTATGATATATCGTTCTGCACCCCTTATGGACATTGAGATATCCTCGATATCATATTGATCCAATTGTGAAGGACAGACCGTAGTACGGAATTCATACTCAATGCCACTCTCCATAATAATATGAATACTATTTACAATATCCTCTACATTACAGGGAGTTCCAGCTATTTCTTCATACTTATTTTTACGAAGAGGCGCTTTTACATCCATTGCAATACAATCCAAAAGGTCTTTTTCGATTAAATCTTTCAATGCATAAGGATTCGTTCCGTTTGTATCTAAGCGCACCAGAACACCAATATCCTTGAATATTTTCAGCAATTCGCCTAATTCCTTATACATGGTGGGTTCTCCGCCCGAAACAACAACGCCATCTATCCACCCAAAACTTTGCTGTAGTTTTTTCGTTACTGACTCCAAAGGTATTGATTCTAATTTATTCGGGGTTTGCACCAAATGCGGGGCATGACAATAATGGCAGAGAAAATTGCACGTTGGCAGAAAAATGATGGAGGCAATCTTTCCTTCCCACTCTAAGAGACTATTTTCAATAAAACCTTTAATTGGTATATTCATTCAAAAAATCTAAATAAAAATTTGAAAAACATCACCACTACCGCTGCCATGTTAAATAAAGCTCGTATTCTAACTTTTTGCCGCACAAGATTCTACAGAAGCACTCTTGCCCGTAAAAATATCCTCTACACGATAATTGCCCTTATGCCTGTCCGCCAATTCACTTATTTTAGATTTGTTCCAATTATTTATACGGCTGAAATAGCCTACGATTCTTGTTATACCATAAACATTTCTCGACCCGCAATAGCCGCAAATATCCGTAAGTTTTTTTGTGACTTTTTTACAATCGTTGCAAATGGTGAACTCGGGAGATATGGTAACCTGAGCAGCCTGTGTATTCTTAAATGTTTTTTTCACGAGATTCAAAATGCTGGAGGCCGGCGGCCTTTCTTCTCCTACAAATGCATGTATTATTGCACCAGATTCAATCATCGTGTGAAATTTACTCTGAAGGTATATTCTGGTAATCATATCTACCGGGGCATCCGGGCGAAGATGTATGCTATTGGTATAATACAAGCCGTCCCTTTCGTCATTTCCTTTTACAACGTCCGCCGCTTCAGGGAAATTTCGCATATCCACCTTTGCCAATCTTCTACTTGCACTTTCGGCGGGAGATTCTTCCAAAGAAAACTTCAACTTATGCTTTTTCCCTGCTTCCTTCACACGCGTATACATGTGGGAAACCACGCGCAAACCCTGGCGGATCATATCATCGCCTTCATGTAATTCTTTTCCCGTCATAAACTGCAAACATTCATTTAACCCAATAATGCCTACAATATATGTTGACGCCTCAAGATCTACGTATGGACGACCATCTTTTGCTTTCTTTCCAATTTCCCAAAGAGGCATTTCCGGTCCCGACATTAGTTTGCTGATAAATTTCTTTTTTTGAAGATGCGCCTTTACCGCAATTTCAATTGCTTTATCAATCTCTTTGTAAAGCGCATCCCAATTACCTTTTCCCGCCTTATAGGAGGCCTGGGGCAGGTTAATCGTTATATTTTGAAAGCCGCAAAAACGCATGCTTTCAGGATGTTTGATCATATAATTATCATCAATTGTAGTACGTAAACGGCAGCATGCAGAGAGGGTTATCTCATCCCTGTCAAATACAAAGTATGGTACGCCATTCTCACTGGCAATCTGACAGGCATATTCCAAAAGCTCATATTGTTTCGGATCTTTAAACGATTCTTCATTTATGTGAAAATCACATTTAGGAAACGCAAAGACATGGCCATAGCAATCCCCTTCCCTCCAAACATCCAACATCGCCAGAGTAAACCTCCTCGCCGTTTCCGCATACTCTCCATAAGTTTTTCCCGTCGGTTTCCCACCAGGACCTATAGCGGGTATATCTTTTAAATAACCGGGAATGCCTGTGTGTATATTAAAGTCAAGAAATAACGTCTGCCCCCCCCTGGAAAAAGCGCTCTGCGAACAGCTAAATATGAGGTGTTGTGCCTCCTGCTTCATTTCCTGATGGCTCATCCCTTCAAGGTAAGGAGCATACATAATATTAATATACCCCACACCTAACGCCCCGGCATAATATGCCTGCATGGAAGCCAGGAATGTATTTAAATGGCCTGTCAATGTACGCGCGTGCTTCGCTGGCGCTGAATCGGTATCTAAATTCTCAAGCGACAATCCATATTTTTTTAAATACTCTAAAGAATGAGAAGAGCAATATACTCTGGTCGGATATCCAAGGTCATGAAGATGTACCATCCCACTTAGATGTGCCTCAGAGACCTCTTTGGAAAAAACCTCCTGAAGCGCGTATTGTTTTAAAGTGTTTTCTGCAATTGCAAGATTTATTGCTTCCGGATTATTAGTGGCAATGTTGCTGTTTTCCTTATTTTTTGACAGTATTAACTCATCGAGATCATATTTGGGCATACCAAGCACGGCCTGTTTTTCCAGTTTTTTACTGTATCCACGCTCAAACAATTCATTATCCACCAGCTCCCGGATTAAAGACGTTGAAATACGGTTCAACCCTGAAGAAAACACCCTTTGCTCCACTACGCTTGCAATTTCTTCAGCAACCTCTCCGGAGATATCCGCCTCCTTTTCCAGCGCTACGGCGACTTTTCTTTTATCCCAGGGAAAAGTTTCGTCCTTTGTCTCCGTATCGACCATGAGAGAAACATCTGTAGTATCCACTCTTTTCTGGGATTGCTTTCTTACCCTCAGCGAATCACGAATTCTTGCCCTTTTGTCTCTATATATAATGTAAGCCTTCGCTGTTTTCGCATGCCCCGTCTCAATAAGTACCTTTTCCACCACGTCCTGGATATTTTCTATGCCCGGGGGATTTCCATTGTATTTCTTCGCCAAAAACATAGAAACCACTACAGCCAGTTCTTCTGCCAAAGCACGATCATTACCCCCAACAGCCTGCGCCGCCTTAAAAATCGCATCAGCAATCTTTTTTTCAACAAAAGGAGCTGTCCTTCCGTCTCGTTTTACGACATACTCTATCATATTACCCATATCTTTCCGTACCTCCTAACAGGTTTAATACTATAACTTGTAGTTGTTCTTTCATCGCATCTTCTTCTTGGTTCCCTGCATAAACGGTTTTAGCTCATCTATAAATTCCGAAATATCTTTAAATTCCCTGTATACAGAAGCAAAACGAACATAAGCAACCATATCAAGAATCCTTAATTTCTGCATTACCAGAGAACCAATAAAGTTTGCATTTACTTCACGGTCGAATTTGCTATATATTTCGCGCTCTATTTCATCAACGATATTTTCTATTATATCGGTAGAGACAGGCCGCTTCTCACACGCTTTCAGCAAACCATTAAATACTTTTTTCCGATCATACATCTCGCGCCGTCCATCTTTCTTAACGACACGCAATGGATTTTCTTCAACTCGCTCGTATGTAGTATATCGACGACCGCAGTCCAAACACTCCCGCCTGCGCTTAATACTTAGACCATCCGCTGTTGTACGAGAATTAATCACTTTGTCATTATCCGCTTTACAAAACAAGCATTGCATGCGCCCTTAACCTAACATGGAGAAGCCAGAACCAAACAAGCACGAAACACGAAAGACGCGCTCGTTTGGAATATAAAATCATTTTATCATTAGAATTCGTTTCGTATCCAGTATTTCGGGTTTCACTATTAAATATTTTAACAAAAACCGTTAAAGAAATTACTGATAAGGTACCAAAAACACATTTATAGCTATATATGTTAGTCTGAAGTATATATCATACAAGATATATGATGTCAAGAAGATTTACCAAAAAACCTGCTTTATTGATTTTCAAGCAAAAATAATTCAACGTTTTTACTGTATTATTGAGTTTAACACGTATACTATCGAGGACAAAAACTTTTTATTTTTGAAAGGCGTTTTGTTACTATTTTTCATCGCCCACAACAGGTTCTTCAAGCCCTGCAAAGTCAACCGGGACATTTGCCATATGAAGTATTTCTTTTGCAAGGGCATCGGGGTAATCGGAAATGGCAACAATACGCTTTATTCCGGCATTCACCAGCATTTTAGCGCACAAAGAACATGGACAGGTTGTGCTATACAAGGTTGCTCCCGAAATTTTTATTCCGTAGCGCGCTGCTTGTATAAGAGCATTCATTTCAGCATGAAGCCCCCGGCATAATTCGTGGCGTTCGCCAGGCGGCACTCTTAATTGTTCCCGCAAACAGCCAATTTCCAGACAGTGCTGAAGCCCGCTTGGCGCTCCATTGTAACCTGTGGCTAGAATATGTTTTTCCAAAACAAGAACAGCACCTACCTGTCTGCGCAGGCATGTTGACCGCCGCGCAACTTCTTTTGTAATCCTCAAAAAATATTCGTCCCATGAAGGCCTCTCGCGCATTTCACTTCCCAATACAAAATTCCTGAAATATTTTATCTAAAATATCCTCTGTCGTAATTTCACCTACTACTTCACCAAGAATGTCCACTGCCATTCTCAGGTCCATGGCAATAAATTCATCGCTCATAGTATCTCTGAAAGACGCTATCGCCTGTTCTATTCGTTCGTACGACCGTTGCATGGCGTCTTTTTGATAAACATTGAAAAAATGAAGTGTGTTTGATCGTTCTATCTGCCCGGCCAAAACTTTATCAAACATAAGTGTCTTTAATCTCTCCAATCCCTCGCCGGTTAATGCAGAAACATACACAACAGTATATTTTTTTACTTCTTCCGGCAGTTCAAAGGAAGAACTCTCCGGCATTAAATCGCATTTGTTGACCACCACAATTACATTATTGGCAACCTCACTATGATTTATTTCCAATGATTGGATATCCATTTTTTCATTACCGGCAAAAACAAGCAATAACAGATGTGCACTTTTCAAGGCACCTTGAGCCTTTTCTCTTGCTTGTAAAAAAACAGGTTCTCTTGCTTCATCGAAACCCGCTATATCTGTTAATTTAAAACACACGCTTCCTATTTCCAAAACTCCGGTAACCATATCCCGCGTAGTCCCTGGTCTGTCACTTACAATAGCTCTTTTCTCCCCCAGCAGCGCGTTAATCAAACTCGATTTTCCCACATTCGGTTTGCCATATAGTACCGTACGAATTTCTTCAGAAGATATTTTATCCGTCAACGGCTTATTCATTAGATTAACAATATCATTTCTAATATCTTCCATTTTGTTTATCATTTCCATCCGGGATATTAATTCAATGTCCTGGTCTGAAAAGTCAATGGACATTTCAATATATGTACAAAGGGAGGTTATTTTGTTTTGAATATCTTTAATTCGCAGAGAAGCATTTCCTGACAATTGCAAAATTGCCAAATCGAGTTCTGAATCTGATTGCGAACGAATGAGGTTTTTTATCGCTTCCGCCTGCGCAAGATCTATTCGTCCGTGCAAAAATGCTCGTTTTGTAAATTCTCCCGGCCGCGAAAGCCGCAAACCGTCTTTTAATCCTTCTTTTTTTTGTAAAATATATTGCAGAATCATTTCTCCGATTGGCCTGCCTCCCAAAGTGTGAATCTCCACGATATCTTCTTTTGTATAGGAATGTGGCTGCCTCATCACATATAAAACAGCAGGAATTTTTAATGACTCCGCAGGCAAACAAATACATCCTTTTATAGAAACAAATGTTTGTAAGTTTTCTAGTTTTATATTAGCAGAAGGAACAAATATTTCATGGATCGAGGGAATTGCTTCTGATCCGCTTACCCTGATCACTGCGTGAAAGGATCTGCCTGCTGGCGTTGCTACGGTAAGAATGGTATCCTGTACTTCAGGAAGCATATGATGTCACGGTTATATTAGGGATATTTTTTGCCTGTTGAATATTTAGCTATGGGAGCGCAAAAAAAGGGGGGATCACACTAAACTATTTTTATTTTTTTAATAGATTTTCTAATGAATAGGCTTTCAACGATGCTGAATATAGTGCTTGTTGTCCAATAAAGGGTAAGTCCTGAAGGCATTTTATATAAAATGAACGCAAACATAATTGGCATAAATGACATCATTTTTTGCTGCGCCTGAGC
Source organism: Candidatus Kuenenia stuttgartiensis (assembly GCF_900232105.1). Lineage (NCBI taxonomy): Bacteria > Pseudomonadati > Planctomycetota > Candidatus Brocadiia > Candidatus Brocadiales > Candidatus Brocadiaceae > Candidatus Kuenenia > Candidatus Kuenenia stuttgartensis. The sequence goes on from NZ_LT934425.1 coordinate 1,613,374, forward strand.
CTGTGGGTCAGTGGCTGGAGATTTCGGCGTTAATTTCATCTGAACAAAGGAAGCGCCTGTCATTATTATCGGCAGGATATTCAGGGTATTACCGAGAAAAGGGATGGTAAACGGCAAATACATCAGTGTGTCAGGCATGGAAAGATCATTTATCCAAAAAACAAAAGGTGCCTGCCTCATTTCAAAAGAGAGCTGCAGTGTTCTGAACAGTGCAAAAAAAACAGGCAATTGCAATATCATTGGCAAGCAGCCGCTCATTGGATTTACACCATATTTTTTAAACAACAACACCTGTTCCTGGCCTATTTTTTGCTTATTGTTTTTATATTTTTCCTTAAGCTGGTTAATCAGCGGTTGCAACTGTTGCATCCTAAACATGGAAACCTGGCTTTTTCTCGTTAACGGAAACAAAAGAGCCTTGATAATTATCGTTAATACTATGATGGAAATGCCATAATTGGGAATTACGTTATGAACAGCATTTAAAAAACCAAGGAGCAGTTTGCTTATGACATTTAACCACCCATAACTTATGATAGCATCCATGGTGCCATACTGACCCAAAACCTCTTCTTTCTTCGGGCCTACAAAATAGAGATATCCATGTCTGACGGACGTATGCGGAGCTATGTGTATTCTCCCCGTCTGCAAGCTGACCATAAAATCACCCTGTTCCGCCTTTTCCTCTGAAGGCATACCTTGCATATCAAATGCCTGAAGATGAACAGATGCTACCCATTCACTGGAAGCAGGCTTCAACACTGTGGCAAAATACTTATTCGTTGAACCCGCCCAAACAATGCCACGAGACTCATTTTTGGCAGGAAACCCTTTCGGTGCGGTGGATACTAATTTAATTTTATGGTTCCCCATATCGATGCCGACAAGCCCTGCAATATCTGTCGAAATTACGCCTTCGTGCGTAATCATGGAGGAGGCAATGATATCGTATGCTAAAGAAATTTCAGCGTCTGTATTGTTTTCCAATACAATTTCCATATCCACTTGGTATTTACCATCCGGTATGGAAACGGTCTTGATAAGATTAAGTCCGCTTTCCAGGCTTGTGCTAAACGAAATCCTTCCCTTGCTTCTATCCGTTATCCTGTATCTCTGTCTTTGGAAATCTGCCTTTTGATATATATAGCTTATGGCGAGGGGGCGATATTCCGTATCAGCATCTTTTATTAATTCTAAAGTATCTTTCGAATCCTGACTTTTAAAATCCTTTAGTTTAACCGATTTGAGCGCCGCACCGTCATTTATCCACACTGTTCTAATACATTCATTTTCAATCACCACTTCTTCTTCATGTATGTCCATCTCACGCAAAGTTTCCTGAGAAGGCAGCAACGCAGGAATGACCGTCCTTATTTCATTTTTTGTTTCGAGGCGTCGTTTTTCGGCAGAGAGTTCCTCTTGTGTTACCTTCTCTGTTTTTGGAGATAGCAAAGGCAGTATAATGGGGTAGTATAATAACATTATTACCCCGCAAATGATTAATGCAATCAGCGATTTTCTATCCATTAAGATTCCTTCTCTTTCGTTTCTGGCAACGCTGCTTCATCTATAAGCATAACCGGTATATCATCTTTTACAGGATACCTTCGCCCGCATTGCACACAAATAATCCTGTCGCCCTCCAGTCGAACATCTGTTTTGCACAGCGGGCATGCGAGTATTTCCAACAATTCCTTAGAAACCATAACCTATTATCTCCAAATGACATTTCAATGCCAAAAACATTTTTTTAAATACTTTTTAAGCAGCCGCAGCCAAAAATAAAACTCACATTTATGTCCGCGTGTTTATTTTTAGGCGGTAATACCTGCCTTACGAGACAAACAAAGAAGCAAAGATACTAACAAACTAACGAATTAAATTCAAATTAAAACTATGTATGCCAATGTTATAGGATACGATTGCACAAAAAAGAGGTGAAAAAGTGGCGAGTTAAAGTATTTGTAATTAATTGTATAAAGATATTTGTACGTCGGAGTAATTTAGTGGCTGTTCTATTCTTACCTTATTCTGCCTTACCAGTTCTAATAGCGCCAAAAAAAAAACCAATGATGCGACGTCTTTCTCTTATCCCTTCAAAAAGCGCAAAAAAAGAAACAGGGGCGCTCTGTTGAACACGCAATAGAACGGCCTCCATATAATCCTTTACCGGGGTATCGTCGTAAACAATTGTTCTGCCCTGAACATCAAACAATGTTTGACTCATCAGGTCTGAAAATTTTTGCAACAAATCCCAAAGGCTCACCCCTTCTAGAGGAATTTTCTCTTCGTTTTCTGTCGCTGTTTCTAAGGGATTTTCATAATATAACCGTTTCCATTTTCTGCCCCAATGATCCGCTTTATGAGACAAGACGATAGAAGTTTCCTTGTATTTTTTATATTCTAACAATTGTTTTACCAAAGAAGTCCTTGGATCTTCAATTTCATCTTCATCTTTCATTTCGGTCTTTGGAAGGAGCATATACGATTTTATATACATTAACGTTGCGGCCATTATCAAAAAATCGCCGATATTGTTCATGTCAAGCGTCTGCAATGCATCTACATAGTGCAAATAGTGCTCTGTAATCCTGGAAATAGGAATGTCATAAATATTTACCTCATCCTTTTTAATCAAATAAAGGAGCAGATCTACAGGTCCGTTATAAATGTCTAAATCTACTTTATAATTATCCGCTATTTCCATAAAGCTTATCCTGCTAAAAGTCCTGCATTTTTCTCTGGCGCTTCAAAAAAAAGGCTATCATCCCTTTTAAGATAACCCTGAGAAAAGCTTCAGGAAGTATTTTATCGGCGGGCCAAGCACCAGGCTAAGAATAGACACCCCAGTAAAATTTCCCATTACAATAAGCCCTAACAGGATAAAGGGTCCGTAACGTTCTATTTCTTTGTATCGGACGGATAGACGATACGGCAATAAACCTTCCAGGATATGTGAACCGTCAAGAGGAAAAATTGGGATCATATTAAAAAATGCCAATGACAGGTTTACGACAATCATCGTGATTAATAAGTTAAATATCATCGTGGAGAGATTTGACGGCAGGGGAATATTGCGCAACAGTTGAAATACCATGCCAAATAAAAATGCCGAAATGAAATTAGATGCAGGGCCTGCAAATGAAACAATCATGTTATCCCTGCGTGGAGTTCTAAAATTATTGGGATTTATGGGAACGGGTTTGCCCCATCCAAAACCTGCAAAAACAAAACATAACGCACCCATAATATCAATATGGGCAAGCGGGTTTAACGTTAATCTGCCTTGTAGTCTTGCTGTTGGGTCACCACACCTGTTTGCCGTCCAACCATGAAAAAATTCATGTATTGTCAACGCATAAAGGATTGCTGGTATTGTTATGATTAAATTGTTTATATTAAAAATCGCTCTGTCCCTATTATTAAAATTTTAAAAAATATAAAAAATATTAACACAATAAAAATATGTTGTCAAGCTAGCAGAACAATTTGATTTATGCAAATTTTCTTTTCTTTTAGCACAAATAGGCGTATAAATTTTAATTGCATTGCATATGTGTAGTGAAAGCCGAATATAAAGAAACATATGCGAAATTATACCAAAAGCACCCGAAGGCGTACAAACATAACCCGGTCTCTCATCAAATGTGTTGTATGTGGCCAACGGTTATACCACAAGACATCATTGAAGATACCAAACAGATACTTGATAGAGAAAATGGCCGGATTTTATTAGGGAACCGAAAGGAAAAACGAAGCGAAACAATTAACAGAAAGGGTAAAAAAGTGAGGGGAAACAGGGGATTGTGTTTTTCTAAAACAATTTTTTAGAAACCTGTTAAATAATATTTGCTGAATGCTTCTTGTCTTCGTAAACTGTTAAAGAAATCGCGGCACAAGGATTATTGAAAACCTGAGAGGAAAAACGGTTGTTCATTAAGAGATTTTTCGGTTCAGCCCTGGCGAAAGCGGCAATCTTACGGCCACTTCATTGCTACCTGTTATACAGCGTGCATTATAACCTGAGAGGGCGTTAAATGCAGATACTCGTCGATGCTGATGCGTTTCCAGGTGTGATAGCGGATATCCTATTCCGGGCAGTTGAGCGCGTTCGCATTCCGTTGCTTCTGGTCTCAAATAAGCATCTGAAGGTTCCTCAATCTATGTACATTTCAAGTATTACGGTATCTGCAGGTTTTGATGTGGCAGATAATCGTATCGTTGCGATGGCTCAACAGGGCGATCTGGTTATCACTGCTGATATACCACTTGCATACCGTGTTGTTGAGAAGGGAGCATATGCGATTGACCCGAGAGGCGATCTCTACACGGAAGCAAACATAAAACTGCGGCTGGCCATGCGCAATCTCCTGGATGAACTCCGGGCCGGCGGTATGATTACCGGAGGCCCATCTTCGTTTGGACGGAAAGACATTCAGTCGTTTGCCTGCCAACTGGACCGTTTTCTGACAAAACATTGTAAGAGTTGAAGGTGCATAACAATGGCATGCATGCGGTCGCTTCATGCTTCGCGCCGATTATGCTTACGTGAGAAATTTAAAAATGAATAATTGGTTTTTGTATTTGATACGATGTAAACATGGAAGATTATATACAGGCATTACCACCGATGTGGAAAGAAGATTTGCAGAACACTCAAGTGATGATAAAAAAGGATCAAAATACTTAAGAGGGAAGGCACCTTTAACGCTGGTTTTGAAAAAGAAGATTGGAAGCAGGAGTATTGCATTAAAGATGGAAGCAAGGGTAAAAAAATTACCAAAAATAAAAAAGGAAATGTTCGTGGAGGGTAAAATCCAAATAAATATATGAACAAAAATAAAACACGGAATCAAATAGAAGACAAATACAAATGGGATTTGTCTGTTTTGTATGCATCGGATGATTGTTGGGAGAAAGACTACCGGAAGGTGGAAAAAGGACTTCCTCAACTCATGGCGTTTAAAGGTGCTCTTGCCGATTCCGGCAAACTCGGGCAGTTCATGCAGTTATACATTGATCATTCTGTCGTAAGAGAAAATTTACATGTGTATGCGCATGTACGCTTTTTTGAAGATACCCGGAATGCCGTGTATGAAGAGATGAAGGGCCGTATTGAACTGCTTGTTTCAAAGATTTCTGCAGAAACTGTTTTTATAAAAAAAGAGCTGTCGTCTTTATCGCTTGATGATATCGATACGATGATTCACGAAAATTCTCAGCTTGCAGGGTATCGCTTCTTTTTGAAAAGCTATGCCCGATACAAAACCGCACATCCTTTCGGAGGAAACGGAAATTGCTTTAGCAGAACTGAAAATTGCCTTAAAAAGCCTGATGATGCTTTTTTGGCCTTTCATGATAACAATATTTTATTCGGGGAATTTGAACACAAGGGAGAAAAAATCCACCTCTCTCATGCAAAATATGCCCAACTATTAGAATCTCCTGACCGGGATCTCCGGCAAAAGGTGTTTGATTATTATTACCGGCCTTTCCGTCAGAATATTGATGTACTGGCAAATATCTATGCTGCAAACGTACTTGCAAACATTAAGCTGGCGAAGGTACGCAACTATGCGTCAATGCTGGAAATGTCCCTGTTTCCCGATTATGTGCCACTGCCCAAACAAGGTATTCAGCAATCTCGTTGAAGTTGCAAAAGAAAATATTGATGTGATTAGCGAGTTCAATGCACTGAAACAGGAAGAACTCGGCATAGAAGCATTACACTTCTATGATAATTATGTGCCCTGGTTGGTGAAACTGCTAAAAATATTCTTATGAAGAGGCGCGTACTCTGGTTCGTACTGCACTTGAACCGCTTGGGGCTGAATATCTCAGGAAGTACGACGCTACCGTTAGTGCACGGGTAATTGATGTTTTTGAATCTCCCGGCAAAAGATCAGGGGCATTCTCATGGGGGAGTTATGCGAGCCGGGGATTAATTTTCTTAAATTACACGGAAAAGTTTTCGGATGTTTCAACATTTGCACATGATTCGGCCACTGCCTGCATCGGGATTATTCCATTGAAAATCAACCATACATTTATTATCAGAATCCCATCTTTCTGGCAGAGATAGCCTCTACATTCAATGAAGCGCTGTTATTTGATCATATGTCAAAGATTGCCGAAACCCGCGCGAGGAGAAGAAATTTTATCTGTATCATAATATGAAACGTATAGAGGCAACCTTCTATAGACAGACCATGTTCGCAAATTTTGAAAAAGATATTCACGAGATGGCAGAATCCGGCAAGGTGCTGACCTCGAAAAGCATAACCGGCATTTACCTGAAAAATCTTGAAACCTATCTGGGTAAGGGAATGGTTATTGATGTGCAATTAAACTACGAGTGGGCTAGAATTCCTCATTTTTACAATGCCTTTTATGTCTACAAATATGCTACCAGTTTGTCCGCGGCAATAGCTTTGTCTGAACGCGTAACCTCCGGTGAAAAAGGCGCCGTCGAAGACTATCTGACATTTCTGGGAGCAGGATCACACAAAGAACCGCTTGAAATCCTGAAAGACGCCGGGGTTGACCTTACCGGAAAAGAAGCATATGAAGTGACGGTTTACAAATTCAGGAAATTACTGAAAGAATACAAGTCATTATAAGGGGTGTGATTTGTAGTGGCAAGGCGTACCTCATACGCATCAACCTAACTTTTACTGAAAAGCCAGCAGTTGAAGCAAAGCAGAAGTAAAGAGATTAATTTTTCAGAATGGGGATTCACCTCCCTCATATACTAAGAACTTATTGGGATTGTTGTAACACGGAACGGAATTCTCTGCACAGTGGATACACCATTATTAATTTTACATTTTCGTAAAGTTTGGAATAATCTCCCAATTTCCCCCTCCCCTTCGTTTCTCCTAAATAAATCCAATTTGCTGCCTTATAGCATGTACCCCTGAAACGTTTTTTTTCTACAAACGTCTCTAACATTACAGGCCGGTATTTGTAACGATCTTCCCAATCATTCGGCAGTTTTTTGGCGACTAAGCCCAATACCCTTGATGCAAGATTCCTTGACTTTATCCAGGGCAAAATCAAAAACCGGCAATTATTTACTATCAGATTGAGATTTTGTTCCCGAATCTGCCTACTCCATCCGATAAAGTCTTCTCTTGCCTGCACATTCCACGCTGATGCACCAAAACCTAATGCCCCAAGTACGCCGTAACGACTGTTTATCTGATAGCGAAGTTGGGCGCCTACCAATCTTTTATATCCTAAATAATGCCAACGATGAATCATTTCGTTCCATATACGGGATTCTACAGGGGTTTTTACTATATCCAGACTTATATCTCCAATCTCTCCGGCTGATAGGTTGAGCAATGGCTGGTTATCATTTAACATATTACTATGCTTGTACGGCTTGCCATCGCCATTCCCATTTCGATTCAAAGATGGCGGCAAGGAGAACCACCCATCTCTTTCCATCCGCAGCAGCGCTACACGGCAACTCATATCCTTTAGCTTGCCGTCTGCCTTTCTCCACTCAAAGCGCTCACATATCTTCACCGAAATAGCCGTCCGGCACAAACCCTTTGTCCTGACTATTTCACTAATAATTTTCATTTCTTCCATCGTAAAGTCGCGCCCACAATAACGAACCGGCGCGGCAGACTGATGCAACGCAACGGCAGATTTGATTCGTTCAGGCTCTTTGAGAATATGATTCCTGTTGTCCCCTGTCATAGTGAAAAACCCTCTAAAAATCCAACCTGTCCACTTATTAATTCAAGGGTTGTTTTGCGCCGCCTCTTTTGTTTTAACAGTCCTTTGGGGAAACTCTTTAACAATTCTTCCATAAGCGCCGGAAGCATATTATCTGCAATCGCACGGCTCAGACGCCCTTTTCTTTGTAACCATTGAATTAGCTTTACCCCACTCACCTCCCGGCACATAGTACTATGACAATACCATGCGCTTAGCGCATATATCCGCGTTACGATACATATCATTATCAACCGGCCATATAACAAACAACGAATCCTTTCTTCACGGGTACCCCTCATTACATCCATCCGGAATAATTGTTTCCATTGCTTAAATACCAACTCTATCTGCCACCTTATCCGGTATATTGTGCCTACTACTTCCGGCGACCAGATTTCCGCCCCTACATTGGTGATATAGAAGCTATAGTCTAACCACTCTAAATATTCACGGGACAAGGTCTTTCCACTCTTTTGTACCGCTCTTTTGGCTTTGCGTCTGCGCTCATTTATTACATGCCCGGGCGCACGGTACGCTATCAGACGGCTGCATATCCTCTCTTCTCCAAGATAAACCTCCATGTCTGCGAGACCTTTATTGCCTATGTGTTTCTTTACATATGACACAAGGTCTATGGCTTCTGCACCGGGATCTGCGCTTAAATAGACTTTGGTACTCTTGAAGAAGCGGCTTAAATAATATGCCCCTTTTCCTTCAATATCCCCTAATACCGAAAGATCAAAATATCCCAAATCCCTCAACAGCAAATCCCTTTCCCCTATATGTTTCAATACCTTTGCTCCGTTTTTCTGATCAGGATAGGTGCCTTTCGTAATAGAAACTTCTTTCAATATATGATGTACCGCCTCATATAATAAATCTATCTTTACGGATGATTTGCTCGCACTGCCTCCCGTACCTTTGAATTCTTCCGCCAAATGCTCATTGAGCGCTATTTGGGTACTATCCTGGAGATACACATTCGAAAATTGCTCTAATGCTACAAAAGGTATTTTCTCTAATTTAGGACATACCTGTTCTTTGTATATTGCTTCAAACGTACGTTCTAAAAACGATACTGCTTTATCGCTATTTATCTTTTTACTCAATGCCTGTGGGGTTATATCTGACTCGGGAGACTTCTCGCGAAGAACATCACTTAATCCTTCCAAAGAAATTATTCCGCTATCAAAATGCCCGGCAGACAACAGTTCTACAAAATCTCTGCCGGATACCTTGTTGGTGGAACGTTGTACAAAGCATGTCTCACGGGCAATTCTGTCCAAATTGTCCTCATCCAAACTCTTTACATGTTCTTGTGTGATTTCTTTTAGTCTTTTATGGTGAGACACGGTTTAATTTGTATTTTTGATTTTGTAAGAAATTATGTAAGTTATATTTTCCTTATATCAAAAAAATTTAGGTGTGTCCCGAAAAAAATGTGTTTATTTAAAAAAAAATTTTGCCCTCTCTTTGAAAGATTGTTGTTTTTAACCTCTCCCTTGCTTTAAATGCCGGTTTTTTATATCCTCTCAGCGTACAACGCACAAATAAACAAGCACGATAACGCTTCGCCTACCCACACTTAATATCACATGTTCTTGCAATGCTAACCTTTACAACTACTGCCAAGTTAGGTTGATGCGTATGAGGCGTACCTTGCTACTACAAGGAAAATGTTTTATTCCTGTTATATAATTGGCACACGTGAATATCTTTTTCAAAAAACCAAATTGTTACGAAGCCTCTAAAATCAAGCATGGTGTCCCCGGAATTCTCTAAACATTTTGGAAAGAAGAACAATATGTTTCCCGATAAAGAGTACCTTTTAAAGGTAGTGAAGGCACGCATGCCTTTTGGCAAATACAAAGGACGATTGTTGATAGATTTGCCTGAAGCTTATATTGTATGGTTTGCCCAACAGGGATTTCCGAAAGGTGAATTGGGCAATATGCTTGAATGCGTTTACGAAATCAAGCTTAACGGACTGGAATATTTATTGAATCCACTGCGATAATGTAATATGTGCAAATTGGGTGGGGTGAGATTCTCTCTTCTTCATGGATTAAGCGACAGAGAATCCACCGTTTCATTATTATTTGGTGGATTCGGTGGGAAAAAGCCGCACCTTAATCCACCCGACACGTTTTAAACACCAAATGAAACAACACTGCCTTAGCAAGCATGTATATTAACCCTGACAGGGTTTGGAACCCTGTCAGGGTTGTTTCTTTCATTTTCAACGGTAGAAACAGATTTAAAAAGTTGTTTCTTTTCCAATCAATCAGAAACTATGCAGATATCCCGTGCTTTTACATATATGGCAGACAGTGTTTTTCTTGTTTTTACTGCCCAGAATTTCTTTTCTGGCAGAAACGTACATTTCGTTATTCCATATTTGCGCAAAAGATTCCCTGTGAATATTGCCAAACGCAAATGTCTCGCTATAGACGGCGCAACAGGGCAGTACTGAGCCGTCCCAATTAATAACGGTTTCCGTCCAGGGAAGTGTGCAGGAGATTCGTTTTTTCTTTTTCTCAGGACAAACTAAAAATTTCCGGTTCCCGGGTATCCAGTCGGCATCTCTTTCCAGCGCATCTTGTATTGTTTCAAAGATTTCCTTTCCCATATCAGGCCTCATCTTGTTTATTTTAATCTGGATGCCGATCCCTTTTGCCATTTTCTGCGCCTGCTCTCTCTCGTGTTCGTTCTGTTTAAAAACATGAAATAACCATACCAGTTTCGTCCTGCAGCCGTGCATTTCCTTTTTCTTTTGAACAAGGCGTTTCATATTTTCTGTTACCAAACCAAAATCTCCGCCAACATGATATTTGAGGTACGTTTCCTTACTTGCGCCATTACAGGAAATATACAACACCTTTAGTCCCGCGCGTAACAGTTCCTCAACATCTTTGTCCTCCAGTTTCAGCGAAAGGTTTGTGCTTATTTTCACATCAATCCCATACTTTCGGGCATAGTGGATCATTGGCAGCAGATCTTTATTTAAAAGAGGTTCTCCCCAGTTATATAACCGGATCAGCCTGAGGTATCTGCCGATTTCATCGAGGATTTTTTTGTACAATTCAAGAGGAATAAATCCCTTTTTGGCGCTGCTGTCATGCTGTCCCGTAGGGCACAGGGGACAACGCAAATTGCACACATTGCCGGATTCAATGGTAATTTTTGATGGGAAATACGGCAGGTTTGTCCTGCCAAGGAAAGTATAGATGCGGGATAAAATGGAATTAGACAGTTTTTTCATTTTGTTTTTTTTCTCTGCCATTCCCGTGCGTACGTTCCCAAAGTTTTACGTATTTGACAAATATGTAAAAAGCGTTTGTAATTGCAAGAATAAAGCCGGGCAGTCCGTCCAAAAACCCCCTCTTTAATATGTATACTTTAATAAACTTGTACAGCGGCCGGAAGATGAGCTGAAACAAACTAAAGCTTTTGTTTCGTTCTATCATAATACCGGAAAAAATATCCGAGTAATTATCTATCGTCTTTAATTGGTGGGAAAGATTCCGGTAGTTAAAATGATATAAGTCGTGTTTCATATACTGTGTTTTTCCTTCGACACTTACCCTTCCATGCGGATTTGTACCCTGCCACCTTCCACGTCCCCTTTTGAAGAGACGTAATTGATAATCAGGATACCAGTCGCCATGAAATATCCAGCGTCCCAGGTAACTGCTTCGTCTGGGGAAAAAAAACCCGTCTGCCGTTTCACGGCTCTTGAGAACATTTTGTATTTCCTTTGTAAGTTCTGGTGACAATCTCTCATCGGCGTCAAGGCAAAGCAGCCAGTCTTTCGTTGCCAGCCCTATCGTATGGTTCTTCTGGTCGATATTCCCGCCCCATGCACGCCGATAAACATGTTCCGTATATTCTTTGCATATATCTACCGTTTTATCCGTGCTGAAAGAATCCACAACGATGATTTCGTCTGCCCATTTGACGCTTTCAAGGCAATCACGAATTCTTGATTCTTCATTAAAAGTAATGATACAGACAGAGACAGGATACGTTCGGGTCATTTTTCTTTATGCTAGATAGAGAGGGTTATGAACGACATGAAGCTGCGCTACTATTTTGTTGCGACTGCGCTCGTTCCTAAAGATCAAGCTTGGGAACGTAATGGCACTGGAAACTACATTAGCGGGTTCAAGCCTTTGGCGGTTTTTTTAAGAGAATACCGAACCGCAGAACAAGGAATATCAAATATTAAAGCAAAATACTTCATCATTCTATATTCCTTGTTCTATATTCAATATTCGGTATTCCCGCCCGGGTATTTCTGCAAAATTCCCAAACAGGAATTTGGGAATACTCAGGGTAAATACTTAAAGGCAATCTTCAAACAACTAAAATGTTACGTATTATTTATTTCTCTTTCTCTTCCTGTTCCTGTTCCTGTTCCTGTTCCTGTTCCTGTTCCGGGATATCATTTTCAGTTTCTAAATCATCAGTGGCTGGATTTTCTTCGGGAATTACGCGGGCAACCGAGATTAATTTGTCTGTTTACCAATATCAAAAAGTTTGACGCCCTGGGTATTTCTTCCGATGATTCGAATCGTATTTACCGGAGTCCTTATGATCTTCCCCCCTTTGTTATCATGATCAATTCATCGGTTTCTCTGACGTCAAGCAGCCCAACCACTTTCCGTTTCTTTCAGTAGTTTTAATATTGATAACTCCCTGGCCTCCTCTGTTTTTCGCCGAATACTCTTCAAAATTCGTTCGCTTGCCAAAGCCATTTCACAGATGGTCATAAGTGATGACTCATCATCGACAACAACCATGCGCATACTTTATCACCATTTTTAAGCTTTATACCCTTTACTCCGCGCGAACACGTCCAACCGATCTTACGTCTTCCTCCGAAAAACGCACCGCTCCCCTGTTAGTTCCGAGTATGAGGTCTTGTTTTCCGTTGGTTAATTTTACCCCGATTAATGTGTCGCCCTCATCGAGGTTAATTGCTATAATACCGCCCTTTTTCGGATTGCCATACGCCTTGAGCACGGTCTTTTTGATAATGCCGTGGCTGGTTGCCATGACCAATTGCCTATCGTCAAAATTGCGGACAGGAATGAAGGAGGTTACGTTTTCTCCTTCTTTTAATTCCAGCAGGTTAATGAGCGCCCTTCCTTTTGTAATTTTACCCATTTGAGGAACATCATAAACCTTCAGCCAGTACACCTTGCCCTGATCCGTAAAAAAGAGGATATAGTCATGGGTTGATGCTACAAACAGGTGTTCGGCAAAATCCCCTTCCTTCATTTCCGCCCCGATAACTCCCTTCCCGCCACGCTGTTGTTTACGATAGGCGCTTAATGGCAGCCGCTTTATATAGCCTTCATGGCTGATAATGACCGTTACATTTTCTTCCGTAATAAGGTCTTCTCTCTCTAAATCGCCCACGGCGCCTACAATTTCCGTCCGGCGTTTGTCGCCAAATTGTTCTTTTATTTCCGCAACGTCTTTTTTTATAATATCCAACACTAACTTTTCATTTGCCAATATCGACTGGTATTCTTTTATATCCGCACACAGTTTTTCATATTCGGCGTCAATTTTTCCCTGCTCAAGACCTGTAAGCCTTTGCAGTCTCATATCCAGGATAGCGTTCGCCTGTATTTCCGAGAGAGAAAACGTAGAGATAAGCCCTCTTCGCGCCGCATCTACGGTATCCGAGGTTTTAATCAGTTCAATTACCCGGTCTATATTATTTAAGGCTATTTTTAAGCCTTCAAGCACATGCGCCCTGTTCTGTGCTTTTTCCAGTAAAAACCTTGTTCTTTTAACAATAACAACTTTTCTATGTTCAATGTAACATATCAGCATTTGTTTCAGATTAAGTGTTTCCGGACGATTGTCCACCAGCGCAATCATAATAATGCTGAAAGTGTCCTGCAGTTTTGTGTGTTTATACAATTGGTTTAAAACTACCTCTTCATCTTCTCCCTTTTTCAGGTCGATTACCAGGCGGCTTCCGTGTCTGTCGCTTTCGTTTCGGACATCAGAAATCCCCTTGAGCAGTTCTTCTCGAACAAGGAGGGCGATACGTTCCAAAATATTATCTCTGTTGAGTTGGTAGGGGATTTCCGTTACGACAATGCTCTTTCTTCCGGTTTTTGACGTTTCAACATGTGCCTTCGCCCGTACGATTATCGTTCCCCTGCCGGTTTTGTACCCTTCCTTAATCCCGCTTGTTCCGCAAATTTGCGCTCCTGTAGGAAAATCGGGGCCTGTGATCACCGTCATCAATTCTTCTATGGTGACTTCGGGGTTGTCAATAACCATGGCAATGCCGTCACATATTTCATTTGTATTATGCGGCGGGATGCTTGTTGCCATGCCAACGGCAATACCGGAACAGCCATTGCAAAGCAGGTTGGGAAATTTTGACGGCAGCACAACCGGTTCTGTGCGGGTATCATCGTAGTTGGGGGTATAATCCACCGTTCTCTTTTCAAGGTCCTCCATGATCGTGATTGTCACGTCCGTCATGCGTGCTTCTGTGTATCGCATTGCGGCAGGTGGGTCCCCGTCAATTGAGCCAAAATTCCCCTGTCCCTGAATTAGGGGGTAGCGGTAATTAAAATCCTGCGCCATACGGACGAGGGTGGGGTACACTACCTGTTCGCCATGGGGATGGTAGTTTCCTGTAGTATCTCCGGCAATTTTGGCGCATTTTCTGAATTTTGCACGCGGGCTGAGGTTAAGATCGTTCATGGCAACGAGAATGCGCCTCTGGGAAGGCTTTAATCCGTCTCTGGCGTCCGGAAGGGCCCGGCTCATGATAACGCTCATGGCATAGCTGAGATACGAATCCTTCATTTCTTCTTCAATGAACAAATCTTTTATATTTTCTTTTCTTTCGGTCATCTGCTACTTTCTTACTGGAGAAAAGGATTATGTTGTTTCTCTTCTGCCAATGTGGTAGAGGGTCCATGTCCAGGATAGATGATTGTTTTTTCATCAAGGACAAGTAATTTATTTTTAATCGATTGTATAAGCGTTTCCTGGCTGCAACCCGGAAAATCCGTGCGGCCTATTCCGTTTTTAAAAAGACTGTCTCCGGAAAACAATACGGGAGGTTGCCCCTTTTCCGGATCTTTACGATAAAGGCATATTCCACCTGGTGTGTGGCCCGGGGTGTGAATTACTTCAAAAATGCATTTACCGGCAGAGATGGTATCACCCTCTTTCAGTGTACGGTCTGCATATGGAGACCGCACGGTTGCACCGCCATAAAAAGCGGCAAGGATCGAGAGGTTTTTCGCAGGGTAAGGCAGCATGTCATGGTCTTTTTCATGAACGCAAATCTGCAATTCAGGAAAGGCCTCTTTCAATGAGGCGTTTGCCCCAATATGATCTCCATGTCCATGGGTAATTACGACATGTTTCGGGAGCAGTTTCAATGCATTAATAAATGCAATAATTTTTTCCGGGTCGGCGCCAGGGTCAACAATCAACGCTTCAGCAGAAACATCATACACAATATAAGTACATACCTGCAATGGACCTACCGTTATCTTTCTGATAATCATTTTTGATTATTTATTGCTTAAATAATCTTCTATCAGCGTCTTTAGTTCCTTCACGCTTTCGCTTTTCCACAACCCGATAATCTTTCTTTCCCGTTCCGCATTCTCCACAGAATCCGAGGCATGGGCGGCATTTTTCATGATATCCTCCCCATAGATTCTGCGCACCTTGCCCGGCTCGCCTTTTTTCGAGTCGGTAGGCCCCAAAATATTTCTTATTTCATTGATTGCATTCGGCCCGCGATACAAAAGGGCAAGGCAGCGGGCGGTACCGGGATTTTTTTTCTCCGCTTCTGTTGCCTTTGCCACGTCCAGTCCCGTCATGTAATGCACAATTTTATTGAATTCGTGTTTTGCATTTATCCCTTTTAACTGCTCTGTTAATTGCGTTGCATGTTCATTAATCGTCACATCCGGGATTTCAAAAGAGAAAATGGACTTGAGACCTTCTCTAAGCTGCGCCGCAATTTTCTCGGGTTTGGGCTTTAGCTTTTCTTCAAATATGCCCACCAGCGGACCGTAAAACTCTTCCGCCTGGGCGATGCTCATCGACAACAATTTTATGCCCACGATAAACAAACCCGTTCTCGAAAACATATCAATGATATTGCCAGGTAACGGGCTTTGCTTCTCAAAAGGTTTTAATATTACCAATGTTGTTTCCGGCTTTGCCCCTTCGGAAAATGAAACAATATTTTCCAGAATTCCGCCGTCGTTTGTTAAATAATCCGTAAATAATTTCAATTGTTTTTTGTTAGAGTTATGGTCGGCGGCAGTCAAAACCGCAGGTTCAAAATACTCAACCGTACCGTCAGAACGTTCTATGTAATCGCCAAAACTGCCGCGGATAGTATGCCCCTGAAAACTTGAAATAGGGCCAATTACATCGTCTTTTAATTTTTTAATGGCATTATGTCCTTTAAAGAACAGCAGCACCGCCCTGTTGGTAATGCCAAACTTGTTTCCCTTTCTCAGGCTGCTGTTAATATAATTAATCATAACCTCTTTCCACGAGGACTTTCCTTCCTGTTCACCGATGGTTTCGCAATATTTCTCAACAAACTCATCGCCAGGAGCAAACATTGTCGCCCCGATAACTTCAAGATTTGATAATGAGAGCAACCGGCCCAAAATACCACCCGTGCGACTCTTTAAAAGACTGTAAGGCGTTATTAACGCATAGGTTAATTCTTCTTCCATAGTGGCGTATATTCTCCGACAACAAGTAATGAATCAAAGTATTATAAAAGGCTAAATGATAACACAATAAGGATATTTGGTCAAATACTTTCAATCGTACGGATAGAGACACAAAATAAGGGGTTTTGTGTCGTTGACTCACAGTATATGAGGTGATACACTTTTATGACTGCAACTTTTTTACAAAACTACGTAGGGGCGAAGCATTTGCCTGCATAGGGAAGGGAAGGAAGGGTTAAATGCTGCACATGCATCAACCTTGTTATGGGGAACGTGTTATACACTGTACGCAGGCAAATGCTTCGCCCCCGGTCTGTAATGTTTTCGAAAATAGATTTGTTTACCTATACGATATTTCCTGAATGTCGGTTAATATGATTGCCCGAAATACCCTATGCTTACGATCATACGAAGAGGCGTGTGCTTTTCTCAATACGTCTCTCGACTATGAAAAGTTAATCAGTTACCAATATAATACTTCGACCTTCAATCTGGACAGGATGGTTCGCCTGCTTGAACAAGTTGGTAATCCGCACAGGGAATTTTCCTCCCTCCATATAACAGGCACAAAAGGAAAAGGGTCTACGGCAATTATGTTGTCAACCGTCCTTCAGCGTGCCGGTTATAAAACCGGACTTTTCACTTCCCCCCATTTAACAAACCTTAAAGAACGAATTCAGTTAAATCATACGAAGATACCCGAAGAGGATTTTACCGCAGCATTAAATGTCCTCGTGCCAGATATTCAGCGATTGAGAAATACTACTCCTGCAGAATCGCCTACGTTTTTTGAAACGCTTACGGCGATATGCTTCCTTTATTTTAAAGAAAAACAGGCGGAGATGGCCGTTCTGGAGGTGGGAATGGGGGGGCGCTTAGATGCTACCAATGTAGTACTACCGCTCGTATCGGTTATTACCAACATCGGTCTCGACCATGTCAATATTCTGGGAAACACTATCCCCCGCATAGCCTACGAAAAAGCTGGAATTATTAAAAAAGGCATACCGGTAATCTCTGCTGCAGAAAAACCGGAAGCCCTTTCTGTGATAAAAGAGGTCTGTATGGAAAAAGGAGCACCACTCTATCTACTGGGCAAAGATATCAGGATAGACGACGCACAGCCCTATACAAATAAGAACTCAAGGGGTTTGCTGTGTAATATAAAAACATGGCAAGGCGTATACGGGAATCTGTTTATTCCACTCATGGGAATACATCAGGCAAAAAACTGCGCGATGGCATTGGGGGCATTGGATGTCCTGCGTGAGCATGGCAAAATCTCAATCGACAACGAAACCATACGTGAGGCGTTTACCCACGTACGTTGTCCCGGGAGAATAGAGGTTCTTGGGGAAACACCATTGATCGTACTGGATTTTGCCCATACCGTGGAATCAATGGCGGCATTGCGGGAGACCCTATTTGAACATTTCACGTTCAATAAACTGGTTGTCATATTAGGATTTTCACAGGATAAGGACATAGACAACATTCTCCGAGAGATTGTGCCTTGCGCAAATGATATTTTCGTTACAAAGAGCACGAACTCCCGCGCCGTGCCGCCCGAAGAATTAGCCAAAAAGATAAAGGCCGTCTATGGAAAAAGGGCGGAGATATGCAATAGCGCCAGAGATGCGGTAATTGCAGCGCAACATGCCGCCTCCCCTGACGATTTACTCTGTATTACCGGATCGGCATACATCGCAGGCGAAGTGAGGCAGGAATTGGCCCATCAAAATATTGCCAGAGCATAACAATAAAAATATAGTCAGCAAATAATGAATATCCAGTTATCTCATGAAACAATTGCCGCAATTGTGACTCCCATTGGCGAAGGGGGCATTGGCAAGATAGTTGTTTCCGGGCCTAAGGCTTTAAATATGGCGAATGACATCTTTGAAGGGAAACACATAAAAGACCTTTGCAATGCGGAAAACGGCAAACTTTACTACGGCCATATCGTCAGTGGCAATCAAAGGATCGACGAGGTTATTTTAAATGTAGAAAAACAAGGGAACAGTTTCACCGGCGAAGACGTGGTTGAAATAAATTGCCACGGCGGCATTCGGATTCTCATGCGGGTATATGAGCTGATTGTTTCACATGGGGCAAAAAAAGAAACATGGGAAGGGCTGGCAGCACAGGCGCTCGAAAACGACCAAATAGATGCTATTCAAAAGGAGGCGTTGCCGGAACTTGTTGCGGCACGCACAAAACTATGCGCAAAAGTGCTTTTAGACCAATACAACGGCGCATTGTCAAAAACGCTTCACAAATGCATGGACATTACAAAACAAATGGAATGCGCCTCCGCAGAAGGGCACAATACAGAGGAAGAAGTCATTTTCCCTTTAAAAGAACTGACGCACAGCATTGACGCCCTGCTCAATACCGCCCCGTTCGGCATGGCATTAATATCCCCGCAGGCTATTGTAATCCTTGGCAAGCCCAATGTCGGAAAATCAACACTGATGAACGCTGTACTCGGCGAAGAACAAATGATTGTGCACCATGAACCCGGAACAACGCGTGATTACGCAAGCGAATATATCTCTATCGAAGATATCCCCTTTGAAATTGTAGATACCGCAGGCATAAGAAAGACAGAAGATACCGTGGAATCCATGAGTATTGAAATGACGCGGGAACAGCTTGGACGCGCGGACAAGGTGCTTGCTATATTTGATAATTCAAAGCCCCTCGATCATGAGGATAGGGAGATATTAGATGCATTGAAATCGTGGAAAATGGCAAAAGCATACGAAAGGCAGCGTGCGTACACCATCATTCCATTGATAAATAAAACCGACCTTCCCGCTCAATTAGACACAAAGATCATTGAATCGGAAATCGCATCTCCGGTATATTACATTTCCGCCCAAAAAAAGGAAGGCCTGGACGTTGTCTATGAAAAACTTGTGGAGGAGTTTAACACCTGCTATCATCCCGGAACGCCCGTCGTGTTTAACAAAAGACAGTTTCATTTACTCTCGGGAGCACGCCGGATGCTGGAAACAGCCGCATTCAGCGCTGCAACAATACAGGAATTAAGGAATATTTTTAACGAATGTTTGCGGGGAGCCATTTATTGAATTTTCTGGTAAATTTTGTGCCTGCTACCGTAGAAAGCAGTATAACGAGAGAACTTACAGGCATAAGTATTGCCGCAACAAGGGGCGAGATAACGCCGAAAAGAGCGGCTATTCCACCGGCAAAGTTATAAAGAAAGGAAATGACAAGGTTTCTCTTGATAATAGAGATAGTGTTTTTGCTTAATAAAATCAGGTCTAAAACAGGAGAAACCCCCTCCTTCGCTGAATAGATGTCCGCAGCGACCAAACTCGCCGCTACGCTGCCCTGAACGGCAATGCCAATGGAGCAGGATGACATGGCAAGGGCGTCGTTTACTCCATCACCTACCATAAGAGCATTTGAAACTTTATTGACGATCGTGCTTTTCTCTTCCGGTGAAACCCCTGCATAGAGAGAGTCATCTGCCAGCCCTAGTTTTTTTGCAACATTCCGCACCGTGGAGTCGTTGTCCCCTGAAACTATATGTGGTTTTATGCCTGATTTTTTTAATGCAGTTATTGTTTCTTTTGCATCTTTGCGAAGTTTGTCCCCTAAACAGGCATAGGCAACAAGCAATTCATTCCGGTATATAGCAACGGTACTGGCTATAATGCCGGAATCGTCATTGCCGTCATCAGGTAATGCGGAAATTAATTTATAATGATTATCTTCAACTGTTCCTGAAATACCCTTCCCTGGAATTTCCTTTAAAGAACAAACAGGCAATTTCACATCACAGACTTTTTCAAGTTGCTTTACCAACGCCCTTGCAATGGGATGCGGAGAATGTGTTTCGATTGAATATATAGCATTAAGGGTTATGGTATCGGGCATAAAATTAACAAACTCGCCAGACTGAGGAGATTTCCATTTTAAGAACTCAAATTGCCCTTGTGTAATGGTTCCTGTTTTGTCAAAAAAAACGTTTTTGACCCTGCTTAGTTTTTCAAGTGATTCGGCATTTTTTATCAGATACCCCTTTTTTGAGGCTTTTTTTAAGGATAGGCTTTGCGTCAGCGGCGTTGCAAATGCTAAGGCGCAGGGACATGCAAGTATGATGAGGGCAAGCGTTCGTCTTACCGCTTCGGCAATGTCAATAACGCTGTAAAATAAGAAGAACAGCATTCCCAACGAGAGGATGAAGATCGTAAAATAGTGGGCAGCCTTGTCCGTCAGTGAAATTAAGGGTGTTTTGTTGTAGATTTGCTCCTCAACCTTTTTTAATATCCTTCCGATGCGGCTGCCACCGGTTGTATGTTCTATAAGAATTTCTGCGTATCCGGAAACCACCTGTGTTCCGGCATAGATTTTTGCCCCTTTGAAAAGTTTTTGCGGAAGGCTTTCGCCTGTCAAAACAGAGGGATTTATATTAACCCAATCATTTATCATTTCCCCATCTGCCGGGATACGTTCTCCTTCGTTAACAAGGATTTTATCGCCGGCATTTAAATGGCTGGCAGACACCTTTTCATAGGCATGGCGGCCCTCGTTCCATCTCCGGCATATTTGTGCTTCAAAAAATGATAATAAACAGGAACTATTTAAAAATTTCTGTTGTGTCCTGTTCAGAAGATATCTGCTTGCCAATAACAGAAAAATTAATACGGAAAGCGAATCGAAATAAAGATCCTGACGCCCCTGAATCAGATGAAGCAGGCTTAAAACAAAACCTATGACCACCGCAAGCACAATGGGCAAATCGATGCTTGGCCGCCACGCCCGGAAAGACCTCCATAAATTTACGTAAAACGGCCTGGCGCAGTAAAAGAGCACAGGAAGAAAAAATGCCAGGTTTATATACTGAAACACCTGAGCCATAGGGCCCGTCAGCCCGGAATAAATGGCGAACGAGTAGAGCATAATACTGCCCGCGCAGGCGCCTGCAACGCCTAGCCTCATTAACTGCCTGTGGTTTTCCTTTTTCTGGAAATGCCTTGCTTCGCCGGTATTCCTGATCGGATATGTTTTATAGCCTAACGCCGCAAGGGTGGATACCACTTTTCCGAAAAACCCCGGGCTCTTTAGCGACACAAATAAGGTATTTTGGCTCATGTTCAAATGAACAGTTTCAACCTCTGGAATCCAATAGGGAATCTGATCGATGATCCATAGGCAGGAGGTGCATTGCACCCCTTCGACAAAAAATCTCATGCCTTGCCTGCCATCCTGCAACACTGAATAGTCTCTTAAAAAAGATTCATTATCCAGAATATCATATTCGGAACTGCCAGCGTGAGGTTTGTTTATGAGTGAGAAATGTTCTTTTTTAAGAATTGAATAAACGGTTTCGCATCCCCAGCAGCAAAAAATAACGCCGTTGGCATTTATAATGGCGTCTTCTTTTTTTGCAATGGTCTTGCCGCAATGTACGCAGTCAGAATAGGAATATGGAGGCACATCTACACCTTGGGGCAGGGATTGTTAGAATTTTATCCGTTAGGTAATATCGTGAACCATATTCAACAGATTTGCAAACAGTATCTGAATCACAGGTAATAGTTCCGCCACTTCCATTAAACTATCTAAGCTGGTACAGCCAGCTTAGGGTTTAGATGAACACATAATATCTGACTACAACATAAATAGTCGCCAATACCAATGTTTCTAAAGTAATTGGTATTGAATAGATGAGAAATTTTCTGAAGGTTATCGGGTACCCTGCTTTTTCAGAAAGACCTATGGTAATAACATTTGCGGAGGCGCCAATGGGGGTACCGTTCCCACCAAGGCAAGCGCCCAACGCTAACGACCACCATACGGGCATAAGGGTTGGATGCTGAAGCACCGGCGTAATATCCCATCCTTGCGGCAATACCACCTCTGCCGTGTCCTTTACAAGTGGAATCATACTTGCAACAAAAGGAATATTATCAACAATCGCCGAACCTATCGCGGAAAACCACAACAGGACAATCGATAACGTGAACATGCTTTCCACACCTGGCTGCGTCAGTGCAATCAATCCTTCAGAAAGCTTTGAAATAAGACCTACCTTTACAACGCCCCCCACAATAATAAAAAGTCCCATAAAAAAGAAAAGCGTAGACCACTCTAAATCCCGAAACACATGGTGCACATCTTCCTTAGAAATGATCAGCAGCACAGCAGCGCCGACCAGTGCTATTGTCGCCGGCTCGTAATGAAATACCCCATGAAAAATAAATCCAAGGATAACCATGCCCAGCACGCCAAGTGATTTTTTTAATAAACCAACATCTTTAATTAAGGCATATTCGTCCATTGCAAGTATCTTCTGTCTTACGTCTTCCCTTACATGCATCTTTTTCGCAAAAAGAAACCGGACAGTCAGGAGAAATCCCCCGAATATGAAGAATACAGCAGGTGTTAAATGATAAATAAAATCCATAAAAGTCAGATGTACCTTACTGGCAATCATAATGTTGGGGGGGTCGCCAATAAGCGTTGCAGTACCGCCAATATTGCATGCCATAACCTCGGTAATCAAAAAAGGAAAGGGATCCAATTCCAACTCCTCCGCAATGAACAACGTTACGGGAATAAGAAGCAAAACACTGGTAACATTATCAAGAAACGCGGAAGCAACTGCCGTTATACAAGCAAAGAAAATGAGGATCAGAAACGGTTTCCCGCGCGCAAGTTTTGCTGATTTAATAGCAACAAATTGAAATATCCCTGTTTTCTTAAGGATATTGACAATAATCATCATGCTTATTAGCAAAAATATTACATTATAATCTATAGCATAATGTTCCTCATAAAAGGCTTCATGTTGGCTGACAATCTTAAGGAGGATCATCAAACCTGCGCCAATGAGCGCCACTTTAGTTTTGTCGATCTTTTCAGAGACAATTAACCCGAAAGATACAAGGAATATGAGCGTCGCAATCCAAAATACCATATTTTATTTCTCCATTATTTATCAAAGTAATTGATTATTAAACTCAAAAACGTAAAATAGGATATCATAAAAATCCTGATTTAAAAACAGTAAAACCTGACAAAAATTCAGTTTTTAAACAGTACGTTAGTTTTTTGGAAAAAAGCTTCAACTTTTATGGTTATAACACATATCCCCGACAGGCGTTGGGGGGGGCATACTTCCAACATAAAAAAACATAGCAGATCCCGCATGTGCACGCTGTTACCCATCAATCATGACAATCCGTGCCTGCGAAGCCTTTTGGCAACACCTTTTTTTAAAAACGGCATTGATACATACTTTGTGATTTCGTATTCTTGTAATACCGGTAAATTTCCGGCAGCGCAATGAAGTCCGTCTTCTGACCGTCTGTTTAGGTTTGCCCTGTGCGGCAAAGGTAAAAATGTATCTTTTAATAACTATGGTGATAAAAAATGATTCGTTTTCATAACGTTTGTCTGAATTTTGGCTCTACCGTCATTTTTGACGAGCTTTCTCTGCAAATTCGATTGAACGACCGCATTGGATTAATCGGACCCAATGGCGCGGGCAAATCCACATTTTTCAAGCTCATCTGCAAATATATTGAACCCTCTTCCGGGAGTATTATTTATGCGAAAGGCGTGAAAACAGGATACCTGCCTCAGGAATGTTTTGCGTTCAGCAAAAAAACTGTTTTTGAGGAGGCGGGTTCCGTCTTTGAAGACATTCACCATTTGAACCGGCAAATAGATGCGGTACATAAAGACCTTGACAGCCCTTCCCTTACCGATGAAGACCGCCAGCTACTCCTTGACCGGCACACACACCTGCTACATCAGTTATCGGTGGTGAACGCAAACAAAATGAATGCTGAAATTGAAAAGGTATTAAAAGGCATCGGTTTTAAGGACGCCGATTTCAGGAAAGATATTGACGCCCTGAGCGGTGGGTGGCGGATGCGTGTTGCCTTAGCCAGGCTGTTGCTGCAAGAACCGGATATCCTGCTTCTGGACGAACCCACAAACCATCTTGACGTTGATTCTATTCTCTGGCTTGAGCAGTACCTTAAGGAATTAAACGGGGGGTTGATTATTATTTCCCATGACAGGGCTTTTTTAGACCGGAATGTTTCTGGTATCTGGGAGCTTGAGAAGGGGAATATCACTGAATATCACGGCAATTATTCTTTTTATGAAACCGAAAAAGAAAAAAGGAGTGGGCTGCAAACTTCACGCTATGTCAATCAACAGAAGAAAATTAAAGAAGTAGAAAGATTTATCGAGCGATTTCGGTCAAAAAATACAAAGGCGTCACAGGTACAGAGCCGAATCAAAATGCTTGGAAAAATGGAAAAAGAGACCTTGCCTGAAAACACGGTTCACAGGGTTACCTTCAGGTTCCCTCCTGCAAAACAAAGCGGTGCAAGCGTCCTTGAAGTGAAAGACGTTTCCTGCAAATATGCAGATCAATGGGTATTTCAGGGAGTTTGCCTTTCCATAGAACGGGGAGAAAAGGTTGCGCTCGTAGGGCAAAACGGCTCTGGAAAATCCTCATTATTACGCATTATAAACCGTTTGCATACGCCCCAAAGCGGTACTGCCACTTTCGGACACAATGTGCTCGCTGACTATTTTGCACAGGAAACCGCGGAAAGCCTCCAGGGTGACAATACGGTATTGGAGGAAGTCGAATCCATTGCTCCGTTTTCTATGATGCCGCACGTAAGACACCTTCTGGGGGCATTTCTCTTCTCCGGAGATGACGTGTTTAAAACGGTAAACGTTTTAAGCGGCGGAGAAAAATCGCGTCTGTGCCTTGCAAAAACTCTTTTAAAACCAACGAATTTCCTCGTGCTGGATGAACCCACAAATCATATTGATATCACTACCAAAAAAGTACTCAAAGAGGCGTTACTGAATTACCCGGGAAGTCTTTTAATTGTTTCCCACGACAGAGACTTTCTGGACGGACTCGTTTCAAAGGTTTATGAACTGAAAGAGGGAAATCTTTTCATTCATCTGGGCAGTTTTAAGGATTTCTTAGAAAAAAGAGAGGCGGAATTACGGTCAGGAACACATAAAACGGCGGGACAGGAAGCGCCAGAATTAAAATCTTCAGGGATAACCACTCAAAAGCAGATATTTTTACAAAAAAAGGAACAAAACGCTAAAAGAAGAAAGTTCACAAAAGAACTTCAAAAAATCGAGGAAAGAATCTCCTACCTTGAAACGCAAAAAAAAGAACTTGACCAAACCCTTTTAGATACCGAATTATATAATGACAAGGAAAGGCATATTATCATCAATAAACAACATAAATCAGTTTCCGCAGAGTTAAACGACCTTTATAAGAAATGGGAGGTCTTACACACCGAATTGGGAGCTGTAGATGCAGGGATAGCCGTGTAATAATGGTTTGGCCGCAAGCTGCCCATGTTACCTTTCCGCTTTCAAACTTCCCTCGCCGGTAGAGGGAACTCTGTAGTAATGCCTCTCCGGGCGTTATGCTGCCTTGCCCGTAAAGATTCTCTGGTTCTTTTTCAGATTACACAATACCTATGCCTAAATTTTTTATGAAAAGGAAGAAGATGAGTTCAAGACCACAGAGGGTTGCTGTCAAGGCAGTACACAGTATTGCATATCCAAGGAATCTTTCTTCCCTTCTAAGAAGAAAGGCATATATCAGGGTTATAATTACAAGAATTGCAGTAAATGTTTCAAGAGTGGCCACTTCGATGGTGAGCTTCTTTTTATAAAATAAGGATATTTCTTCCAGAAGGTCAAAACCAAGGCATACGACCAGTGATACAATAGCAGGCGTAACCGTCTTGCCATGCCTTGCCTTTGCAAGTAATATAAGGGCAACAATAGCTGCTGTAAACGTGATTAATTTAAAAATGAATTCCATTTACATCTCCTTTCTACTGCGGTTCACTTTTTTAAAATTTGGGAATTATTATTAGCGATGCTGTTATTATGGAAGGGGTTTTTGAATCTTTGACGCTCCTTGTTCAGCGGAAGTCCGTCAGAACATCAGCGCACCTACCACAGAGGGTTTGAAACTCTTTGACCGTTCCAACGCTTTCCCTGTAATTCCAGCATCGTTCACATTTTTTATGTTGTGATACGTCACATTCAATCCAAATATCTTGTGTTAACTCCCCTTTTACCGCATTTTTGCCAATGCCATTGCGGCGTACCTTTACTTCCGATACGATAAATAATGCCGGCAGGTCGTTTTCATATTTTATGAGAAATTTGTAACGGTCTTCATTTTCGGTAAAAAGGGACACCGATGCCTCTAATGAATTACCAATGGCTTTTGCCGCACGCATTTTTTCCAGTTCTTTCGCCACATCGGTACGGATATTTATCAGATTTTCCCAATTTTGATTTAACGAAGCATCAGTCCATGCAGGATTACATTTTGGAAATGTTGTTAAATGAATACTCCAAAGGTCTTCATCCTTAAATTCAATATTTGACCAGACTTCTTCAGCCGTGTGAACGATGATGGGAGCGGAGAGTTTTACCAGGGTAAGTAAAATGGTGTGGAGGGCAGTTTGTGCCGCACGTCGTTCCCTCGAGTCTTTCGCAAAGGTATAGAGACGATCTTTTAAAATATCGAGATAAAACGAACTCATTTCTACCGCGCAAAAGTTGTGGATGCTATGAAATACCTTGTGAAACTGTAAGGTTTCGTAATTAACAGTAATCTGTTTTATCAATTCCTGTGTTTTATGTATTGCCCAGCGGTCAATCTCCAGCAAAGCATCGTGAGGTATGGCGTTTTCGTGTGGATTAAAATCGTAAAGATTACTGAGTAAATATCTGAAGGTATTGCGAATGCGTCGGTACGCATCTGAACATCTGTTGATTAAATTGCGGGATACCCCCATGTCGTGCTGATAATCCATGGAAGATGTCCATAATCTCAGTATATCCGCTCCAAATTCCTTTAAAATATCCTCTACGGAAATAAAATTCCCGATAGATTTTGACATCTTTTCGCCCATTTCATCAACGACAAATCCATGTGTCAAAACGGATTTAAAGGGCGCCTTTCCCCATGCACCGACTGAAGGAATAAGTGAAAGCTGAAACCATCCGCGATGCTGATCGGTTCCCTCCAGGTAAAGGTCGGCAGGATATTCTAATTCTGATCGTTTTCTTAATACGGAATTGTGGCTTGAGCCGGATTCAAACCATACGTCAAAGATATCCATTTCTTTTTCAAAATGAACGCTTCCGCATTTTTTACATTGAGCATCCTGGGACAGGAAATGAGATGCATCCTTAAAAAACCATGCATCCGCTCCTTCCGCTTCAAATTTGTCCCGCACAAAGAAAATAGTCTTTGCGTCAATGTGTTCTTGTCCGCAATTTTTACAAAAAAAGGCCGGTATCGGCACACCCCACGAACGCTGCCGCGAAATGCACCAATCGGGTCGGTCGGATACCATTTTTTCCATTCTGTTTTCACCCCACGAAGGTATCCATTTTACGTTTTTAATTTCCTTTAAAACAGTGCTGCGTAAATTATTGTGGTCGAGATTAACAAACCACTGCTCCGTGGCCCTGAATATTACGGGGTTTTTGCAACGCCAGCAATGGGGGTATGAGTGGGTTATATTTGTTTTCTGAAGAAGCGCTCCGACTGCATCAAGTTTATTAATTATAGAGGTATTGCCTTCTATAATGTTTTGACCGGCAAATTCACCTGCTTCACCCGTGAAGACGCCTTCAGCATTAACGGGACTCAGAACAGGCAAATGGTATTTAATGCCCGTAATAAAATCTTCCTGACCGTGCCCCGGCGCTATATGAACACAACCCGTGCCGTCAGATAAAGTAACATAATCTGCCATGACGACAAAACCCGTTCTATCCATGAAAGCATGTTGATATTTTACCCCCTCCAGCTCGATCCCCTTTACTGTACCAAGTTTTTTAAAGTCTTTTATGCCCAATGATTGCAGTACTTCATCGATACGGCCATCAGCCAGTAAGGAAACCTCTTTTTTATTTGTTTTGGGGTGAAAATAACGGATTGCCGTGTAATCGTAACCAGGGTGTAGTGCTATTGCCAGATTTGCCGGTAGTGTCCACGGTGTAGTTGTCCAGATCATTAAAGAAACACCTTCGTTCCCGTCATCAGGGAAAAAGTTTTTAAGCGTGTCCTTTATCTTAAAATGTACGTAGACGGAAGGGCTTGTTTTGTCATGGTATTCAAGTTCCGCCTCTGCGAGGGCAGTAGCGCAACGTGTACACCAATGGATAGGTTTTCTGCTCCTGTATACGTAACCGTTTTCAACGAGTTTTGCAAATACCTCAATAACGCCCGCTTCGTACGCGGGGGTGAAGGTAAGATATGGATGTTCCCAGTCTCCGAGTACACCTAGCGCCTTGAATTGTTTTTTTTGAATAGTGACGAATTTCTCCGCATATTTTTTACATTTTTTGCGTATTTCCGTCTTTGTGAGATGTTTAACTTCACTTCCAACCTCTTGCATAACTCGATGTTCAATAGGAAGCCCATGGCAATCCCACCCTGGAACGTAAGGGGCATCGTATCCCTCCATCGTGAAAAAACGCACAATAAAGTCTTTTAATATTTTATTCAACCCCGTTCCAATGTGTAATTCACCCGTAGGATAGGGAGGGCCGTCGTGCAGTATATATTTTTTCTTATTTGTTCGTGCTGCGCGAATTTGTTCATAGAGCACGTCCTTTTCCCATTTTTTCTGAATAAGAGGCTCTTTTTCGAGTAAATTTGCTTTCATTGAAAACTTGGTAGCAGGCAGGTTAAGTGTTTTTTTATAATCCATGATGGTTGGCGGGGTTTTCTATAAATTAAAATTCAATAAAGTATTTATGCTTTCAGGAGTCACGCCCTCTATCATTATTTTTTTGTCCCGGGAAGTCTTTCCAGAAATGATGTGTATAGAAGACGAATTAATATGAAATGTTTCTGCCAGCAATTCAACTACTGCCTTGTTGGCCTTGCCCTTTTCAGGTGCTGCAGAGACCGCTAACTTCAGACGTCCTCCCAGATTCCCCACGATACGATCCTTGCCTGAACCGGCTTGCACTTTGACGAAAACAATGATACCCGTATTTGTTGCTATGATATCAAGCACGCTAAAATATTATAGAAAATCCGTCAAATGCGTCGGAATGTTCTTCCTTATGAACTTGCATTTCTTCAACAAAAGCGCCCGCGGGGCCTTTCCAGCACCAATCGATTATTTTATCAACCGCCTCTTTTTTACCTTCAAAGACCGCCTCTACCCGGCCATCGGTACAATTCTTCACCCAACCATGTATTCCATACTCTGAGGCCTTCTCTTTTGTGGTGGCACGGAAAAACACTCCCAGAACATGGCCCCGGATATATACGTGCGCTCTAACATTTGACATAGGTGAAAAAATCAAACAGTTAAAGAATCACTTTGCACCGTAAACATGTGCGCTATCTTCCGCCGAAGGTAAATAATTTAAACCAACGAAGGTGAAGTTTACAATACCAAAACAAACCAACAACCAGAACGATAAGATAACGGCCATCTTTGATTTGCTTACTTTCATTTTGGGCAAAACAAGGGGGGTATGCAGATAGGCCAAATACGCAAGCCATGTAATCAAAGACCATGTCTCCTTTGGATCCCACGACCAGTAGTCTCCCCAAGCCTTTTTCGCCCATACTGCGCCGGTAACCATTCCCAAGGTAAGAAAGGGAAATCCGAAAGCAACGATTTTGTAACTCAGCTTATCAAAATTCCTAACCGACATTTCCTTGCCGGATCCGCCGGACTTAATATCGACTTGTTTCTTAGAAAAGGGTTTTACAACCAGATATATTATGCTGGTAACAAACGCAATGCCAAAAGCGGCATATCCGAGCATATAGGTTATAACGTGTACTAACATCCAATTGCTTTTTAATGCGGGCATGATTGGTCTTATTGTGTCGTCCTGAAGGGTCGCATAAAGCAAAATAAGCATTGCAAGAACAGAGGATAATGCGCCTACCACCCTGAAATCATAAATAAATTCAAAGATTATATACACAAAGGCGGTGCAACACGCATAAAATATAAGAGATTCGTATAGATTGGAAAACGGCGGATGCCCCGCTTCTATGGAACGTTTTAATACGAGCGTTAAGTTAAAACAAAATGCCAGGATAAGAAGCCCTAGTGATGTCCATTTAGCAGGAACAGACATCCATATTTCTCTTACAATATAAGCGATTGCCGCTAATACATATACAATTAAAGTAAGATTAACTATACTCATTTTCCGCCACCTCATTTTCTTTTTTTAGTTTTTTACGCAAAAAAGGTTTTACGTAAAATATAAATACAACGCCAACACATAATGCTGCAAAACCGGCATAAGCCACAGGAATACCGGGGTCTTTTACTATTTGCAAACCAGAATAACTCAACTTTTCAGGATCATAACTGGATTGATAAATTGCGTAACCATCGTATTTTAAAGGGTCGTTTACCTTGATTGATTTTTCTATTATAGTCTGGTTGTTTTTTACTATCCTCAAATCACTAACGTAATGTTTAATAGATTCCCCGGTAGATTCGTAAAGAACTGCAAAGTTATTATCTTTATACCATGTAGCGTATTTACTGTTTGCAAACAACCACTCTTCTTTTTTCCCGCGTGGTCCATTGATTCTCACGTGTATGGCTGGAGTACCCACCTGGTCAGATTTTTTGACTACATCTTGTTTTATGTTGAAAGAAGGGAAATATCTGGTAATTATTAGCTGAAGATCATTATTCGCAAACGAATACTGTTTGTTCAATTCCCACGGCATGGTTTCTAATATCTGTTTATCCTTTATGTAAACGAGTTTTTGGTTTCCGTCGGGAGCCTGACAGACCCTGATTACGTTTCTTGTCATATGCGCTTTTGCAATACCGCTACAGGAAATCTTTATGTTCTCATATTTTAAGGGATGCATCTTATCCCAATCAGGAAAACTTTCAAATATCCAGCGTTTTTCTAAGCCGTCAGGCCCTTCTATTTCAACGTGTACGGCAGGATTGTTTGCCGGCTGTTCGCTAACAGGCCTTTTGTCTCCGTAATTAAGCACATATTCCAATATTCGCAGTGAGTACTCCGATGCACCTAGTTTAAATGTCTTATTCAATTCCAGCGAATAATCCTGAAGAATTCCGAGATCAGGAACAGAAGCCGTTATTTTTGCATCAACATTTTGTACCGTAGTTACTGCGTTATCAAATTCCTGCTTAGAAGGCAACCAGATATATTCCAGCCGCAAGTCTTGCTTCTTTTCATCATGATAATTATTTGCGTGCGCCAGTAGCCAACCTTCCGCAAGGGCTCTTTCCGACCCGAGGAGTTTAATAAAGACAGCCGGGTTATCCGGCCTGTCTGATTCATTAACAGGTTCCTGTCGTAACTCTGCGTCCGGAACATAGTCATTAATGACCACATTATACTCTGAGCCGGGTATCCGCTGTCTTTTACCAACCTTTACCTCTAATATCTTCTGTTTATCTTTATCTTTAACATACGTTGTAAGTTGAAATTTTGGTTCATTTTTTTCGAGGATGAAGTTGTCGAGCGCAATTGTAAAGGGCAGAGGTTTTTTAATATAATCCGTCCGGCCCATACTGTCTATTTTTTGCGTTAAAAAGTAATCAACCGATTTCCCGATATAAACATTTACACCTCCCTTAACCCCCATCTGAAACTTAATCACCCCACCCAACAATATCAAGATCAAACTGAGATGCGTAAGCACAAAACCAGTTTGCAGAAAGGTGTTCCGCCATCTCCTTATAGTACAACATATGAGATTTGCGCACAGCATTACCAAAAGTAACGAAAACCAATGTGAATAAAAAACATTATTTAATTGTGTTATTCGAACAACCGTAGCAAGTCCATATCCATACCGTGCCGTATATTCTTCAAATGACCTTCCCTGAACAATGAATGTTCCCAGCACACATGCAACGGCCATTAACAGGATAATTATTACGGCTAGTTTGACCGAGCAGAAAAAATCCCAGACCTTGTTTGTATCTTTTCTTTTCTTTTCTTCAGACTTGTTTACGCCTATTTTCTTTTCATCAACTATGGTTCCGTTTTTAACACGCGTCGATTTCCCTTTACTACTTTCCATTATTATAAGAACCTATAAATAAATTTTTTTAACAAATTAAACCAA
Organism: Candidatus Kuenenia stuttgartiensis; assembly: GCF_900232105.1. Lineage (NCBI taxonomy): Bacteria > Pseudomonadati > Planctomycetota > Candidatus Brocadiia > Candidatus Brocadiales > Candidatus Brocadiaceae > Candidatus Kuenenia > Candidatus Kuenenia stuttgartensis. Next base: position 1,646,035 of record NZ_LT934425.1, read on the forward strand.
ACAACAAAACAGTATGATGCATTAACGAATGTTATCCTTGATATTACGAATGCAATTTTGGCTGTTTCTTAAAAAAATACGTGATCAGCAGTTTTTTTTACCCTCAAACTCAATACGTAAAAACTTACTGCCCTTTATGTAAATAATTTACATAAAAACAACAAACCAAAATCCAGCACTCAGAGTTCCAAAAAAATCAAAGAAATGGAAAATTCTTTAGGGCCAGAACCATGTGTTCGATACTTTGCATTGCGGATTGGAGATAATGCAGCCAAATGTTTTAATGAAAAGCGGAAAGGTTTCGACGATAGCGATGGTGGAAAAAATAATCCCGCAAAAACAGCTTTTCCTTTAAAAATATCCGCAAAATATTCTCAGCATAGTTAAAAATACCCGGTTTCTGCGAATACGCATTATAGGTTCTTTCGTTCTCAATTATTGCCGGCTAGTTACTCACGAAACAAGGCTTCTTTTGGCGGTAAGGATGCCACTGTAGGCAAGATTAAAAATTCAACTCTCCTGTTTTCCTTTTTTCCAGCCGGAGTAGTGTTTGGTGCTATAGGACGGTTAGGTCCGAAACCAGCAATATGTATCCTTTGCTCCGGAATGTTTCCTTTTTTTGTTAAAAAATGAAAGACACTTAACGCGCGAGCAGCGGATAAATGATGGTTAGAATCCCACAAGTGTTTTGTTTTTATAATGGGGTCGCTGTCGGTGTGCCCGTCTATTCGCAGGGAACTGGCAGGATTTTCCTCTAAAAACCTTGCCATTTTTCTTAAGGCATCCTCTCCATGCGCCTTAATGGTTGCCATTCCGGAATCAAACAGAATCATTTCCGGGAAAAGGATTACAGGCCCTTCAAAGGTATCCCGAACAGAAACACCACCGCCAATTGATTCTGCCAGTTTTCGGAGCTTTTCCATTTCTTCTTCGCTGGCTTTGATTTTCTCTGACATTGATGTAAGCTGATTCCTGTATCTGGCGATTTCATCTGACTGATCCCTTATTGTAATTGCTTGCCGCCTGTTCAAAACCCTCAGTTCGTCCAATTCGGCACAACCCGTCATTCCAACAAATACCGCTAAAAGGAAAAACTTTACAAACTTCCTGTATTTAGACATATTTTTTCTCCCCCGGGTTTAGTTTGAGCAAAATTAAGGATAGCAAGTACGTAACTGCCAAAAACAATAAAGGTAGACTATAACATCAGATATTATTGTTTTCAAGGGTTTTTTCCGCGAGTCATGGCAACGCCAAAGCATCTACAAGCCTTATAAACACGCTGTGAAAACAGGATACGTTGCGGCAGGTTCGTTTTTTTACGAATACGCGCAGAGTGCATTCACAGGCTATTTATAAACATTTTCAGGATCAAATACCTTTTCTTCCACAACCTGAATACTATTTGTCTGTGGAATATATTCCCTGTAATAACAACTCTTATAGCCTGCATGGCATGCCGCTACATGTTGCTCCACCATAAAAACCAGAGAGTTGCCTTCGCAGTCGAAGTATATTCTTTTAACGGACTGAATATGCCCGGATGTTTCTCCTTTCAGCATTAACCGATTTTGAGAACGGCGAAACACGTGGATCTTCCCAGTTTCAATGGTTTTTACCACGGCGTCTTTATTCATATAACATAGCGTAAGCGCTTTTCCGTCAGTAGCATCTGCTATGACTGCGGGGATAAGCCCCTTTTCATTAAAGTGTAATTTTTCCAGCAATTGCATAATGTTTTTAACACCTCCTTCTTTTTGGAATATAATACCTTATCAGTAATTTCTTTGCACACTTCCATTCGTCAGTGCGTGCTTTTTGGCAAAATATTTAATGGTAAAATACGAAATACGAAACAAATCCTAATGATAAAGCATAAAATTCAAAACACACCTAACAACACGACGCACGAAATACGAAAGAGGTTGTAATAATTTAGTATTTTGAAAATTTCCAACAATGTAGTGCGACTAACCTCGTCGCGCTACAAATGGCAATTTCCAGTTGTCATTAGAATTTGTTTCGTATTTCGTGTTTCGTGCCTTTTGCTTGTTTGATTATGGCTATGCCAGCTTGGGTTATTTTTTAATTTCAGCCCGACATTTTACTATGATGCTGTATTATGGAGTACAGTCTCAGTGCGGTATTTTCCGGATTATCCGATTTCAGTATGCTTGATACAACGGCAATGCCGTTTGCCCCGCTTTCCATAACACTTTCTGCATTATCTACAGTAATGCCGCCCAGCGCAATTACGGGGATTCTGATTTTTTCTTTTAATTTCCTGAGCGATTCTGTGCCTGTTGGTTCTACTACCCCTTCTTTAGAAGGCGTCTTGAATATAGGGCCGTAGGTTATATAATCCGCACCGGAATCCCGCGCCTGCAGGGCCTCCTGCATATTATGTGCGGATATGCCAATTATTCTTTCAAAACCAATGAGATTTCTTACTCTGCTAACCGGCATGGACTGCCATCCCAAATGAACACCATCCGCATTTGCCGCAAGAACAATATCAACCCTGTCATTAATAATCAAACTTGCATTAAGACCATGCGTTATCGTTCTTAGTTCGCATGCCAGGGAATAAATATCTTTGGTTGGCAAGTCTTTTTCTCTCAGTTGTATTGTGTTAACGCCACCTTTTAGCGCTAGTTTTACAGCGTTGATTAATGGCAGCCGGCTCTGCTTTCTGTCCGTGATCAACACGAAAGCGGGCGAGTATGCCGATTGTTTTCTCTGAAGAGGCATGTTTTGTAATAGCGGTATTGTTTTATACGTGCAGCGTTGGTATCAATTTTTTATCAATACGCTGGCTATTTTGTTTTAAAATGGGTGAAACTACCTGTGTTATAAACTCTTCCACTTGCTGTACGGATCTTCCGGTAAGCCTGTGAGGGTCAGAAATCTCCCCCATCTTTGCCCGTATTCTGAAAAAGGCAGGGTCTTCTGCGATTCTTTCCAGCAGGTCGTTTTCGACGCCCTCTTTTTTCATCCTCTCTGCGGATGCTATTGCGTGTTTTCGAATCCTTTCGTGATACTCCTGTCGGTCACCTCCGGCGTTTACTATTTCCATAAGTATATTTTCCGTGACCATAAAAGGCAATTCATTTTGAAGATTGCCGGCAATAACCTGTGGATAGATGTTCAATCCTGCAGCAACGTTTAGCACAATATTTAAGATGCCGTCAACTGCAAGAAATGCCTCCGGGATTGAAATTCGCTTATTGGCAGAATCGTCCAATGTCCTTTCAAACCATTGTGAAGCCGCGGTAAATGCCGGGTTTAAGCAGTTACAAAGAACATAACGAGCAAGAGCCGCTATTCGTTCACAGCGCATGGGATTTCTTTTGTACGCCATTGCGGAAGACCCAACCTGGTCTTTCTCAAACGGTTCTTCCGCTTCCTTCATATGCTGCAACAACCGGATATCATTGGAAAATTTGTATGATGATTGTGCAATGCCTGCCAGGCAAAACATTATCTGACTATCAATTTTGCGCGGGTAAGTTTGCCCCGTCACCGGGTAAAAGCGGTCGAATCCCATTTTTTTTGTTACAAGTTCGTCTAGTTTCCTGACCTTTTCGGTATCATTATTAAAAAGCAACATAAAACTTGCTTGCGTACCGGTCGTTCCCTTTGCGCCAAGAAAACGCAGTTTCTCAACCCTGGTTTCAATCTCTTCGATATCGAAAAGGTAATCCTGCAGCCACAGGCAAAAACGTTTTCCCAGAGTTGTTGGCTGTGCAGATTGGAAATGGGTAAAACTTAAAGCCGCAACTTCTTTATAGGCTATTGCCTGGTCAGAGAGGATTTTTATTATATTAATTAGTTTTGCAAGGAGAAGGTTTAGTGCGTCCCTCATTTGGATCAGGTCTGTGTTGTCCTGTACATAAGCACTCGTCGCACCAAGGTGGATAATGGGCTTTGCCGCAGGACACTGTTCTCCGTATGCGTGAATGTGAGACATTACGTCGTGTCGCAGGGTCTTTTCGTATTCTCTTGCCATCTCAAAATTAATGGTATCCTGAAAACGTTTCATTTCACTGATTTGCGCTTCTGTAACAGTCTGCAATCCTAGTTCATGCTGTGCTTCGGCGAGCGCTATCCAGAGTTTTCTCCACGTGCTGAACTTGTAATGGTCTGAGAAGATATAGCACATCTCTTTACTTGCATACCTTTCAGAAAGAGGAGATTGATATTGCTTATAGCGGCTATCTGTTGTCATAAAAATGTCACGCAAATTAGTTATTTGAGAAGTGTGAGTATTTTTTCTTCATTGATATCATTTCCCGAAAGTTACCCGGCAGGCAGTTGCTCCGAAGTTTAGTAGCTATCGTATTACCTGGTAAAAACGTATTTTCCTGCAAGTATTTGCCACCTCTTTATCCCTCTTCCTTGTCAGGGAGAAAAAAGGAGAGGTTATCTTTGGTTGTGGGCTTACGTGGATTACATGCGCTATCAATAGGACGTTATTTTAGCGTCCATGATAATGAATGATTATGAAAATGCAATTTATTAAAATAAAAAAAGGCGTTGCATGTTTGCACGCAACGCCTTTTCCTTCATGTTAACTATGTCAATTAATGCTTATGAGTTGATGCTCCGGCACCTTCTTTCTCTTCCGGTACTTCTCCAATTATCGCATTTGTAGTAAGCAGTAAGGCGGCGATACTTGCTCCATTTTTTAGGGCAACTTTTATAACCTTTGTTGCATCAACAACGCCTATTTTGACCATGTCTGCAAATTTACCCTGAAAGGCATCGTATCCAAAGTTCCCCGTACCTTCCTTTACCTTTTGCAGTATAACCTCTCCTTCCAGTCCGGCATTTTTTGCAATTTGTTTGATAGGCGCTTCAATAGCAGCGCGAACGATGTTTACTCCAATCTGCTCGTCACCTTTCACAGAGAGCCCATCTAAAACGCTGGACGCCCTTATTAACCCTACGCCACCCCCGGGCAAAATACCTTCTTCCGCTGCGGCTCTGGTGGCATGCATTGCATCTTCTACCCTCGATTTTTTCTCCTTCATTTCTGCTTCCGTTGCGGCGCCTACATTGATTTGTGCGATACCGCCGGAGAGTTTTGCCAGTCTTTCCTGCAGTTTTTCCTTGTCGTAATCGGAGGTTGTTGTTTCTATTTCTGCCTTTATCTGAGAAATTCTGCTCTGTATCTCTTTTGTATCTCCCCCGCCCTCTGTGATGGTGGTATTTTCCTTGTCAATAACCACTTTTTTTGCAGTGCCTAGATCGGCAAGTTCTATGCTGGAAAGCGGTATTCCCAAATCTTCAAAAATTGCCCTTGCGCCGACAAGTGCCGCAATGTCTCCCATCATCGCCTTTCTTCTATCGCCAAAGCCGGGCGCTTTCACTGCAGCAGAATGAAAGGTTCCGCGGAGCTTGTTTACTACGAGCGTACTAAGCGCTTCTCCTTCAACGTCTTCTGCTATTACTAATAACGGCTTACCGGACTTGGCAATCTTTTCTAATAATGGCACCAGTTCTTTTATATTCGATATCTTCTTTTCGTGTATTAAGATATAAGGGTTTTCAAATACTACCTCCATTGTGTCGGGCGATGTGACAAAATAGGGGGAGAGATATCCCCTGTCGAATTGCATGCCCTCGACAAGCTTTACCGTTGTTTCCAGGCTTTTACCTTCCTCGACGGTTATAACGCCATCTTTCCCCACCTTTTCCATGGCATCGGCTATTTGATTGCCAATTTCGCTGTCATTATTTGCGGCAATTGTCGCTATTTGAGATATCTCTTTCCTTCCTGAAATCTTGATACTCATCCGGGAAAGTTCATTACACAGGGCGTCAACAGATTTTTCAATGCCATGTTTAACGTCAACAGGATTTGCGCCCGCAGTGATATTTTTTAAACCTTCTTCAAAAATAGCTTCCGCCAGAATAGTGGCGGTAGAAGTGCCATCTCCTACCATGTCATTTGTTTTTGAAGCAGCTTCTCTTACCAGTTTTGCACCCATGTCTTCGTATGGGTCTTCCAGCTCTACTTCTTTTGCAACGGTAACGCCATCGTTGATTACCACTGGCGACCCGAAACTTTTTTCAATAATAACATTCCTGCCTTTAGGACCCAACGTAACCTTGACGGCATGCGCCAGTTTTCTGACTCCTTGTCTCACCGATTCCATGGCTTCATGCCCGTAAATAATCTTTTTTGCTGCCATTTCTTCCTCCCTAAAATTAATCAATCACTGCAAGGATATCATCCTCTGACATTAATAAATATTCATCGCCATCAATCTTTACTTCCGTGCTGCCATATGAATTAAACAACACCTTATCGCCATTTTTCACCTGGAAGCGTGCCCGTTCACCATTTTCTAGCAGTTTACCGTCTCCCAAAGCGATTACTGTTCCCTGCTTCGGTTTTTCTTTTGCCGTTTCCGGCAGTAAGATTCCTCCGGCGGTCTTTCCTTCCGCTTCAAGGCGTTTTAATAAGATTTTTTCTCCCAAAGGTTTTACATTCATAACTTAGATCTCCTCTCGCTTAAAATTATCCCTAAAAAAATAGAATAGTGCTTTTTGTCTGTTTTAATGCGTGAAATGGTGCTACTAAAAAATTATTTCCAGTAGTATTTCTCTATAACCTGTTCTACGGAGTCCCTGAAGATATTAACATTGATGGGCTTCGGTATCAGTGTATAAGCGTTAGCGTTAATAAGATTTATCTGCAGTTCTTTTGATATATCTCCCGAGATAAATATACAGGGAATGGAAATGCTTATTTCCTTCTTAATGATATTAAATGTCTCCAGGCCGCTATAGTCGGGAAGATGTGCGTCTAAAATCAACACGTGCAATTCTTCAGACCGGGCTATTTTTATCGCTTCTCTGCCACAACTTGCAAGGTAAGTGGTGTAGCCTTTTAGTTCCAGTATTTCCCGCAAACTATCGCGGCACGATTTATCATCGTCCGTAATAAGAAGCGAAAAACTATCTGCATCAGGATGATATAATGCCACCATGACCCTATTATCCTCTTAAAATATTTTTTAAAGAATAGATAGCAAGACGGTTACGCAAATATTATGCCTCAATCTCGGAATAAGGTTGTTCGCTGTTTTCACAGGCTGAAATGTTGCGTGTTTTGGGTTTATTTGTTTGATTAACTATGGTGCAGCATAATCATATCGTTTATTAGATAGGGCACTTATACGTATGTTGTTATTTTAGAGTTGGTAATATTTTATAAAAAAATGATTAAACTCGTCAATAATTTTCATTATTGTCATTTTGACATTTTTACTGATGAGAAATTATTATTGCTGTCACTATGGCAGTGGTATTTTCCGGACTCTCGGTAAAGATCTTTTTTGTTTAGGCGTAAAGAGAAATGTTCTGGAAAATAATTGGCCTCAACGCATTGACAAATCACAAATTGTATCATTGTGAATTTACAACTTAAAAGTATTTTTGTGTAGATTTTTAAACAAACGAATGTTATTGATGTATTTTGTAAAGCAAAAGCATGGTAGAAAGTCAATTTTTCACTGTGCGAAAATTATTTTTGTAGAATTTTAGGTTGTAATTTTACTATTACTCATATGATTCACGCTGCATTTAATGCATTTTTAGATGCAGATACAATAAACCATGGCTGAGCATTTATTTGTAATATCGATAATCTTGTATGCGATAGGCGCCCTGTTTGCCTTATGTTTTTTCAAGTGGCAAGCGGTGGGGAATTATATTTCGCTTATTTGTGCAGCTATTGCTTCCTGCTTTAGCATTGTCCTGTCTATCTCTGTGTTGACTAACGGCCTAATAATACATTTTGATTTCTTAATATACCATGCCATTATAAGATACAATTTTTTATTAGACCCTCTATCCTCATTTTTTATGCTTGTCATATCTGTCATTGGTTTTGTAGCCTCGATCTATTCGATGGGATATACCAAATTATACGTAAATAAACGCGATACCCGGTTTCTGGGATTTGCCTATAATCTCCTTCTTGTATCTATGCTTCTGGTGGTAACTGCCAATAACGCATTAGTATTTATGATAGTGTGGGAGCTTATGACATTGGTCTCCTTTTTCCTCGTCATCTTTGAACATGAGAATCCTACCAACAGAAAAGCAGGTTATGTCTATCTCGTGATGTCTCACATTGGCGCAGGGCTTATAGCTGTAGCCTTTTTTATCATGTTTGCCTATGCAGGTGAGGCATTTACATTCAGCTTTGACGATTTCAGGCATATTGGTGCGCATATGCCCCCTATATACAAAAATATTGTATTCTTTTTAATAATTATTGGTTTTGGAATAAAGGCAGGCATCTTCCCCCTCCATCTTTGGCTTCCTATGGCACATCCTGCAGCGCCGAGTAACGTCTCGATGGTCATGTCGGGCGTGATGATCAAAACGGCTATCTATGGCTTTATACGATTTTATTTCGAATTTCTAACGCCTTGTCCGCCCTGGTGGGGGTTTATCGTTCTTGTCGCGGGCGCTTCTTCTGCTATTTTGGGAATACTCTACGCCCTTATGGAAAGGGACATCAAAACGTTGCTTGCTTACAGCAGTGTGGAAAATATCGGCATCATCCTTATAGGGATCGGATTGTCGATGATTTTTAAGTCCTACAATCTCATGACATTGTCTTCCCTTGCTATGATGGCAGGACTTTATCACCTGATTAATCATGCAGTATTTAAGTGTCTGCTCTTTGGTTGTGCGGGAAATATCTATTATTCAACCCACACAAAAAACATTGAAGAATTAGGCGGCCTGATTAAACGGCTGCGGGTTACTGCCCCATTATTTCTTGTGGGCGCCTTGTCCATTTCTGCTATCCCGCCGCTGAATGGATTTATGAGTGAGTGGCTTATATTCCAATCCCTACTGAATGGCTTTTACATCCCATCGGTGTTTTTCAAAGTAATGACGGTTATTTGTGGGGCAATTGTTGCCTTGACCGGGGCACTAGTGGCTATGTGTTTTGTCAAGGCCTTTGGGGTTTCATTTCTTGCCCTGCCACGTTCTGAGCATACGCGAAAGGCAAAGGAGGTTCCCCTGGTTATGCTTGTAAGTATGGGCATTTTGGCCTCGATGTGTGTGTTTATGGGTCTTTTCCCGGCAACGATTATGGCAACCATTAATCAGGTAAATACACATCTGCTGGGCACAAATATTATAAATATTATTACTTCATATGATTGGTTGCAAACAAAGTCAATCCATACTAATTTTACAGATTTATCTCCAAAAAGCGCGCCGATATTTGGCTTAATCCTTTTAGTGATCACCTTCGGGTTTTTGACCATGTTAAGGCCGGGCTTCACAAAGAGGATCTATGAGACATGGACTTGTGGCATAACACCGGAGCCCAGGTTTGGTTATACGGCAACGGCCTTCACAAAACCGTTCAAGGTCATCTTTGGTAATCTGTACAGACCCCGGTTTGAGATTAGCACAACATATTCAGTCCCTAAATATTTCGCTAAATCTATAACCTATCTTGGCGAGATAACGCCTATATTCGAAAAATATTTTTATAATCCTGTTTCCAGCTATGTTTTAAATATATCAAATAAGATACGGTGGGTGCATACCGGGAGTATTCATGTGTACCTTGCCTATATATTTGTAACATTGTTGATTGCCATATTGTCTGTTATATACTGATATAAAAGCAATAGAACAGATAATAGATAATTGTCGCCATGATTACAAGCAATCTGTCCAAAGAAGGACATCCAAGCCGTATTCGGATAAACAAGGATTCAGAAGATGGTAAAACAGCATGTATCCTTACAGATTCCATAATAATGACTGATAATCTTGCAACTGTGAGATTCATAGATATTGAAAAAGCTATCGGGGAGATTGCCCGGTTGGATACCGCGGATAGGGCATTAAATGTGACATTCGGTCTTAACAAAGATATATAGCAACAATGATTACAAACATTATACTTACCACCCTGCAAATTCTCGTTATTGCAGGACTAGCGCCACTCGTTAAAGGGTTTATCAATAAGATGGAGGCATATTGGCAGTGCAGGAGGGGTCCCAGCATGTTTCAGCCTTATTATAACCTCATCAAACTGCTCCAAAAGGATGTCGTGGTTTCAGAAACGGCCTCGTGGATTTTCAGCGCGACTCCTTATGTAGTGTTTGTTTCGATCCTGGTAATAGCATTGTTAATACCTGTTTTGTCCGCACAGGTTCCGCTGGATTTCACTGGCGACATTATCCTGATTGTATACCTGTTTGCCCTGGGGAGATTTTTCCTGGCATTATCTTCCCTTGATACCGGGAGCGCCTTTGGGGGAATGGGCGGGAGCAGGGAGATGACAATATCTTCCATGGCAGAACCGGCCATGATGCTTTCTATATTTACGGTTTCCTTAACGGCTGGCTCCACGAATCTCAGCAGTATCACCGGTACGTTGCTTAATTACAAATCATTGAATCCGTCTCTCCTTTTGGCATTTGCAGCACTTGCCATCGTTATTGTTGCAGAAACAGGAAGGATTCCGGTCGATAATCCGTTTACCCATCTGGAATTGACAATGATTCATGAGGGCATGATACTTGAATTCTCAGGGCGTTATCTGGCCCTGATAGAATGGGCGTCTTCTATGAAACTACTGTTGTTACTGACTATCTTAGTGAATACCTTCTTACCCTGGGGGATTGCTACTGACCTTACCTTCCCGGGAATGATTATTTCTTTTGCATGGTATCTTGTTAAGATCGGATTTTTTGCCTTTGCAATCGTTATCCTGGAATTGTCATTTTCGAAGCTCCGATTATTCCGCATACCGAACCTGTTGGGAACATCATTTGTTTTGTCTGTCTTGGCGATTATTTCATTTTATGTGGTGAGTTAATTATCATGAAACAACACATCATCGTAAATTCCCAGATTATTGATGTACTGGCAGTTTTAATGCTCATGACAACAATTATACTCATCGGCACGAGTCGTTTAAAGACCTGTATATGGGCAAGTGCCATTCGGTCTTTTCTCCTGACATTGACCAGCGGTCTTATAGCCTATTTGTCCGGTATCCATCACATTTATATTACTACGGGTATCTCACTGGTACTTAAGGTTTTTGTCATCCCTGGATTTCTTTTTTACATCGTTGACAAGGTCAGGATTAAAAAAGAAGTAGAGTCTTATATTAGTTATACGCTATCGCTGCTGATCTCTTGCGGTATCATTCTTATTGCATACTATGCAACCTTACCTATCATCCAATTTGAAAATGTCTTTATGCGGCATTGCCTGCCCGTTTCACTCGCTATTACCCTTTTGGGATTCTTTGCAATGATAACGAGGAAGAAGGCCATTACCCAGATACTTGGACTTATTACCATGGAAGATGGTCTTTTTTTTGCTGCCTTATCTACCTCTTACGGCATGCCACTCATCGTAGAATTGGGGGTGTTTTTCGATATCCTCGTGAGTGTTATCATTATGGGAGTTTATGTTTACAGAATCAAAGAATCCTTCGATTCCATTGATGTAGGCTTCTTCAGGGAACTCCGGGAATAATATGATAATACTCTTACTTTTAATCATCCCCGTAATAACCGCCATTGCGTGCGTTTTTATAAAGACACACAGCATATCAAAATATGTCAGCATTGCAGGCAGTTTTCTCGTTTTACTCTATAGCATATTTCTTAACTACAATATTTATCTGCATCAGTCGCTCTATGGGCTAAATGAATTCTTTTATATGGATGCCCTGAGTATCCTTACCACCCAGATTATTACCATTGTTGGTTTTGCAGCGGCATTATACTCGGTTGGCTATATGGAAGAAGAAGTTCGCGAAGGTGTGGTTACGGAAAAGAAGCTACGCTTGTATTACTTCCTTTTTCATATGTTTATCTTCTCCATGTTATTGGTATGCGTAACAAATAACCTGGGGATCATGTGGGTAGCAATTGAAGCGACTACGTTGTCTACTACATTTTTGGTAGGCTTTTATAATAAAAAACAGCATCAGGAAGCGGCATGGAAGTATATCGTCATTTGTACTGTGGGAATTACGTTGGCATTGTTTGGCGTTATACTCACCTATTATTCATCAAAAAGCGTATTTGGAGAAATTGGGCATATGCTGAACTGGACGAGCCTGCTTACCGTAGCGGACAGGTTTGATCCTCATCTCATAAAACTGGCATTCATTTTTATCCTAATCGGATATGGTACAAAGGCTGGTCTTGCCCCAATGCACACATGGCTGCCTGATGCACATAGCCAGGCGCCTTCGCCTATTAGCGCCCTGTTTTCCGGTGTACTGCTAAATTGTTCCCTGTATGGCATCATCCGATACCACATCATTACCTCTAAATGTGTAGGCCCGCATTATTCATGTACACTCCTCATGGTGTTTGGCCTTATTTCCGTCATTGCTTCAATACCTTTTATCCTGGTGCAAAGGGATTATAAACGTCTGTTCGCCTATAGCAGTATAGAGCATATTGGTTTTATTACGCTTGGAATAGGTTTTGGTGGAATGTATAGTGTTTACGGCGCAGAGCTGCATACCTTCAACCACGCCGTAGCAAAATCCCTATTGTTTTTTTGTGCTGGCAATCTGTTTTTGAAATACAAGACAAGGGATATGGACAGTATTAAAGGGGTTATTAAGACTACGCCGGTTACCGGTGTCTTTTTGATAATTGCTGTCTTTGCCATTACAGGCACACCGCCGTTTGGTATATTTGTTAGCGAGTTCCTGGTGCTTGCAGACGGCTTTTCAAGTGGAAATGTATTTATCATTATATTCAGTTCATTGCTTGTTGTATGCATTACCCTCATTTTTATTGGATTCATAAACAATATATTCAAGATGGTTTTGGGTGAACCCACAACATCTGTTCCTAAGGGTGAGGTGAGTAAGCTTACCATTGCGTCCATGGGCTTTCTTTTGATTTTCGTACTGGTTGTCAGCTTCTATGTACCGCCATTCCTGCGCGAAATACTGACTAATATTTATAATATTGTAAGGAATGTATGATGAGTACCAACAGGCAACTTCATATTGATAAACTGTCCGGTCAATTTAAAGGGAATATTACTATTAGCAGAAGTTTCCTTGAAAACGAGATATATGTCTCAACGAAAAAGGAAAATCTTTTAAATGTATGTCTGTATATTAAAGATATTTTCAATGCCGTGCTTTCTTCCATGATTTGTAACGATGAGAGAACTCTGGATAAGCACTTTAAAATTTACTACGTCTTTTCTCTTCAGAGAGAAGACACATTCTTAATTGTCACTATACCGGTCAGTGAACAGCAGCCGGAATTTCCGTCGATTACACCCCAAATACCTGCCGCTCATTGGTATGAACGGGAGATTAAGGACATGTTTGGTCTTATCCCCGTAGGACACCCAAGACCCGAGACACTGGTATTACACGGCAATTTCCCTGAAAATACTTATCCATTGCGGAAGGACTTTGATATTCAAACCCGAATACCTCACCTCGAATCAAAGCTGCCGTTTTTCAGGGTAGAAGGAGAAGGTGTTTTTGAAATACCCGTAGGACCCATTCACGCGGGTGTCATTGAACCTGGGCATTTCAGGTTTAGCGCTGTAGGTGATAGTATATTTTATCTTGATGCAAAATTATTTTTCACACACAAGGGCACAGAGAAAATTTTCGAAACAATGCCATATACGAAGGCATTATTTCTTGCGGAGAGGATTTGCGGCGTTTGTGCCGCTTCGCACGCAACAGGCTATTGCCAGGCAATAGAGAAGGTGGCAGAGATCGAAATACCGCCACGCGCAAGATTTATTCGAACCATTGTCATGGAATTGGAAAGGATCTATAATCATATCGGCGATGTGGGAAATATATGCGCAGGCACTGCCTTTCTTCTGGGGATTGCGCATGGATTCAGGATACGCGAGTATTTACAGCAACTCAATGAAACCATTACGGGGAATCGATATTTAAGAGGTATGCTCGCCATCGGCGGAGTACGGTTTGATATCAACGACGATCTGGAAAAACATATTTTATCATTACTCAATCATGTTAAAAAGGACTTCAAAGATCTTACCAAAATGATGTTTAAATCCTCCTCTTTATTAGACAGGCTTGAAACTACAGGAAGACTTTCCGAGGAGATTGCACGGGGGTTGGGGGTCGTTGGCGTTGCGGCAAGGGCATCCGGCATTGTTCAGGACACCAGGGTTAATCACCCTTACGCTGCTTACGAAGAGGTGGATTTTGATATCCCTGTTTTCCATTACGAAGGCGATGTACTTGCAAGGATACGCGTCAGGGTCGATGAGGTGTATCAGTCGATCTATATTATCGAGCAATGTTTTGAAAAGATGAGGCCAGGCCCTCTGAAAACCCCGATTAAGGAACTACCGCCTTACAAACAAGCCTTGAGTTATGTGGAATCACCTCGGGGTGAGAATATTTACTGGATCATGACGGCTCCTGGCAATAAATTGTTCAGGTATAAAGTAAGGTCGCCTTCTTTCTGTAACTGGCCGGCAATTCCTTTTGCAGTCCCTGGCAACATTGTGCCTGATTTTCCATTGATTAACAAGAGTTTCGAGTTATGTTATTCCTGTACTGATTTGTAAAGAATTATTTGTTACAAAGACTCAAATCCATTTTCTCACTTTTTTGTACTACTATCCATCAACTTCTTGTTTTTTATGCTAGTTTTTCAAACTACACAACCGTAAGACATTGATTAGATGAGGCTTACGTAAAGTTTGGAGTATTGGGTTTTTTGTCATTTGAACTTGTTTCATATTTCGACATTCGTATTTCGAATTTGGTTGCGGCCAAAGGCCGCGCCAAGCATTTCGTGGGCGAACATAAAATGTTTACAAAATTTCAGAAAAGTTTTCAAACTGGTATAGCAACCTCGGGATATCCATGGAAAAAAGAACCTGCTCCTTTGCATTTCCGGGGCAGGATTGAGATAGATAGCGAAAAATGTAAGGCATGTAACGTCTGCGTGGAGACATGTCCAACAAATGCTTATACATGGATAGAAGAACAGGGAAAACGATATCTGCAACTCTCTCACGCAAAATGCGTATTTTGCGGCATGTGCGAGGAAGTATGCCCTTACAAAGCTATCAGGATTACGAATGATTTTGAGCTTGCGGCAACAAATAAGGAAGACCTTTTAGTTAAGGCAGGGTTTAATACTGAAGAATCCGTTGAAACATTAGGTAATAAACTCAAAAAAAACATATTTAAAATGTTCAGACGCTCATTGCATGTACGGGAGATTGATGCCGGTTCTTGCAACGGATGCGAATGGGAGGTCGTTGCTTTATTAAATCCTGTGCATGACCTCCAAAGGTTCGGAATTGACATTGTTGCCTCTCCGCGCCACGCAGACTGCCTGCTTGTGACGGGACCTCCGACAAGGAATCTGGAAACCGCCCTCATCAAGGGGTATCATGCCACCCCGGAACCAAAGATGGTCATAGCCTTGGGTACGTGTGCGTGTAGCGGCGGTATTTTCAGTAATTCCTACGCCACTAAAAACGGGATCGACAAAGTCGTTCCCGTAGATGTTTATATTCCTGGCTGTCCTCCAAGACCACAGGCTATTATATACGGATTTCTGTTGGCGTTAGAGAGGGTACAAAAGTGAGTATCTCAGGCTAACGGCTTTTTTTGTCAATCATGGGACTACGTCAAAGATATAGCCAAACAAATTACTGATAAGGTGCTAAATCTTGCAATGCAACGCAAAAGCCTATGAACAAACGGCCAGACAGACAGATTTGCTCCGATAAATATGGACAAGGCCAGGCATTATTTCCCCGCTCCCTTAATGATACTGTGTACCCGTTTTCTTCCGGGTTCGATGGCACTTTTTAAATAACAACAAAAGATACAGGAAATATTAAACACTATGAATTTTTCTCTTCCCTACAAAAAAATTTCTTCTCTACTGGAGTTAATTAAATTTTCACACACTATTTTTTCCTTCCCTTTTGCCATAATGAGTGCATTTATTGCTGCCGGCGGGATGCCTACTTTGAGGCAATTACTTCTGATTGCCGGGGCGTTGGCGATGGCGCGCAGCGCCGCAATGTCTTTTAACCGCATTGTTGATGTTGATTACGATATCAAAAATCCCCGAACGGCATATCGTGTTGAATTGCAGAAGAAAATTGGCAAAAAAAACGTATGGATATTTACGCTGGTATGTACGGGCCTTTTTATTCTATTTGCGGGGCTGCTTAGTCGTCTTGCCCTTTACATGTCTCCACTGGCAATACTTATTATTTTTGGTTATTCTTTTACCAAACGGTTTACCAATCTATCGCATTTTGTGCTTGGTCTGGCATTAGCTCTTTCCCCTGTAGGGGCATGGATAGGAATTCAGGGGAGATTCGGCATTACACCTTTCCTGCTGGCATTTGCCGTGGTTTTATGGACGGCAGGTTTCGACATTATTTACGCGTGCCAGGATATTGAGCATGATAAAAAATTGGACTTGTATTCACTGCCAAAAAAAATCGGGCTTCGATGGGCACTGGTACTCTCCGGTATTTTACATTTTTTTATGGTCTTACTGTTGTTTATCGTTCCCAGATACTCAGACCTGGGGATTATTTATTTGATAGGCGTATGCCTCGCCGCTGTTTTGCTTTTTTATGAACATTTACTGGTAAAACCAAAAGACCTTTCAAAAATCAACACGGCCTTTTTTACCGTAAATGGCATTATAAGCCTGGGGCTTATGGGGGTAACGCTCATTGATATTTTTGCTTAAGAGGGTTTCGGGGTATCGCGGGCAAAAAATAATGTTTGTCCATGCTTAATGAGATATCCGGCACGCTTGCAACTTCAGGCTTTCAATTTTAAGCCCATAATTAATATCGTGACCACGATAGGAAACGGCTAATTTTTTATATTCCGTTGCTGCAGGAGTTTTCCCCTGCCGCCCCATTGGTACCAAGTGGATTATTGAGCAAAGCGCACAACAAAACAATGGCAAAATAGTTTTTGCCTATGCAAAAATCGGGAATAAATCCGATATAGGTCGTTAAGCGACAAGGAGTGGTTATGTCTGAACTCAAAGATCCACGGGTTTTTTTTGCGGCAGAAAGGACATTGTTAGCATGGAGTAGAACCAGTATTGTCATGATCGCATCTGGTTTTGGGATAGAGCGAGCCAGTGTCCTTATACAGGCGGTTACCCATGGAAGAACGACTGCCGATAAAACCGGGGTGGTATTCTGGGTGGGGCTTGCCTTTATTGCATTGGGTACGTTTGCCGCTTTTTGCTCTTCCCGTCAGTACATCGTTGTTCTTAAAACGCTCACACCCGAAGAGTACCCAATGGGCTATGGGACAAAATGCGGGCTTGCGATAAACACTATCGTAGCAGTTCTGGGTATATGTCTGGGCATCGCCGTTTATGTGGGACATGTTTCGTAAAATTCCTGAACGCCAAATAATTCTTTCAAGTTAAATCTTTCAGTTTGTGGAATTTAAAATGCTTGGTGTAAATACAAAACTGTTGATTTTATTTATTGTTCTTGTGGCAATGCTGGTTTTGTTCGTATGGAACCGATGGCGCTATGATATAGTTGCGCTGGTTGCCCTGCTGGTTGTTGCGGTTGCAGGACTCGTACCGCCTAGCCAGGTGTTTGCTGGTTTTGGGCACCCTGCAGTCATTACTGTGGCAGCAGTCCTGGTGCTCAGTCGCGGCTTGCTCAATGCCGGCGTGGTGGATTCACTTGCACGCCAATTGACGCGTGTGGGTAACCAGCCCATGATCCAGGTGGCAACCCTTACAGGGATTGTAGCCCTGAGTTCCGGATTTATGAACAACGTAGGTGCTTTGGCGCTACTCATGCCGGTTGCCATATGGATGTCGCGCCGGGGCGGTCGTTCACCTTCATTCCTGCTTATGCCACTTGCCTTCGGGTCATTGTTTGGAGGTACGCTCACATTGATCGGTACTCCTCCAAATATTATCATTGCCGCGTATCGCGAACAATCTGGCGCATTACCATTCTGCATGTTTGACTTTATTCCGGTAGGTGCAGCCATAACGATGTGCGGTATCATCTTTATTTCAATCATCGGCTGGCGACTGACGCCGCAGCGCAAGGAACAGGATTCTGCCGAGGATCTGTTCGAGATCAGCAGTTACCTGACCGAGCTTCTTGTTCCGGAAGGCTGCAAATTTGCAGGCCGGACGCTATACGATCTGATTGCGGCTGTCAGGAATGACGCCGATGTTGTGGTAATAGGCCTGGTTCGCACAGGACGAAGACAGCAGATGCCATCAACGTATGAAGTCATAAAGGAAAATGACATACTGCTGGTCGAAGCCGATTCAGACAGCCTCAAGACGTTGATTGATGTTACCGGACTTAAGCTCGCTGAAGCCAGCGGTAATGAGGATAAAGAAAAGGCCCGCGAGGGTGGGCCTAATCTGGTTGAGGCTACGGTTGCCCCCGGATCAATGCTCGCCGGAAAAACGGCGAGGAGTCTCGATTTGCGAGAGCGTTATGGCATCAATGTACTTGCAGTTGCACGTCAGGGGCGCCGCCTGAGGGAGCGGCTAGGCAAGATTCGTTTTGTCACCGGAGATATCCTGTTGATACAGGGACGCGAAGAATCTCTTCCGTCCACGCTGAACGACCTGGGATGCCTGCCACTTGCATCGCGTGGATTGCGTATCGGCAAACCGCGTAACGTTCTCCTGGCAATCTGCATCTTTGCCGTCTCGCTGGCATTGATCGCCTGTAAACTCCTTCCTGCGGCTACCGCACTGGCTGGAGGCGCAGCCGCCATGGTGCTTGCCGGACTCATTTCTCCTGGAGAAATCTACAAAAGCATTGATATGTCAATCATCCTGTTGCTGGCGGCAATGCTGCCCATAGGCCATGCATTGGAAAGTACAGGCGGTTCCCAGTTAATTGCTTACAAATTACTGGCAGTAGGCCGTTCCGCATCGCCGGCAATGACGCTCGTTATCCTGATGACGGCTACGATGCTTCTGTCTAATTTGGTCAACAATGCTGCTGCCGCAATTCTGGCAGCACCGATAGCGATTAATCTTGCGAAGGGTATGGAGTTATCTGTCGACCCTTTCCTGATGGCAGTAGCCATAGGGTCTTCCTGTGCATTTCTTACCCCGATTGGACACCAATCTAACACTCTTGTGATGGCGCCTGGAGGATACAAGTTTGGCGACTACTGGCGGATGGGGCTGCCCCTGTCTGTACTGGTCGTGGCAACCGCTGTCCCTGTGATCCTTTGGATATGGCCACTGTAGTTGTCATTTGTCCGAGAAATCGCCAGCTTGGGTATGAATACATTTATAACAATTTATGGCAAATGCTTCGCCCCGACATCAACCTTACCCTCAGATGAATCACCCGAAGGGTTTTCATGATTTCAATTCAACATGCAATGGGGATTCGATAAAGATATTTATGAATCTGTTCCGGGTAAAAAACCTTATGGTCTGGACGGTCATAATGCCAGTCATGTTTGTCCGGAACATGATTTTCATGATATGGCCATTTGCGAAAGGGATCAAAGCCTAACGCAGCAAGAAGTTTTTTATTACTCATGGCGACATTCCCTGCCCGGGGAGGCATAGGTCCCGCTTCTATGCGCATACACCCTTTCAGCAAGCGGGGAGAATAGCCTCCCACCTTATTGACTATCTGTCCAATTTGATAGAGGCTGAGGTAACGATGAGAGCCAAGGTGGTATATTCCGCATATTTTGTTCTCTAAAGCAATTTCTGCAATGCTATTAAAATCTTCGCAATAAAAAGGAGACCGGATTTCATCGTAATATAACGTTGCCGGATTATTTTTTTTAAAACGTGACAATATCCAGTCTATTGCTCCAGCATGCCCATTAACACTAATTCCCATGGGGAGCGATATCCTGAAAATCACCGCAGAAGGGTATTCGTGCGCTATAATTTCTTCTGCCATAACCATGGTTTTCCCATATACCGTGACAGGAGAAACGGCGTCACTTTCCGTGTAACAGCCCGATGATTTCCCAGGAAATACTAAATCGGTGGAAAGAAATAGAAGACGAATGGTACGGTCTCCGATTATCTTTAGTATGTTCTTCGCCGATTGAACATTCACCCGGTACGCCATTTCAGGATTCAACTCGCAGGATTTCAATGCACATGACCCAGCCGCATGCAGTATAGAATTAAACTTCCACGTCTTCATTAAGGCAGCAAGTCCTTGTACATCTTCTATGTCAAGCGGAATTATTCCCTCCCCGCGCAATGGCCAATATCGGGTGGGACGAATTGCAACTACATGCTCAGGATATTGAGAATGAAAATGCCGAAATGCATTGTAACCTGGAACGCCATTTACCCCGGTAATTAAAATAGGAAGATACGCTGGTAATGTCATAACCTGAATTATCTTTAAGAAAGAGTGTTGTTTTTTCAGTAAGTCTAAATAAAAAAGGGAAACAGATAATCAATTATCCATTTCCCTTTTAATGTAGATCATATTTTGTCTCTAAACACACATTAAAGCGTTACTTCAGCCTTTTTAAGGTGTGTTCCGCTCTGGAAATCAATGTGCTGACTTCGGAGAGCGACATGGTCGGAGAAGATATCCTTTCGCGGAGTAATGTAAACGTCTTGTCAAGTTCTCCCGTTAGATTCAGATCCCACTGTGTTTGGCTTGCCGTGCGTGTTTCTACCGGCGCTGAAGATGTTTCTTCACCGCTTTTCAACCTTGCCAACTCCGCTTCCAACTCCTGAATAATTTTCTTCTTTTCCTCAACTTCTATATCAGAAATCTTCTTTGCTTCAGTATAGTAAATAAGCTGGTTTTTTACCTCTTCCTGTCCGCGCTTTATATCGTCTATCTGCAACTTAAATTTCTCTTCGGTGGCACTGTGCATTTCCTGAAGGGCGGCAATCTGTCCCGCAAGATCCTCGCTGTTCTTTTCCGCCTCAGATACCTTTTGTTGCTGCTCCTTTATTACGGTTTCTAGTCCTGCAATCTGAATTCCAACCGCGGCCTTCACTGCACCAAAAGACCCCACCTCAACCTCTAGTTCGCTAAGCTTTTCGGACAACTCTTCTTTTTCTTCTGAACATTCCGCAAAAGTACCCTCTATTTCCTTCTTAGATGCCTCAACCTTATCTAATTTTTGCATCAAATCGGGAACTTTTAATACCTCCGTACGCCCTGCCCGAAGCTGTCTCTCAAGACCGTGTACTCTTTCCTTCTGCAGCCGGTACTTTTCAGTGACAGAAACCGCAAAGCCAACGCACAATAAACCGAAAAGCCCTACAAGCACAACCATTATCGCCTTAGATTTACTACAACTAGCCATAGAAAACCCCCTTATTCTGCATTTATTCTAAAACCCATTTGATGTTATATAAATATAAAATGATACATCTACCAGAGAAATATAGAGAAATATTAATGAATATCGCCCAATTACCCTTCTCCACGAAACGAAAAATGCGGCGAGGGTTATGCTAGCAAAATATAAAACAAGTTTCAAGTAAATTTGTCATTAAAATTTGGATGTCTGTTTTCATAATGATGTTGCTAACTAATCGAATTTCATATTGACTTTTCAGTTGTATGGCTATAAATTGAATTCTTATATCGGTTAGGGTACAACATCTTGCGTTTACAATGAAATATTCATGCTCGAATTATAAGGCTTTTCCAACGTTCCACATCAAATTCAATCGGGTGTAATTTATGGACACAAACAACTTCGTTCATCTCCATGTCCACAGTGAATACAGCCTTCTTGATGGCGCCTGCAAAATAAAAGACCTCGTTAGCAAGGCATTGCATTTTAAAATGCCTGCCCTTGCTCTTACAGACCATGGTAATATGTACGGCGCAATCGAATTTTACGAAGCCGCGCAATCCGCTGGAATAAAACCTATTATAGGTTACGAAGCATACGTTGCGCAAGGCGGTCGCCTTGACAAGGAATCAAAAAACGGGAAGGAAACACTTAGCCATATAACACTCCTGGCGGAAAACTATGAAGGATACCGAAATTTACTAAAACTTTCCACCTCTGCATATCTGGAAGGCTTTTACTACAAACCGAGAATCGATAAAGAACTATTGAAATCCCATTCAGCCGGGATTATCTGCCTTAGCGGATGCATGGCTTCTGAAATCAATCGCCACTTGTCCTTTGACCGCCATGACGATGCCATGAATCTTGCCATAGAATACCTAGAACTCTTTGGCGAAAACCATTTTTACCTTGAAATACAAAACAACAAAATCCCACTACAGGAAAAATTGGTGTCCGCGGCGTTCAAAATAGGGAAAACACTAAACATTCCCCTCGTCGCAACCAACGACGTGCATTATATGAATATCGACGACGCAGTTGCCCATGACGCATTGTTATGCATAAATACCGGCAAGCGCGTATCTGACAGACAAAGGCTTCGTTTCGATACGAACGAATTCTACTTTAAAAATTACCAGGAAATGCACGCCTTGTTTAAGGAAATACCTCACGCTCTTGAAAACACCTTGCACATTGCAGAACGCTGCGATGTAAAAATGGATTTCGGGAAGCTGCATCTCCCAAAATTTACGCCTCCCGAAGGAATAAGCAACAAGGCATATCTGAGAAAACTCTGCGAAGAAGGGGTGATAAGAAAATACGGCGCCATACTCCCCCATATCAGCGAACGACTGGACCATGAACTTAAAGTTATAGAAAAAACGGGTTTTGTCGAATATTTTTTAATTGTATGGGATTTTATTCATTATGCAAATACCCTCAACATCCCCGCAACGGGAAGAGGATCAGGGGCGGGCAGTATTGTCGCCTATGTATTGAACATCACCAACATAGACCCTATAGAAAACGATTTATTGTTTGAACGATTTTTGAATGCTGAAAGAATATCAATGCCTGATCTGGATATTGACTTCTGCGCAGAAGGCCGTGAAGAAATTATCCGGTACGTAAGGGAAAAATATGGCGGCGATAGCAACGTTGCACAGATCATTACATTCGGTACGATGAAAGCAAAGGCTGTCATCCGGGATGTTGGGCGGGTGCTTGACATTCCTCTTTCTGAAGTCGACAAGATAGCAAAACTGATTCCCAATACCCTCAATATCACCTTAGAAGAAGCCCTGGAACAGGAACCGGCTTTAAAAGCGATCTGTCAGGCCGAAAAACAGTTTAAGGAATTATTCGACATTTCAAAGAAACTGGAAGGATTATGCCGTCATGCCTCAGTACATGCGGCAGGCATCGTTATTTCCGATGAACCATTAACAGAATATGTTCCACTTGCTAAAAAAGGGGATGCCGTCACCACTCAATATTACGATGAAATACTGGTAGATAAAATAGGGTTGCTAAAGGCCGACTTCCTGGGTGTCCGGAAATTAACGGTAATAAAAAGGCTCTTCAATTGATTCACGAAACAACAAGAGAGATTATTGATCTCGCAAAAATACCCGTAGACGACAAAGCAACCTATCAGATGCTTTCCAGCGGCAACGTAAAAGGGGTCTTTCAGGTAGAAACCAGCAAAGGGTTTAAGGAGTTACTTAAAAAACTGAAACCGGACACATTCGCTGACATCCTGCCTTTAGTGGCACTCTACCGCCCCGGACCATTACAAAGCGGCATGGTTGATTCATTCATCAACAGAAAACACGGGAAAGAGGCTGTTGAATATATCCACCCAACCCTCGAATTGATACTGAAAGAAACATACGGCGTCATTTTAACCAGGAACAGTAATGAGGATCGCCAATCGCCTGGCAGGATTCACACTGAACGAAGCCGATAATTTGCGCAAGCGTGGGGAAAAAAAAGCTGAAATTATGGCAAAATTCAAGGACAGTTTGTAAACGGAGCAATTTCAAACGACATCCCGAAAAAAACAGCGATAAAAATATTTGAACTCATGGAATTTTTCGCCGGATATGGCTTCAACAAATCCCATTCAGCGGCATATGCCGTAATTACTTACCAAACCGCTTATTTAAAAACCAATTATCCCCTACAGTATATGACTGCCCAATTGAGCTGTGAAAAACAAAATACAGAAAAAATCATTGATTATATTGAAGACTGCCGCCGATGAATATCGAAATACTCAAACCGGATGTCAATGAGAGCCTCAGCGATTTCATCATCTCTGAAGGAAATAAAATACGTTTCGGTCTTGGCTCTGTCAAGAATGCCGCGATAAGGCAATTGAATCTATTGTTTCTGCAAGGGAAAAAGGCGGTAAATTTTCTTCAATACTGGATTTCTGCAAGAGAGTTGACCTGCGCACCGTAAACAAACAAGTCATCGAGAGCCTTGTTAAATCAGGAAGCTTCGACTCTCTGTCTGACGACAGGGCAAGACGCCGCCTCTCTTGACTCGGCAATGGAACTGGGAAGCGCAGTAAACAAGGGGAAGCGTAAGGGACAAAGCATTATTCGATATCGGAAGCGCTATGGATGTTATTTGAAACAGGAAACACCGCAATAAGCAACACTACGCCTGGAACGAAAATGAAATTCGCCAGGCGGAAAAGGAAAGCCTCGGATTTTTACTTCAGCTCAAGCCCGCTGAGCGAGTATGAAGAAAAAATCAAGCTATTGGCCACCAATTCTTCCTCGGAAATATCTGAACTGCCGGAGGGGACTGATGTGATTATTGGCGGTATTATCACCGATATCAAAAAAAGCACCACCAAAAAAGGTGACCCGATGATGTACATTACACTTGATGATATGGAAGGCGCGATCAAATGTATCGCCTTTAGCAAAGAACTGAAGGAATATGAGCATTGGCAAAAATAGACGCCGTCGTTTTTATCTGCGGTAATGTGGGGTATAAAGGCTCAACGCCGAGTGTAAAAATAAATGAACTAATCGCGGGGAAAAACGCTTTCCAGCGCCTGGTAAATCTTTTGGATTGCGCCTTGAAGCTGCTCATTTTGACGAAACCAAACTGATACAGTTAAAAGACCTTATTAAAAAACACAGGGGCGCTGTCCGTTTTTCATTGAAATTGCCACTCCAAACAACGGAAGCGTCCAAATCAAAACCTCCAGCCAATATTCTGCAGCAATCACAGATGATTTCCTTTCCCGCACCAGGGAGCTTTTCGATTCACAAAATCTGTTGATTAACCAAACGACAAGGCAGTACTCAATTGAATACCTAAAAGGGGCCATGCCGATTTTTTGTAACGTGTCATTTTTGAGCAGGATGACCGAAACGTTAGCGCACCCATCAGAAAAATATATGAATGGTCGCACTTCGCTTGACCCATCCTACAAATTAATACGCTTTATTACAAAAAATCGGGGAATGCTCACATGGTATGCCAGAACCAAACAAGCATGAGATAAAAAATACTAAGCACTAAGCACGAAATGCGAAAGATGCACTTTTAGAATTCAAATCATTTTGTCATTAGAATTTGTTTCGGATTTCACAATTACCGGATCGGCAGAGGTATGCTTCAAAAGAGGCCACTGCAATGATTCGCGCAGCCGGATGTACCCTTCCGCGCAGCCTCTTGCCAGATTTCTTACCCTTTTAAATAACCCGTTCTTTGCGTAACGCCAATTGCCCCCGCCGCGTCCAGCAAATTGAAAGTGTGAGAACACTTCATACATAGTCATACGCAGGCAACGGAAGGTCCTCTTTTAATAACCTCTGGATTCAATTCGTAGAATTCAAAGAGTTTAAAAAGCATTGACGTGTCCGCAACTTTGAAGTTGTAAGTGGAGAATTGCTCTTCATCCTGCTTATGGATATCGCCATAGGTATATCCTTCCACCCATTCCAGGTCAAACACAGATTCCTTTTCCTGAATAAACATTGCAATACGTTCGAGTCCGTAGGTAAGTTCAAGGGTAATCGGTTCAAGTTCAAATCCGCCTACCTGTTGAAAATAGGTAAATTGTGTAATTTCCATGCCGTCCAGCCATATCTCCCATCCGAGACCTGTCGCACCCAGGGAAGGAGACTCCCAATCGTCCTCAACAAATCGCACTCATGTTTTACGAGGTCTATCCCCAGTGCCCGCAAACTGTTTAAATATATCCCCTGGCAATCGTCGGGGGCGGGTTTTACAATTACCTGAAATTGGTAGTAGTGTTGTAATCTGTTTGGGTTCTCTCCATATCTGCCGTCTGTCGGGCGCGGGAAGGTTCGACATAGGCGCATTTCCATGGTTCGCCGACCTAGTACCTTAAGGAACGTTGCGGGATTAAAGGTTCCCGCCCCTTTTCCGTATATATGGCTGCCAAAGATACACCCATAATCAGCCCAGTATTTTTGTAACGTTAAAATAATCTCTTGAAATGTCATTGCGTTCACGCATATTTTTAAGTGATGAAAATTATTGAAACTTCTCCCTGCTAAAACAGTTTTCGGAGTCTATCACCACACGTTTTCTTGTCAAGAAATTACCCTATCACCGAATTTTACAGTAATCCAAAACTCCTGAAGTACTTTTTTTGTCAAAAAATATTTAATTGAATGGTAACACCTTCATGAGGATGTAAAGCGGTGGTAGATGATATTTCAACATCAAATTCATAGCGCAGCAAAGCCGTAACCGAAAATGAAGAGGCCGTGCGTCTCTACTTTAACCACAAAGAAAAACTTACAAAAAAAAGAAGTTTTTACTGGGGAATACTATACGCAGGGACGAAGCATTGCAATAAACAGTTGTGCTCGTTCCTCTCTTGATATCTAAGCCACTAAATCATGCAGTGCGACGAGGTTCGTCGCACTACAAATGGCAATTTCCGGTTTCAAAAGACTAAAATGTTACAATATTTCAGTCTACTATCTTCCTCTTTTTTCTGCGTGATCATATAAACCATAAAGAACCGCATCAAGTCCCTTGTTATCCTGTTTCCATCCTGGTCATCGTAAAGAATGTTTTTTATGCGATACGCCGCGTCGACGGTTTTAGTGCAAAAACAATCAACCCTTGCACTTCTTCTTTGTTCCAGTCTGTAATTTGAGAGCGGTCCTGTGCTGCAGATATAATCGTCAATCGACAGGGTAAATCCATTATGGTAATTGCCTTGAAATGTGCCGGGTCTACTTTTATTGTCTTGTCAGTCTTGTTAATAAGCCAAACCCTTACGATTGCGGCGTGTTTTCCGGTATTCTATAAAAATCATCAGAACCAAGCAACTTCTTTCCCATAGTCAACAGAGGTTGAAATGTCTTTGATCACTATACCCAGCGTATCCCCGGTCTTATATGTTTTTGCCTTTTCCAGTTTAGCAGTTTGCCCAATTGCGGGTCTAATTGCAATAATAGGTATCGTAAGGTAAACGAGAGCAACAAATAAAATGAAAAATATCACATTAACTTTCACAAAATCTCCCCTATTAATATTTTTTTCGCGAATTTTCCCCAATATCAAGATGCTTGAGGGATAACAGAAACATCAAAAATTAACTTAGCGTTGCCTTAAGAAATGAGTCCATTGCTTATATTTGTAACTTTTTTCCCTTAGAGCACAATTTACTTTTTACAACAGGAATATCCCACAAGATCAACAATCAATTCGGTATATGAGAAAAAAGGGGACAAGCCAGTGTTCGGCTGTAATGTTTACGCTTAATAGTTACAAATTGCAAAGAGATAATTTTCAAGGTACTAAGCAATTTTGAGTTTTCCACCACATATTTTCATTGTCGGGAAATTACCATATCATTAAATCGTCAATAAGTTACGGTTTGCTTGACAATCTGAACAGCATGTGTTAGCTTTTATTACTATCAAAAGTAGGGGCGAAGCATTTGCCCGTTTAGGTATGAACTTATTTATGGCAATTTACAGCAAATGCTTCGCCCCTACAACGTGCGGCAAACATCGCTATTATTTGATTTTTTCAAAAAACAACATTATTACGCATAAATAATTAGTCAGATAGTTTATTCTTATAGGAGAGGTATATGGCAGAAGAGTCGAAAAAGAGAAGGCTTTGAATTTCAGGCGGAAATAAAAAAATTACTTAACATACTTTCACATCTTTTATACACGCACAAAGAAATATTCCTGCGGGAACTCATTTCCAATGCGTCAGACGCACTTACGAAGCAGCGCTTTCATTCGCTTACCAATGAAGATTACGAAGGAAAAGAGCTGCCACTCGAAATCAATATTGAGATGACGAACAAAACAAAACCCTTACCATAATCGATACCGGCATGGAATGACGAAGGATGAAGTGGTAAAGAACGTGGGAACCATTGCAAAATCAGGGTCACTGGAATTTATTACCAATTTATCCGAGGAGGCAAAAAAAGATTCAAACGTAATCGGACAGTTTGGAGTGGGTTTCTACTCTGTTTTTATGGTTGCCGATGAAGTACGGATCAGAACAAAGTCCTATAAAAAGGGAGAACCTGCTTATGAATGGAGATCTGACGGTACCGGGAAATATTCTGCATCAGATGAAAAGGAAAGGCGCGGTACGGAAATAATCGTCCATTTAAAGGAGGAAGAAAAAGAGTACACTGACAAACAAGGATTTCCTCCATCTCAGAATATTCAAACTTTGTAAGTTTTCCGATATGGTCTGCGGCGAAAAGGCAAATCAGGTCACCGCCCTGTGGAAAGAGCCAAAAAAAGATGTTACCGCGGAACAATACGAGGAGTTTTACAAATTCATTGCGAACGTTGAAGAAGCGCCTCTTTTCCATTTGCAACCTCCGCGAGGCGCCTATTCAGTTTACAGTATACTATATTGCCCGAAGGTAAATTATGAATCTGTTATTTTAAAAAAACTGGAACACGGCATTCAACTGTTTGCAATAAAATCCTCATACAGGCAGACTGCAAGGCGCTTTTGCCGGAATACATGAGATTTATTCGGCGGTAGTGGACTCTTCCGATATTCCATTGAATATTTCGAGGGAAACATTTCAGGACAACCGGGTTATCCAGAAGATGAAGAACATACTTATCAAACAGGTTCTGGGTCTTTTGCAGGATATCGCAAAAAACATAAGGAAAAGTATGAAATCTTCTGGAAGCAATTCGGAAGAATATTAAAGGAAGGGGTGCACTTTGATTTTGAGAACAGGGAAACAATTGCGCAATTAATGCGGTTTAATTCTTCGCAGTGCAAAGATGCCGGTGAGCTTGTTTCGCTGGGAGAATACACGGAAAGAATGAAACCCGAACAAAAAGAAATAACTATATTACCGCCGTAAGCCGGGACACTATCGAGAAAAGCCCTCATCTGGAAATATTCCGGAAGAAAGGCGTCGAGGTGTTGTACTTAACCGACCCCAACGATGAATTCTCCTTTCAGGCCTCGGAGAATTCGAAAAAAGACCCATCCGTTCAGCAGATCAGGCAAATTTAGACGTATTGAAAGATGCCGAAAGGGAATTGTCGATACGTCTTCAGAACCGCAAAACTATGACGCGATATTTAACCATCTTTAAAGACCAGAAGGTCTGCCTGGCAGACAATGTAACAGACGTCACGGAATCACACCGGTTGAGCGAAAGCCCATGTTGTCTGGTAAGTCCTGATACTTCGCCAAGCGTTCACGTCCAGAAACTCATCCACATGATGGACAAAAATTATCAAATGCCAAAAAAGATTATGGAAATTAACAGAAAAAACAAGATATTCAAAACCTGGCAAGGATGAACGAAATACCGGACAATCAGCAGATCGTCGGTAAAATAATCACACAGTTATACGAAAACGCGCTGATGCAGGACGGCGTAGTCTTTGACCACAGCGATGTACCACGGGTAAATGAACTCCTTGAAGAATTAACCAATGCAAAACTGGGAGAAGGGAAGAAGATTATTATTTAAACAAGCTTTGCAGTATACGCGTATAGGAATTGTATGGTAGAGACAACACCCTGCCAAATGCAGAGGGAATGAGGTAGTACCGCACTACCGACTACCTAACATGACTTAGCCAGGACCAAACAAGTCTGAGATAAAAAATACGATGCACGAAATCTGAAACAAATTCTAATGACAAAATGATTTGAAATTCTAAACAAGTGCATCTTTTGTATTTCGTGTTTCGGATTCCACAATTAAAGGTACCATACCCAATCAGACTGAAGCCAGCGGTTTCAGTTTGATTGGGTATATACATTATATTTATGCCCTTGGATGGTTTTATCATACACCTGTTTCAGGCGCTCCGTGGTTACATGGTGTAAATTTGTGTTGTAGAGAGGCTGCTGTGCCCTAAAAATTCCTGTACCGCCCGCAAGTCTGCGCCGTTATCCAGCAGATGGGTGGCAAAGCTGTGCCGGAAAGTGTGCGAGAAACGCGAAGATGCATGGCGGCTTTTTTCATGTACTTTTCGATCATTCTTGCAACACTACGTTCTGTAAGACGTCCGTGAAATTTATTTAAAAACAACGCCTCGTATCCGCCTTTCTTTTCTCCAATACAATTGTATTGCATTTAAAGCGTGATTTCCAACCGGGAGTATGCGTTCTTTACTTCCCTTGCCACGCACCTTTACTATCCCGCTGTGAAAATCTATGTCCGCAATATTAATTCCCACGAGTTCGCTAACCCGCATACCTGTGCTGTAAAAGGTTTCCATGATTGCTTTATCACGCAAGCCTGATAAATTGCAAGTGTCTGGCTGATTCAGGAGTATCTCTGTGTCGTTAACACTCATAAAACCGGGAAGTTTTTTATCTGTCTTCGGAGTCTTAATCTGTTCGACCGGATTATATTCTAAAATTCCGTGTTGACATAAAAATTTGTACAGAGAACGTATGGAGGCCAGTTTTCTTGCTACAGTAGTTTTGGAAGGATTCTTTTTTTTTAAAAAGCAAAGATACTTCCGTAATTGCAGGCGGGGAACACCGGCAAGGTCTGTACACCCCTCGCCTTTAAGAAATGAAAGATATTGGCCAAGATCGTTTCGGTAAGCCCGCAGTGTTTGCGGCGAATAGTTCCTGTCATTCTCAATATAGGCAAGATATCTGTCGATAAATCTTTGTATGTTATCGTTTGATGGCAACATTTTCATTTCCGTTAAAAAAAATTGTTCGAGATAGCGGCGATGTTAGCAAAGTCAGAATTGAATAACAAGGGCAAAAGGACGCCGTATTATGTCTGTGAATTGCCTTGACAAAAATTTCCAACCCCCCTAGAATTGCTTTTCCGGTGAAATATCGTGTTGTCACCCGTATTCTGCAATAGCTGCAAAAAATATACTCATGAGGTTCAAAGATAATTATCATGAAGTTGGATACATGCGTTACTGGCAAAGTTACTGCCTTTGAGGTGAAGGAGGCATGCGCTCCTCTGGAAGCGTTTTGCCGGTTTTTAAAAAACCCAAATGTTTTCTTCCTGACAGCGCATTGCCAACGGTGAGATTTCAAGGTATTCCTTCCTTGGTTTTAGCCCGTTTTAACAATAAAAACGAAACACCAAAAATACTTATAAAAGACAAAGATGGAAGTCAGGAGTGCGAGGGAAGTCCATTTGAATATCTTCGAAAAATATTGAACCGGTATTCTTTGGGAAATATCAGTAATTCCCTGCCTTTTCAGGGTGGGGCTGTAGGATATTTTGGGTATGACCTCTGTCATTACATAGAGAAATTGCCCAAAACTCTGTGGGTGACCTTGAATTGCCTGATATATATATGGGGTTTTACGATATTATTATCTCCTATGATAATCTTCTTGAAAAGTTCTTTGTGGTAGTAATTGACTTTGGCATGGATAATACATTGAATGACAGGATAGGGCAGATAACGGAAGTATTGTGCGGAAAATCTGAAGAGCCTGGAGAAGTGTTAATGACCGGATACGACAGGGTTGTTGCTACGGAATTAAGGTCTAACTTTACGAAAGACTCCTATATGAAAGCCCTCCGGCAAATAAAAAAGTATATTTCGGCGGGAGATGTGTATCAGGTAAACTTATCACAAAGGATTGAGGCGCGTTAAGACATGCCTGCGTATGAATTATTACAAAAGATTGCGCAAAATCAACCTGCTCCGTTTGCATGTTATCTTGGCTTTGATGACGTTCTATAATCAGCTCTTCTCC
Organism: Candidatus Kuenenia stuttgartiensis; assembly: GCF_900232105.1. Lineage (NCBI taxonomy): Bacteria > Pseudomonadati > Planctomycetota > Candidatus Brocadiia > Candidatus Brocadiales > Candidatus Brocadiaceae > Candidatus Kuenenia > Candidatus Kuenenia stuttgartensis. The sequence goes on from NZ_LT934425.1 coordinate 1,678,106, forward strand.
GAAAGATTTCTTCGTGTTTGTAATCGTCAGGTACAAACACGCCCGATAAAAGGCACACGGCCAAGAGGTAAGAACGCATTGGAAGATGAAGAGATGAAACAGGCCTTGCTGTCCAGCCAAAAAGACAATGCGGAGCTACCATGATAACAACCTTGAACGTAATGATCTCGGACGGGTCTGCAATTATGGTCTATTAAGGTCATAGAAGAAAAAGCGTTGGAAAACATATCCTACTGTTCATCATCTGGTATCAACGGTAATAGGAGAATTGCACGAGAGATACGACAATAATAGACCTGCTCAGGGCGACTTTTCCCGGGGATCTATTACCGGAGCCCCTAAGATCCGCGCCATGCAAATTATTGATGAACTTGAACCATACCAGAGAAGTGTATATACAGGCTCTATAGGGTATATTGGGTTTATGGAAATTTAGACCTGAATATTGCAATACGTACCTTTATTATGAAAGGAGAAACAGTGTATTTCCAGGTTGGCAGCGGCATTGTTGCAGACTCTGACGCAGAAGATGAATATGAAGAAACATTGCACAAGGCCAAAGCCTTGATTGAATCACTTAACCCATGCCTGACGCTATCTTCTTAAACGATACAATAGTTGATGCGACGAAAGGTGTTCTCAGCACCTTTGACCGGGGTTTCTTTACGGTGATGGCCTCTTCGAGACCATTCGGGCGTATAATAAAAACCCCTTTAAACTGGAAGAGCACATAGCCCGCCTTTCAGATTCGGCGCAATTTCTTTGCATACCTTTCCGATACACCTGCGATCAAATAAGGCATATTATCGGTCAGCTTCTTGCAAAAAATCATTTATCCGACAGTATATACGCTTAACACTCTCCCGCGGTTATAATGCCAATGGATTTATCCCCGTGCGCGAGACCAACCCTACTTTTGTAATTCATACAAAACACTTGGTCCCTTATCCGGCACTATGTATAAAACAGGGTTAAAAACTCATTGTTTCACAGACACGAAAAAATGCCAGTTGTCCTATTTCAAGGCATAAAACACTCAATTATTTAACACATTATCTCATCAGGAAAGAGGCATGGAAGCGGGGGCGCATGACGCACTGATTTTAACCACAGAAGGCAACGTGGCGGATGTTCCGTCAGCAATGTTTTTGTGTGGAAAGACCAGCGCAGTCTTTACCCTCAACTAATGCAAATATTTTGCCGGGCATTACCAGGCGGGTTGTTATTGATTTATGCAAGGAAACCGGCATTCAGTGACAGAAAAACTCTTTGATCTCCATGAAATAGCCACGGCAGATGAAGTCTTTATTACAAACTCTCTTATGGAGATCATGCCTGTTTCATCAATAAACGGAAATGTCTTCGGAGATGCTCTTCCCGGGGAAATTACCGGAATACTCTCGGCGAAAATATAAATGCTGACTAGCTGAAGACAGCCACGGCAAAACCCCATTTTAGTACTTAATTATTTTATCAATTGCAGTTACGACAATTTGTTGCGGTTGTCTTTTGTTATTTCTTCCTGTCTATTGAGTTGATTGCATAAAATGTCGGTTTAACCGCCACAATAAATTGATTTCTTTGAAATCTTAAAAAAAATCGTAAGTCCCTGTTAAAAAAAAGCTTATTTTTTTCAATATATTGTATAACACCGAAAACACAATACAATGTATTGTGTTTTCGCTTGACAATGCCTTTTTTTTTGGTACAAATATCCTTCTATCTGTCTGTGTACTGCACGCAGAAAGATTCAGTATGCTATTGAAGAGGGTTTTATCGTATTTTTATTTCAGGAATCTTCAAATGAGAGGAGGTGTAGCGGGCAAAATAAGAAATTTGTTATTTTGGGGGAGGGGGAATAAGTGAGTTTAAATGTATGGTATGATTGGAAAACGACAATTCTGGCTATGAACAAAGAAAGAGGGATAAATGACAACAGCAGTATTAGAAATACCTGAAGCAAAGCATGTTATATGCGATGGAGAAGAGGTACAATTAATAATAGAAGAAAAACTGAGTGCTTTTGATAAGGCGATTGAGCAGCATGACTTCCTGGAAATAGATGGCGACATAGAAGGCGATTCACCGGAAGAACATTCGATAAAGATTATCAACCACAGGGCAGAATGTGCATATTCAATCAGTATCGATGCGGTTATCAGACAAGATTTGGGCTATGTAATAGATTCACTCGAAACAGGAAATACCACGCGCCTTTACGGAATAACAAGAATTGTGGGGTATTACAGCCGTGTATCCAATTGGAATAAATCCAAAATCAGTGAATTACACGACAGGCATACGGGAAGTTATTCTGTATAAGTATTATCCTGGCATTCGCTGGCATCCCCAAACGGGAAGGAAGTTTAATGACGTTAAGCAAAAGTGTTAAATCTTCCTCTTGAAAGGCATCATTTTTTAAAAACCATTGCGGCAAAGAACGTATTCGTGTTCATGTGCTGCAATGGTTTTTTTATTCACAAGATCCTGCCACAGTAGGCATGCTTTTTCAAACAACGTTGGCGGATGGACGAATTCTTACCGTAAGCACGGGGCATGGCGCCTTGCGTACAACCTTTTCCGCCACACTTCCCATCATAACATGGGCGAGGCCGCTCCTGCCGTGAGTACCAATTACAATGATATCCATCTCCAGCTTTTCGCCCTTATTGACAATTTCGTTAAAAGGTATCCCCTTTTCAACAATTGTTTCCACTTCTAACAAATCGGTAGTGCCCTCCGGAAGACTTTTTAACAGATCGGCGTGAATTTTTGACATCGTTGCCTCATCAAGGTTGTACGGACTAAATTTGTATATTTCCGTATCATATGCACGGGTATCGATTACATGCATAATATACAACTTTGCTTCATCTTTTAATGCCAGAGAAACCGCATATTTTAAAGCAAGGTAAGAACATTCGGAATGATCTATAGGACATAATATATTTTTGAACTTTATCATACACTCTCCTGTTCTGTTTGAAAAAAAGAAGCAACACAAAAAATGAGTAACATTTTCACAAAATGATGTATCATTCACTATTTAAGGCATATACCGTATTACCTTCAGGGACTTTTTGCGTAAAACATCACATGCCAATACCGTCAATAACTGCACCACATTTCGAACACTTTGAATTGGTAATATTATTTTCAAGGATTTGGTAGCCATATCTTTTGATGAGCATTTTATTGCATTGATAACAATACGTATTTTCTCCCCCTTCGCCGGGGACATTGCCTTCGTAAACGTAACGCAGTCCCGCCTCCAAACCAATCGTACGCGCTCTTCTCAATGTTTCAACAGGAGTAGGCGGTGTATCGGGCAACCGGCATCTTGGATAAAAGCGACTAACATGCCAGGGGATTTCAGGTCCTACACTCCTGATAAATCCGGCAATCTGTTTTAATTCCGAGTCGGAGTCATTAATTCCGGGAATGATAAGGGTGGTTATTTCTATCCAGATGCCCAATTCTTTATAAGCACGAATACAATTCAGCACGGGTTCAAGTCTTGCCCCGCAAATCCTCTTATACGTTTCGTCGGAAAAACTTTTCAAATCGATATTTGCCGCATGAAGACAGGGTTGTATAGTTGACAAAGCCTCATACGTCGTGTATCCATTCGTTACGAACACGTTCATAATTGACCTTGAAGAGGCCAATTGTGCAATTTCATACGCATATTCAAAAAAAATAGTGGGCTCTGTATAGGTGTAGGCAATGCTTTTACAGTTATACTCCAGGGCGTCTTCAACAATCTTTTCCGGCGGCACCTCTTTGCCGGGTATCGTGTCTGAATCTTTGGGGAGTTGTGATATTTCATAATTTTGGCAATTAAGACATCTGAAGTTACACCCCGCCGTTGCTACAGAGTAAGAAGTTGACCCAGGATAGAAGTGAAAGAATGGTTTTTTTTCTATCGGGTCTATGTTTTCCGAAATAAGTTTTCCATACACGAGAGAATATAACGTCCCCCCGAAGTTTTGCCTGACATGGCAAATGCCTCTTTTGCCATCAGTAATCACACATGTATGATTACAAAGGTGGCATTTTACCTTACAATCGCCGAGTTTTTCATAAAACATTGCTTCACGCATGTTATATCAACCTCCCATACTTTATTATAGGGAATAAACGACTCTTTGTTTATTTGCAGTGTATATCTTATTACGAAAAAATTTCCAGCGATATTGTTTTTTCTTTATTGTGATAACGAAAAAAAGGCCTTTCTTCCCATTTACTTTTTGCATAAGTATAACAAAATACCTGCAATGGCATGAATATAAAATTAAATATAACAAAAGCTCCGCAACTCCGTAACCAAAAAGATTTTAACCATAATACACGAAAGGTTTATACACCGTAATAGGTAACTATTCAGCGAAAATAATTTAGAATTTACTTGACAGCAGAAATGTTACAAACAAGCAATTTACCTGGTAGTGTATGTATATGTTTGTAAATGCGTTAAAAACAGGCAGCAAGATGCCGTGCATAGAGACGTGTGTGGGGTCTGTTCAGTTATAGAATTTCGAGCCCTTGTGGTGTGTTATAGAGCGAAAGAAAAGGGTGAAAAAACCTGCAGTATAATAGATGCAGTAGATAATTTCAGGCTAATTATATATACAGGTATCATCCATTGACGATAGAGAATATAGACGTAGACGCAACACTCCAAAAAGTAGAGAAGCTGCTTTCAGAAGAGAAAGGGCTGTCACCGGCGGTGAGGTCAATGATAGAGTTGTTGGTATTATTGATAACACTGCTGGTAGGACGTCTGAACCGGAACAGCCGCAACAGCAGCAAGCCTCCCTCAAGCGATCCGAATCGCAAGAAAGAAAGCAAGGCGAAGGGTGAAAGGAAGGCAGGCGGGCAAAAGGGCCGTGATGGAGTAACGCTCAAAAAGGTAGACAATCCTGATGAGGTGGAAGTAATAAAAGTAGACCGGAGGAAGTATCCGCGCAGCAAATACAAGGTGGTAGGTTACGAAGCACGCCAGGTGTTTGATATAAAGATTTCGCGTGTAGTGACGGAGTATCGTGCAGAGGTAGTAGAGGATGCGAAAGGGAATCGGATTGTAGCGTCATTTCCGGAAGGGGTAACAAAGGCGGTGCAGTATGGTCCGGATTTGAAAGCACATGCAGTCTATATGTCGCAGTATCAATTGATACCCTACAAGAGGATACAGGAGTATTTTGAAGGGCAGATTGGGATACCGCTGAGTGAAGGTGCTAAGCCCCACAATAAATGAACCTGGAATTCTCAGATTAAGTGGAATTAATATATTGAGGTAAAACGGATTTTAGCAGATAGACAGCATCTGGGAAAGAGGAGTTGGAATCTACCATGACGATGTCGATGGTATTAAAGTTTTTTTTACAACGGAAACACCTGGCGAGGTTCGTATTTGGGTTGGTGGCGGAATTAAATTCAGAACAGAGAGGGCAGAGGAAGCGGAAATAGCCTTCGGAGTATTTATGAGGTATGGAGAGGACATCAGCGATGAGTCGATCGATGGGGATATCGTTTCGTAATGAGCGCAAGAGTTGAGGGGAAAAGAGACGGGCCATGGTAGACCTCCTTAAAAAGATTGAATTTCAGCAAGAGCCTGATGGAAGATATCCTGGGTAATTTTCTGTGATTGTCTGATGGAAGCGTTAATCAGGCAGGCGGTGGAAATGGCGTTGATTTGCCTTGGGATGCCGGCGGAGAACTCATGGATCAGGTCTTTGACGTCTGAGTCAAAGATTTTATCGGATGCGCCGGAAGATTTCAGATGGAAGTCTATGTATGCAGCGGTTTGAGTTTTAGTAAGGGGATGAATGTGGTAATGTACCGAGATGCGTTGTGCGAAGTCGGCATGGATGTCTCTTTTGAGGATATATTTGAGGTGTTCCTGTCCCGAGAGGATGATTTTGAGATGAGTGGAAGAATCAAGCGGAGAGCTGACAAGGAGTCTGAGGTCTGTGATGGCGTCGGTTTTCAGGAGATGAGCCTCGTCGATAACGATAATGGGAGTGAGATTTGAGCGCAAGGATTTATCCATAATTTGGAGGAAGAGCCGGTCTTTGGTGTGTTTTGGTATTTCACCGAGCTGGGAGACGATTAAGGAGAGAAGGCTGGATGATTTTAGGTGGGTAAAATGGAGGTAGATGGGGAGAAACAGGTTTTGGGGGATTTGTGAGAGGAAGAGTTTGAGGAGTGTGGATTTTCCGACTCCCGTCTGTCCGTAGAGGACGGCGATAGAGCCTGAGTGTAAGAGGTATTGGAGTCGTGCAAGCCCCTGGGTAAAGCGTTCGTCTTTCATGATAAGGCTGGTGTTGATTCTTTCAGAGAACGGCTGAGTAGTCATGGAAAAATGAGAAGTAAACATGGTTAAGAGACCTCCTTTTTCGAGTAAGCGATTTGTAATTCACGAATGATATAGGGTAAGGTTTTCACGGAGGCATTTTGGAATGCCTCCGTGAGCAATGATTCGTTGAGAGCGGGGATACGGTTGTAGCATTTTTTAAGCGATTCGAGTTCATGAGAGCTGAAGGCGGAGAGAGAGCCTTTGTGTCCCATGAGGAGTGCGAGTTTCTGGACGAATGCCATGAATGGCCAGGGTCGTTCGGAGATGATTTGGTGGTAATCAATGCCTTTGGCCTGAGCCTGGAGAATGGATTTGTGTTTCTGAGTGATAAGGTCGAGGTAATTATGTTTTGGTTTTGAAGGTGAGGCGGCTGGAGTTTCAGCGCCCTGGTCGCGCAGGTAGAGATTTCCCGAGCCGAGGTATTCACCGTTTGCGGAATAGATCAAGACCTTTTTGAGATCGCCGTATGGGTCGTAACGGACTTCTACTTTATCGCCTCTGAGTTTGGGGTCAACACGGTAAAAGCGGTTATCAATGCGGACATCGGCAAAGGTTCTGTCAACGGTTCTGGGGATGCGTTTCATGAAGAAGGCAAGAGCGGCGTCCATATCGACGTGTCGGATGACGGTAAGCCCCTCGTCGTAGCGTTGTTTTGGAGATTGATTGGTTTCGGAGTGGATTCTTGCGTGATAGACAACGGCAAGGTAAGCGGAGAAGGCCTGGTTAATGGCATCAAGGGTGATAATGTCGCCGGAGCGGACTTCCGACTCGAACTGTGTCTGGCTGGTGCCGAAGAAACGTTCGACCAGTCCGCCGGGAGCAGGGTCGCGTGGTGGTCTGTGGATGAGTTTAATGCCGAGGTTGTAACAGGCAGAGCGCAGGGCGTCAGAGTGGTAGACCTTGGCATTGTCGAGGTAGAGTTCTTTGGGCGAGCCGTGGATAGTCCAGGCCCTGATGAGAGAATCGATAAGGATATCGAGGGTTTGTTTGAGATAATACCGTTCTTCGACCACATAACGGCTGTAGCAGTCGATAAAGAGACAGAGGTTTGTGGGAAGCGCCTCGCCGTCAACGAGCACGAAAGGGCCTTCCTGGAAGTCGCCAATCCAGAGGTCGTGGGTATGCTCACGGCTAAGAGCGTATACGCACCTTTTGCTGTGAGACGCCGAGTTTGAGCCGGGTCGCCCCTGCGAGTCTGAGATGGCGGTAGAGGGTGGATTTGGGGATCGTTTTCCCATAGTATTTCTCAAGAAAGCGGTTGAGGCAATCGTCGCTGCGGCGTGGTTGTTCTTTTTTGAGTTCAACGGCTTTGTCGATAATTTCAGGAGAAAACCTTCTGGATGCGCCACGGTCGCTCCTCGCCTTTCTTGCAAGAGATTGAAATCCATCTTTGCGGTAGCGGTTGAGTTTTCTCCTGAGGGTAGAGATAGTGGGTCTTTTCCGCTTTCCGTTGGGGAATACGACCTCCTGAAGGCAGAGTTTTTTCAGAAAAAGGTTGGTCTGCTCCTTCTCAATCTCACCGAAGATGACAGGATGCAGAAGATTGCACCAGAATAAAGCCCATTTTTCGTCTTTCGATTTCATAATTCACCTCCTTTTTTAAGTGTGGAGGTGATTGTAACTCAAGACCAGCCGCTTTTTGTTGCCAGTTCGGGGAAAAATGAATGCCCAAAAATTCGGTGATATTCCGGCTCGGCGCTGAACAATTGAATCGATTGATCGAGGGAGGTTTTTCGTTGTTTGCTTTTATACTTTCCGTGGTAAATGGGAAACATTTGGCGAAAAACCGGAGAGTTGGGGTCGGCCTGCCTGATGAGGTCAAAGGCGTTGCGGAGTGTGTATTTCAGTGAGCCAAAGAAACGCAGCCACCTCCAAACGGTTGACCAGGCAAGCATGCGGTTGTCTATTTCCTGTGTTCGGGTAGTATATCCGATGGCAGAGGAGACACTCCGGTAGGTTTCTGTATCATCTTTGACATAAGCCTGACTGAAGGAGAGACAGTGATCCTTTACGTACCGCTTGTAAGGGAGCGCATACTCAGGATAGGAAGTAAACGTCTTCTTGCACAAGGAACATTTCCAACGTCCCAGGAAAGATTCTATCGTATGAACAAGGGAGTCGATAATAACGTGAAACAACCGATATCTGCATTCATGAAGGGTGAAATTGACATGGGTACTCTTGCACTTTGGACAAAAGCATGGCTTCTGTTTTGTCGCAATAAGCTTTTCATGCTTGTGGATTTTTTCTATAATATTCACGCACTGCCTCCTTTGTATAGGGGGGAAATGGGCAGGAGGATGAAGTTTCCCAACGTTCGGTCCTCCTGCCCTGAGTTTTTTATGTTCCGGAAAAATCTTACAAAACTTGTCCTCGTGAAAACGGGGAACTGGGAAGTAAACCGCCGTTAGGAAGTTTGGAAGTGGTTTTAACCTCTTCCAAACTATTTAATGAGGCTTTACTCCGCCTTACGGACGGAACTTCTTTCTAACGGGGTAAACGATGTATTTTTCTTAACGTGAACAAAAAATCAAGTGAAATACTTACGCAGGATAAAAAAAAGGCGGGGTAGCTGGGTAAGATTTTTCAAATCATTTGCTGGGTATTAGACTCAAATATTCTGAGACTAATTGGGCATTTTTGGAGCATTTATTCTAAGACGTAGCAGCTGGGAACTGATGAGTCAGAAAAATACCGGCAAAGGTATAGGAAGATACTCCAAAACGCAGAAGCCGAAAGCCCTCCTCCTGATGAAACGAACCGTAAGGGAAAAAGGGGGAGGGTAAAAAGGACAAAGGCACGGAATCTTCTGGAACGATTGAGGACGTATGAGGGTGATGTGTTGAGGTTTATGGACAATAAAAATGTTCCCTTTACGAACAATTTGGCAGAAAACGATATCAGGATGACGAAGGTTCAGCAGAAGATATCTGGCTGTTTTCGTTCTTTGGAGGGAGCGAAAATTTTCTGCCGCATTCGGAGTTATCTCTCGACCTGTCGAAAACAAGGTGTAAATTTGAGCCGGGCATTACAGATGCTATTCCGTGGCGAATTGCCTGATTTTGCTAGCTCGTAGCGACAGTGGGTGAAAATACGCTGAATAGATACCCGTAATAGTATAATACCGGGAAAAAATGTTTTTGCTCTATCTTAATGGAAATAATAATTGACATTTATTTTCTTTGTGGTACAGTACCGCCGAATATTTCATCGATTGAAAAAGGCAAACCAACCGCAAGTTTGGGACGCAAAGCCATGGGTCTTAAGCGTGAGTTCTTTATACGTAAAGATTGCCAGGTTGCCGAATTGAGATGTTCGCACTTTGCGAGAAGGATAAGAATTTTCGGGCCATTCATTACGCTTTCACCATATTGCAGAGATCACAAGTAGATTGTAGCGCATAATACTGAAAATGCTTAAGACTTATAGAAAATTATCGGGAAATCTTAACAAAGTGCTTCTGGTAAACGTGCATTATAATAAAGACCCAAGCCTTTTGCATTACTATGGTTTTGGGTCTTTTTTTTTGAATAAAGAAGGTAAAAAAACAGATTGAGATATACGAACGGTGGCATTTTTTTAACACAAAGATAAGGGATGAGTATATTTTTTACGTTTAGGCGCCAATTCGATGTATTTTGTGATGGTGTTGTCTTAAACAATTTTTTTTAATGGGAGAGTAAAAATGTTAAAACTTAGAAAGTGGGGGAATGCGGGTTTTACCCTGATTGAGCTGCTGGTGGTAATTGCCATTATCGGCATCCTTGCCGGTATACTGCTGCCGGTGCTTGGTAAGGCACGTGAATCGGCACGAAAGACGCAATGCGCATCAAATTTGAAACAGATTGGACTGGCGCTGAATATGTTTGCCAATGATAATGGTGAAGCTTTTCCCAATAAGGGTACAGGTATGACTTCCTTGGGACAATTGTTTAATACATATATTACTGACAGGAAAATATTTCGTTGCCCAAGTGATAGCGGTGTGACAGAGGAAAATAATTTAAAGTTAGCCGAGATGTCTGAAGGACCGCTAGTTGAGAACACTAACTTTACTATAGATAAATGTAGTTATGGTTACGATGGTAATCATACGGCAGCAGATGACCCAGGCGTAGTGTTGGCAGCAGATGCGCGAGGATCAAGTACCGCTGGCACTAATTCAGATAATCATAACCAAACCGGTCAAAATGTGCTTTACCTGGATGGACACGTGGAATGGAAAGGCACTGCCACATGCGGATATTATGAGGGTACAGCGTCAACGTATGATAATATTTACGCAGGAACAGGGGGCGGTACGGATACCGCAATATTACAATAATAATTTTTTTTCTTTCTCTTACTAAAAAGGGTGATATTCATAATGGATATTGCCCTTTTTTATTACTTGTTCAAGGGTGTCAATTACAATCCACCTTCATTTTCATGAGATACTTGCCATGTTCAAATTAAAAACCCGGGGGATTTCTGGTTTTACATTAATCGAATTGCTGGTAGTAATTGCAATTATTGGCATTCTGGTATCTATCCTCTTGCCGGTTTTGGGAAAGGCGCGGGAATCCGCACGTAGAACGCAGTGTGCATCAAACCTGAAGCATATTGGCCTGGCGCTTCGAATGTATGCTAATGATCATGATGGGGCGTTTCCTGCCGGAGGAAGCACGGGCATGGAATCGCTCGGCACATTATACAATAAATATATAATTGAGCGAAAAATCTTTCGTTGCCCAGGCGATAGCGACGTTAGCGAAGCGAATAATCTGAATCTGACGGCGGTATCGGACCTTTTGTCCCCAAATACTTCATTTACCACTGCCGGTTGCAGTTACGGCTATGACTACACCCACACACTGGAAGATGACCCGGGTGTAATCATAGCCGCAGATGCTCAGGGAACAAGCACTACCTGACGTTCAGACAATCATAATGAGACGGGACAGAATGTGTTATATTTAGATGGACATGTGGAATGGAAAGGCACTACCACCTGCGGATATTACAATGGTTCAACGTATGATGATATTTATTCCGGTACGGGGAATGGTACTGATACCTACATAGCACCGTAATGATTTTCCGGATTTTTCAGACGAAAAAAGAAAAGGATGCAATATTCTTTTTGAATAGTGCCCCCTTTTTTTGTTATAAAGAGAGAACGCTTACCATATTAAATTATAGGGGCGAAGCATTTGCCATAAATTGTCGCAAATGTATGCATACCCAAACTGACAAATGCTTCGTCCCTACTTTAAATTCGATTATCAAGAAAGGAGAAATGATGATACTTAATCCTGAAAAACACCTAAAAGACGCTAAACAAAGATTTTATAATTATATAGAGGAGGACGTTATCCTTTGGCTTAAAGAAAGAGGAATAAAGGCCAAGCCAGATGAGGTTGAATTTGTTTATGGCACAAAGGAACATTTTACTTCCACGGGATATACCGAAGGCTATTTTGCTGAATATTCAACAAAAGGGTGGAATAAGGTACAAGAGAATGAATTATCCGAAGAAGGATTAAAGGAATTAAAAAAAACAGGGGGATTGATCTGGCCAAATGTGTGGTATGCAGTCCGGCTGAAAGAAATAGATGAAATACTCCCAGTGGAATCCGGCGCAATAGAAGAAGCCATTTTAAGCGGTGGAATCCCGGAAAAATACCGGGTTAAACATTAACGGGAAAATCAAAAAACGACAGGATAATACAAAAAAATGTAACACTTTAGTTTTTTGAAAAAACACCGGCGGGTTCGTGTTTGCAACCCAATGTCATTAAGTTAAGCAATCTGCCAGAAAAGTCCCCCTTAAACTAGCGTGAGTTTATCACGAAATAAGGTGTAAGACAAAGACATCAAGTTGCAATCCAATGATTTGTATCGGGTTGCGACTTTTTTTGTCTAAAAAATTATGTATACACTGAATAATACTATATTTATATTGCATTATATGCCTGTATATACTATTATACACGGAGTATTAATCTATTACGTATACACTAACAACTAATAGCCATGGCTACCATTCAATCTAAAAACTCCAGAGGTTATAAATATTGGTATATTGTCGAATCGCGGCGCGTTAACGGCAAGCCCAGGCCCATCGTCCTGGCCTATCTTGGCAAGGCAGACGATTTATTAAAACAACTGCAAGGTCTTACCGAAAAATTACGGCTCAAATCTTATTCACATGGCGCGGTAGCCGCATTGCTAAGTGTGGCCAATGCCCTGGACGTCCCTTCCGTGATTAATAAATATATAAAGTCGCCACGGCAGTATTGTGCTAAAAAACCTGTTCGAAATAATCTGACCGCCGGAAGTACCCTCTTGTTGGGTGCCGTGGGGAGAGTGTGTGTGCCTACCAGCAAAAGAGGATGGTGGGATTGGGCAAAGACGACTACTGCCGAATACTTACTCAGACACAGCTTGAGTAAAATAGACAGTCAGCATTTCTGGGATTTGATGGATGCACTTCCTGAAGAATCCATTGCAGAAATCGAGCGCGAATTAATTGAAAAGACATTTAAAACATACAACCTTCAAAGCGACACACTGTTTTTTGATACAACCAATTTTTTCACGTATATCGACACAACTAATCTGCGATGCACTATTGCCCGGCGGGGGAAAAACAAACAAAAGCGATACGATCTCAGGCAGGTCGGGTTGGCGATGGTCGTTACACGTAACGACATGATACCGTTGTTTCACCATACCTATCAGGGGAACATGGCGGATGCAAAGGTGTTCAGCGCGGTTCTTGAGACGATAAAAGACAGGATGACCGGATTAGGTTTCGACAGCAAAAAGCACACTATTGTTTTTGATCGTGGAAACAATTCCATGGACAATATGGCTATTGTAGAGAGATTGGCATTGCATTACGTTGGAGCGCTTACACCGTATCATCACAAGCAGTTGGTAGGGGATGCCATGTGTAATTTCAGGGAATATGACGTTGACGGCAGTAAGATACAGGTGTACCATGACAAACGGGTTATTTGGGGGCAGGAAAGAACCGTTGTCGTATTTATTTCCGAGAAATTAAAGGTTGGGCAATTAAGGGGAATGTCTCAGTCTCTGGAAAAGGCAGAACATCAGTTAAAGCTCTTACAGCAGCATCTGTGTAATCCAAAGGGAAAGATGCGGGACAAAGAGGGTCTGGAGGATACGATAAGAAGTGTAGTGAAATGTCAATTTGCGAAGGATGTTATCGATTGGTCGTTAAAAGAGGTATCTGAAGGCAAGTTTCAATTGAATTTTTCAATCGACCAGAAAAAGCTCGAAGAAATAGAAGGGGAACTGGGGTTCAGGATTCTTATGACAGACCATCACGATTGGGATACCGCGGACATTATAAAAGCCTACTATGGGCAATCAAAAATTGAACATGCCTTTAGAAATCTCAAGAACCCCTATCACCTTGCTTTAAAACCGCAATTTCACTGGACGGATCAGAAAATCAGGGTGCATTTTTTTATTTGCGTCCTCGGATACCTAATGGCGGCGATTGTGTGGTATCAGGCAAAAGCGCACGCACAATTTAGTGGAACGTTAGATACCCTGTTAGACACCCTTAATAATATAAGGCTTTCTGCTATGCTTGAAGAAACAAAGGCCAGAGGGAGAGTTAAGGCTACCTACAAATTGGAAGAAATGTCCGACAAGGAATCTCTGTTGATGAATGCGTTAGGCATTATGGATTTCCACAAACATCGGCTGAAACTTCAAGGACTCAGTGTATACAATTGATGTTGTGCTTAACGCATTGACTGTATTTATGTTACGTTGCTTCATGCCTTATTTTGTGATAAACTCACGCTAGGGGGATAAAGGGGGTTGTTTTTAATCAAATATCCTTAACTTAATGACATTAGTTTGCAACCTGAATCTACGCGTTTATGCGTATAATGGAGCCGTGTACTGCGGTAAAATTCCAATGCCCAAAATCACAAAATCCATGTTTGGAATGGGAACATTCTCGATTTTTGGTTAACTACTTGTACATTGACCTCAAGCTGGATGCTTATGTTACTATTCTTCTCCTCCCCCGCTAATGGCATTTTACAAAAAATCTGGTATGCTCCCAATATTCGATATTCCTTGTTCTGCGGTTCGGTATTCTCTTAAAAAAACCGCCGAAGTCCTAATTTATTCGCTGAATAGTTATGATTCTTTTTAATAGCTACCTTTATATCCTTATCCCGTATATGCACACATCCCAACTCTCGGAGAGTTAACCACTGGCAGAAACATCTCCTCGCCGCACGCATGTTTGTCAGCGCACTTATCGCAAAGCCACCCTTCGCCTGAGTAGACACATTGTGAGCAGACTTGCGAAGCCGCCTCCCCGCATTCCATGCATTTTATTGAAGTAGCCTCATTCCTGGCCAGAAGCTGAATGGACTCACCCTTTGTTCCACCTTCCCGTTCAGACACAACTTTTAAAGTAAGATCCGTAGAGGTGCCGAAATCGTATTCATAATAAAATTTCATTCGGGCGACAAGTACCTTCCCCAGCGCAACATACATGTTTTTTCCTTCATGTTCTCCCATCGGACTTCGGGAGTATGTTGTTCCTCCTATTATAAATGCACTTAGGTGACTACAACACTCCAACCAGATATTTCTCAGGAAGCGATCTAAGCCTTCAAGCGTTGCATTCGCTGGTGCGGAAAGATGCATCCAATATTCAGGCGAGTAGCGTCCCTCAACCACAAGATGCAGTATTTTTGTTTTCTGCGGCTTCCGTTTTGCCGGTAATGTTTCCGATTCAACGTTTCTTTGCTTGCACGACGCCAGGTGCTTAGACATTGCCGACTTATCGAAGGTAGCATTGCAAAAACCACACGTTCCCTGCGAAACGGCCTTGTCCATTTTTCAACGGATGTTCACCCCTGCCAAAACGCATAAGTGCTTAATACATAGTTTGTTAAGGCTGTATTTTAATAAATATGTAGTCACTAATATATTGTTATTTACGACAATATACTTGACTGATAATGGTTGTTATCTGTACAATGGTGGACATGCATATTGTAGAGAACAAGTCAAAATCCGGTAAAAAAATCTATCGATCTACCCTTCTGCGGGAATCGTACCGTGAGGATGGGAAGGTCAAGAAACGCACCATTGCGAATCTGTCGAATTGCACTCCCCTGGAGATTGAAGCGATAAGACTTGCACTCGCACATAAAGACGATCTCTGTGCATTGGGCGCATTGTCAGAATCGGTGAAACTCCATGAGGGTTTGTCTGTGGGAGCAGCGTGGAGCGTGTACCAAGTGGCAAAGGAATTAGGGATAGAAGAGGCATTGGGAAAGGACTTTGAAGGAAAGCTGGCGCTTTGGCAAGTAATGGCAAGGGTAATAGGCCGGGGGTCAAGACTGTCTGCAGTAAGGCTGGCGCAGATACATGCTGCGGGTGACGTCCTGGATATGAAGCGTGGGTTTGACGAGAACAATCTGTACGATAATTTGTCATGGTTGTCAGAGAATCAGGCAAAGATAGAGCGAAAGCTGTTTGAGTTAAGACGAGGAGGCAATAAGCCGAAGTTGTTTTTGTATGACGTGACGAGCAGTTATTTAGAGGGGAAGTCGAATCATTTTGGTGAGTACGGGTATAATCGTGACGGCAAAAAGAGGAAAAAACAGATAGTGATCGGTATGCTTTGTGATGAATCCGGGGAGCCGGTATCAACAGAAGTATTTAGGGGCAACACCCAGGATCCGAAGACCTTTGAATCTCAGGTAAAGAAGGTATTAGAGCGGTTTGGATGCAAAGATGTAACGATTGTAGGAGATCGTGGGATGATCAAGACGGTGCAAATCGAAAGTTTACCGGAAGGGTTTCATTACATAACGGCGATAACCAAGCCGCAGATAGAGTCGTTGATAAATAAAGGGATACTGCAATTAGGATTGTTCGAAGAAAAGCTCTGCGAGATAAAGGATGATGAGGTTAGATATATTCTGAGGCGCAATCCGGTAAGGGCGGAAGAGATGTCAAAGACCCGTGTATCAAAATTACAGAGTATAGAGAAATACATCGTGAAGAAGAACAGTTATCTGAAGGAACATCCTAAGTCGTCAGTATCGAAGGCCCTGGAAACAACAAGGGAAAGGCTAACGAGATTGAAACTTGATGGGTGGGTGCAGATAAAAGAAGAGGATAGGACGCTAAAGATAGAGAGAGATGAGGAAGCATTAAAGGAGGCATCATACCTTGATGGTTGTTACGCAATCAAGACTGATCTTGAGGAGAACGAGGCGGATACCAATCTGGTACATGAACGATACAAGGATTTAACGGAAGTGGAGAAGGCGTTTCGGGACTGTAAGACGGTGAATTTGGAGGTTCGTCCGGTGTATGTAAGAAAGGAGGATAGTACACGGGGACATGTGTTTGTGGTAATGCTTGCGTACATGATAATTCGAAGGCTGCGCAGAGCGTGGAAGAATTTTGACTTGACGGTAGAGGAAGGTCTCGCACAATTGACGACCATTTGTTCGATGGAAGTAACAATCAAAGGCCAAAAAGCTAGTTGCCAGAAGATCCCGCGTCCGCGGCAACAATCACATGAATTATTAGAGGCATTACAGATAAAGTTGCCAGAAGTATTGCCAAGCCGGAACATACGGGTAGTCACTAGAAAAAAGCTTGCTGTTCGGCGTAAAAGCCAATAAATATAAGGCTTTTACGGCACTTTTGTTTTTTGACTTGGGGTGAACATCCGTTTCAACACCTCCTGATATACACAACAGCCTAATAACAACATGAATTCAGTACAAACAGAGTGAATACGCATTACTGAACAAAAATATTAAGAACAATTTCGAATTTCGAAACAACTCCTAACGCATTCGGCCACAAATCGGAAGAGTAGAGGGGGGAGGTCTATTTTGAATTCTATCGGTAAGGGGTGGTTTAGCGGATGGATGTCACAAGGAGGTGTGGCGCTCCTGAAAACAGGATTAATTATGGCTCTTGGCCTATGTCCTGACGCCCCAGGATTTCTCAACCTCTGTCCTGGTATTTGGACCAGTGATCATCCACCCAATAAATAGTATACTCATGCATTTTAAAGTGTCAAGTGTCTATTTTTAGAGCATTATTCTTCCTTTGATGTTTAGTTTTTTGAAAACGTAGGGGCGAAGCATTTGCCAGTTTGGGGTAACTATTCAGCGTAATTTACTCCGGAATCAGGGGCTTTATAAATTGTGAAATGATATACCTGTTATCAGCAAGTTTTCGATAGAGAGCAAATAAAACTGATTTTATAACGGGCAGTTTGAATAATACGCTTAATATCCTGTAACCTCTTAAACGGCTAATAATTTCCGGTATTACTTCGTCTCCCGCCAGGGTATGCCCATCGGGAAATATCAATTGCAAGGATTGCATGCATCTCTCTTCTGCCAGCCAGGGAAAGCGAAGTCTTCGTTCCTCAGACTGACACGAAACGAATTCAAAGATGCCTTTTCTTATTGCATGCAGTTCAATCCACTTCATACTTCCCCGGCATAAACTACATTTATCGTCATAAATTAGCGCAACGTTCTTCATTGCCGGTATCGATATTCTCTATTATAGTATTACCCTGTAAAAACTTCTTTTTTTTGTAAGTTTTTCTTTGTGTCCTTTGTGGTTAAAGGACAGACGCATGGCCGTGCGTCTCTACATTTCGGTTGCGGCCTTGCCGCGAGATGAATCATTATTGTTTCTCCGGAATCTCTATCTCGCATAATCTGATGCCGGATAAATTCGAAATATCTTTCACCGGCAATCTTCCGTCATAGAGGCTTTCCAAAATCGCATTACCGTTATTGTAGACTGTGACGGGAACATCGTTAATATTCCTCTGGAGTAAAAATGTATAATGAAACCTTGTTCTGTCCCCTGCATTTCTTGCCATGACGGCCACGATCCTGTTGTTTCCCTTTCTTAATTTATCTGATGCATCACAAAAACCTCTTTGCTGAAATGTTTCAGCTTTTTTTGTGTCGATAAAAATCAATGCCACTTTGTCGCCTTCGGATATTTCTTTAAGTTCAAACCCCAACCCTTCCAGACCGTCCGCTACAACAATTTTTAAAGGAGTCGTATGGGTAACCCTCTTCGTATCCTCCCATGCATTGGGGTTGTTTAAGAAATAGTCTACAATATTTTCACGTGCATAAGTGTCATTGCTTCCCGGAAAAGAAAGCATCATTATCACCATAAATAAAATTGCCATTTTTAAAAAGCCCATATTTGCCATTTACCTCTTTGCATAAAGTGAATGTTTCCTGATATAGTTTTCCACGCGCTCGGGAACTAAATATTTTATACTCAATCCTTTGCTTAACTTCTTCCTTATTTCCGTTGAAGATATATCCAGAGAAGGAATCTGAACCATTAATTTTTCAATTTCTGCCTTCTTTTCACCGGAAATAGCACTTTTCTTTATTATTTCGCCATTCAGCGTAATGGGAAACCTGTTGACAACGATAAAATGACACATGCAAGAAAGCTCCTCAATATCCTTCCATGTGTTGATTTCATTTATCATATCTGTGCCCAGGATGAGGAATAAATTAGACCCAGGTCCGTATGTCTCCCGGAGTATTTTAATCGTGTCAATGGTGTATGATTTTCCGGGACGCTTTATCTCGATATCCGATACCTCAAAATGCTCATTATCCCCGATTGCTTGTTTTACCATTTCATACCGGTGAAACGAGTCTATCAGGCCGCCTGATTCCTTATGCGGAGAAATCCCTGTGGGGATAAATAGTATTTTGGACAATTTCCTTTGTTGAAATACCTCTTCCGCAACAATTAAATGCCCAATGTGAATCGGATTAAATGACCCACCAAATATGCCTATATTCATCATGTGTTTTTAGCTTGATATTTACAGTGTTTCAATGGTAGAAGTTTGATAACATATAACAAATTAAATATCAGAACTATAGCAATTATTTCTTTGGGATAAAAGCATATTGCATAATTTTAGAGGGGCGGATGTAATTGAAGATTGCATACTTTGATTGTTTTTCGGGCGTTAGCGGAGATATGATCCTCGGGGCATTTGTGGATGCCGGACTCGAAATCCATTTGTTAATAACCGAACTGGAAAAACTCCATCTTCATGGATACGAACTCTCCTGTGAAAAGGTGAAACGCGCCGGTATTGCCGGCACAAAGGTGTATGTGAATATTCCCGAACGGCATGGGCATTCACATACCGCGGGCCACATGCACCATCTTACCTTTCCCGATATTCGTTTGATTATTGAAAAAAGCCGGCTCCATCAACAGATTAAGGATAATGGCATTAAAATATTTCATCGACTTGCTGCTGTTGAAGCAGAGATTCATGGTACTTCTATTGAGGAGGTACATTTTCATGAAGTGGGCGCGATAGACTCAATCGTTGACATTGTTGGTGCTGCCATAGGCCTGCATTTGCTTGGCATTGAAAAACTATATTTCTCACCAGTTCCCACCGGCAGCGGATACATAAAATGCGAACATGGCGTATTGCCGGTTCCCGCTCCCGCAACTGCCGGGCTTCTGAAAAATCAGCTACTGAAATCTGTGGCAATAGAAAAGGAATTAACCACCCCCACCGGCGCTGCGATTGTAACAACCCTGGGAGAAGGGCTTAAGACTATGCCGAAAATGAAGGTACTTACCATCGGTTATGGCGCCGGCAGCATTGATAATCCCGAAGTCCCGAATTTGTTGCGTATAGTAATCGGCGAAGATACGCAACGCCAGGAGTCTGATGAGGTGTGGGTCGTTGAGACCAATATTGATAACATGACGGGGGAGATCATGGGGTATGTAATGGATAGATTATTCAGCGCCGGGGCAGTTGACGCATATTTTACCCCGGTGCAAATGAAAAAAGGAAGGCCAGGAATTATTATCAGCGCGATAGTGCCGGAAAAACACCTTTTGTCCGTAGAGGCGGTCTTGTTTAATCAAACCACCACCTTCGGGATACGAAAATACAAAGCGGTTCGCAGCATATTATCAAGAGAGGTAAAAGAATACGAAAGCTCATTGGGGAAAATAAGGATGAAGATTGGCTCGCTTAACGGCGATATTAAAAATATTTCTCCTGAATATGAAGATTGCAAACGAATAGCGGAAGAAAGGCATATTCCCCTAAAACACGTCTATACTATTATCACCAAAGAACTTGATACATTTAATCACTTTTAGAAAAATGCTACGGGGAATTTCAGGGACAAGAACATCTTTTAATCTTATCATACCGGTTCTTATTATTGTATGTTTGTCACAATTTGTTTACTTAAATACATTATCAAACCAGTTTGTATATGATGATGAATTTATTATTACCAACAACTCCTTCATAAAAACATGGAACAATTTCCCCAAACTTTTCAATAGGGAATATTTTGAATATTCCGGAGAATTAAGCTACAGACCTGTCGCTACGGCTACGTATTTCATTGATCATGCCTTGTGGCGGCTTGCTCCCGCCGGTTATCACTTCACCAACAACTGCTTGCACACATTAAATGCGGCGCTGCTTTTCTTTTTGCTCCTGCATTTGTTCAGACACACGGGGGGCGCATTTGCCGGAGCGCTCCTTTTTGCGTGTCACCCTGTTTTATCCGAAACGGTAAATGCCGTTTGTTTTCGGGAGGATTTATTGGCATGCGCTTTCTTCCTCTCCTCTTTTCTGCTTTATTGTAAAACAAACGCACGTCGTTCGTATTTCCTCTATGCCGCCTCCTTAATATGCTATTTCTTTGGGATATTTTCGAAGGAAATAGCAATTACACTTCCGTTGCTCATTTTTCTCTACGATGTGCTTTTTACCGGAATGTGCAAAAAAACCCTGCATTATTATTCAGGATATGTCTTCGTGACGCTATTTTATCTTATAATCAGATTTGTCTTCCTGCATAATCCTGTGGAATCAACCGTATCATATCCGGAAAACAGTATTTGGGTAAATTGCCTAACAATGTCAAAGGTATGTGCTTATTATATAAAACTCCTTTTTCTTCCGGTAAAGCTTTGTTCAGACTACGTTATCCCACGTTCTTTTTCCCTCCGCGAACCTGCCGTTGCGGTATCATTATTTCTTATCGCCTCTGTTGCAGCCGTTGTTTACAAATTATTTATTCACCATAAGCACCTGGTATTTTCACCGGTATGGTTTTTTATCACGCTGCTGCCGGTTTTAAATATCATACCCATAGAAAATATCATGGCGGAGAGATACCTTTATCTGCCTGCGGTAAGTTTTTGTATACTGTGTGCCGGGTTTGATTGCGCACGACAGGCATACGAGTGTTTTTTTTGGAAAACAGTATGTAATTGCCGCCATTTTGAGTGGCACAGTAATATTGTTTTCAATAAAAACTTTAAATAGAAATAAAGTATGGGAAAGCCAGTCTGCCCTATGGGAGAATACGGCAAAGACATCGCCGGACAGCTTTAAGGCGCATAATAATCTGGGGAATTTTTACCGGGACTCTGGCAGGCTGGACGAGGCAATTGACGAATTTCACCATGCGCTGAGACTTTTTGAAAATTACGCGGAAGCGCATAACAATCTCGGCATAACGTACCGGAAAAAAGGCATGCATGAGGAAGCATACAATGAATACCAAAAGGCGTTGCAGCTTAATCCTGATTATCCCGATGTGCATAATAACCTCGGCGTTTTATATACAAAGATAAACAGATCTGACCTGGCAATGGAGGAATTCAAACGAGCCATAAAAAGCAAACAGATGTATTCCGACGCGCATAATAATCTGGGTATACTGTACGCTTATACCGGAGAATTGGACTTAGCCATCGAGTCATTTAAAAATGCGATTTCCAGCAGGCCTGACCATCCTGACGCCTATGCGAACCTTGGAACCGCATATTTAAAAAAGGGTATGTACGATGAGGCGATACAACAATTTCTTAAAGCAATTTCATATGACAACCAATACGTAAAAGCGTATTATTATCTAAGCACAGCATATTGGAATAAGGGACAATATGAGAAAGCCGCGGAAACGTGCAGAAGGATATTGTCTATCGACCCGACTCACGGGGACACGCTGACGTTGCTAAATACAATTGAACAAAGGCAGGGACGGACGCAGACAGCGCAGTAGCATGGAGATTTGGGTTGGTGTGTTACAGACTATTTCCTGAAGAATGCAAAAAGGATGGCCGTTAAGACGCCAACAACGGAAGCGAATTGTCCAATCCAGAATATAAACATCCACTTGATAATTTCCGCTTTTGCCTCGGCGAGATCTTTCTTTGTGGCAACTTCTTCAAGTAAAGCTGCATGGCTTGTTTCCAACGCAGTTTCGATTGCTTCAGCAATCCTGGCTGCCTGTTTTTCATCGAAAACAGAACGCAATGTTTCAAATACTTTTAGTGTATTGATGTATGCCGTGAACAGTCTCCCGTGGTAATTTATACGGATATGTGTGTTTATTTGTCGCGAGAGTAATTTGATTTTAACATTTTATTGTTTTTATACTCAAGGAGCATTTTGTTTCATCTTCTTATTTTTACCGTTTTTTTAAAGGATTTGTATGAACAGGCAAGAAAGAAACGCCGTCAGAAAAAGCCTTAATGTTTCAATCAGGGACGGCATTGCAGCCGCGGCGACATCGGGATTTGGAAACAACTATGTCAACCCCTTTGCCGTTGCCCTTGGCGGGACAAATATCCAGATAGGCGTATTAAATTCCATAATACACTTTATCCCCGCGCTTATGCAGCTTAAGGCAGCGGATATAACCGAATACTTCGGCAGCCGGAAAAAGATCATCGTAATTTCCGTTCTTTTACAGGCCAGCATGCTTATTCCCATTGCCTCCATTCCCTTTTTCCCGAAGCATTTCCGTATGATTGCGCTTATTTGTTTTTGTACCTTCTATATGTCTTTTGAGTCCCTTGCTACCCCTGCATGGGGATCACTTATGGCCAACCTTGTGCCCAAAAAAAGGCTGGGACGGTATTTCAGCAGACGTTCAAGGATTGTCAGCCTTGTCACTTTAGTAACAACATTTTTAGCAGGTTTTTTGCTGGATGTTTTCAATAATCCCTCACTTACTGGTTTTACGATTATATTTTTGCTTGCAATGATTTCCCGGTACATTTCGTGTTACTTTCTCAGCAGAATGTATGAGCCACCTCTGGAAATAAAGCGGGAACATTACTTTTCATTTGTGGATTTTCTAAAAAGATTAAACATTGGAAACTTCGGGAAATATGTGCTCTTTCAAAGTTCTTTTAATTTGTCAGTGCATATAGCATCGCCGTTTTTTGCCGTATATATGCTCCGCAATCTTGGCTTTTCGTACCTTACCTACACAATCGTCATAACAGTAGTACCCCTCGCGGCTATATTATCGATGAGTTACTGGGGACGATACGCCGATACGGCGGGGAATAGGAAGGTGCTTACCCTATGCAGTTTTATTATATCAAGCCTTCCTGCATGGTGGCTTATTTCGCATGATGTATTTTTTCTGATAGGGATTCAGGCGTTATCGGGATTTTTCTGGGGCGGTTTTAATTTATGTTCTTCAAATTTTATCTACGAATCGGCAATCCCGGAAAAACGCACTCGTTGCATTTCATACTTTAATACCATAAACGGTTTTGCAATATGCCTTGGAAACTTACTTGGCGGTTTTCTCGCAGTACATTTACCGCCGGTCTTCGGCCACCGATTGCTTGCCGTCTTTGCAATATCAGCTTTTCTGAGATTCCTTGCAGCGTTTGTTTTATTAAGACGGGTAAAGGCTGCCGGAAATGCTATATTGTGCCAAAAAGTGTAAGGTCTGTTGCTTCATTTATTGTTATATCCACAAGTGTGCCCACCAGCGCAGGTCGTCCTTTGAATACAACAATATTGTTCTGCCGCGTTCTGCCGGAGAGTTTGTTGGGGTCTGATTTGTGCCTGTGAATAATGTTTCAGAACTATTAAGAATATCGCATAATTGCTGAACATATCTGTTGTTCCCTGGGTTTGTCATGTTATGAATTGTTATCCTTAAGACGCCATTCTTTTCATCCGGCATTATATCTGCATCTGTCATAAAAATTTGACGTACCAGTGATCTTGCTTCATCTTTTTTAGAAATATATTCCTGCAATGTATTTGCCATTGCCGTCTCTGCCCGATAAGCAATCATTTTGATTGTGTCTACGAATTGCTTTCCGCTCTTCTTTAAATCCTGAAATTTCTTATCTTCCGGGAGTTTTGAAAACTCTATATGTTTCTCCGTATTATTTTTTGTAGCCCTGAGTTGTTCAATCTTTTCCTCCAGCGTATCTATCGATTCTCTTATTGTTGCTTTCTCCTGTACATACTTCCGGATATCGGGTTCTTCTCCTTCTGCTTTTAATACCAATGCACCATATTTTACCCGCTGCCTGTTTAACAGTGTAGTTTTGGTTTTTATCTGACTTTCCAATTCCCTGTAACGGGGATTCACCATCTTTGTCGTCTCACTTATTGCCTCCTGTTCGTACTAGATAAGTCTGTCTATACCATATTATTTATCAGTTTGCAGTCAGGGGAAAACAGGGGTAATACTAACTGTAGTATGAGTACCCTCCCTTCTTCCGAAAAAAAGGGATCATATCATTTTCCACCCACATATGGCAATACTATATATATACCTATCTCTACACAATTCAATAGCTTACATGCTTTTTAACTAAAAATGCACTTCCTGGGTTCTGAATTTCTACTTCATAAGAATTCACTTGAATCTGGTATAACGTTTCATTAAAATATCTACACTGATACCGTCATCGTAAGGAGTGGAGCGACGAAGTAATCTTAAGTCTTTTGGGAACAAGAGATTACTTCGTCGCTCCACTCCTCGCGATGACATTTTTTTACGTACACATTTTAACGAAACGATGTACTAGTTAATAATTTTACTAACCTTGAAAAATGCCTAAAAAGCAATCTCCTCTCATCCATCCATTCACTATTGGACGCACTATTTTACTTCTACTCATTCTCGCAGCCCATTCATTTCTGCTAATCGGATGCGAACGGCAGCAGACACAGGCACCACCGCCGCCTATAGTTACTGTGAGTAAGCCCGTGGTCGAGGAGGTCGTGGAGTGGGACGAGTATACGGGGCGGCTCGAAGCCGTGGATACGGTAGACGTGAGGGCGCGCGTAAGCGGTTATCTGGAATCCATACATTTTAAGGACGGCCAGATGGTGAAAAATGGTGACCTGCTCTTCGTAATAGACCCGAGACCCTATCGGGCAGAGCTGGACCGGGCTTTGGCCCAGTTAAAAATCTCAAAAGCCCGCCTTTCTCTTGCGGAGAAAGACCTCCGTCGCGCGAAGCACCTCCTGAGCGAGCTGGTAATTTCGGAAGAAGAGGCCGACACCAGGGTTTCCGACGAGCAGGTAGCTCGTGCATCAGTCGAGATGGCGCAGGCTGACGTTGACGCCGCCAGACTAAACGTAGAATTCACGCAGGTGAGGGCGCCCATCTACGGTTTGATCAGCAGAAAATACGTCACCGAAGGGAACCTCATTAACGGTGGTACCGGTGGTACACTCCTCACTACCATAGTTTCAACGGACCCGATTTATTGCTACTTAGAGGAAGACGAGCAGTCCTATCTCAGATACAGCCGTCTGGAGCGGGAGGGGATTATGCCTGGATCCGGGAAAGGAGAAAACCCGGCTTTTATGGAACTCTCGAACGAAACGGGTTATCCGCACAAGGGCTACATCGACTTCGTCGATAACAGGATGGACCCGAATACTGGGACTATCAGAGGAAGGGGCGTATTCCCCAACCCGGACAACACCCTCACACCGGGACTATTCGCCCGGATGAAGATCGCGGGCAGCGAGCAGTATAAGGCCATGCTCGTGCCCGACGAAGCTGTAGGAAGTGACCAGTCGCTGAAGTTCGTGTTTATAGTCAACCCTGAAAATACAGTTGAGTACCGTCAGGTTACGCTAGGCCCCAGGATGAACGGGCTCAGGATCGTAAGAGAAGGAGTGATGCCTGAGGACCGGGTAATAGTCAAAGGCCTGCAGAGAGTCCAGCCTGGGATCAAAGTAGATCCCGTCGAAGAAGACATAGTCGTTGATGAAATGAATTTCCTCATGCCCGGGTCCTGACGCTGGAAAAGGAGGGCGATTTTACACAAGAGCCCGATAGCAATATTGGAGGGTAATAGATAGTGTCCCGGTTTTTCATAGACAGGCCTATATTCGCTACAGTGATCTCGATCCTGATAGTAATCGTAGGTTTGATAGCGTATTTTACATTGCCCGTAAGCCAGTACCCGAAGGTCACTCCGCCTACCATAGTCGTTCGCGCGAGCTTTCCCGGCGCAAACCCTGAGGTCATAGCTGACACCGTAGCAACGCCGCTCGAGCAGGAGATAAACGGAGTTGAGGACATGCTCTATATGTCCTCGCAGTCGACGAGCAACGGCATGATGCAGCTCACGATAACGTTCGCGATCGGAACCGATATAGACAAGGCTCAGGTGCTTGTTGAAAACAGAATCGCCGTGGCCGAGCCCAGGTTGCCGGAGGAGGTTAGGCGGATAGGCATCACGGTGAGAAAAAGTTCTCCGGACATGTTGCTGGTAGTTCATCTCCTCTCGCCCGATAATACCTACGATCAGCTCTACATAAGCAACTACGCGTCGATCAGGGTTTACGACGTTCTTACTCGTATAGGGGGTGTCGGCAACGTGACCTTGTTCGGGGCGCGGGAATACAGCATGAGGGTATGGCTCGATCCCGAAAAGCTCTACTCGATGGGCATGACTGTAAATGACGTGGTGCAGTCGCTCCGTGAGCAGAACGTAGAGGTCGCGGCCGGCATCATTGGGCAGCCGCCCATGCCCCAGGGCAACGCCTTTCAGATCTCCGTTAACACACTTGGAAGGCTGGTCGAAGAAAAGCAGTTCGGCGACGTAATCATCAGGACTGGTGAAGACGGGCGTGTCACGCGGTTAAAGGACGTGGCGCGGATAGAGCTAGGAGCGAGGGATTACGGCGTCAACAGTTATCTCGACAGTAAGTCTGCGCAGGGGCTCGGTATATTTCAGCTCCCAGGGTCTAACGCACTGGCTACGGCAGAGGCCATAGAAAAAACGATGGCCCGGATCAGCAAGGACTTCCCCAAGGGTCTCGAATACAGGATTGTCTATAACCCGACGAAATTCGTGCAGCAATCCATAAACGAGGTGTACCACACTCTCTTCATTGCATTCATACTCGTTTTCATCGTTGTCATAATATTCCTTCAGGACTGGAAGGCCGCACTGCTGCCCATGATAGATGCAATAGTGTCGCTCGTCGGCACGTTCGCCGTCATGTCGGCCTTCGGATTCTCGCTCAACAACCTCACGCTGTTCGGCCTTGTGATCGCGATAGGCATCGTGGTGGACGACTCTATCGTCGTTGTTGAGAACATCAAGCGGTGGATGTCGAAGGGACTCGAGCCCAGGGAGGCCACCTTAAAAGCGATGGCTGAAATTACCGGCCCCGTGCTCGCGATTACCCTCGTACTTAGTTCGGTGTTTATACCCACTGCATTTCTCCCCGGGATAAGCGGCCAGTTCTACAGGCAGTTCGCGCTTACTATCGCGGTATCTACTATCCTGTCCGCCATAAACGCGCTTACTCTCGCACCAGCGAGGGCGGTGCAGCTAATCAAGCCGTATAGCGAGGCCGAAAAACAGGTGCCGCTGCCACGTGTTGGCATAGCCGTAATTGTCGGCTTTGCCACCTACTCGTTACTGACAGGCCCTCTCGCATCTATCCTGGGCGTTAATATTACCGGACAGGCTTACGATCACTCGTCACCTTCTCACAGCACGGTTGCCCCTTGGGCAATCCGCATAGGGCTTCTCGCTGCCGGATGCGCCATCGGATGGTTCGCGGGACATTATCTCAACATGGCTCTTAAAAAGGCGTTCGGCGTTTTTAACCGCTCTTTCGACCGCGTGACAAACCTTTACGGGAGGACTATCAGCAGGATTTTACGCTTCAGCATCATTGCCGTAATTGCCTATTGCGGACTCATCGGACTGACGTATATCGGATTCACGAAGGTATCCACTGGATTTATACCCGCGCAAGACCAGGGGTATCTCATAGTGGACGTCGCACTTCCGGACGGCGCCTCTCTCGAGAGGACTGACGCAGTCATCGCCCGCGCGACGAATATTATCCTGGGTACGCCGGGCATTGCCTATGCTGTAGGGCTTGCGGGGTTCTCGGGGGCGACATTCACGAACAGCTCGGACGCGGGCGTCATATTCACCCCGCTCGCACCATTCGACGAACGGGCCAAAAACGGTCCCGCGCTCGATCAGATAATAGCCGACCTTAGCAAGAGGCTCTCTGTTATACAGGAAGCCAGACTCCTGGTTATTTCTCCCCCGCCGGTCAGGGGATTGGGTACGTCAGGCGGGTTCAAGATGATGGTAGAAGACCGCGCCGGCATGGGCATAAAGGAGCTCGAGAAGGCGGCCTACGCCTTGATCGATGCAGCGAATCAGGAGCCAGGCCTGACTGGGGTGTATACCACGTTTAGCACGAAGACCCCGCAGATATACGTCGAGGTCGACAGGACAAAGGCAAAGAAGTTAGACGTCCCGCTGACTAATATCTTCGACGCGCTTCAGGTTTATCTGGGGTCGGTGTATGTGAACGACATCAACCTCTTTGGGAGGGTTTACAGAGTTACGGCGCAGGCGGAAGGAGGCTTCCGTCAGCAGGCCGAAGACATCGCGAAGTTAAGGACACGTAGCCTAAACGGGAATTCCATCCCTCTTGGCTCGTTTGTTGATATCAAGCACGAAACGGGACCTGACCGTGTTGTGCGCTATAACCTCTTCCCCGCGATCGAAGTGAGCGGCGCCACGCTGCCCGGATTCAGCTCTGGCCAGGCGATTGAAGCGATGGTGAGGTTAGCAGGCCGGATACTTCCCGTGGGCATGAGCTACGAATGGACGGAACTTGCATATCAAGAGGTCACGCAGGGAAACACGTCGCTGTATATATTCCCGGTATGTGTGTTGTTCGTATTCCTCATATTGTCTTCGCTCTATGAGAGCTGGTCACTCCCTCTGACGATCGTACTGATCGTGCCCATGTGCCTCCTTTCGGCGATATTTGGCATATGGCTTCGGGGCATGGACAACAATATCCTTTCACAGATAGGGTTCGTTGTGCTCGTGGGGCTCGCGTGTAAGAACGCGATTTTAATAGTGGAATTCGCCAAAGACTATCAGGATACGGGCAAGGGGTGCGAGGAGGCCGTGATCGAGGCCTCGCGCGTCAGGCTTCGTCCGATATTGATGACCTCGTTCGCTTTCATACTTGGGGTAATCCCCCTATTGATTGCCACAGGAGCCGGCGCCGAGATGCGTCAGGCGTTGGGAACCTCGGTATTCAGCGGCATGTTCGGGGTCACGTTCTTCGGCCTGTTTTTAACCCCTGTGTTCTACATCGTGATCAGGAAGATCACGGAATCCGGAAAAAACCGGAGTGTAAAAGTGTAATAGGATTCATATTTGTGGAAGGCGGTTGTTTAATCCTAAATCCCGCAGATAGTGATGTAGCCACGTTTCTGTGAAGCGCGGACCGGTCGCGTTACATCCTTTGCCCGTTGGGTGAGGCATGATTAAGTAAACAAGTTCCTTGTCAACGACCGCTTGCATCGGAAAACAAAAATTTAACTGCGGGATTTACGTGAACAGCTTGCCATCACTTTGATTGGCGAGGCAATCGGCAAGATTGCATCCATCCGTGGCACTCCATGGCTATCCCTGAAGTTCATGGAGCGTAGGTCCAATCTGGTTTCTTCTTTGTCTGCTTTTCGTCGTAGGAGAAATGGTGTTTCTCTTCATCATAATCCACGATTTTCGGGATCGGCCAAGGCTCGGACTGAGGCCGCTTGCCTTTCGCGTATGGCTCAAACTCCTCCCGAAATGACTGCACCAAACCGGGAATCAACTTCGCGCCCTGCGCCGGCAGAAAGCAGCGATTTGCCTGCGGTGCGGAATGTGCACCTTCCATGATCCAATCGAGGCCTGCCCGGTCATCATGGAGATGAAGGTGCTGGAGGAGTTCGTCGATGCCGTGCGAAGCGGTCCGTAAACCGGCTTTGCAAGCCGGACATTGATTGCAGGATTCGACATAGAGAAACCGAGCCACGGCCTGCGTTACCCGTGGAATGCTTGCGGCGTTGTCCAGCACGATGAAGCCCGCCGAGCCCAGCCCGGAGCCGATCATCTGGAATGCGTCAAATTCGGTTGGCGTGTCGAACCTGTCCGCGAGAATGACCCCGCAGGCCACGCCCGAGAGCGCCACCTTGAATTGCCGCCCCGTGTGCGGTCCGCCTGCGACATCGTAGAACAACTTGCGCAACGTAATGCCCGCTTCGCACTCATACACACCCGGGCGTTGTACGTCGCCGCATACGGTAAAGATCAAAGTGCCGGACGTATCGTGCGTGCCCAGCCGACGGAACGACGCCCCGCCGTGCCGCACGATGCTTGGGACATGCGCTAGCGTCTGTGCGTTGTCCAACAGGGCCGGGTTTGGGGAGTTGGGCGTAGCAAACAGTCCGATCTCGTACGGCGGACAGTACGCCTCGCGTGGCATGGGCGGGAATCCTTCGACTACGTTGAGCAACGCTTTCTCCTCGCCGAAGAGGTATTCTTCCGGGCCTTCCACGATTTTGATCTCGATCCCATCCATCAATCCTTTGGAGGCCATTTCGCTGATCGCCTGCCTGACGCGTTCGATGGACGGCCCGAAGCTTCGTTTGAGCGCGATGTAAATGCCCGCCGCATTGACTGCATGAGCCGCAATCAGCATCCCCTCAATCGTGGCGTACGGATTCTTGCGCAGAAGGTAGCGGTCCTTGAACGTGCCGGGCTCACCCTCTGCCGCATTGCAGACCACGTAACGGGTGGGACAGGTGTGTCGCACCAGTGTGCGCCACTTGACGCCGGTGGGAAATCCCGCCCCGCCCCGACCGCGCAACCCCGACGCCAACAACTCCGTCACGATCTGCTCCGGAGACATCGCGCGAGCCTTGTGCACGGCGTTCTCGCCGGTCGCGCACAGATATTCTTCGTACGAGAGGAACGGTTCCGACGGAATCAGCCAGTGCGTCTTCAGGCCGGTGGGCGTCGTGAGGGGAAATTTTCGGCGATGCCGGATCGCGGCCAGCACCGCTTCATCAGTCGGGCAATCGCGGATCAGTTCGAAGAACTCGACGCAGCCGATGCCCAGTTCCCGTAGCACGGCACGACTTTGGCTACAGGGAAAGAAAAGATCGTCCGCCAACCGACCTTCAAGTTTAGCCCGCGCCTTGTCAATGACGCGAGGTAATCCCGCGATATCGCCGAGCGTCGCCTCGGCCGGCCGGTAATCGGTTTTCAACGGTGGAGTTTTTCCGCCTTGCGCATGCAGAAAGTAATCACGACGAATCTCGTGCAGCCGCAAAATTTCGGCGTAGGCCGGTGCACCGTTGTTGAGCAGATCGTCGCACGCGTTGAATATTTCCTGCGGTTTGCTGCCGATCAAGCGAAGAAACTCGCGGTCGGCCTCGGAGAATATCCTGGCCGGGGTTCGCTCCCCGGCTGCCAGTTCCATCAGGACGTGTCCGCACAATAATTTGAATTCCAGTTTCCAATCGATCATGTTCATATCCTTCTTTTCTGGCCGGTTGCCTCGGGATGCACGACGGAATCCATGACCAGGCTGTTGAGTTGATAGTTGATAAGAAATCGCTTTTCCCCATGAGTTGTTCAGTATAGCAAAGGCGAAGAGGATTACAACTTTTTTTAGCAAAATATAAGAAACAATGCAAGGGAAAATAATGATATGGAATTACAGAAGAAATTGGGGGGATTATCATGTGATGTGTGCGGTTTCCTTTTGCGCATGTAAGGCATCGAAAGTAACGACACGGTCTTTTATGTCTAAATCATCAAACAATACCGGAACCATCGGTATTTCGTTTGTTTTGCAGTCTACCTGAGTTTGTGCGAGAACTATACCCTGTTTATGAAGAAAAGCGGCAAGCAAATGTACCTGTTTGCCGTCAGGCTGTCTTGCACCGCAAAGGGTTTTCCCGTCAACCGCAATGGGCAGGCTTTTATCACCTACAGATTGAAACCAACGCGAGAGGACTTTATCAACTGCTTCTGCATCCACCTGCTGTAAGAAACGCCTGATGGTAGGTTCACTCGGTGGTTCGTATCGTTTCGTTTTTGTATTATAACGGCAGGAGAGACGTTTTAGCATATTTTGCGGACAACGCTTTGCCCACTCTGCAATGGCGGCAAAGCTCCAGGCATTGCAGATGATAGCACAGATAGAAATTGCCAGGATAGAACGTTTCCTGTGGCGAACGCCTCTGGGCATGCGATGTTCAGGGATTTGCTGCAATAATTCGTCAAGAAATTCCGCATCTTTTAAAGATAATTTCATAGGCTTTGTCTCCTTTCTTAATTGTATGGTAAGATTAGGGTTATTAAGTTGTTTTTGGACTTGTGCTTTCAATGAGCGAACAAAGACCATCTTTGGCTTATTGTGCAGAAGATAGCCTTGTGATGATCTGGCAAAACCGGTTGAATGTCCTAAAAAAATCCATCCTGCGGCCTTATAGCAGACGCCTTTAAAAAAACGAGGGTCGACAAAGGTCTCCACAAGCCAGATTGGATGCCCATAGACCTTAGTCCAGTCTTGTGATAAGCGTTTAAGGTTAAGAGAAAGAATACGGGAGGCAAGGTTTGGTACGTGTATCTGAGGAAGGATCAGGAAACGTGAGTTGTTTGCTATGAGTTTCAGGCGTTGTGATTTTAAAAATGGCGGCCATCCAATCCACTTATCGCGAACGGTACATTTTAATGCTGCGGCAGCCCAGCCGATCAAGGCAAGCCATTGTCCCTGTGATTCCGCTACGTAGCGAATTGATTCTCCTACGAGAGAACGAAATCCAAGGTAATGATGCTGGCGCATCAGTGTGTCCCAATTTGCCTGGTCGTTTTGTGAAACAGGACGAACGGTAATTGAATGAAGTAGTTCGTTGTGTGTGTTATCGATTGGTGTTGTATGCTGGTTCATGCCCTATAATATAAAATATTTTAGGGGGAATGTCCACGTTTTTTTACATATCTTTGTATATTATGTGCTTATGGAAAACTTTGACAGCGCCATGGATTTTGGGAGAGAGGTTTATTCCTTGAAATAGGGGATTTTTGCCAATTCCCCAAAAAATTTTCGTATCCATAATTTCAGAACCCCTGATCCTTAGACAGGTCAATTGCATTATCTCTCTCCTTAAAGAAAACTGAGATGTGTTGATGGAACTAAAGATTTATTTATTGAAGAAGAACTCCATAATAATTTTATCCTCGCAGATTTGCCTACATCGTTATATTCTATAGATATCTTGTGCCATCCTTTTTTCATACTAATCTCAGATTTGTCCTCTGTTGCACTATGTTTAGTCCAATTATCAATGACAATATATCCATCAATTTTTAACCTGACACCATCGTCGCTCACTGTGTAGAATGTGTAATCACCACTTTCATCGATTCTGATTAATCCATCCCATCGCACAGAAAAATTATCTTCATTTATTCTCTGGCACGGTGAATTCAGTCCCCAATTAAAATCTATCTTCCTGTCCGTTCTTGAAAGCACGAATTTCTCAAAATTCTTGCCATTGAAATAGCTTCCCTTCAATCCTCCTGTAAACTCTGGTTTTACTTCAGAAAAAGGAATTACATCAATTTTTTCCCCATCCAGTTCTTCAATTTCATAGCCATCTTTAGACCAGCTAAGATTAGTTGATGGTACTAATGATTTATTCAGCGAAGAAGAACTCCATAATAGTCTTATTTTAGCATCATAACCTGTGTCGTTGTATTCTATAAAAATCCTGTGCCACCCTTTTCTAAGATATCTCTTTGCTTTATTCTCTTTTGATGTATGGCTGGTCCAATTATCAATAAGCATATCTCCATCAATCTTTAACCTGACACCATCATCACTCACGGTGTAAAATGTATAATCACCACTTTCATCGATTCTGATTAATCCATCCCACTGTACAGAAAAATTATCCTTATTTATTCCCTGGCACGGTGAATTGCGTTTCCAATTAAAATTTATCTTATTGTCCGTTCTTGAAAGCACGAATTTCTCAAAATTCTTGCCGTTGAAATAGCTGCCCTTTAATCCTCCTATTAATTCCGGCCTGACATCAGACAATGGAATCTCCTTAAATTTTCTTTCTCCGACTTCCTTTATTTCAATACCAGCCTTTCCGTCGGGAAAGTATATTGTTTGAATAGTCCTGAATGAGGCATATTCTCCCGCGTTAACAATTAAGACCTGTTTCCTGCCGACTAACCTGTTAATAGTATTGTACTTATATTTGTCAAATATTTTACTTTTTTGCCATTTTTGCGGGTCGTACTTTGTATGAAATAAAATGTAAATGTATTTATTACCCATATTCATAAAACTAACAGTATCGGTATTTTTCAATTTATCAGTTATCTGAATCGCCTCTTTTATGCCATAAGACCAGGCTCCGAACTTGGTTTCAGGGTATATCTTATAGTATCTCCAAAAGTAATTACTTACATTACAAATACTAAAAATTATAAAGGACCCCGTTAACACTATAAGCGGGTAGTTGATATATTTTTTAAACTGCTGGTGTTTTATACCAACGCTTCTTACGTAAGCAATAGTAGATACCAAGCCAACGGCGGCTATTATTTGAAAAACAGGTAATCCGTAAATCGATCTGATTGCATGAGGGATACTTTCATAAGTTAAGCTTGCAGATACCGGAAACAGCAAAAACCACCATAACAAAACTGCATTCCCCTTTTTCTTCCTTATGCACAATACAAGAAATATAATACCTAAAACAATGAGAATGCCTTCAAATTGAAAAAGTTGACCCATAGCCCCTATGTTATGCCTTGAATTTCCATCACCTCTGAAAAATAAAAAATTTGGGGACATATGAAGTGAATAATTCCTCAGGAATGAATACGGAATCAGAAAAGATTTATAGTCAACCAGGTCTTTAAAGAAAGGCAGAGACCAATATCTATCATTCAAGATACCGTTCTTAGTTGCATTTAATGAATGTTTCGTAAAAATGGATATAATATTATATCTCGTTTGGCCAGGACCGTTGAAGGTGAAATTCAAAAGAGGGAGCAAAAAGAAAAAACCTATTAAGAGAGACAAGAATAGCTCCGTTTTATGCTGGAAAAGCCGCCTGTAATTTATAATGAGGAAGACTAATAGAAAAAGCGGCACGAAAAGCTTGGCAGGAGCATACGTGTAAAGTGTTAAAGCAAAGATTGCCGCACTGAAAAGTAGATATTTACCATTTTTCAGGCCTTTTAGTAAGAAATAGTAACCAATTGTAAAAAGACAGGGAAGTGAAATCGCCTCAAAGGCTATCCTGCTAAATTGAATATGCCAGGGGGTAACAGCGAGGAAAAAGGCTGCCCACAAACCAACACGTTTATTAAATATCTCTTTGGCCAAAAGATAGGTAAAAAACACTGTCAGCATTCCAAACATAGCGGCAGTGAATCTGACAGCAAATACATTCAAACCAAATATTTTTATGAATGGGATAACGGCATAGATATAGACAGGATTTTTATATTCACCAAAGGCCTTAAAATAGAGTGGCAACAGTGTCCCATGTTCATCTTTACCCGTTTGTAAAACAGAATAAGCATTATAGCCAATGGATGCTTCGTCCGAATAAAAACCATTAGGATTTTCATGTAAATTAATCAGTCTTAAAAATATTGCAAGAAAAATGATGAATAACAGGTAAGCATTACTCGTTAGCCATAAACGGTTGATGCGCAATAGTTCTTTTTTTAATGAGGCGATATCAGGGGCATAATATTTCCATATATTTTCATTATACTTAATTGCCCAAATGATTAATGTAATTGCCAGAAGGAGAACTGATATTCCCATTAAAGGGAATTCAGGCAGGTTTCCTGTAATAGTTTTTCCTATATAATATTTAAAAGCCCAAATATTAAGAGAACAATACATAGTGCCATGCAAGGCTCCTATGGAGCAAATAATTATAGAAACACATCCCGATATAATGACGACTCTTTTAAAGAATTCTGTATTCAAGGTCTTTCTTAACAAACCTGAGTTCAAATCCGTCCAGTAGGGGCATAAACCTAAGATCAGGAACGGCAGGGTGGGAAGTAAATATCTTGGTCCATATTGACAATGACCAACGGTGCTCATATTGATTAAATATGAAATTAAAAATACAAATTGTAGTATTAAAAAAAGTTTCTCTCTGAAAAATTCCTTGCGGATAAAAAAAATACCGAAAAACGACAGGACAATTATTGGTGAAAAGGCATAAATACTTGTCTTTGGTGAGAGAAAATAAAAATGTATTTTTCCCAGAATGTTGTTGAGAGAAAAAGCAGGGTATGTATCGTTAAAATTACCAGCAATATTTGCAGGCAGGAAAGGACTCCCAAAAGCATAGTAATTGTAAAGGAATAAGGGGGAAACCGAAAAAGTAAATACAATTAAAAACAAAAACAGGTGCTTCCATTTTTTAAAAGTTAAAATGTATAATAGTAATCCTAATAAAATAAATACAGGAAGGGCTGATGTGAAAATAGATACACCTGCCGTTATACCGGAGACTACCGTGCAGAAGGTTTTATTTACCTGGGAGGAGTGGAAGCTTAAAAAAAGAAAATAAAATGAAGCAAATATTAAGAAAGTACCATAGATATCATGATGAGTAACCCCGCAGTATGGGAATGATATGGTGCCTAACCCATAAAATATTGCGACCAGGAAGCTAAATTTTTTGTTTTTGGTTAGGAAAACACCTATTTTAAAGAGCATAACGACTATTAATGAAGTCATTGCGCCCGAAGTAAACCAAGTGACCAGCGAGGATGTTAGCAAGTAACTATTTTCATAGGTTATGCCAATAATATACAATATGAAATAGATTATTGTGCCTATAAAGAATTGCCCTGGCTGTTTGGCTGCGTAAAGATGTCCTTCATGATTAAACACATCTCCAGGCCTTTTGAGTTTCGGGGTCGGGCTACCATCAACATACAGGGTTCCTCTTTCAGCAATAGCCTCTATTCCTGCTTGTTGCAAGGTGTATGAATTTTGATCATTGCTGTTGACAAATATCCCATAAATAAAGAAGATTGCACAAAACAACAGCACCGTATCACTGATCTTTTGAATATGAAATATTTTTTTAAAAAATTTAAATTGTATATAAATTTTCATTTTATCGGATGTTTTCCCCTGCCAAAATGTTACGAGGTATCAAAACAGGCAAACTAGCGACGAAACCAATGCCTGGCTGGGTGGATTTTCGCGCGTTCCGCTAAAAAGCTTGTTGTTTGACTTTTACAGGACATGTTTAAAAGAATGTGTGTGTTGCGGTTTTTACCGGCGGTTTGAAATACCCCGGCAATTACCGCATAAAAAATCAGACATGTTTTTCAGAAATGGCGGCTGCTCATTGTTCCTGATAGTTTTCACATCCTTCTTTTCATGATGAAGGGAAGGTGTACCTGGTCTTGTTTGTAATCCCCCGTCAGGGCATATATAATGATATTTATCCCGAGGCGAAAGGCCATTTCCCGCTGCCTCTCCCCTCCGGGAATCACTTCGTATTCCCACGTACCCAGAGGGTCTTTCGCCCATGCGCCGCCGAGGTCATTGTGTGAATAAATTATTACGGTACGATTCCCAAGTGTTATCCCTTCCAGAAACGTCTTTTCCATAATCCGGCCATATGCCCTGTTCAGCAGATAAAAGGATTTAAAGATGGTATGTTCTAATGAAAGAGGCTCTAACGATTTGTTTGGGAATATCCGCTTAATTTCCCGTTGTATGGATTTATCGAAACCGAAATTGTCCTTTCCAATGCAGTCGTCAATGAGCAAGGTTCCTCCGAACTCAAGGTACAACTTAAGATTACTAATTTCGCTATCACTAAAAGGGGGAAATTCACGGTCTCCCGACATGTAGGCAAAGGGATATTCAAATAACTCTTTATCGCCGGGCATGACGGATCTGGTCCCAATGCTTGCTTCCACGCTGGTTCTCTTCATCAGCTCCCACATGAGCCGGTTGCCGGTATTTGGCCGTGGGTTCCAATTGCCGTTGGAATACTCAATCTGTACAAAGGTAAACTTTGAGGCGTCACCCATTGCAAAAAGCGTGTTGAGGGAAGGGGATAAAATAGTGGCTACGAACAAAATAAATGAAAAGGAGATAGATAAATTGAAATGATTATGCTTCATTTTACCGGGAGTATTTTTAGACCAAAAGATTGTAAAACAAGAATATATTGCAATAATTATAAAATACTATATCTGTTTCGCAGCGATTTTCCAAGTGACAAATTTTAAAGCAATCGGCAGTATACAGTATACAGTCTACCGTCAGCAGATTGCAGATTGCAGATTGCAGATTGCCGACTGTAGACTGCCGACTGTTTTCGCGTCCAATCCAATGAATAGTTAAATCGTGTTTTTCCCTCATAAATTATTGCCTTAAATATTGTTTGACTAATTAAATGAATTTGATTAGAGTATCTACGCTTCCAGGCCATTACCGCCGTAATTCCCTTATATTATGTATAACGCCTGGTATTGTGTGGAAAAATTAAAACTGCGTGGATAGTTTTGCCGTTAAAATAGAAGGCCTTACTAAGGTTTACAAAGATTTTTGGAAACGGAAAAGTGTTCCCGCCCTGACAAATCTGAATCTTGAAATCAAACAGGGAGAAATATTTGGGCTTTTAGGTCCCAACGGATCGGGAAAGACTACTACTGTTAAATTACTCCTTGGATTTCTTCACCCCACCAGCGGCAGGTCCTGGTTATTGGGAAAACCTTCCGGCCATATACAAACCAAAAATAAGATCGGTTTTTTACCAGAAGAATCCTATTTATATACATTTTTGAATGCGGAAGAGATCCTGGATTTTTATGGAAAACTTTTCAATCTTTCCCGAAAAGAAAGAAAGGAAAGGATCGATAAATTAATCTACCTTGTAGGGTTGAACCCTTACCGAAAGCGCCTTTTGAGTAAATACTCAAAAGGGATGCTGAGGAGAATCGGCATTGCACAGGCGATAATAAATGACCCGGATTTGATTATACTGGACGAGCCTACCAGCGGGCTTGACCCAATAGGCCGCCGGGAAATAAAAGAGCTGATAAGTGAATTTAACAAACAGGGCAAAACCGTATTGCTCTGTTCTCATCTGTTGGCAGACGTGCAAAGTATTTGCAGCAGAATCGCGATTCTTAATAAAGGTGTTTTGCAAGTGTCAGGCAACGTGAAGGAATTGCTTTGCCGAAACGAAGTAATGGAGTTTCTGGTCAAAAACCTATCTGACGGCGATTTAGAATTGGTAAAAAAATTTATAGCGGAGAAAAACGGCGAAGTACTTTCTATGCATCCTCATCGTTCAACATTGGAGGAACTGTTTGTTAACATCATACAGCAGCACAATTAGAGTATTTTCTCATTCGGACTGATGGTACTAACTCTTGCCACTCATACATTACGAGAGGCTATTAGAAAAAAAATACCTCACATATTAATTGGCTCCGGCGCCATTATTTTGGCAATATCGCCGTTAATTTCATCGGCAAATGAACCCGACGCACTGCCAAAAATAATGCTGATATTGTTTTTTCAGGTAGTGACGGTTTTTTGCATAACCGGAATAATCATCTACTCCGCAATTTCGTTACCGTACGATATTGAAAAAAAAACCATTTTTAGTGTTCTTTCAAAACCTGTTTCTCCTTTTAAATTTGTTGCCGGCAAAACACTTGGTTTTTCATTGTTAGCGGCTTTTATCCTGGCCGTATTGGGTTTTGTCAATATTGTGTTTGTTTTTTGTGCCTCCTCTCACCGGCTATCGGAACAAAAAGGATTGTTCAAGGCCCGTAAAGAATTCAATGCTCAGCATTTTCATATTCAGGGGAATGTGCATCGTGAAAAAGAAAGGATTCGCTGGATCATGGGTGGGGGAGAAGGTGTCGCCGTATGGAACTTTCCCAATTTGCACGAAAAAGCCGAAAAAACCTTTCCCTTTGAAGTGGAACTTCATCTTAAATTGGATAGCAGCAGGGATATCGCAGATACGATCCCCCTTGCAATTGGAATCGAAGGCATTCACCCGGAAGAAAACAAGACAGAGGTTTTTTCTGCAAAGGCAGACGAAATATTAACGGTCAGCATAAACCCGGGAATCATAAAAACACACAACGATATTAAAATAACCGCTTTTCCGGTTCTTGTTACTGATTATATTGGCGCTACACAAAACAGTGTGAAGGTCTTCTCCCTGCAAAGAGGATTTGTATTCAACTATGCGAAGGCAATAGCCGTAACCTTTTTGAAATTTTTACTGATAATCGCGGTTGCCGTAATGGGTTCTGCATATCTCTCCGCGCCGGTCAGCATTTTATTGGCATTTACTGTCTTCCTATGCGGACATTTACTGGATTTCGTAAAAGACTTTTCATTATTATTGCATCATTCCGGCACACATGAACACGCATTACATGGGATGATAAAAAACCCAAATATCTTTATGATATATATGGAGTATTTCTCTAAAAAACCCTTAGAATGGGTTTCGTTTATTTTGCCTGATTTTAAAAGATTTGACAGCCTGGCATATCTTTTAAAGGGTATAAATATCCCTTTAGAAACCATTGGATTCTCTGTGCAATATACGGTAATATACGTACTAATTTGTACTCTTATTTCTTGCATACTATTAAAAAAGAGAGAATTCTTTTAAGTACGGAATGCTGCGAAAAAGGCGCTTATTTTTATATGCACTGCTATGTATCATCTTTTTTGTCAATATAGGTGTAATTTCTTACCGGAATAATTCAACAGCAACGCCAGTGAATTATTCTCCTGCCGAAACAATTCCTTTGCTTTTGTCCGGCGGGCTTCGTGGCATTGTCGTTGACCTTCTGTGGGTAAGGGCGCTTGCCAGGCACGAGGAGAAAAAATATTATGAATTGTTGACTATTAACAATCTCATATCTAAATTACAGCCTGATTTTCCTGCGGTTTGGATCTTTCAGGCATGGAATATGGCATATAATATCGCCCATGAATGGGATTCGCCGCAAAACAAATGGAAATGGGTCAGCGCTGGATTGCATTTCGCAAAGAAAGGGGCGTTGAAAAATCCCGGGAGCGGTGATCTTTTTTTTGAATTAGGGTTTATGTATGCGCATTTGTTTGATCAACGGTACTTTAAATATGCAACATTTAACAGGGAACAATTGAAAAAAGAAGATGGGGAAGACAATTACGAAGCCGCCCTTTTCTGGATGGGAAAATCTGTTGTAAACGCGCCAAAGCTGAGAAATATCGCTGCGATAGAAAGAACCATTTGCCATACCTTGTGGAAAGCGGCGCTATGTGCAGAAGAAGAGGGGAATTTTGGAAGTGCCCTTGATTATGTTGAAACTGCAATAAAGGAATGGAAAGAATATGGCGAAAAATACCCTGAAGATACGCTGGTAGAGGTAAAAACGTTTATCAAAAAGCTGGAAGAGAAAAAAATGGTTTTGTGCGATACAATAAATAAAGCCGACAATTCCGTCTTGCAAGACTGGGAG
Organism: Candidatus Kuenenia stuttgartiensis; assembly: GCF_900232105.1. NCBI lineage: Bacteria > Pseudomonadati > Planctomycetota > Candidatus Brocadiia > Candidatus Brocadiales > Candidatus Brocadiaceae > Candidatus Kuenenia > Candidatus Kuenenia stuttgartensis. Next base: position 1,720,224 of record NZ_LT934425.1, read on the forward strand.
AAATAAATCTTTTAGTGAATGTGTTGTATTACTTTGCTTCGTTATATTTTTAAATTAAAGAAATGATTGGCAGAAAGGAGAATAATGTACGTCGATGAATAATTTTTTACGTATTTTTAATCTTATATTTAAAGTCAACCGTGTGAGTATCATAATGATACTTTTGATGTTGACCATTTTTATCTTTGGGGCGGTAAAGTCAGATATTTTTTCTCACAATGCCCAGGCTCAAACAGCCGCAAAGATAAGCACGGAGATGCCTGCGTTTGACATCGGGCACCCCCTAATGTCAACTAAAGGCACAGCAGAAGATAGTTCTCGCTCAATACCTATACTTTGGTGGATTGCCCCGTTTGGAGCAATATGCGGTCTTTTCTTCGCAATGAAATTTTACAGAGGCGTTATGAAATTTCCGGAGGGCAATGAAAAGATGATTTCCATTGCAATGCACGTACGGAAAGGCGCTTATGCATATCTAAAACAACAATATAAGGTAATCGGCATCTTTATTGTCGGTGCATTTCTCGTACTTCTTTTCATCTCCTACGGATTAAAACTCCAATCGACAGTAGTGCCTTTCGCGTTCCTGTCCAGCGCTTTTTTATCGGGATTTGCCGGATTTTTGGGGATGAAAACAGCAACAAATGCAAGTGCAAGAACCGCAGAAGGCGCAAGGAAATCGTTAAACCAGGGATTACAGATTGCTTTTAGAAGCGGCGCGGTGATGGGGCTTGTAGTTGTGGGAATGGGGCTTCTGGATATTTCCTTGTGGTTTTTTGTGTTTCGCAAATTTACCAATTTTACCTTGCTGGATATGGCGATGATGTTACCGTGTTTTGGCATAGGCGCAAGCTCTCAGGCACTATTTGCCAGGGTTGGCGGTGGAATATTCACCAAAGCCGCAGATGTCGGGGCCGACCTGGTAGGAAAAATAGAGGCGGGCATTCCTGAAGATGACCCGAGAAATCCTGCGACCATTGCGGATAACGTCGGCGACAATGTTGGCGACGTGGCAGGCATGGGAGCTGATTTGTATGAATCCTATTACAATTCAATGCTGGCATGCGCTGCATTGGCAATAACCGCAGGTTTAGGCATCGCCGGAATGGTTGTGCCCATGATATTGGCGGGAGTAGGTATTATTCTCTCCATTATAGGCATATATACGGTGAAGACAAAAGAAGAGGCGACGCAAAAAGAACTTTTGAAAGCCTTGGGGAAAGGAGTTAACATAAGTTCGATTCTGATACTGATAACATCGGCAATCGTTATTAAATTTATGCTGCCCCAAAACTTCGGTGTTTGGGGTTCCATATTTACCGGATTAATTGCCGGTATAATTATTGGCAAAGGTACAGAATATTATACCTCCTCAAATTATTCACCAACAAAAGGCATAGCGGGGCATGCGAAAACAGGCCCTGCGACGGTTATCATCGATGGCATTGCAACGGGCATGAAATCTACTATTATCCCTGTGGTAACAATTTCGGTTGCAATTTTATTAAGCTTTGGCTTTGCCGGTGGTTTCGCAAATACTTCACTCGGCCTGTATGGCATTGCCATTGCCGCAGTAAGCATGCTTTCCACGCTAGGCATTACTCTTGCTACCGATGCCTATGGGCCAATTGCGGACAATGCAGGCGGTAACGCGGAGATGAGCGGGCTTGAGCCGTACGTCAGGGAAAGAACAGATGCACTGGATGCCTTAGGAAACACAACGGCTGCCACAGGGAAAGGGTTTGCGATTGGGTCGGCCGCTTTAACCGCAATGGCATTGATTGCGTCATTTGTAGAGCAGGTAAAAATAGGATTGGAGCGTGCAGGAACACATGTCATACAGGTTGCCGGCATAAACATTGACATAGCAAAAGCAACCTTAGCCGACCTTATGGCCTCTATGAATATTACCTTAATTAATCCAAAGGTGTTGGTCGGTTTATTTATTGGGGGGTTAATCTCCTTTGTCTTTTGCGCATTGACAATGAAGGCTGTAGGGCGTGCCGCGGGTAGTATGGTAGAGGAGGTAAGAAGGCAATTCCGCGAAATTCCTGGTATTATGGAGGGGAAAAACCCGCCGGATTACGCCGCATGCGTCTCCATAAGCACTAAGGGCGCTCAGAGAGAAATGATACTTCCATCTGTACTTGCGCTTCTGACCCCAATTGCAACCGGTTTAATACTGGGGGTGCCTGGCATTGTGGGTCTCCTGGCGGGAAGCTTAACGACCGGATTTCTGCTGGCCGTTTTCATGGCAAACGCCGGCGGCGCATGGGATAACGCAAAAAAATATATCGAAGGCGGTGCATTTGGCGGAAAAGGCTCTGATGCGCATAAAGCAGCCGTAGTGGGAGATACGGTAGGGGATCCGTTCAAAGATACTTCTGGCCCGTCGTTAAATATTTTATTAAAGCTGATGTCAGTAGTATCAGTCGTCTTTGCAGGAATCACTCTTAAATATTCGGAACAAATCAGCGCTTTTTTACACCTTAATTAGCGGTAACTAAAGCATGGCGTTGAATTGAAACATTCAGCGCCATGCTTATATATACCTTACGAGTGCACAAATTGTGCTTTCAATTGTAGAGCGAAGAGTCTCTTCGCTTACTCTATATATTGGTATCAGCAAAGTGGTACTTCGCTCTACATTTCGTAATTTGTGCACTCGTAAGGTATAGTCAAACAAATAGTACACTTTAGTCTTTTGAAACTGGAAATAATGATTTGTAGTGCGACGAGGTTCGTCGCATTGTTTTGAGTAGACCCTATTCCTTATCGCACTGTTTTTTTTGGTGCGACGAACCTCGTCGCACTACATTGCTGGAATTTTTCAAAAAACTAAAGTGCTACAATAAACCTGTTTAACCGTGGCAGGTAGTAGTATTTTTTAACTGCAACAGTCCTTTACAAAATTGCGGTCGTTTAAAGAGAGGAGGTAAAATTATGGCGAATAATAGCCACGCGGAAGCAGAGTGCAAAATATGCCCTAATTCTCATTGCCAGTTTGATCATCATGCAAAAGGCGCAAATTTTTGTATTTTATGCGGAACGCTTTTGTATTACAGGTGCGATGATTGTGCATCCGTAAATCCCAAATACGCAAAGTTTTGTTTCTATTGCGGGAGCAACATTGCGGATGTCGAATCCTCAGCACACTATAATCCGGGTTTCGAAGATGCTTTGTAAACTCAATAAAAAAACTTTATGTTTTAAGGAGAGAAAAAACGTTAGATTCTAAAGAAAAGGCAATTATATTTGCCAGAATTGCAGACGATAAAAAAGCGGAAGAAATAGTAATATTGGAGGTAAAAGAGGTATCCTTTATTGCCGATTTCTTCGTTATTTGCAGTGGATTGAACAGCCGTCAGTTGCAGGGTATTGCAGATGAAGTTGAACTAAAAATGAAAGAGTATGGGATTTATCGTAGCGGCATAGAGGGATATGCGGAGGCGAAATGGATACTAATCGATTATGGAGATGTGGTGCTTCACCTTTTTTGCCAGGAAATGCGTCATTTTTATGACCTCGAGCTTTTATGGGGCGACGCACCAAAAATACCATGGAGAACACCTCTGTAAACGAGGCGTCCGCTAATTATTTCTGCCAGAACGGGTAAAGCTTGTGCGTGCAACCACTGTTTGTCCTGAAATGCCCAGCTTTTGAGCCCTTTTAATATTTTTTATACGACGGCTTTCTTCACGACGTTTTTTCTCCGAAGGTTTTTCAAAATACGCAATGCGTTTTGACTGGTTAATAATACCTTCTTTATCACACATTTTCTTGAACCTTCGAAGAGCATCTCTTATGTTTTCATCGGATGTAATCAATATTTTTGCCATAAATCTCCTTAAAGCCTTTCTATAATATTTGGTCTGTAAAAATTAAAGGATAATTGTAAAACTTATGTCATTATCCGTCAAGTAAAAAATTGACCTGAACGGTAAATATGTATCAAAATCTATGTCTGCTTCGGAAAAGAAGCCATGTAGGGCAGGCACTGCCTGCCGGAAGTTGGGATGTTACAAGGTACGGTTTACGAAGTGCGATTTAAAATCGTAAATCGTACATCTAATCTGTCTGTTTCTTGAAAGAGGAAAAAACAACCCTTTACTCTTTGAATGTTTAACGCCATGTTTAACAAGGAAATAATTTACAAACTAACAAACAGAAGGAATTTGAGCCAGGAAGAAAGCTTTGCCGCTATGACACAAATTATGGAAGGGTATGCGACAGAGTCTCAAATTGCCTCGTTTTTAACTGCCTTATGTATGAAAGGTGAAACCGTTGATGAAATAACAGGGTGTGCGCTGGCGATACGACAAAAAGCCTTACAGATAAACGCCGGTACAGGGATAATTGTTGACACCTGCGGAACAGGCGGTGACGCAAAAAACACATTCAATATTTCTACCGCGGCTGCATTTGTTATAGCGGGAGTGGGCATAAAAGTCGCAAAACACGGGAACAAAGCGGTTTCGGGTAATTGTGGCAGTGCGGATGTTTTGCAGCGGTTGGGTGTTAATATCGCGGCAGATGTAAAAACAGTAGAGAAGTGTATTGAGGCTGCGAATGTTGGATTTCTCTTTGCACCTCTTTTACACCAGGCAATGAAACATGCGGGCAAACCAAGAAAGGAAATAGGGATACGGACAATATTTAATCTTATCGGGCCTCTCGCAAATCCTGCAGGCGCTGTCCACCGTATTCTGGGGGTATATAATGAACACCTGACCTTTATCATTGCGGAAACCCTAAAGCGGTTAGGCGATAAACATGCTTTTGTTGTACACGGACTTGACGGTCTGGACGAAATCACCGTCACAGGAAAAACAAAAATCTGCGAACTTGCTGACGGCGCAATAAAAAGCTACTATATAGAACCTCAGGATTTTGGAATAAAAAAATCCAGCCTTTCAGATCTTATGGTAAATTCACCGGAAGAGAGTGCGCTGGCAATGAAAGAGGTATTCAACGGCGTCCGTAGCCCTAAAAGAGATATTGTCCTTATGAATGCCGCGGCCGCAATCATCACCGGAGGAAAGGCAAAAACCTTCGGAGAGGGAATAGACGTCGCCGGTCGGTCTATCGATGAAGGAAGGGCGAAAGAATCGCTCCGGAAATTAATCGATATAAGCTGGCAGCGCTAGAAGTTACGCCACAAAAAAACCACCTGTTTTATTTGTGATAATTATGTTGCTTTTCATACTGAAATTTGTTTCACTACCCGAATTCTTTTCATTTTATAAACTTTACACAATCAACCATTCTCGCCAGAATTCTTTTCATTTTATAAATCTTACACAATCAACCATTCTCGAAGGAATTATAATTATGATGATACCAAAGATGGTTTTCTTTACAAAAGGCGTTGGGAAACATAAAGACAAATTGCAATCCTTTGAACTTGCCTTAAGAAAAGCTGGTATAGAAAAATGTAATTTGGTACGCGTATCCAGTATATGTCCGCCAAATTGCAAGATAATCTCCAAGCCACAGGGAGTTCCCATGCTAAAGGCCGGGCAGGTCGTTTTCTGTGTAATGAGCGAAAATTCTACTTGCGAACCAAACAGGATGATAACCGCTTCCGTCGGTATGGCCATACCTTCAACCGTGGGTTATGGATATCTGAGCGAGCACCATGCCTTCGGAGAAACTGAGGAAAAATCCGGCGATTATGCTGAAGACCTTGCGGCTAGCATGTTAGCAAGCACCCTGGGTATCGAATTTGACCCTGAGAAAAACTACGATGAACGCAAAGAAATTTACCGGATGAGCGGGAAGATTGTAAAGACAAGGAATATTACTCAGGCGGCAAGAGGAGATAAGCACGGTTTATGGACAACCGTTGTAGCTGCCGCAGTGTTTGTTTTATAAGGAATTTTTCCCGTTTATTACGTTGAAAATATACTTCAAACTTCAGGCAATAAAACGTTCCCCTAATACATGAAAGAACACGTACCCGAATACTTACAAGAACTTCCTTCAGGGGGCATAGTCACTCCAAAAGAGTTTCAGGCTTCAGGAACTTATTGTGGAATAAAAACAGCAAAAGAGAGTCTTGACCTGGGCATAATTTTCTCAAAAACCTCTGCAACGGGAGCGGCTCTTTTCACAACAAACAAGATATGTGCTGCGCCTGTACTGCTGGGGAGAAAAAACACCCGGGGCGGAAAACTTCGTGCAGTAGTGGTAAACAGCGGCAATGCTAATGCATGCACAGGGGAGCGTGGTTACAAAGATGCTGAAGAGATGGCATTGATAACGTCAAAACTCCTCGCAATTCCTCCGGAAGAAATTTTGGTATCTTCCACAGGCATCATAGGCAAACACTTGCCAATGGATAAAATTTCCGCGGGGATTCAGCAGGCATCCGCCTCTTTAGGCAATACCCCTGCGCATGGAAGATCAATCGCGCAGGCGATTATGACCACGGATACAAGACCCAAAAGCATTGCGATTAAAATAAAAACACAAGGAAAAGAAGTGTTCATTGGAGGAATCTGCAAGGGGGCAGGAATGATCTCCCCAAACCTTGCCACAATGCTCTGTTTCTTAACGACCGATGCTAAAATTTCAGCAGACCTTTTGCATACGTGCCTTGTACATTCAGCAGAGCAATCTTTTAACCGTATCACGATTGACGGGCACATGAGTACAAACGACACCGCCGCCATTATTGCAAACGGGGCTTCCGGCGTTGAGGTGACGTCTGAAGGGGCCGAATTATCACTGTTTCAGAAAGGGCTCGACTACGTTGCCGGATGGCTGGCAAAAGCCATTATTCTGGACGGGGAAGGGGCAACAAAATTCATTCAAATCTTTGTAACGGGTGCAAAATCCCTCAATGACGCTACCAAAACCGCCAGAACCATCGGAGATTCACCTCTCGTAAAAACAGCAATGCACGGAAGCGACCCAAACTGGGGGCGTATCGTTTCTGCCGCCGGATATGCCGGGGTTGAGCTTGACGAAGCAAATACCACGCTTCATATCAATGATGTGCTTGTGTATGAAAAGGGAATGCCCGCCTCTTTTGATCATGCCACCCTAAAAACTTCTATGCAAGCGCGTGATATTTTTATCAAACTGCAAATAGGAACCGGAGATTACTCGGATACAATCCGGACGTGTGATTTATCAAAAGAATACGTCTCTATCAATGCCGATTATCACACCTAACCTGAACACGCCAACAGCCAGACAAACACAAAACGCCAAATACGAAAGTAGAACTACAAGTTACTTTGCGCAGCCTTTGGCCGCAACAAATTCAAATGACAAAAACCTCAATGCTCCAAACTTTACGCAAGCCTCATCCAATCAATGCTTCACGGTTATGCCTTTTGAAAAACGAGCATTAAAAACAAGAAGTTGCTGGATAGTAGTACAGATTAAAAAAATTGTAAAGTATAGAGGCAAAGCATTTGCTACAAAGCTGCTACGTCTCCGTTTATTTAGTACAAAATATCACATTATCTGAATATGGAATTTTTTGTTTCTTGTAAACATTACCCTGCTCAGTTGTTATATACTCAATCAGACTGAAACCACTGGTTTCAGTCTGATTGAGTATATCAATTTATAGCAACTAATTCGCCCCTACATGTAAAATCTGATTACCGGTTTTACGTGGGTTAGATAGTTAGGGGAAATGCTATATTGTGCCAAAAAGTGTAAGGTCTGTTGCTTCATTTATTGTTATATCCACAAGTGTGCCCACCAGCGCTGGTTGTCCCTTGAACACAACAATATTGTTCTGCCGCGTCCTGCCGGAGAGTTTGTTGGGGTCTGATTTGCTTGCGCCTTCGACAAGCACCTGCAGCTTCCTGCCAATCAGTTTTTTATTTTCTTCAAGGCTGATTTTCTTTTGCAAATCCAGTAGCGTTGTATTTCTTTTTTTCTTTATTTCATCAGGCACGTCGTCTGTCAGTTCTGCAGCCTTAGTGCCTGTGCGGGTTGAATACTTGAATATGAAGCTGTTTTGAAAGCGAATGTCTTCCATTAAACACACGGTTTCCTGAAAATCTTCTTCCGTTTCTCCCGGAAAACCTACAATGAAATCGCCTGCCACTTTAATAGTGGGCATGAGGTCCCTCGCGTATTGTATGAGTTCTCGGTAATAACCTGCCGTATAACCACGATGCATTTTTTTTAGTATCCGGTCTGATCCGGACTGTGCAGGCATGTGTAAATATTCACAGGCTTTATCAAGTTGGCTCATGGTGCGGATAAGGTCGCGGGACATGTCTTTTGGGTGTGAAGTTACAAATCGTAGCCGTTCGAGTTTTTCGATGCCATTCAATTCAATAAGGAGGTCTCCAAGGGTGATGTTCCCCGGCAAACTCTTTCCGTATGAATTTATGTTTTGCCCGAGTAGGGTAATTTCCCTGCAACCGTTTGAAACAAGCTCCAACACTTCTCGCTCAACGTCAGCAATTGTCCTGCTGACCTCCCTACCCCGTACATAGGGAACAATACAGTAGGAACAGTAATTATCGCATCCTCTCATAACGGTGACGAATGCCTGATAGACGTTTGGCCGGTATGCGGCAATTCTTTTTACATCAACAATTTCATCCTCATCTACAGCAAGAACGTGGTTGCCATGGTTCCTGATCTTCAAAAGTAATTCAGGCAGCCGGGTAAACATCCTGGTACCGCAGACCAGATCAACGTGGGGCATGCGTTTGAAAATAGATTGTGCGTCCTTTTGCGCCATGCAGCCAAGTACGCCTATGATTACATCGGGATGTTTTTTCTTGAGGGTTCTCAATGCGCCAAGATGTGAATATACCTTGTCCTCAGCGTGCTGGCGCACACTGCATGTATTGTATAAAATGACGTCCGCCTCTTCGACCTTGTCAACAATGCTGTAACCGTCTTCCTGTAAAAGCCCCAATGACAATTCCGCATCGAGTTTGTTCATCTGGCATCCAAATGTTTCAAAGAAAACAGTTTTATACTGCCGTTCGTTTTTATAATCGACCAGGTTAATCATGACAGATAAATAGTGTGCAAAATTGATTAAACGTATAAAAATTTCAAACCATTCTTGTAGGGGTGTATTGCAATACGCCCCTACGTCGGCAAAAACAAAAGTTGCGATTCAATTTTAACTAACTTTAAAAAGGAATCCAAACAGATTTCCCCCATTTCATTCATTCTGTTTGACTTTTATTCTTTCATTGGCGATAATCAGGCCAAATAATGGAACAGGAAAAGATATTGGTTAAAACAAAAAATCTTAACAGTGCTAATACTGCGCTGCTTATTTGTGATATGCTCAATGATTTCGTTAAAAAAGGCGCTTCGCTGGAAGTGCCGGCAGCAAGGGACATTATTCCCGGAATAAAAAAGGAAATACTGTCGGCGAGAAAATCAGGCATTCCGGTTATTTATTGTTGTGACGCTCACATAAAAAATGATCCGGAGTTTTCCTTATGGCCGGAACATGCCGTTGAAGGAACAGAAGGGGCGTGTATAGTTAAGGAACTGGCGCCGGGGAAAGATGATTTTCTCGTTACCAAGAAGCGCTACTCATGTTTTTACAAAACATCATTGCAAAAAGTATTAAAACAGTTTGGTGCAACGCATTTGATAATTACAGGGGTGGTTACTAATATTTGCGTATTGTACACAGTTTGTGATGCATATATGAGGGGCTACGCGGTGACTATTCCGCAAAATTGTGTAGCTGCGCTTACTAAAAAAGATCATGTATATGCACTGCAACAAATGAAGCGTATTTTTAACGCGAAGATACGATAATGTGTAACACTTGTAAATTAATTGCATAAAAACTAACACTATGGGAATGTTTAGCCTTATCGCAATCCTGATTAGCCTTGCAGCTATTTTCAGCTACATAAACTTTCGCCTCATAAAGCTTCCCACCACTATCGGTATTTTGCTGATAACAATTCTCACTTCTTTGGTCATTGTAATATTGGGGCTGTTCGGGTTGGGAGAAATCCATGTGAAAGCGGCATATGCTTTGAACCGGATTGACTTTAATAAAACGCTTATGAACGGCATGCTCAGTTTTCTCCTTTTTGCGGGGGCGTTACATGTCAACCTGGAAGACCTCTCAAAACATAAGTATATCATTATTATTCTGGCGACATTTGGAATTATAGCAAATACTTTTATTGTGGGCAGTCTGGCATGGCTGGTATTTGCGCTGGTGAATATCAAGTTATCCTACATTTACTGCCTTTTGTTTGGAGCGCTCATCGCCCCGACAGACCCTATCGCAGTTATTGGCATACTGAAGAAAGCGGGGGTTTCCAAGAGCCTTGAAACAAAAATCACAGGCGAGAGCCTTTTCAATGACGGAGTTGCGGTAGTTGTATTTTTAATCCTTTTGGAAATTGCAACCGGTGGGCACGAAGTGACCTTTCAGCACATCTCCTTTCTCTTTATCGAGGAAGCGGTCGGAGGAATCGTTTTTGGGTTTGTGACTGGCATGATCGCTTTTTTTATGCTTAAGGCAGTTGATAACTATCAGGTAGAGATACTTGTTACCCTTGCGATGAGCGAGAAAACACGCGGCCACCTGGACTCTTTTTGGGAGTTGATCGATGAAGTATTAAACGCGGTTCTTTTCCTCATGATCGGGATGGAAGTGCTGGTGGTTACCATAAAAATAAATTACCTGATTGCCGGGCTTATAATGATTCCTATCGTGTTGATAGCCCGTTTTATAAGTGTGGGTGTGCCGGTGACGCTCATGCGTTTTCTGAAAGAATTCAGTCCGAATGCCATAAAAATCCTCACATGGGGCGGATTGCGCGGCGGTATCTCCGTAGCGCTTGCCCTGTCGCTTCCTGCAGGGGAATCGAGGGAGGTCTTATTGACAATAACTTACATAATCGTCGTGTTTTCAATAGTAGCCCAGGGGTTAACCATCGGGCATTATGTATCTTCCCTGAAAACTACGGAGTAATTTTTAAAATGTCGGATGTGTAGAACCGTCGGAAATGTTCGTGCCTTCCCAGTAAGTTGAGGTAAACAGCCCCCCTGGTCTCCTTTATTAATGGGGAATACTGTACAGTCGGCAATCGGCAATCTACAGTCGGCAAACTGCAAATTGCGGACGGTGAAAGATAGTTGCGAATATTTGTTACTCTTTCTTAACACTCGAAATACTTACCTGTGGATTAAGTGTTGGTGTAAAATTGTCCGGGAGGAGGTATTTTTCGGGCAATTTTATTTTTTTTGCCAATTCTTCAAGATTATTCACGCCGAGTTCATTGTATGCATGGAGCAGGATTTTTGCACATGCCACGGCGTCTTCTTCTGCGTCATGGTGTTTGAACTCAATTTCAAGATATCGGGAAATTTTATTAAGTGCGTATCCAAGAAGCCCCGGCCAAACACGTTTGGCTATTGCAAGGGTGCAAAAATAATTGAGAGGCGGGTAAGGTATTTTGTACACATCGAGAATGCAGCACAATACACTCATATCAAAACTTGCATTATGGGCGACGAGATAACTGCCTTCCAGGAACGGAAATATTTCGTCCCACAATTGATAAAATTCCGGTTTGTCTTCTACATCTTTTGCTGAGATCCCGTGGATATATGTACTAAACGGATCAAAGTAAAGCTCCGGTGGCCTGATAAGCCATGACGTCCTTTTTACAATCGTTTGTTCTTCAATTATCGCCAATCCCAAAGAACAAACACTGGAACGCTTTGCATTTGCCGTCTCAAAATCTATCGCAACACATTTCATTTGTTTTCTAAAGAAGCAAAAATAGCACTGTATCCTTCAAACGGTTTTTATAAAAGATAAAATCATAACACACAACAGAATCAAAAATCTATTACGTTCTTAAAAAAAAGTATCTGGTAATAAATGTAGCGGACACCAAATGGATTGCCCAGTGGGTATTGCGTGCTTTTTCAGTAATGAGTTTTAAAATGGAATATGAAATAAAACCAATTGAATTCCAGCCGCGCTTTCAATATAGCTGGTGACTGTTGAAGTGCCTGGTATTGCGCCGCTTATTGTTCCCATTGCGTCCGATAGAAACACTCGTTTTATCCGTGGGATTTTTCCGTTTTTATAGAATCCCCCTTGTTCCCCAACTCCGACTACCGTTCCTACGGTATCAAAAAGGTCTAAAAAGAAAAAAACAAAAACGATGGAAATAAGCCCTGGGTGAGTCAGTATTTTAACGGGGTCGCATTTTAATAATGTCGGTTCTATTGAGGGTGGCATGCTGACAATACCCTGATAATGTACCAACCCGAGGGGGACCCCTATGAATGTCCATACAAGATTGCTCCCCGGATTTTAAGGGCCACCATTGTTCCTATTGCAATGACGCCAAACAGCGGTAACCACATTTCCGGCGATTTAGGGTCGCCGAGTCCAACAAGGACGCCAGGTTTATCCACAATAATTCCGCCATATCAAACCCTACCAGCGCAATCAACAATCCGATTCCAACGGCAATGGCGCTTTTTAACGAATCGGGTATGATAAATATTACCAGTTCACGCAATCCGAAAAACGACAGAATAAGTAATAAGTAATAAAACGCCGGCGGTATGGGATAATTGGCAAGAAGTGCCATGAGTATGCACGCAAATGCACTGGAAATGCACGTCGCCGTCATGACAGCACCAAAATCCATCCCGCAACCGGAAAGTACCGCAGGCTGGACGAATATGATGTATGACATTGTCAAAAACGTAGTCGAGCCTGCAACCGTCTCCGTGCTGGTGTTCGTGCCGTTTTGCCGGAGTTTAAATATTTTTCCGGGCATTCATTTTTACCTTGTTCCAGAGAGCATCCAATTCTTCTATCGAACACTGTTCAATATCTTTTCCGCAGGAAGCAAGTTCTTTTTCTATTTTTTTAAAGCGGTCTACAAATTTATATATGGTTTTATGAAGTATATTTTCTGTGTCAAACTGTAAAAAACGGGAAAGATTCACCACGGAAAACAAAAGATCTCCGATTTCTTCCTCCATGTCTTTTGTTTCTTTCTTTGCGATAGCCTCTTTAACTTCCTCCATTTCTTCTTCCACTTTTGCTATGACATCGTTTATATCTTTCCAGTCAAATCCCACTTTTGCCGCCTTCTTCTGTACTTTTTGCGCTTTTTGAAGCGCGGGAAGATGCTTTGGCAGTCCATCAACAGCAGATTTTCGTTCTTCGTATCCCTTCTCCTGTTTTTTAATCGCCTCCCACTGCTGAACCACTTCTTCTGAAGTAGATGCTGTCGAATCGCCAAAAACATGGGGATGGCGGCGCATCATTTTGTCCAGACATAATTTCATTACATCGTTGATATCAAACTCTTTTTTTTCCCTTGCAATTTGACAGTGGAAGATAATTTGCAGAAACAGGTCCGCCAGTTCCTCTTTAAGTTTGTCCGGTATGCCTGAATCTATTGCATCGATTACTTCGTATGTCTCTTCCACCAAATAGGGTTTTAAGGTTACATGGTTTTGTTCTTTATCCCACGGGCAGCCGTCCTTGCCGCGTAACCTTTCCATCAGTTCCACCATGTCATAGAATAAAGAAATAGAGGTATCCTTTTTCACTCTCATTTCATCCCTTCCGGAAATATTTGCAAAAACTCCATTTTTCAAGGTGGTTATAATAACCTTTTAATTAATGGATAGTCAAACAAATCGTTACATTTTAGTTTTTAGAAAAATGAATAGTAGGGACGAAGTATTTGCCCCTTACCCTTATATGCGAATATCTATAAGGGCTTCCGTAACAGGCGCTTTAGCCAAGATAGGGTATTTAATCACTCATGTTCTTCAAAGTTAATGTTTATTTGAAACATTGCTTGTCATATGGAAACAGCTTTACATTGTTCTATTGCCTTTTACAAGAAACGGGCTTTTTATTTAAACTTTTAATAAATAACACATATGTTGTGTATTTTTTTAGATAAAGAGCTAATTTGTCAATTAAATATAGTGAAAACCAGACAAATATCACCCAAAAAGCTTGAGAAATAAGGGTTGAGAACAGCATAAAATATGGTATCTTTGCAGAATCCTCGTGGATACCATACTTAATCTTTGAATATTCCAATTTTTTAGATGCCCCTTTTCTATGAAATTTTATTTGACTAAATTTTTCATAGTTCATTCCTTCATTTTCTTTGCCTGTATAGTCTATGCGGAAAGGGATGAAAAGGAAGTTATGCCGTCCGCGCCATTGAGTCTCCAGAAAGAAAGACGTAGCTTTTTCCCGCAGGATTTTTATTTTGACGTTGACGCCATTCTCCCGGAAAAAGATGACGAGAAGAAATTTGAGTTTCATGGTTTTTTTGCAATCACCACCCCAGTAAAAGGAAGAGATGATGATTCCCAGCAGCCTTCTTCAAAGTTTTTGGAGGGGAATGAACTCGTTCTCTGGCTTGGCAAACGTATAACAAAAAAACTCTCTTTTGTATCAGAACTTGAGATTGAAGAGGGATTCAATCAATTTGAATTGGAAACATTTCACTTTAATTATGAAATAGTAAGCGATGTACTGCAAATACGCGCAGGCAGGTTTTTGTATCCGTTTGGTATTGAGCGGTTTGCGGAAGAAGGCCCTTTTAACAAACTTGTGGACCGCCCTTTGCCTTCTATCAGGATTATTCCCGGAACATATTCAGACAATGGGGGAATGTTTTTTGGAACACTTCCTTTATTTTTAAATACACGGTTTAAATATGAATTCGCGATAACAAATGGACTCAAGGGCCCGGAACCAAATGATGTGCAGAAATTATGGGATAATAATAGCAGCAAGACCCTGGGGGGAAGAATCGCCTTCGAGTGTTTTCCGGGATTTGAAGTGGGCGGCTCATATTCAAGGGGAAAATATGATGAAAACAACAAACGGGATATAGATTTTTTAGGCGCTGATTTTCAGTTGAAAAGGGGAAATCTGGAAATCCGGGGGGAATATATTACAAGCAGGGTAGAACAAAAGGCAGAAGATGGGGGGAATTATCACAGAAACGGCTATTACGTTCAAACTACTTACCGGTATCCCTTCGATCTGGATTATTTAAAATATCTTGAAGGGGTTTTGCGTTTCGATTCAGTGGATCCAAACAAAGATATTACAGACGGAAACGAAGCCGACCGGATTGCATTTGGAATAAACTATTCACCCATAAAACAGGTAATATTTAAGTTTGAATATGAAGTTGAAAATGAGGCGGGAGAAGGTATTCATGGCAAATCTTTTGTTCAGGCAATAGTTAAATGGTAAGGACTGGTTAATCAGAGGTCAGATTTTTGAAACAGCAACCTTGCAATGAATTTTATTTAAAATGTATAAACCCTTATTATTCATCCTTCGAGAACCTTACCTGATTAACGATAATGACCCCGCGCTATTTTCTGGTCGCCTGTTCGTCCTTGCTTTACCTTTTTCCACCACATAAAATAAATTATGCCAAAATTTAAAAAAATATTACATCCTGAGAAATTTAATTTAATTTTATACTACACCCTCACAAGCTTTGTAATCATTGTCATATTGAGTTTTGTTATCGGAAAAGTATTTGCCAGACTTGAATCCCAGGAATTGGTTAAGCGAAGCGAAAAGTACGCACATAATTTTATCACACACATAAATTATGAACTTTATAAAGACTTTCTTATTCCCACCCTGAAAAAATCGGGGAAAATCGATTTGGAAAATAATCGAAGGCAATTGAGAAAATTAGACAATACCGTAAAAGAGAATTTGTACGGCTTAAATATAAAAAAACTGTATTTGTACGACCTTGAAGGAAATATTATTTATAGCACCCTATCGGAACATATCGGGTTTGCTATAAACCGGGGTGAAAATAAAAAATTAGATTCTGCCATTAACGGCATTCCGGCTTCCGCGCTGCGTCTCTCGGGCACCGTGGATTCAAAAGGCGCCTACGTTCCGGAAACCTTGCTTGAAAGTTATTACCCCTTTTATGAAATGGATGCGGAGGGAACGAAAAAGGCGCAGGTTGGGGTATTGGAAATCTACCAGGACATGTCCGCGTTAAAAAAGCAAATCGCAAAGGCACATCAAAAGGCCACCCTCATGACAGGTTCCGCAATGGGAGGGTTGTTCATAGCCCTCTATCTGATAGTTCTGAAGGCATCGAGAATTATTGATGCCAGAACACGGCAGTTAACAGAGGCACGCAATACCCTGGAACAGAACGTTGAAGAACGAACCCTTGAAATAAGAGAGGCATATAAAAAATTGCAGCATACGCAGCGCAGGTTAGTACAATCTGAAAAATTGGCAAGCATCGGAACTCTTGCCACAGGACTTGCCCATGAAATAAATAATCCGCTTGCTTCCGTTGCGGGTTGTGCGGAAGGACTGAACGAAAGACTTATCTCAATACTAAACCGTCCGGGAAAATATACTGAAAAAGAAGAACTGGAAATTTTCTCTGAATATTTAAAAATAATATCGAATGAAACATACCGTTGCAAATCGATAATCTCAAACTTACTAAATTTTTCCAGACAATCGGAACCTCATTTTGAGCGAATAGATATAAACAGTATTATCAAAAACACAATCGACTCCCTTCAGTATCACCAACCTGAAAACAAGGCAAAACAGAAAATCCAGGTCAATCTGTCGGAAATGCCTTGCGAAATAATCGGAGATCCCCAACAAATAAAACAGGTTTTTATAAACTTAATCACAAACTCCTTCCATGCAACAGAAGCCGGCGGTGAAATTATTATTGCAACCCTACAGAAAGAAACAACCGTACAGATACTCTTCAGGGATACCGGTGTTGGCATTAAGCCCGAATATTTGAACAGGATATTCGACCCTTTTTTTACCACCAAACCAACGGAAAAAGGCACAGGAATCGGATTATCCATATGTTATGGTATCGTCGATATGCATAACGGAAGAATTGATGTGTTCAGCGAAGGTGAGGGAAGAGGCGCCGTCTTTGAAATCACCTTTCCATTAGCGGGAAAGCAAGACAATGCAGAAAGGACAGGATAATTGCCCTATGAGTAAAAAACCTACTATTTTATTTACCGACGATGAAGGCACCTTTAGAAACATTATGTCCAAGGAACTCGACCGGATGGGATATAATGTGACGTGTTGCGCCAGTGGACAGGAAACGATAAAGAATATGCAGGAACGGGATTACGATGTGGCGATACTCGATATGAATATGCCTGTCATGAACGGCATTGAGACCTTAAAAAAAGTGAAAACCATTGAACCCACCACCGAAGTAATAATACTGACAGGACAAGGTTCTATTGAGAATGCCGTTCAGGCTATAAAGCTGGGCGCATATGACTACCTGACAAAACCATGCCAGCTCAAAGAGCTTGATTTATTATTGCAAAGGGCATTGGAAAAAAGAAAACTCAGCAGGGAAAATTTTCATCTCAAGACACTGGTACATGACGTACAAAAACCTTCTTCTATGATAGGAAACAGCCCGGCAATAAAAGCGGTATTTAAAATGATCGATAAAACTGCGCCATCTGACGTTACCGTGCTGATCCAAGGAGAAAGCGGCACGGGAAAAGAGCTTGCCGCAAAAATGATACACCAATACAGCAAAAGAGCGGACAAACCGTTTGTAATAGTAAATTGCGCCACCCTACAGGAATCCTTATTGGAAAGCGAACTCTTCGGGCACGTGAAAGGCGCTTTTACCGGTGCAGCGGAATCCAGGGTTGGATTATTCGAAATTGCAGAAGGGGGCACACTCTTCCTTGATGAAATCGGCGAATTAACCGTTAACACGCAGGCAAAACTGCTTCGTGTAATACAATCGGGTGAAATACGGCGTGTTGGTGATAATCGTGTTATCACCGTGGATGCAAGGATTATTGCTGCTACGCATAAAAATCTGCCCCTAGAGGTTAAGGAAGGCAGATTCAGAGAAGACTTGTATTTTCGTTTAAACGTTATCACCTTGCGCCTGCCTTCTTTACGCGAAAGGAAAGATGACTTAACGGCTTTAATTCAGCATTTTCTCCAAAAATTTTGCAAAGGGGAACGAACCATGGATATGCACCCGGAAGCGTTACACGCTATGACGCTCTACGACTGGCCGGGAAACATTCGGGAACTGGAAAATACTATTGAACGCACTGTTGTACTAGCAGACGGAAATATTATCAGCATAGAGGAATTGCCTGACAATATCCGCGGGAGGACATATGAACACTATGGTAAAAATGGGGAAATCGCGCTTTCTGAAGTGGAAAAGAATCATATTATACAAGTATTGAAAGAAAAAAACTGGCACAAACCCCTTGCGGCAAAAACGCTGGGCATCTCCCTGAAAACCTTATATAATAAAATGAAAATGTATAATATTGATTTATAAATCCCCTTTTTAAGCTACACTTTAGTTTTTTGAAAAATTCCAATAAAAACGATGTTTTGCCACACCGTGTAGTGAGCGAAGCATTCGCTGTAAATTGTCATAAATGCGTTCACACCCAAACGGGCAAATACTTCGCCCCTTTTTCAAAAACTAAAGTGTTACAGATTATTTAGATTTGACAAAATATTTCTCAGCTATTAGGATATATTGTTCCTTTAAAACGGCATGCCTTTTCCGATTTCTCCTTCGCACTCAGTAAAAAGAGTGATGGGAAAAACTTGCGAAATAGATTTTTTACCGGACAGCACTATAAATACAAATGAATACACTATCAGTAAAAACGCGGGCAAAAACAGAGTTTATCGATATCACCGGTGAAGTTCATGCCATTGTGCATAAAACGGGCATTATGGAAGGAATGTGTTTTGTTTACGTGCCGCACACTACCGCCGCTGTTACCATCAATGAAAACGCCGACCCCTCCGTAAGAAAAGATATTGTTGATGAGATAAATAAAATAGTACCATGGAATGATCACTACGCCCATTTGGAAGGGAATTCAGCCTCACATATCAAGGCATCCGTTTTCGGTGCAGCTTCCGCCATCCCTATTTCTCAGGGAAGGTTAGCGCTTGGGACATGGCAGGGGATTTACTTCTGTGAATTTGATGGCCCAAGGAACAGAGAGGTATTGGTACAAACGGTTAAAAGTGAGTAATATACAAACAAAACAAATAATCCCCCTGGAATACCGCTGGAACATAAAGGATGCTATTAAGGTACTCACAACCTACATGGTCTTTACGTTCGCCGGGATGCCGATACTCATCAGCTTTATTCAAACCGTTTTTGGTTTCGAGATACAAACCGCTTCCCCTTCATTTCGCACGATGATCTTGTTTGTCTCTTTCCTTGCCAACCTGTTAATATGTCTCTATATATGCTATATCGTTCGTTTTGAGTATGGACAATCTATTGTCAATTTAGGGCTAACGCTTGTCAATATCGCCGACAATATTAAAATAGGGTTGAAAAGATACCTTGTCACAATACCTGTAATAATGCTGGCCGGTTTTATCATAAACGCGGTGTTTAGTTATTATGGTATAATGCCGGAGATACAGGACGTGGTACAGTGGGTATTGGCCGAGGATTCGGCCATCGTTTTGGCATGTCTCATATTTTTTGGCATTATTGTCGCACCAATTATGGAAGAAATCATATTCCGTGGATTTTTAGTCCCTGCGCTGAAAAGTTACTTTGGAATACGATACGCCATTTTTATAAGCGCTGCCGTTTTTGCCGCGGTACACATGGATATGTTTGCGTTTTTGCAAATATTTATCCTTGGAGTTCTTTTGGGATATTTATATGAGAAAACACAATCCCTTGCCGCCTCCATAGTGGTACATATTTTACATAATTCCTTAACACTGGCTCTTTTGATGTACTTTAAGTTCTTTATGGACAGCAAAGTACCGGTGTTTTAAAAAATTATAACAAATTAATTTTATCGCTTAATTATACTGCCTGCAAAAAACGGCAGTATATTTTCCAATAGGAGACGCACCGCCTATGCCGAAAGACGTAAATGAACAAATGGAAATCTTGCTGCGCGGAACAGTAGATATTGTTTCTAAAGGTGAACTGATAAAAAAAATAGACCGCTCAATGCAGGAAAAAAGGCCGCTTCGCGTAAAACTGGGGCTTGACCCCACTGCGCCGGATATCCATATAGGGAATGCCATCCCAATTCACAAATTACGGGCGTTCCAGTCGCTGGGGCACACGGCCATTCTCATCATCGGCGACTATACGGCCGTCGTGGGCGACCCTTCGGGAGTAAACAAGACACGACCAATGATAACGCACGATAAGGTTCTGGAAAACGCGAAAACGTACCTTACCCAGGCTGGGAAAATACTCGATATGGATAAGACAGAGGTCGTTTATAACAGCAAATGGTTCAAATCAATGACCTTTAACGACGTCATCCAACTCGTCTCAAAAATGACCGTTGCGCGAATGATGGAACGGGACGACTTTTCGAAGCGTTATAAGGCAGGTTCTCCCATCAGTCTGCATGAATTTATCTATCCGCTGATGCAGGGATACGACTCCATTATGGTAAAGAACGACGTTGAACTTGGGGGTACCGATCAATTATTCAGTCTGCTTGTGGGAAGGGATTTACAGAAGGACGCCGGCATGGAACCGCAGGTAGTACTTACCACCTCGCTCCTGGAAGGAATCGATGGCAATAAGAAGATGAGTAAAAGCCTAAACAACTACATCGGCATCACCGAACCGCCGCGGGAAATGTTCGGCAAGGTAATGTCCATCCCCGATAATTTAATGCGCAAATACTTTGAGCTTGCGACGGATGTAAGCATTGAAGATATACAGCAGTTGCTTGACGAAAAAACCCATCCACGCACAGCAAAGGTTGCGCTTGCAAAGGCCATAGTAACTCGCTACCACAACCTCCAGGCAGCGGAAGCCGCCGCGGAAGAATTTGACCGTGTTTTTAAAGAAGGCGCACTTCCGGACGAAATACCCATTATCTCCATACCTGACGGCGAACTTGAAAACGGCAAAATATGGATCACGAAACTCATAGTAAGCTGTAAATTTGCCGCTACAAACGGCGAGGCGCGCCGGTTGATCCAACAAGGCGGTGTATCTGTAAACAGTGAAACCATTAATGACCCCACGCTAAATATAGAAATTACGCCGGGTATGACCCTTAAAGTGGGAAAACGCAGATTTGCAAAAATAGTGTTGCAATAGTAATTGCGCAGGGTGCATTCCCCCCGTTTTT
The DNA here is from genome assembly GCF_900232105.1 of Candidatus Kuenenia stuttgartiensis. NCBI lineage: Bacteria > Pseudomonadati > Planctomycetota > Candidatus Brocadiia > Candidatus Brocadiales > Candidatus Brocadiaceae > Candidatus Kuenenia > Candidatus Kuenenia stuttgartensis. Next base: position 1,741,398 of record NZ_LT934425.1, read on the forward strand.
CGGTAAAAACATTAAACGCAGAGGATTGAATGAGAGACAGAGGTTATAGGTTATATTATTTTCTATCAATCTTACTAAAGAAGGGTTCGCTTAAACAAAAACAATACAAGTATTATACAAAAATAGTAGCCGACCCTATTTTACTCCATAATGGGTGATTCCACTCATCTTCCTAATGTAATGTTCTTTGGCGGATACACCTTCTTTCTACAACTGTAAACTTATGCAATATTTGTAAACGGCCACTCCTAAGGATATCTAATAAAATTTGAGCAGGCTCTTCAGGTGTAAAAGGATCTAAACGGAAATATACAACGCCAACAGGAGTTACTGATCTATACTTATAGATCAATTCTCCATAATCTTTGTCAAACGTCAAAATTATCCGATTTTCCTCATAAGCACGCTTTAAAACATTGAAATCTTTGAGTCCAGGCGTATCTTCAATTACAGATGCTACATTATGACCGTTACCACGTAAGATTCGAATACTGACGCCCGGAAAATTTTCATTTGCCAAAAAATCCATCAATTTGTCCCTGAAGGAATTGTATATAATGCTTCTTCGCGCATGCACTCGGCTGAAAAGGCAAATACAGCACGCAAACTTTCCTTTGTTAATGTTGGATAGTTTTCAATTATTTGCCGCTCTGTCCAGCCGTTTGCAAAAAGACCCAGAATGAATTCCACGGATAATCTCGTTCCTTTTACCACTGGCTTACCAAGCAAAATTTCCGGATCTGAATGTATAAAATTTCTCCAATTAATCTCAGGCATTTTAACCCCCCTTTTTAATCCAAAAATAGTTGACCCTGCTTTTCCCCAGTTGGTCAACCCTACCCCGTTAGATAATAAACATCTAATGAAATTGACGTATTTTTTCAAATTGCGGACTTTGGCTTATTTATCAAGGTTTTACAAGTAATCCAAGTCTTTAGTGATAGCAAAACAAAAAACACGTCGCTAATCGTGTCTATTAGAATGTAATTTGTCAATTTGAAAGATTCGACCCCTTCGGCTTCTTACTTAATATTTAAGATGTGACCCTTTTACTCCTCGGTAAAACAGATAAAAACAAGACTTACTTCAACTCCTTTATCAAATAATATGTTACCCACCCACGTTTGCCATTTAAAGTTTCTACCAGTACACCATTGCCTTCACGCCTTATAAGCTTTACTCTATCGCCATGTTTAGCGGTTACAGAGATTCCCTTTGAACGGTTTTTATAATCATTCCAAAGATTTATATTATGTATAGTAATTGGTGGATTAGTGCCTGCATCATAACCATCCAGGGTAACATATTGTTCTTTTTGATTAGCAGACAGTTTTATAATTCCTTCTAACTTTTTATTCCTTTTGTCTCCCTGATTAAATATTGATCCGTATTTTTTTTCTATTGAAACATACGAGAATATAACCCACCCTATTACGAGAATTGATATTATTGCCAATAAAACAACAATCCAAATAGTTTGAGTTGATTTTTTTCCTTTATTCTCTGGATTCAAGAAATATTTTCTATTTTCTGATGGTGGAAAGCGATATCCGCATTCACAAGATTCTGCATCATCAGGACTCATTAATTTGCATGATGGGCACTGTAACATTTTTTCTCTATTTTTTATTCAATCTTGCTGTATTATTTAGGATTAGAATTGTTTTTCTACTTCTCTTGTTCTGCCAATATTTGCTTTGCTTCTTTTAAATCTATCTTTGCTTTATGACCGTGTTTCTCAAGTAAATGTAAAAGATTGCTGCCGTTTAGCAATGTAAGTGGTTTTCCTTTGGCAAATTCATATGCATCAGGACCATAGTCGGCAGTAGACACTAATATCCCTTTTGTTGCACCCTCATTCATGACAGTTCCAAAAAGATCACGAACGGCAGAAACACCGACAGTATTTGTATAACGTTTGGCTTGAATTACTATTTTGCCTCCTCTGATTGGATCGGGATCAAAAGCTACTGCATCAACCCCTGCATCTCTGCTGGATCGGGTAACTTTAACCTCTCCTCCAGATTGAGAAAATTCCTTTTCAAAAAGCTCTCTGATCAAATGTTCAAAATCTTCCCAATCCATTGCGGCGAGATTGTAAGTGTCGCCTAATTCGTCAACAACTTGGTAGGAAGATACAAATCTTTTGTCTTCACGACTAATCTGTAATATTGGTGCAATTGGTGTTAGACTGTGAAGTTTTGAACTGCCAATGCCTTTTAGTTTCTTAAAACAAGCCTTTGGGTCTACATGTTCTAAATTAATTGACAAAAATTCCTGTTTATTTGCTTGAACAGATACTATGCAGGCAGTTATTGTTTGTCCTGTGGCTTTATCTATTGACTCCACAATGCCATTAAAAATGATTGAGTCAATGGCATTTACAACATCAGATTCGTATAGTTCATGAATTGTTCTTAGTGTGATTTGATAAATAAGATCATCATAAAGGTTATTAACTGTTGAATCTGCAAGAAAACTTTCTGAAAACTCATCCCTCGTTTTGATATATTTTACTTCCTTTAATCTTGGGAGTGCATCAATGGGAGGTAATGAGTAATCTACAATCATTATTTTTGTTTCGGGGTTATAATCCAGGTCAAATTCCTGGGGGAAATAATATGGATAATCTGAGGTTGATAAAACATACTTACAATATTTAATTAAAGCATGAGGTTGTTTCTCAAAATATTGTTCTTTTATTCTATATATTTCAATATTTCTTTTTTGTTTTTCAAGAAATTCTCGTTCCTCTTTTTCCCATAGTTTTAGTTTGTCTTGATATAGTTTCTGAAGTTCTTCATTTTTTTTGGTAATTTCTTCTTTAGCTTCTAGCCACTCATTATAATTAATTTTAAATAAACGTTCCGCACGGTCTATTTTTTCTTGTTTACGCGAAGGGAATATTTTGTCCAAAAATTCAAATTTTGGCTGGTAATATTGATTAGTTCTCTTCGGCAGCTTAGAAATTTCTAATAGTTCTGGTAGTTGAGGTTTTTGCTTAAGGAATTTAGATTCATTCTTCAACGCTTCCCACTCAATTGTATAGTTTTTATTCAGCGCATGCTTTAGAATGACCTCTATTTCTTTTATAGCTTCTGTTGCTTCTTTGGTTTGTTCAATTGCCAATTTAGTTTTTAACTGTCTATTTTCCATTTTCAACTTTCCACATTTCATTCCATGCGACAATCTTAGTCTCAGCCATTTGTTCCACTACATCCCTGTCACGCCCACGAATAACGCGGTATTTATTTAAACCTTCATGTCTGATTTCTGCTTTCCACATAGTAGCTCCGCTACTCGAACCTCTCGTTTGGCTCCTTGATTCCATGCTTCTCAATACATTTCTGATCATCACATCATAATTTCTTGCCATACTTAATATTCCTTCATTTCAATAATGGAGTATAATAAACGGTTATTTTCCTATTTTCGGATTTTAAAGGTAATAGTCGCTAACCACGTTTTTCCATATCAAATCTTTTCTATTTTAATATCAGCCACCTTAATTCAAAATACAGTTCTGGAAATTCATAATCCTCATCTGAATTATTCCAGCATTCCCGGATGCATATAACTGCTTTGTCTGATTCTGAGTATGCCAAAGAAACAGTAAAATAATGTGCTGGGTTATCATACGTAGATGTAATAGGCAATTGCCTTTCATAACTACCATAATCACCACCAATATCTGCAAATCCCATAACACCTCTAATTTCAGATTCTATGTTACCAATTATAAATATTTGTGAGTCAAAACTACCTGCTCCAACCTCAATCGACTCAAACTCAACATCTACAATACCTTTATCATTAATTTTAACCCTATCTGCAAAAAGAGTTGTTGTGCTAACAAAAAGTACTGTTAAACAAATAAATATTTTATACATTTTTCATTCTCCTTCTTTGGCAATTAAAGTGACATCATATTAAATTTTAATTAAATGAATTAAGCAAGGTACTATCATAGAAATTTAAAAAAATGTTGTTCAATCAATTTTATGCTAACCTCTATTTATAACGTATTAATTTACATTTAATTTTTAAATTCCATGCGTAAGAATCTCTGTCTATAACATCATTATTAACAATGGTACGATAGAAAACAATTTTCCCCTTTTTCGTATTCGCAAATGCCACGTCCCAATATTCAATAATATTATCTGCTTTATCATCGGGTTCTAAATAAACAATTGCAGTGGTAGGAAGATTAAATATCCAGCTTCCAGATTCTACATTTGCCAATATTTGATGTGGAATTTTGTTTCCAAGTGTTTCAATATCATAACGTTCTGTTATGCCCTCACCAGCCTTAACGAGGACGCTTCCCAATTCTAAATCTTCTGTAATTCTATCAAACACCTCAATATCATCTGCAAAAACAATAGTTATAGGAATTGCAACTATTACCATCAATATTAAAAATATCATTATTTTTTTCATATCAATCCCTCCACAATTTTTAGAATAATGTTAAATGGCCTTTATAATAATCACTTTTCTTTCAACACAATCTCAATCTCCTTTTCCTCTCCTTCTTCAAGATTCACGCTATATTTTGATTAAAAAAATGCAAAAATAACAACTGTACCAATTTTGTACTAAAATCAACCCAAAAGGATAGAATTAATCGTAATGAATAAAATTGATATAACGCTTACAAACCCTTTATATTAAAGGCAAAACAGGAAATCGGTACAATATCAAGGACTTTAGAATTTTTACTATTTCATATTGCGAATCTGAACCTGCTCAGGGACATGAAGGGGTTGCAAAAAAAGAATGGAAATGTTCCAAATTAAGTATGGTGTCCCCTAAATCACCGGATTATTTATTTTCATCCCCGTTGCGACCAAATGCCCGTTGATGTTTCCTTTGTGTTAAAACTGATAACTTAATCCTACAAAATACGTCCTCCCCGGCCTTGGCAAATCCTCTGCTATGGAAACAGGCCCGGGGTCTTTATAGTCTTTATCAAACACATTAAATATCGTGCCCTGCACGTTCATTGTGCCAAAAAAATTTCTCCCGGTAACAGAAAGATTTACCAATGCATATGAGGGCATATCGTCCCTGCCGTCATCCTCCTCCCGGTATCGTTTCCCGCTAAAAAAGGCGCTTGCATTTGTGTTTATGTATCTGCATGGCTGCACATTGATCCCAATGTTGCCTTTATGCTTCGCCACAAAGGGCAGCTCATTTCCGTGATCATCCTCCGGATCCTGAAACGTATAATTAAAAAACACATAATTGCCAGGTGATACATTTATCTTCGTCTCTACCTCAAATCCCTGAACACGCGCATCACCGAAATTATCATACTGCCAGGTCTCACTGGCAGAATCCAGGGCGCGGAGCATTATAAGATTTTTGATATTATTGTTAAAGTAATTAATACTGCTCGTGACATGTTTGTTGAAGGTATACATCAATCCCATTTCCATTGTGCGGATAATCTCCGGGTCCAAATCCTCATTCCCCAATCTTGCAGGCTGATTCACGGTAAACATCTCAAGAAAGCTTGGTGCGCGAAATGCTTCGCCATATAAAAACTTCAACGTAGCGTTCTCCATAAACTTCCAGGTCAAACCGGAGCGGGGACTCGTCGCATTGCCAAAATCATTATATTCATCATGTCTGGCGCCTAAAGTAAGGCTTATATCCTCGGTAATATCCCAGGTATCCTGTATATAAACAGACCAGATATTCCTCGTCGTTTCTTTCAGAAAAGGATAGGTATCCGTAAAATCTTTCATCGATTCCAGCGGGTCCATGGTTAACGGGTCGAAATTTGCCGAATACCTGACGTCTGTTTGCTGAATACGCCGATATTCAAAACCCACTGTAATGATATTGCCGTCAAATAGTTCATAGTCGAAAGGCATCTCTGCGCCAATAATTCTCTGTATCACTTTCCCGTCGCCAACAAAGCCGTCGGGATATGTTTTAAAAGTATCATAGACGCCGTCGTTGTTTGTGTCAAAGGACAGGGTTGCGCCTTCCGGAAAAGATTCAACGTAGGAATCGTCGTCGAATTGATCGTAATAAACCCTCGGTTTTACGGTAAAGATATCTTCAAATGTTTTTTTGTATCCAACCTCGGCAAATACATAATTGCTCTCAATATCTGATTCATCGGCCAGTGCGTGCTGAGGGCCGATAAAAGGCCCCCGGTTTTTATTGTTATACCATCCCAGCAGATAAACATCCTTATACGCCATTTTTAAATGCAGACTATACTCCCTTCTCCAGTCCTCTACCTCTCCAGGGGCTTGCGATACGGCGGGAAATCCATAAGGGGACAACGATTTATCCAGCACAGACTGGCTGTCGCTTTCTACAATGCCGTCATAACCATTCGTATCTCTGTAATGCATCATGCCGGAAACTTCAATGTTTCCATATCGCTTGCCAAACACAATGTTTTCCTCCAACGTGTCATAGCTTCCAAAACCGCTGTCCACCAGTATGCCGTCTATATCTGCCCCGTTTTTTGTAATAATATTAATCACCGACAAAAAGGCATTTTCTCCGTACAATGCGGAACCCGGTCCGCGTATAATCTCTATTTTCTTAATATTTTTTAACGGGAAATCGTCAAAATTGCCAAAAGCGCTGCCGTCTAAGGGATTATTCACAAAGTGGCCATCAATCATTACCCGCACCCTGTTTGCGCCGTCAAGACCCCTCACCGCAGGAAATATTCCGCCAAAATTCCCCGATTTTAGTATTTCATAGCCCGGCACAGTCCGCAATAATTCAGAGAAGGTACGATATCCGGAATGGGAAATCTCCTCACCATTTAATACCGTTACTATGCCCGGCGCCTTGCTTATGCGCACCCCATGCCTGGTCGATATAGCAACTTCGGTTTCCGCCAGCAACCATCTGATCTCCTCATGAATTGCATTGGTAATTTCAACAGGTTCCGTATTTTCTTGGTAGGGGAAATCTTCCGCCAGGACAGGCATCATGGTGAAACTTGTGTAAATTGCGAAAAATGCTGTAATAATCAATCTTTTCATTTTAACGCCTGAATTTGCCAGAGAATGGCTATTAAGCATTTGCTATTAAGGATAAAAAAAATTGCGCAGAAAAAATGCAAGGCACATTGTCTCATCTTTATGAGCCGGGCAGGTTTTTATTCTCAACGTGAAAATTTCCGGGATTATACAAATAAGATTTTCTCAAAGCAACTCCATAAACCTTATTCGTTCATAAAAATGCTTGACACGCACAGATATTCATATATATTTTTCGTGCATATTGTTTATTTGTAATTTATTTGCGACAACCTTCTCGTCTCTTTCTTTATAATGTGTATGGGGATATACAGAAAAATAAAATGTATCTTGTCGCATACCTTTAACCATACAATTCCGTATTTTTATAAATCAGTTTTTTACAAAAGATGCACGCATGCAATATGGTTTCCCGCCTTTCTCTGCCTCTTTTTATTCACGAATAGCCTGGCGCCATGCGCTGAATATAAATACACCATCTATTTCTATAATCCGGAAACCAATATCAACAATTTTGCCTCACTCAAAAAGGAGTTCGATCTCTACCTTGCCAGATTTGGCGGGTATCAATTTCAACCGTTTAGTGAACGCGAAATATTTGAAAAACTTATCTCCGAGAAAAAAGACGGTATCTTCATTATTTCAAGCTGGCATTATAAACAACTAAAAGAAAATATTTCTATCGAACCAATCCTGGTTGCCGTATCCAAAAATAAATCTACGTGCAGGAGAATTTTTTCAACAAGCAGGATTATTAACGACATAAGCATGTTAAGTGGCATGAACGTAGCTTCCGCCAGCAGTGAAGATTACACGAAAAACGTCCTTATTCAAATGTTCGGGGAAAACAAAGGTGCTGTTGCTTCCTCTATAAAAATACTCTCTGTTCCGAAAGAAATAGACGCATTGATGTCCGTAGGTTTTGGAATGGCAGACGCTGCTGTTACCACAGATAGCAGCCTTGCAAAGCTTTCCGTAATAAACAGGAAACTGTACGACACATTAAAGCAATTATTGATCAGCAACGAAACATTGCTTCCTATTGTAGCGGTACCAAAACCCCAGGACGAAAATCACAAAAAACTGGCAAAAATAATTAAAGATATGGAAGCCGCCGTGGAAGGGAAAAACAAACTCAGTATGCTTGGGTTTGACGGATGGAAAATACTCAACGCATCGGAAAAGGAATACCTGGAAAAACAATGATTAAATACAAAAACAATCTAATAAATAACATCCCGATGCTTGCCGCTATCATGCGCGAACAAGGCAGAAATCGTACATTCATGGCATTCTTTTTAATACTATTTTCCTTTCTGTCAGGCTACACAAATACGTCATACCCGGATACCACTGAAAATGTACTCATTATAAATTCAGACATATCCATCAAAAACTACTCCCTGGCGCATACGGGATTCAAATCCGTCATTCCACACCCGAAAGGCGAAATAAACCTTGGCAATAAATGGAAAGAGAGGTCCGAAACAGAGAAAATTATTCGGGAATCTGGTCCGGCTATCATATATTGCATTGGAATTAAGGCATATCTCTTCGCACAGGAAGTGACGAACGATGCCACTGTAATATTTTCTTCAATCATAAATTGGAGACGTCTCACCATAAAAGAAAACACCTATGGCATATCCTCCGAACTGCTTCCGAGTATGCAATTGACGATGTACCGTTACCTCTTCCCGAAAACAAACAAAATCGGCGTTCTTTATAGTAAGGAATATAATGAAGAATGGATGCAGCAGGCAAGGGAAGACGCCAAAGATATTGGAATCTGCCTTGTTGGAATATCCATAAACAAAAGGACAAACATAACATCTGCCCTGAAAAAACTTCTTAAAAATGTCGACGCCATTTGGCTAACTTCAGACCCGGTTGTGCTATCAAAAACAGATGCCGTCAGCAATATATTCCAGCAATGCAATGCGGCAAATATTCCTGTGTTTACATACAGCGAGGCATTTATTGATGCGGGAGCGACTCTGGTTATTTCTGCTGACATTCCCACTACCGGCAAACAAGCCGCAAGGTTGACGCTCGACCTGCTCTCCCGGCAAGAAAAGATCGAAAAGGTTAACACCCCTGCCGGTTCACACATAAGCATCAACTTAAAAAAAGTTGCAGAAAATAAATTGATTTTAAACGCAGATGCATTAGATTCAGTGAATCAGATTATTCAATAAAACAGGGATTTTGCGGTGAATGCAACCCCTTTGTTTTTAAAAAATCCATCCATGCGTTAACCTCACGCTGACGTCGGTTTTTTACGAATGTCTCCGAACTAAATCAGAGACACACGGCTATGGGTCTGTATAATGGATGTGAAACGTGTTCCCGGCGCAGGATCAGGAATGTGTGTTCTAATCATAAAAATTGAAATTTTTTTAAAAAGACTAAAATGTTACTAAAAATCGTATTTTCTTATGCATGGTGATCCGCTTTTAATACGTCTTCAGCGTTACCTGATACCACAATAAAACACTTGCAATAAAATTCATAGTTTAGTATATTTGAAATTTCTCACCTTATGAGAATCGACATGGAGATTTCAGTGAATATACCGGGGAGGTTCGCTTGATAATAGCGATTGACGGGCCTGCCGGATCCGGCAAAAGTACGGTTGCAAAGACATTGGCAAAACACCTGGGTATTCGTTATCTTGACACGGGCGCCATGTATCGGGCATTAACATGGAAGGCTATGCAACATAATGTAAACCTCGATGATGAAAATGCTTTATGCAGGATTATGGAACAGACACAGATTTATTTTGAGAGTGAAGAAAAAGGGTTACAGGTATTTGTAGATGGCAGAAATGTAACCAAAGAAATTCGCTCACCATCGGTTACAAACAACACGCATCATATATCAGGCAAACCTGGCGTTAGGGCGATGCTGGTAAATCTGCAGAGAAAAATTGCCTCAAAAGGAAATACCGTTGCGGAGGGAAGAGACATCGGAACGGTTGTATTTCCTCAAGCGGAAAAAAAGTTTTTTCTTGACGCCAGAATAGAAATACGGGCCAAAAGACGTTTTCGCGAGAGAGAAACGCCGGACAACGAAAACTCGCTCGATAGTGTAATAAGAGAAATAGCATTACGCGACCAGCGTGACACAACAAGAAAGGATTCTCCTTTAAAAATCAGCGACGATTCAATTTACATTGATACGACAAATTTAACGTTAAACGAGGTGATTCACAGAATTATAAAAGAAGTGAATCCCCTTATAAAAAATAAAGTGTGATTTATTTTATTTCTTTTGTCCCTTTTTCATTTTTATTTCGGAGAAGTTATTAAATTATGGGTCTTGAAACTTTAAAACGTGATTATTTAAAGGAATATAATGTTAATGTAGCAGATATAGAAAATGACGTGGAATCAGTAATGGCAACAGAAGATGCCATGGAGAACGTACAGTCCGCTTATTATGATTCTGTCCTGCATTTTGAGGTCAACTCGATTCTAAAAGGCCGCATCATCAGTTCTATCGGCGATAACGTAATCATAGATTGCGGTTATAAATCCGAGGGCATGGTGCCCAAATACGAGTTCGACGACCCTTCCGAAATAAGAATTGGCGAAGAAATTGAAGTTTTATTAGAAGCAGTTGAAGACGATTCCGGACTCATAAAATTATCAAAACGCAAGGCCGACCGCATTCGTGGCTGGGAAACAGTTATTGCAAAATATAAAGAAGGGGACATTATTACCGGGCGTATTATTCGTAAGATAAAAGGAGGGCTGCTTGTAGATATTGGGGTACCTATTTTCCTGCCTGCCTCGCAAATTGACGTAAAACCACCGGGAGATATAGCACAATATGTTGGACAGGAACTTACCTGCAGAATTCTTAAAATTGACGAAGAACGGCAAAATATCGTTGTTTCACGAAGGAAACTGATTGAAGAAGAGCGGGAGAAAAAGAAAAAACTATTATTAATGGAAATAGAAGCAGGACAGACAAGAAAGGGCGTTGTGAAGAACATTGCCGATTTCGGCGCTTTTATCGATTTGGGTGGCATGGATGGACTGCTACATATTACGGACATGAGCTGGGGCAGGATAAGCCATCCATCAGAAATGCTTGCGATTGACGATGAAGTTGAGGTAAAAATACTCGATGTTGACAAAGAAAAGGAAAAAGTGGCTTTAGGGCTAAAACAAAAAACCGATAATCCATGGTTTAACATAGAGGAAAAATATCCAGTTGGTTCCAGGGTAAAAGGCCAGGTAGTTAATATCATGTCCTATGGGGCATTTGTTAAATTGGAGACTGGAATAGAAGGTCTTGTACATATTTCAGAAATGTCGTGGACACGTCGTATCAACCATCCTTCTGAGATTGTTGCCATCGGGGACATGGTAGAGGTAGTAGTGCTTAAAATCGATAGAGAAAAAGAAGAAATATCTTTAAGCATTAAACAAACAGAGGTCAATCCATGGACAATAATCGAGGAAAAATACCCGGCAGGAACGAAGATTAAAGGGCGGGTACGTAATCTGACAAACTATGGGGCATTTATAGAAATTGAAGAAGGCGTTGACGGTTTATTGCACATTTCCGATATGTCTTGGGCTAAAAAGGTGGCACATCCTTCAGAAATTGTTAAAAAGGGCGACAAAATAGAGGCGGTTGTTCTCTCTGTCGACAGGGAAAAGAAACGTGTTGCGCTTGGATTAAAGCAACTGCAAGACGATCCGTGGGAGAAAGAAATTCCTGAAAAATATAAGGTTGGCGATATTGTGAAAGGACACGTAACGAAACTCGCAAATTTTGGAGCCTTTTTAGAACTAGGACAAGGAATTGAAGGATTATTACATGTTTCCGAATTTTCAGATAAAAAAATCAGCAACCCTGCCGATGCGGTAAATGTAGGAGACGAACTAGAGGTGAAAGTAATTCGCATTGAGCCTGAAGCAAGAAAAATCGGTCTTAGTTTGAAGAAAATAGCGGCGCATCCTGAGGAAAAAAATAACTCTTCCGATAACTCTTCATCAGAAAAAGTAGTTCAAGAAGAAAAGGCGGAACCTTCCAGTGTCGTTGAATCCATTTAAATACAAGGAGATGGCACTACGGACTCTGCATTACAAGCCTACTTAAAAGAAATACAGAATATCCCTTTGCTTACTTTTGAAGAGGAACTGGAAATTGCCAGGAAAGTAGCAAAGGGCGATGCAGAAGCGCGGGAAAAACTAATAAAGGCAAACTTACGGCTGGTGGTAAGCATTGCAAAGGAATTTGTGAATCGCGGGTTTTCCTTTCTTGACCTCATAGAAGAAGGCAATCTGGGACTTATACGCGCCGTTGAGGATTTTGATATAACAACTGGCAATAGGTTCAGCACTTACGCTACTTGGTGGATTAAACAGGCAATTCGACGAGCTATTGCAAACAAGGCACGTATAATACGCATTCCCTCTTATATGCTGCAAAGAATTTCACAGATGAAACATGCCTCTTCCGGTTTGCTGAAAAAACACGAAAGATCGCCAAGCGAGCAAGAAATAGCAGCGGAAATTGACATCACTGCGCAAAATGTGAAAAACATCGAACTTTCCCTCCAGTCGATGACTTCTCTCGATGCTCCACTCGTTTCCGGCGCTGACATTATCTGGGCGTTAAGCGATATTACCCCAAACGGGAAAACGCTTCCTCCGGAAGAAGGACTGGAGGAGACGTATGAAAAAGAAACACTTAAAAAACTTTTGGATACCCTTGATAAACGTGCGGCAACGGTCATAACAATGCGCTACGGACTGGTTGACGGAGAGTCAAGAACACTGGAAGACATAAGCAAAATACTTAAAATAAGCCGGGAGCGTGTACGGCAGATCGAAAAAGAAACGATTCAAAAATTACACTATCTCATAACAAAAGAGGAAGATTCATAATGGAATATTTAAAAAAATTAATTCGCGATGTACCGGATTTCCCGAAAGTGGGAGTACTATTTAAAGACATAACGCCTCTTCTTCAAGACGCAAAGGGTTTGAAAGATTCGATAGCGTGTATTGCCAGCTACGTTGAAAACAAAAAAATAGATATTGTTGTCGGCGCGGAGGCGAGAGGCTTCATACTAGCGACAACGGTTGCTTTTTCAATCGGTACAGGTTTTGTTCCCATCAGAAAACCAGGGAAGCTTCCCTATGAAAAAGCAAGCATGACGTACAACCTTGAATACGGGACAGATACACTGGAAATACACAAAGATGGTATTAAAAAGGGACAACAGGTTCTCATGGTAGATGATCTTTTGGCTACTGGTGGCACAATGAATGCATGTTGCAAGCTGGTTGAGTCGCTTGGCGGCAATATTGTTGGTTGTGCTTTTTTAATTGAATTAGGTTTTTTGAACGGAAGGGATATCTTGAGTAAATATGACCTGTTTTCATTAATAAAATACTGATATCATTACAATTGATTTGCGTACAAAGCCGCAACCCGACGTAATTTAACAGTAAAATAGTTTCATGCCAGTGTACGTGAAAATTACCGGCAAAGAATTGCATTGCCGGAAAAGCCTTGCAATAAGTTATAATTTAAAACTTATATACAAATTTATATTTCTAAAATCAAATGCAGTGACTATAACAGTTAGCGCTTGCTTCCCGACAACCTGCCAAAATAAAACATTACGACCCCGATAAACAGCATAATCATTTCCATTTTCATAGAATCTTTTACTATTCCAAAATAAAGTGCATGTAATGCCACAATAATTCCTGCTATCTGCAAAATCCTTGAAAAATCCATTCTAACGGTCTCCGTGCTAAGTGTCACCAAACACATCTAAACTATTACCTGCAATACCTCCACGAAATGAACAAATGTTTTTTATTAAGCACACCACGCCTTACTTCATATTTTCCGCTATTTCAATCGCCAGCATCATCCCCTTTGCCTTATTTACCGTTTCATCAAACTCCTTTTCCGGTATTGAATCTGCAACGATTCCTGCTCCAGCCTGAATATACGCATGTTTATTCTTTAACACTATCGTTCGGATTGTAATGCATGTATTTATATTACCGAAGAAATCAAAATACCCTACAGCGCCACCATACGGCCCTCTTTTAGTAGGTTCCAGTTCGTCGATAATCTGCATTGCCCTAATCTTCGGAGCGCCGGAAAGTGTCCCCGCCGGCAAGCATGTCCTTAAAGCATCAAATGCACTTTTACTATCGTCTAGTTCGCCGCAAATACTCGAGGTAATGTGCATTACATGTGAATATTTCTCGATGACCATTTTTTCTTCGATGCGAACAGTATTGTAACGGGAAACTCTCCCAACATCATTCCTTCCTAAATCAAGAAGCATTATATGCTCCGCTCTTTCTTTGGGATCTTCAATTAATTCACCAGCAAGCTTCTCATCTTCATCATCAGACAGTCCTCTTTTTCTGGTACCTGCAATAGGCCGTACGATAACTTTTTTACCATCTACCTTTACCATTACTTCGGGAGAAGACCCTATAAAATATAAATCATCCATTTTAAAATAAAACATATATGGAGAAGGATTGATTACCCGCAACACCCTGTAAATATTAAAAGGTTCCGCCTCGGTCTCAGTCTTAAATCTCTGTGAAATTACCACTTGAAAAATATCTCCTGCACGAATGTATTCTTTGCATCGGTCAACTACAGATAAAAAATCTTTTCTTTCAAAATTTGAACAAAAAGACCGGCTCGTTTCTTTATCAGTCGTTATATCATCGCTTAACGACATGACAGGCGTTCTCAGCTTTTCAATAACACAATCAATTCTCTTGATAGATTCTTTATACAAATCTTCCAACTCGTTATTATCTACATATGCAGAACAGACAATCTTTATTGTTTTTGTCAAATGGTCAAAAACAATAATTGTGTCATAAAATAAAATCCTGATATCTGCCAGAAAAAGATCATCTTTAGGCATATCGGGCAAGGTTTCATAATAACGAATCACATCGTAACCGATGTATCCCACTGCACAGCAAAAGAAATCAGGAAGTTCTTTTATTTTTACAGGACGTAACCTACTCATCTCTCCTTCAAGAATAGCCAGGGGGTCTGTTGTTTGAATTTTTTCATTATTTCCATTTTTCCTCAAAATTTCTACATTCGTACCCATCGAAGTAAATTCAAGAAATGGGTCAGACCCAAGGATGGAATATCTCGAAATTTTTTCTCCGCCGGCAGCACTTTCAAGTAAAAAGGCATGTTTAGAATCTGATAATTTTTGAAATGCAGAAACAGGGGTAAGTGCGTCCGCAAACAGTTGTCTGTATACCGGCACAATATTGTTGGCCGAGGCAAGTTGTTTAAACTCTTCCAGGGAAGGATAGTAATTATTCATGTATTAAAAATTCTAGTTAAACAGAAAAAATCTCCGACTCTATATCTTCAACATAACTGTAAACTAATATACCTGAGTCTTTTGCAAATTCCATAGCCTTTTTATCTACCATTGGCGAGATCACAATAAGCTTCCGGGCCTTTCTGTTATGTTTTTTCTGATAGAAATCTACTTTTTTCTGAAATATATACATATCTGATTTGCTAATAGATGACTTTATCTCACATATCATAAAATGCCCGTTTTTTATCACTAAATCTAATTCTATCTGTTCAGGACGTCCAAAAATTATCCCTTCCTCATCATATTCAATGACATTAATTACATCTAATCCGGAAACCTCTCTCAATATTCCCTTCAAGGCATTCCTGAATGATTGTTCAGTCCTTAATCCCCACCGGGCGCCTAATGCGCCGATAGTGCTGTCATATTTCCGGTCCATCTTTTTGATAGATTCCATGATATCGCGAATAACCTTCTGGTTTTCTTCCCATTTACTTTCCTGTTTGTCCCACCGTTCAGCCTGCTCCTGCCAGCGCTGATCTTGTTTTTTCCACTTCTCTATCTGTTCCTGCCAGCGCTTATCTTGCTCTTCCCACTTCTCAGCCTGCTCCCACCAGCGTTTATCTTGTTCCTTCCGCTGCTCAGTCTGTTCCTGCCAGCGTTTATCTTGCTCTTCCCACTTCTCAGCCTGTTCCCACCAGCGTTTATCTTGTTCCTTCCGCTGCTCAGTCTGTTCCTGCCAGCGTTTGTCTTGTTCTTTCCACTTCTCAGCCTGCTCCCACCACCGATTGGTATCCTCCAACCATTTCCTGTTTTGTGTCTCTCTGTCTTCTGCAAGCTCTCTCAGTATCTTGTCAAACCGGTCTTCTGTCGTATCTTTGCCAGCAAAACATTCTTTAGAAATATGCAAGATAAAATCTTGTATCTCTTTGTCATGTTTAATAATATCCGGCAGTTCTTTGAGGATTATCTCGCGGATTTCTTTGGTTTTCATAATAAATACTCAAAATATTAGTTAACTCATTTGACTTACAGAAAATTTAAAGTTGTAGTAACGGTTAAATAAAAGTTTAACGGATTTTTGACCTTTTTCCATGCAAAAAAAATGGGTGTTGCCTCAGCAACACCCATTTCCAACCTATTTCATCAATACAAATATTCAAGCAAACACTACAGTATTAGAATGTAACAGTTGTTTGTAAATAGCCCCAATGTGTATCAAAATCACCGGCGTTCTTCTCGATCCAGTCCTCAGCGCCGAACCATGAATATCCAGCAAGGATACCTACATTTTTATACAATTGATAGCTTACCGTAAAATCAACCTCCTGCGCCAGATTGTCATCGTTAGAATAACCGCCGGCTGGACGTGCAGCAACAAGACCGGCAGCTGCGTTATACCAACCATCTTCTTCCTCGGCCAGCAGGAAGTAGTGATAATCCACCTGCATCATTAATTTATCGGTTGGGTTAACCTTTAAACTAGGCCTGAAGTCATGCATATTCTGCCATGAAACCAAATCGATAAAACCGTAGTTGCCCTGCATGTGGTTTGTGGGATAGAGATTATCAAAGGTCTCGTGATCCCCATCTGTTGGATCATCGTCACCCGAAGCAAAGGCATATTCAAACCCTATGCGAGGAGTCCATGCCACATCCTTAAAGGTATATCCAACCCTGCCTGCAAATGCCCATGCCTCATGGTCAAGATCACCGACATCACCGGTCTGACCGTGGGATTCCAATGTATAATCTACGGCATCCATGTTTGGCAATTTACCGTCAATCCTTACGCCGAAATCATGAATAATGGTGTTTCCCTTCCCAGCCCCTGTATGAGCACTAACAGCAGCGGTTTCGTCCTGATTATTCTTTTGTATATACATAAGCTCAATCAAAGCACCCGGCAAGAGCTTTTTAAACGATAACATACCAGCATATACATTTTCATCAGAATTCCCGCTGCCATCCACGGCGTAGGAAAGGTAACCATCCTCATCTACTCTCATTGCGAAGGCTTCTGCATGGATAGCATCCGTATCCCACATAACCCTGCCGCCATCAAATACACGCCCCTGATTAGACCAGACTAAGTTACCGATAACCCTGTGATCGCCCCAGATAATTTCCTGGCGTCCCACTCTTACCGTTAACGGAAGGTCGAAAAGATTCTTTAGGTCAAAATAACCCTGGTGGATATCGATACGGTTATTTGCCCCATCAGTGGCAAATCCAACAGTCGTACCTTCCACACCAAAAGCCCTGGAATCCTGAAGCTGGATAAATATCCTGAGATGCTCGTTTACATCCGCATCTGCCCATAGCCTAGTCTGGTTTAACACGTAATCATCATCTATAGACGATTTGGGTCTTGTCCCTGTAGCAGCACCACCAACTGGTATGGTAGGAGGGTTAAAACCAGGTAATGTCACATCCCCTGGAAAACTGTAGTAACCATTAGCATATTCCGCCCTGGTCCTGATCGACCCACCCAGTGTTACCTTCTTTGCAAATTCTGAATAAACATTTCCTGCAATATCCTCCGCTTTTAGCTCTTCTGCCTGTGCTGCGGTCTGAAACTCTCCTTTTAAGAAGTTTACTTCGCTCCTTAACGCCTCTAATTCTCCTTTTTCGCTTTCGCCCAAAGGAGCAGACGAAA
Source organism: Candidatus Kuenenia stuttgartiensis (assembly GCF_900232105.1). Taxonomy (NCBI): domain Bacteria; kingdom Pseudomonadati; phylum Planctomycetota; class Candidatus Brocadiia; order Candidatus Brocadiales; family Candidatus Brocadiaceae; genus Candidatus Kuenenia; species Candidatus Kuenenia stuttgartensis. Next base: position 1,759,441 of record NZ_LT934425.1, read on the forward strand.
CAGCTTGGCCACCCCTTACTGTTTCTATTTGTTCCGTCAAGTTAGAAACAGAGGCCCTCAAGGCATTCAATTCTCTTTCCATGTCTTCCAGCGAGGAAGAACCAGCCCCATGCGCAAAGGGAGCAGCCGCAAAACAGAAGACAGCAGCAGCTACGCCACTAAAACACGTCTTCAAAAATTTATTTCTCATATACACCTCCCAATCATTAATAAACAGACCTCAAACTAAAACAGAATCACAACTAAATACACAAACAAAATTTAAAACCCGTATGTTAACGTAACCTTATAATATAACGCCTCCTTTCTCCTCCTCCTAGATTTGTTATACTCTCTAAAAAATTTAGCCGAACAAACAGCTACATGGCTAAGCGATAAAGATAACCTTGACGGAAACCATTGTAGCCTCAATTCTCAAATTGTCAAACAATTTTTTGCACATAGTATACATATCGCACCTGAATACTGGCGGACCATTCATGAAACTGCAATTACATTTGGCAGTAATAAAGCATTACACATCCCCTCCGGTTGCTATTTCTGGTGAAGTAAAGGACACATAAGATACCTCAATCTTACCGATTACAATAACAAGCGCAGACCATTTCTTACCACAAATACTTTAATGCTTATAATAAAAAGGGAATACCTCACATCAAAATCAAACGACTTGTATATAGCAAGCAAGAGAGAACATTTGAAGCCACATATCCGAACATAACCCCTTTAACGTTCGACCCGTTTTTGGATGACAGCCTCTTAATTTGCTTAGTTCAATCGGGACGCCAGAATTTGTCAGTACATCAAAAATCCAAAGATTCATTATACGTCACAAATCGCAAGCCAAATGTTACATTTTACGAAAAACGCCTTTATAATACACTGTAATATTAAAGAGACAGGCGATAGGGCAACATGCCCATCACTACAAAGCAATTTATTGAATACTTGTACAAGCGGAGATGGTCTTTTCAAACCTAAATAAGCCGTTGCAAAGTGAAATACACTTTCCGAATTACGATTTTACTCTTAACCAAAGAACCACTTAACGCGCTTTTCAGAAAGTCCTTTTTTTTAAATTTTTTGTTGACTCCCAAAGACCTGCCCTTATAATTATACACTTTGCAGCAAATCAATGCAACATTCGCTTAAATAGCTTAACAACAATAAATTAAATAGCTTTTCGTTAAAAAGGTACTCTTTACTATGGACAAAGACTTCAAACCAAAAAGTAAAAAATTCCACCTCTACAGGAAGACTTTTGTATCGGTACTTGTTCTGGCTTTTATCGCTGGAGGTATTTACGGCGGCAAAGAGCTAAGCTGGAAAGAACTTGCGCCAGACGAAGTAGCCGTAATCGTAAACAATTTAACTGGCAGCATAAAGCAAATTAATCGTGCAGGTGCGATTGTTTATTACCCTTTTATTCAGGATATTTATATATTAGACAAGCGTGAGCTGGTATTGAAGATGACGGCCGCTGAGATCAATGAAAAGCAACCACAGGGAAACCCTCTTATAATAAAAACTATTGACGGTGGTGAAGTTGTGTTGGATTTACAGATACAATATATCCTGAATCCGGAGTACGCTTCACACATAATTCAAAACACCGGCATTGGCGATGTTTACAAACAAAAATGGGTTTATGATTATGCACGCACCATTTGTTATTACTGTTACGGAGAGCTAGGTATAGATGAATTCCCAAGCGCTTCAAAACGCGATGCAAAAGCAGACAAAGCACGACTCGAAATTAATACTTTTTTAGAGCCGCATGGTTTTTTTCTTACTTCGATAAACCTCACAGATTATCGCTACTATAGAGAATACGCCGAAAAAATACAAGAGAGACGATTGGCTGACAAAGAAGTGGAAGAACAAAAAACCAGGGCAAAGGCGGCAATGGAAAACCAGAGGAGGGTAATCGTCGAAGAGACAAAAAAGAAAGAGGTGCGTGTGGCCAGATTCAGGGGTGATTGTGATAAAAGAATCATGGATGCAAGAGGTACTGCAGAGGCCAAGAAACAAGAGGCGGAAGCTTATTTAATAAAAGCAACATTTGAGGCAGAAGCCGATTTTGAGCGCTTGTCACAGGAAGCGCATGCCGTACTTGTAACGGTGAAGTCAGAGGCCGAAGGACTTGCCGCGTTAAGGGACGCTTTTGAAGGAAACGGAAGCCGCAATCTGGTCAGACTTGAATATGCAAAACGTCTGAAAAATGCCATTGTACGCGGTGTTCCGATTGTCAGAAGCGGGATCGAAGTACCGCAATCGATACAACGTTTCAAGTATATCGAAGACGCTCCCAAGATTGATTACTCACGCCCGGAACCTCCAGACGCGCCGATGGTTAGCCCGATGCAACCAGGTCCTCAAAAATCAGATTAATGGCCGCTGTAACGGTCAATAGACACTTTTTACTGCGTATTGATATCATAATTTAACGACTCATTTTTAGAATGTAGAGGCAAAAATGCACCTGGGAAAATTGACGGCAAAATATATCATTCCTATTGCGGTACTTGCGGTTATTGCGATCTCTATCGTCAGTATTAAATTCTTCGTCATAAAGGTTGGCGCTGATCAGGTGGGAGTGAGAACCCGTGTTTGGGGTGTAAGCAGGGGTATTGTGCAAAAGGATTATGGACCTGGCTGGCACAGGGCGATTTCGACAATAGACCAGTGGGACCTCTATGATATCACAGTGCAAACACTGGAAATGGCAAAGGAAAATTCGGGATTAGGGCACGATGAGAGAAAGCACGTTGCGATAAGAACCGCAGATGACTACGATGTGGAGGTTGATTTGGTTATTAAATACCAAATAAAAAGAGGTTCTGCCTGGAAACTCCGACAAGATCTTGGTGTCGGGGAGAGGTACAAGATAATCGTCGAGAATGAAACAAGAGACGTTGCACGTAGTGTCTTTGGAAAAATGGTGGAAAGAGATTTATACAACCCTGAAGAAAAACGCAAAAGAGCGGAAGAATGCAGAACAAGACTCAGGGAGCGCTTAGAGTCACGATACATAGAAATTATAGATGTTTTGATTTTAGAATTCCGGTTTGACCAGCAGCTAGACCGCAAAATTAAGAATATCAAGGTTGCGGAATTAGACTACGTATTGAATCAGTCAAAAGCATTGGCCGCGGAACAAAGAGGTATTACTCAAACAATCGAGGCTGACACGGAAGCCGTAGCACAGAAAATCTCCGCCGATAAAGAACGAGAGGTTACCGTTTTGGATGCTGAGACTACAAAAATGGTAATTGAATATCTTGCAGAGGCGGACAAATATCTTATTGAAAAAAGGGCAGAGGGGGACAAATACAAACAGCAGCGAAAAGCGGAGGGGGAATTGTTGATTAAATTGGCTAGGGCTGAAGGGGAAAAATTGAGACGAGAGGCCATTAAAGGATTTGGCGGTGACATTATAGTTGCAATGGAGGCAGCAAGAAATTTCAATCTTGCAGATATAAATGTTTCTACCATGGATCTGAATTTGCTAAATGTTGATGAGATGGCAACACGGCTTGGAGTTTCAGATGAAAGGGGCAAAATTCAAGTAGACACGACAACATTTGAAGAAATAAAGCAACTGTTGAAAATGACAAAAGAAGGTGTGGGCAAGTTAGACCCAAAGAGTGAGCAATGGTTGAAAGACTTTGAAAAAAGTAGAGAAAATGCGACTCTAAAGTTTGGAAATTAGCTTAATATAGCCAATCAAATCTGATTTTAGAAATTTGGCGATAAAATGACTTTCTGAAAAATAGATTTATTTGACTAAGCATACTATCAAACAACTCCTAAATCTCCTCTTGATAGAGGGGATTTCTAATCTCCCCTATAAAAGCCGAGGGTGTATAAATTTTTCGAAAAACCTTATTTGTTTGATAATAAATATATGCGTAATGCATTTACTTTTATCGTATAAGTATGATTAATACAAATTTTTTGCGGGTATTTTCCCACTATTATTTAATACGCTGAAAATAAGTACTTTAGCAATTCAAATTTTTTTTGTAATAAATTTATAATTTATTAAGTACCAATTTAGCAATAACTTAAATACTGTGAACCGTTACGCTTTGCGATCTACTATATAATAGTTCAAGTTTTTGTAATTACTCTACGGATTTTGCGCAGCGAAAACCAATCTGTGGTGTTTCTGCATGGGGAAGGACACGATACCTTGCTGCACATCGGGCGAAGTGTCCGAAATAATGCCAGCTACCTCCACGAATAACTTTTTGTTGCCCAGATTCCGGACCCTTTGGGTTTTCACGAGGAAAAGAATAATAGTAATTTTGATCATACCAATCAGTACACCATTCCCAGACATTACCCGACATATCATAGCAACCGTAGGGGCTTTTGCCCTGTTTATAACTTCCGACAGGAGATGTCTGCATTTTCTTTGTTTCCCAAACATTGCATCTTTCCGCATCAAATATCTCATTCCCCCAAGGCCACAAACGCCTGTCACTGCCACGCGCTGCTTTTTCCCACTCTGCCTCTGTAGGCAAACGTTTGCCGGCCCACTCTGCGTAAGCAACCGCATCCTCCCATCTGACGCCAACAACAGGCTTGTCCGGAGTATTAAACCTTTCATCAAACCAGCAGTACGGAATACGATGCCCTGTTTCTTCTATAAATTTTGCATACTGTTCGTTTGTTACCTCATATTTATCAATGTAATAGCTGTCCAGATACACAATATGCTCCGGCCCATCATATATGTTAAATGCCAACATAAACGTCCAATCGTAATATTTATCTTCCCCCATATAGAACTCACCCGCAGGGACATAAACCATACCCGGATACTGTTCGCCTTCTTCCGCAGCAAGTAATCCTTTTAAAAAAAATACCATAACAAAAGCGAACAAAACAATCCATCTTTTGACAATCCACATATCAGTATCTCCTCTTCGCCAACACCTCGTACCTTGCAATATCTACCGGCGAATAACCGGTAATAATTTCGTTAAACTTTCTGATAGCTTCATTCTTAAAAGATCTTATTGAAAAATCCTGCATGAACAAAACCAAATCCTTTTTGTCGTATACCTTTATTTCAAAATTAGCAATACTTTGATCTTTTCCGGACAAATTTTTTATCTCCCCCTCGATTTGTGCGGAAGATCCAAAAGGAAGCAGTTTTACATTCCTCACATAAAACCCCTCTCCTGCCTCATTAAAACCTTCTTCTTCGGGAGACGGCTCGCGCGCAACCGGTTCTTCCTTTGCGGCCACAACCGTTTCCGTACCTACGGCTTCAGCCACCGGCGTCACCTTGACTTCCGGAGATGCCACCACGACCGCCGCCGTAGCAGTACCAGAAGAAACAACTCCCCGTCTCTCCAAATTTTTCACCCTTCGGTCAAACTCTTCAAAAATTTTTATTTGTTGATCCAGCGCCTCTGTACGTGTTTTTATATTTACCTCTGCGGCGGCAAGGATTTTTTCCTGCTCTGCAAATTTATCGGTAACCAGTTTATTTATGTCTTCAAGCGCCTTTTTAAAAGGGGCTAATGGTGTTTCGGCTTCTTGATATTTTTTTTCAAGAACAGTTGTTTTCACCTCCTGGTCTTCAACTCTTTTCTTTAAATCAGAAAACAGTTTTTTAAAGACATCAAATGTTTTGCCAAAAGAATCAAGTGTATTTTTCACATCTTCAATAGAGGTCACTTGTTCCACCTTTTCCAGTCTTGAAACAATTTTATTCATTTTTCCTTCAAGATCTTTTATGATTTTGCTGGATTCTTTCAGGGGAGCGATGGTCTCCTTTACGTCTTTATTCAGTTCAGAGAACTGTGCGCTAAGGTTATCAATATTGCGCATCCAGTCCCTCAGTGATTTTTGAAAATCCGTCAGCTTATCAAAAACTTCCTGTCCGCTTGTTTGTCCTATAGCACTTTTTTGCACAAATAAAACCACAGGTAAATATATAAATACCAGCAAAACAGCAATATAAACCCAGTGCTTCATGAATCGTACTCCAACTTGAATTGATTTCTGAATAAAAACACCGTGTAGAGTTTAACAAAAACCCCGTCTTACCGCAAATATTATCCCCTTTACTACTAAATGGTGCGAATGCGGGTCTTATTTTTAAACTATTGCATTTTTCTATGCATGAAAGTTTAAATTTGATTTCATAGGATTAAAAGGTTATCATATTCCCGTTATTATTGCATTTGCCCTGATAAAACACAACGTAACGTCTTATATTTACATATTCGCAAAAACATTGTTATTTTTTTGGAAAGGCAGTGTCATGTTAGTCTTAATCGCAGACGATCTTCCTGACGTATGTAACGAAATACTACAAAATGCCGGGGTTGAAGTTTTAAAGAAAACCGGTTTAAAACCGCCTGAATTAGATGCTGTTATAAAAATGTGCGATGGCGTTATCGTGAGAAGCAATACAAAACTCACCGCTCCTGTGCTCGAAAAAAGTGAAAAGCTGAAAGCCATTTGCCGTGCGGGCGTGGGCGTCGACAATATAGATGTTCCTGCCGCTACAAAAAAAGGCATTGTCGTCATGAATACCCCCGCAGGCAATATCATTTCAACGGCAGAACATACCATTGCCTTGCTTTGTTCTCTCTCGCGTTTCGTTCCCCAGGCATGTGCGTCGGTGAAGGAAGGGAAGTGGGAGAAAAAGAAATTTACAGGTCAGCAGCTCACCGGAAAAACATTTGGCATCATAGGACTAGGCAGGGTGGGCAGACAAGTGGCAAAACGGGCGGCTGCCTTAGAGATGAAAGTAATTGGCTATGATCCTTTTATAACCACTGAAATTTCATCACAGTATAACATACATATTGTAAAAAACCTTAGAGATCTTTTGGCACAGGCAGACTATATCACGATTCACGTTACGCTTAACAAAGAAACGAAGAACCTTATAACAAGCAAAGAATTTTCACTCATGAAGAAAGGCGTCCAAATAATAAATTGCGCAAGAGGCGGCGTTATTTGCGAAGAAGATCTTTATAACGCCATTAAAACAGGACAGGTTGCCGGCGCGGCCCTGGACGTATTTGAAGAAGAACCTCCAAAGGATAATAAGTTACTACAACTGGAAGAGGTCATTGCGACGCCACATTTAGGAGCATCCACCGAAGAAGCGCAATATGCGGTTGCGATTGAGGCAGCGGAACAGATGGCCGCAGCCCTTACCGGAAAAGGATATAAAAACGCCGTGAACCTTTCTCCCTATAGTCCGGAAGAGTATGCCAGCCTGAAGTCCTATCTTGCCCTTGCAGAAAAAATGGGATCTTTTTTAACACAAATAAATAATGCGGGCATTCAGACATTAGATATTGTTTATACGGGAGAGATTTCTCATAAAAATATTCGAATCGTTACCGATAGCCTTATAGTAGGGTTGCTCAAGCCGAGCCTTGAAGAAGGCGTAAATCTTGTAAGCGCTCCGACCTTGCTCGCAGAACGTGGCATCAAGGTAAATGTCACGACCAGCAGCAATGCCTGTGATTTTAGCAGTCTTGTTGCCGCAAAAATTACTACTTCAAACGGAGAAACCTGTATTTCCGGAACCGTATTTGGCAAAAACGAACCAAGGCTGGTAGACATTAATGGTTATGGAGTTGAGGCCATTCTCAATGAACAGATACTCGTTCTGTTTGGCAGGGATAAGCCGGGTTTCATTGGACAGGTCGGCTCTCTTCTTGGCAACAAAAACATAAACATCGCACATATGACCTTCGGCAGGAAAGAAGTAGGGGGAAACACCATCAGTATTCTAAATATAGATGCGGTGCCGCCGCAAGATTGTCTAAATGAAATTAAACAACTAAACCACATTGATGCGGCATTTTTGGTACAACTCTAAAAAAGTTTTAGAAAAATGAATAATAAGGGTGACACGGACAAAGCCTGCTTGTACGTGTCACCAACTCTACGAGGGAGAAAAATTTCGGCAGCGGCACATTTCTTTCTTGTTAAAGATGCATCATTTCATGCAGATCAGCAACATTCTTTTCTTTCAAACATTTCAAATGCTATGTGAATAATAAGCGTTGTATACGCAATGGCATAAACGACCATAAGCAAAATATAACGAACGTCAATCCCTTCCGAAGGATAACCCATGCTTATAGCACTCACCCCTTCCAGATTCGGGAAAATTGTGTACAAAAATGCAAACAGCCACAAGAAATGGCGCTCATTCGCATTGAAAAGGTTTTGAACAAGACCTAGCAGGTTTCCAACAATATAGACAAACACACAACAACTCAAATTAGCCGACACTGACAAATAAACAGACCCCGCGATTGCTATTGCACACATTATTTCTATCTGTAAAAATGTATAGAAAAGCGGGAGAAAGGTAGTGCTCACGAAGTGTATAATGGAGGGGAAAAGTGCCACGCCAAGATCTATCAGATTTTTCAAAGACAGGGAAGCAACTAAAAAAGCCCCTAATATTAAATATTCCACGGTCGCCACTATCAATATACCAAAAAACTTTCCGAGGACAACATCACGACTACGCACTGGTTTTGCCAACAGCGTCAAAATAGTGCCACTTTCTCTCTCTTTTGATAGAGCATTTGCCGCAGACATGGAAACCAATACGAGACAACACACCGTAATGGTAGAAATGCCCATGTCTTTCATCAGCCGGATCTCTTCACCAAAGGCAAACAGAGTAAAAAAAAGGGACAAAAACGTTAAAAACATGCCAACGCCGGTAATTACATAAAATAAGGGCTGCCGAAAAACATCCCTTGATGTATTAATTGCGAGACAAAACAGAGCGCCATTCATAAAAAACCCTTGAATTTAACCAGAAAACCCATAGACTCTATTAAAAATGTTTCACGTGAAACATTTCAGGACGGACAATCGGCCGGATCCCAACACCTACAGAAAAATATTTCAATGGAAAAACATTCAAAAAAAAGGACGAAACCCATGGCCAAAAACGAAGGACTTAGCAAAGGGCTGCAATCTCTCCTGGGAGGCGTCATTGGTATAGAATCCCAACAGGAAGAGGGCGTAATCATACAATTGAATCCCAACGACATAAAACCGAATAGCATGCAACCCCGCAACCTTTTTAAGGAAGCAGAAATGCATGATCTTATGGCATCTATCAAAAAACACGGTATTTTGCAGCCTATCATCGTGACACCCACTGCCCACGGCTATATGCTTATTGCAGGGGAACGGCGTTGGAGGGCGGCAAAGGAACTCGGCATGAAAAAAGTACCCGCAATTGTACGCAAGACTGATGATGAAAGCCTCCTCGAAATCGCTTTAATAGAAAACATCCAAAGAGAAGACCTTAATCCGATCGAAAAGGCCCTTGGGTTCCGTGAGTTGGTAAAAAAATTCGGATTCACGCAGGAACAAGTCGCCCATGCAATGGGAAAAGACCGCAGTTCAGTAGCAAATTATCTCCGGCTTCTCGAACTTCCCGATGAAATCCAGGGACATGTTTCACGTGGAACAATCTCCATGGGGCATGCCCGGGCGTTGCTTTCTCTTCATGAAAAAGAAATGCAGATAAAATACTGCACCATCATCATTAAGGAAGGTCTCTCCGTAAGGGATGTTGAATCCATGGTTGCCGGAGAAAAAAATCTTCGCAAGCCAGAGAAACGACCCGAGAGAAAATTACCCACGCCGCATATTGCCGACATTGAGGATCGCTTTCGAAAGCATTTTGGGGCAAAAGTAAAGATACGCGAACGACATGGTAGGGGGCAAATAACTATTGCCTTTAACAACAATGAAGAGTTCGAGCGGATTGCCAATAAAAGCGGGATTAGTCTTTAAAATAGATATTCACTTTCCCCGCAAATTCATTTTTTTAACGTTGCCCGTATAAATTCTCTAAACAATGGGTGTGCTTTTGTTGGCTTTGATTTAAATTCCGGATGAAACTGCACACAGACAAACCACGGATGATTTATAATTTCCATGATCTCGACCAGCCGGTCTTCCTGTGAATGTCCACTAAATCTCATTCCATTTGCTAAAAATCTCTCTTTATACGCATCATTGAATTCATATCGATGTCGATGCCTTTCGGAAACCATGGCCTTTTTATATGCTTCATACGCCTTTGTACCTTCTTCAACAAAACAGGCTTGAGCCCCTAATCGCATTGTTCCGCCTTTTTTTGTTATATTTTGCTGTTCTTCGAGTAGGCTTATTACGGGATGCGGGGTAGCAGGATCAAATTCGGTGCTGTTTGCGTCGGCAAGATTACAGACATTTCTTGCAAACTCTATAGAGGCGCACTGCATTCCGAGGCAAATGCCAAAAAAGGGGATGTTGTTTTCCCTCGCGTATTGAATTGCCATTACTTTTCCCTCAACACCCCTCGCACCAAATCCACCGGGCGCCAATATTCCATTTACCCCTTTTAAGCATGCTTCTGCCCCGAACCTTTCTACATCCTCAGATTCAATTCTGCGTTCTTTTACTCGTGCATTGTTTTCTATTCCGCCGTGTATTAACGACTCATAAATAGATTCATACGCCGATTGATGCCCTATATATTTTCCAACAATAGCTATTTCTGTCGTATACTTCGGATTTCTCAGTATCTCTAATATTGATAACCACTTATCTATATTCCCATTATTTGTTTTCAGTTGGAGTTTTTGTATGATCAACTTGTCCAGCCCCTGTTCCATAAGTATAAGAGGTATTTCATACAAATATGGTTTTACATCCTTCTCCTCTATAATTGCGTTTTTATCAACATTACAAAAAAGCGATATCTTTTCTTTTATCTCTTCGCTCAAATGTTTCTCTGTCCTGCATATAATAATATCCGGCTGCACACCAGCCTGCCGTAACATACCAACACTGTGTTGTGTAGGTTTTGTCTTTATTTCGTCTGCCGCACTTAAATATGGCACAAGTGTTAAATGAATGTAGAGTACGTTTCCCCTGCCTATCGTTTGCCCGAATTGTCTGATTGCTTCAAGAAACAACTGGCTTTCGATATCGCCCACAATGCCGCCAATCTCAGAAATTACCACATCAGTGTCCGGTCCATCCAGCTTTTTAATGCATTCTATAACCTCATTCGTAATATGAGGGATGACCTGCACCGTCTTTCCCAAATATTCGCCATTCCGCTCCTTCATAATAACGGAATAGTAAATAGACCCTGTAGTAAAGTTACAGTATTTGTTTGTTTCTGCATTGGTAAATCTTTCATAATGCCCGAGGTCCAGATCCGTTTCCGCGCCATCTTCAGTTACATATACTTCTCCATGTTCATACGGGCTCATCGTTCCCGGATCAACGTTGACATACGGATCAAATTTCTGCAATCGCACCTTTAATCCTCTGCTCTCCAGTAACATCCCTATAGAAGCAGAATTTAAGCCCTTCCCGAGTGACGATACTACTCCGCCCGTAACAAAAATATGTTTAGTCATTTTTATGTCTTTCTATAAATTCCATCAAATCATTTTTAGTATTTATACCACACGATACATACTCAGTAATTGCCACTTTTATTTTATATCCATTTGAAAGCGCCCTAAGTTGTTCAAGTTTTTCCGCCATCTCTAATTTCGATGGCAATAAATTACGGTACTTCAGCAAAAAGTCCCTGCGATATCCATATATTCCAAGGTGTCTTAAAAATTCTCTGCCATTTCCTTGTTCATCATTATCCCGCACATATGGTATTTGAGAACGGGAAAAGTAGAGTGCATATCCGTTATTATCCAATACCACCTTTACACAGTTTGGATCTCTTAATGCCTCCGCATTTTCTATTCTGTTTGCAAGGGTTGACATTACCGCGTTATCATCTTTCTCCAGCACATCAATAACTAAATCGACCATTGCACCGTTCATTTCCGGCTCATCTCCCTGCACGTTTACGATAAAATCCGCATCTATCCTTTCAGCAATTTCAGAGATCCTATCTGTGCCGGAATGATACTCCCCTGAAGTCATTTCTGCCACACCCCCAAAACCCTTTACGATATCAAAAATCTGCCTGCTGTCCGTTGCAACAATTACCTTTTCAATACCCCTGGCGGATTTCACATTTTGATACACATGCTCTATTATATACCTCCCCGTAATATCTTTTACTTCCTGTAAAATCAATTTCCCCTGTAATCGTGAAGAATCATATCTTGCAGGAATTATTACCACCGATTTATGCTTATTCATATAGTATCCAAATGTGTATTTTTACTCTATGCACGATAAGAGCTTAATTCTATTAAAGTGTATGGCATATTCAAATGTTTTTTAAAAGATTCTTTTGCAGAAAAACTCCCAGTAGTACCTTATCGGTATCAGATCGGCGACGGCAAATTGCAAATTGCAGATTGAGGACTGAGGACTGAGGACTATTTTCATGCTTGCTGAACACTGGCTTTGCCAGCGTAGGGTAAAAAATGTTGCGACCTGGTACAGCTTCCACATTCAGGGCACCTGTCCAGCCTGCAATCCTGCGTTATTTCTTTTCGTGATGATCGTTCCGACTCCTGCAGGAGAAACGGCCTCACTACCCCACAATTTATGTGTTCCCACGGCAAGATTTCATCCGTTTCTCTGGTACGATGGATGTAAAAATGCCAATCTATTCCTGCCCTATGAAACACATCCATCCACTTTTCAAATTGAAAATGCTCTTCCCATGCATCAAACTTACACCCATGCATCCACGCAGTATAAATAACCTTCCCGAGTCTTCTGTCTCCACGGGCAAAGATTCCTTCCAGAATACTACGCTCCGCCTTATGAAATTTTATGCGAATGTTTTTCCTTTTTATTCTCTGGTAGAGTCTTTCTCTTATTTCCTTAATCCTATCCATGGAAACCATCGGCTGCCACTGGTAGGGAGTATGGGCCTTCGGGATAAAAGGGGCAATGCTTATATTCACTTGGCCATAATGGCCTCTCACCTTTTTCATTACATCAGAAACGTCATAAGCCAATGCTGCAATTGCCTCAATGTCATCATCTGTTTCTGTGGGAAGACCTATCATGAAATACAGCTTTACCGCATTCCATCCCTGCCTGAACGCCTCTTCAATGCCTCTGAAAAAATCCTCATTCGTAATGTTTTTGTTTATTACTCTCCTGAGAGAAGGTTTCGCCGCTTCCAACGCTATCGTTAACCCTGATTTTCGTACCGTATTCAACATGGAAGGCAATAAAGCAAGCTGTTCATTCACCCTGAGAGAAGGAAACGCAATGTTTACATGCCTTGGTGCAAAAACATGATTCATTTTACCCATCAGTTGCTCTAAATGCGGATAATCGCTCACCGAAAGGGACATTAATGATATTTCATTATACCCTGTATTCGCATAAGATTCTTCCGCCAACCGCAGGATGTTCTCAACCGTCCGCGGGCGGGTCGGACGCTTGCTCATCCCCGCCTGGCAAAACCTGCAACCCTGTGTACACCCTCGCATGATCTCAATACTAATACGGTCGTGAATTATTTTTACAAAAGGAATAACCGGTTTCGTTGGGTGGTATGCTGCGTTTAAATCCTCAATTGCGGCAGATCGGACAGAGGACGGTACGCCGGGGATTTTGGGGCGTATTTCTTTTATTGTATTGTCACTATTATAAAATACATCGTATTGTGAAGGCACATATGCATTTCTCATTTTTGTGCTAATAAGAAAAAGTTTTTCCTGCCGGGAAAGTTTTTGTTGTTTCATTTCTTTAAATAATTCAACAAATTGCGGTAAACTTTCCTCTCCATCGCCAACAAGAAAAACATCAATAAACTCCGCTAATGGTTCCGGCGAAATCGCTATTGCGCCACCCGCTATAACAAGGGGGTCTTCTTCTCCGCGAGCAGTGGATAAAACAGGAATGTTCGATAGATCCAGCATATTGAGAATATTCGTATATGACAACTCGTACTGAACAGAAAATCCCAAAATATCAAACTCATGTAACGGCGTATATGTTTCCAACGAAAATAAAGGTTTCTTATGTGCTCTTAAAAGAGCCTCCATGTCGGTCAACGGTGCAAATGCCCTTTCACAGACAGTATCTTTGCGGTCGTTTAGCAATCCATACAGGATTTGCATCCCCGCATGGGACATTCCAATGCTGTAGGTATCCGGGAACGCCAGGGCTATCTTCACAGCAACATCGGAATGGTTTTTTACAATAACATTGCATTCTTTTCCAATATATTGTCCGGGCATTTCTACCTTTGGCAATATGTTTTCTACGATATATTTTCTAAGAGAATTCATACGTGTCCTTAATTATTCAGAGGCAAGATCGATCTTTGAACGGCTTTTTACATTAAACACAATAGAGAGGGCAATAAAAGAGGCAAGCATTGAAGATCCTCCATAGCTAATAAACGGCAGTGTCATCCCAACAATCGGAGCTATCCCTAAATTCATCGCGATATTAACGACAACCTGTGTCGCAAACATGGTGAACACTCCAACAACAACAAGGCGCCCGAATGGCTCCCTGGTATTCCTGGCAATGCCGAGCCCGCACATAAAAAAAACCACATAAAGAAATAAAATAAAACACGCCCTCAAAAACCCCCACTCTTCAGCAATAACGGCAAAAATAAAATCCGTATGCCTTTCGGGGAGAAATTTCAGTCTGTTTTGAGAGCCATTTCCCCATCCTGCTCCCAGCAACCCCCCTGAACCGACAGCAATAAGGGATTGAAGCCGATGATACCCTGCGCCCCAATCTGACGTCTTTTCAGGCCAAAGAACGCCAAGAATCCTCATCTTCTGATAGGGGTGCATCACAAAAAACCAAAGAAGTGGAGAGACGGCAAGCGACATACAAAACATTGATATGAGGTAAAAAATACGAATCCCGGCAACATACAACATGGCGATTAATACCGGAACCAATATAAGTGCTGTACCTAAATCAGGTTGTTTTATGATAAGGGCCATGGGAATTATAGTTAAAAGAATTGCAATCCCGACATCACACAACCCGAGCCCGTATTTTTTATACCTTAGAAATCTCGCAAGCGCAAGAATTAAGGTTATTTTCATAAACTCCGCCGGTTGTATCGAAAAGGAACCTATCGAAAACCATCGGCGTGTTCCTTTTACAGAATCTCCAAGAATCAACAACAAAACCAGAAGACAAAGTACGCAGACATAAATGATGTAGGAATAATACGCAAACAATAAATAATCAAAAGAAAGAAGAATGAAAAAAAATATAAATCCCATCCCAATCCATACAAATTGCTTCATTACAAATTTTTCATTTGATGCGCTTAAAATAAAAAACACCCCAATTATCAGCAGAATGCATATTACCGGGAAAATAATCCAATCAAAATTTTTTGTCCTGATATCACCAATCATCTTGCTTTAACACTCTTTAAAAATAGTTCTGTTTTTCACCTTTTCATCCTTAAGACGATTGCGCCAATTCCGGATATAAAAAAGATAATAACTCCTTTGCAATGGGAACTGCAATTGCACCGCCATGTTCAGAGGTATGTTCTACCAGTACGAGAAAAACGTATTGAGGCTTATCGTGCGGTGCATAGCCGGCAAACCATGCATGATTATCACCTGGACGGCCCGTTTCTGCCGTCCCGGTTTTGCCTGCTGCCTTGTAAACCTCCAAACCTTTATTTTGCGCCGTACCGCGGAGGACAACATCGTGGAGGGATTCACGTATAACGTTTAAAATTTCAGGACGAATATTGATTTTTTTCTCCTTGCTATGAGTGAAAGTTTTCACGGTTTCCCCATTTTTGTTTGTTATTTTCAGCATTACATGCGGCTGTACAAGTGTACCGCCATTCGCAATAGCAGCATACGCCCGAACCATCTGGAGGGGCGTGGTTAACAGTGCTCCCTGACCTATTGAAAAATTCATGGCAGTCGCCGTTGTCTGAATCTCCGGGAGGTTTCCAGCTTTTTCGAACAGAAGATCTATGCCCGTTTCCTCGCCTATGCCAAATTTTTTTGCCCCGTCGTACAATAATTTTTTCTCGAGTCTTTTGGCCGTTTCAAAAAAGAAGACATTGCACGAAAAGGGAAGGGCATCTTCTATGGTTATCAACCCATGCCCGCTTTTCTGCCAGCACCGGAAAATGATATTTTTATAATTAGTATAGCCATTGCACTCATAACCAGTATGCGCATGTATATTGTTTTCATTCATTGCCGTTATTGCGGTAATTGCTTTAAAAATAGAACCCGGAGGCAAAGCGCCCTGTATCGCCCTGTCAAGCAATGGTTTTGCACTATCCTTATTAAGACGGGCAAAATCCTTATTCAATGTGTTGGGATTAAACCGGGGATTATTTACCATGGCGATTACTTCTCCCGTCCATGGTTCCATAACAATAATTACGCCACGGTTTTTCCCCAATGCCTTTTCCGCATGCGCCTGTATTTTGCTGTCAATCGTTAAATAAATATCATTACCCGGAACGGGCGGCCTTTCCAATACAATTTTTTCTATTTGAGTATTTTTGCAAATAATTTCTTCAAACCTTTTTCCCCGCATACCACGCAACTCTTCCTCATATTTCGCTTCAACGCCCGCCCTGCCAATAAGGTCGTCTTTCGCGTATCCTTCATAAAGCAACAAGGGATTTTCATCTGCTGAACGACCGGAATCTAAAACAAAATTATCCCATTTTTTACTGTATTCCTGCCATTCCTTACCGGTGAGTTTTCCCAAATATCCGAGTACATGAGAAGCAATCTCCTGCTTCGGATATACCCTCTTTGACCTTGGTGTAACACGCACTTCCGGGAATGTATCCTTTTCAACCTCAATCTGAATGGCCTTTTCTATCGGTACGTCATAAACGACAGGATAATATCCGTTCTCTTCTTTGATGAGGACAGGCTTTCCGAATTTTTTCTCCATGTTCTTTTTCAACTTTTCTACTTTCATAACCGCCTTTTTGGAATCTCTCAATAATTTATCACGTGAAGTATTTAATACACGGGACAAATTATCCATCCACGCCTCCATGTCTGCATGACATTCCTTGCATGATTTATCTGTATCTTTGTGCACCTTTAACTCCGCAACCCGTGGAACAGTATTGTTACCGTATACGATAGAACTATAGAGTAATTTCTTATATTTTACCGAGATATCGAAGGCATGGTGATCAATCGCCAAAACATCTCCTTGCCGGTCAAAAATGGTTCCCCGAACCGCCTCCAACGGATAGCTTCTGATTCTGCGTGTTTTGGATATTCCCTTGTATTTACTGGTTTCAATAATCTGCAAATAAAAAAGCCTTCCCGCAATACAAAAAATACAGAGTAAAAATAGTATTAAAATATGTTTATTCCGGTTAAAGTACATGGGTTATTCTCCCGTGGATCTGAAATTTTTGGCAGGTTGCAGCTTATTAAAGAGATAAAACAAAAATGGAGTAACGGCCGCCGTGTACGAAGAACAAATAAAGATCATCCATATCGTTGAAGAAATGTCTGCAGACCGGCAGGATATTGCAGTATGTAAGGCATAGAGTACATTATAGAGAAGAGAAAAAATAAATGTGACCAATATTTTAGTCACTAAATGTCCCCGAAATAACACTCCCCTTATTGACCATATAAAAAAACCGACTGCAACAAAAAAAATAGCATTAACCCCCAAGGTGCCTTCAGATAATAAATCTTTTGATATCCCAATAAACCAGCTCGTAACCACATTTCGTTTCACATCAATAAAAAAAGAATAAAAAACCACTAATGAAAAATAAAGATCGGGCGTTGCAGTGCCAATATTAATCCAATTCATCAATGTTGATTGAAAAAGGGAAATACATAGTAGTATGCAAAAAAAGGTTATCCAGCGCATGGCAATGTTTTAAAAATATTCAATCGTATCCTTGCAGAAAGATGCAGGGTGCTTTCCCCTGCAATGTTCATCGTTCACTCTAAGCTGGCATAGCCGGAAATAAAAAATACGAAACAAATTCTAATGACAAAATGATTTGAAATTCTAAACAAATGCATCTTTCGTATCTCGCATTTCATGCTTCATATTGTTGTATGTTTTGGATTTGTTTTGAATTTTATACTTTGTTATTAGAATTTGTTTCGTATTTCCGGCTTGTCCATGCGGGGGAATTGTAATTTACTGTAACACTTTCGTCTGGGGAACGAGCAGCAACCGTTTATATCAAATGTTTCTCCCCTACTCCTTTATTACCAAAACATTTTCAATCCTTGATATATTTACCAGGGGCAATGCTTTTACGCTTTGAAAAATAGCGCCGCCTTTCGTCTCATTCGCTATCACTGTAGCAATTGGCAGGGATGCTATATAAAATGATCCTACGTCAGAAGTTACGACTTTATCCGATTTTTTTAACGTCGTCCACCGCGGCACATATTTTAACTGACAATAAGGAGATGCATTACCTTCTATTATAACCTGGTCCCTTGTCCGGAGTATTCTTCCCGGAATACGTGATGCGGGATCGGTAATCAACCGAACCTGACTGGTTCTGGCTCCTGCAACAGAAATCACCCCGACTAGCGCATTTTTTGCCACTACAACATTATTGTCTTTAACGCCATGTTTTATGCCGACGTTAATAGTGATGCTTCTTCTGAAAATGGAGGTATCGTATCCAATAATGTCGGCCGGAATGATGTGAGATTTTGTTTTTTTTTGTTCTTTATGAAATTCAGAAACTGCGCTTAATTTATCTTGTAATTTGTAATTAGTATCCTGCAATTCAATAATTTTATTTTTAAGCTCTGCAACTTCATTTTCCCGTTCCGTATTTGTCTCATTTTCCGCCCAAATATATGCAATTCTATGGAAAAAATCACTTGCCGTATTGCTGGATAAACACGTCGCCCACTGAAATGGCCTGACTGGCATTACACATGCCATTTTTATTCCATTTGAAACGTTAAGAGGCAGGAATAATAGTAGTAAGGAAATGGTAAGAACGAGGGTTGTAATAGTGAATGGACGAGATAAGATCTCGTTAAAATTAGGTTTGGAGGTCCTCATCATATAAAACAGCTTTAAATAAATCCAGATTTTCAAGGAGGTATCCTGTACCCTTTGCAACAGCAGTTAAGGGATCGTCAGCGACTCTCACCGGCAGGCCGGTTTCTTCCGCCAGCAGTGTATCCAGCCTTTTAATTAAAGCACCACCCCCTACCAATACTAAACCATTGGTTAGTAAGTCGGATGCAAGTTCCGGGGCAGTTTTTTCCAGGGTGGCCTTCACAGCATGCACTATCTTATCAATGGGTTCTTTTAACGCCTCACGGATCTCTTCGGAACCAATATTCGTGGCCCTTGGCAACCCGGCAATTGCATCCCTTCCGCGAACTTCCATTTTCAATTCTTCTTCCAGCGGGTAGGCAGACCCTATCAATATCTTTATTTGTTCCGCCGTTCGATGCCCTATGTCAAGGTTGTAAGTCTTCCTCACATACTGAACAATCGCCTCATCCAGCTCGTCTCCCGCAATTCTAAGGCTTTCGTGAGTAAATATATCGCCAAGGCAAAGCACAGCAACCTCTGTTGTGCCTCCCCCTATATCAACAACCATACTTGCTTCCGGTTCCCCGACGGGAAGTCCCACTCCAATTGCGGCGGCCTTTGGTTCTGAAACAAGGTACACTTCGCGTGCTCCGGCCCTTTCCGCCGAATTCACCACCGCTCGTTTTTCTACCGCAGTGATCCCGGACGGTATCGCAATCAATATCCTTGGCCGTACGCCCCATTTGCGCTTGTGAACCTTTGTGATAAAGTATTTCAGCATTGCTTCCGTAATATCGAAATCCGCAATTACGCCATTTTTAAGCGGACGAATAACGGAAATGCTGCTCGGCGCTTTTTCCAGCATAGATTTTGCGACAATCCCTACCGCCCTGCCGTTCAAAAGAACTTTGTTTGTACCGGGCTTTACCGCCACCACGGAGGGTTCCGACAATACAATGCCATGACCGGGTATGCAAACAAGTGTGTTTGCAGTACCAAGATCAATCCCCATATCTGTTGAAACAAAGCCCAAAATAAAGTCTAACGGATGCATTTTTATTCTCTGGAAATGTACCCCCGCAGCAGTGCTTATTTTCTGCAAGTATAATAAATATAATAGTTAACAATTAAATCAGGATTATACGTTTATTATTTACAGAATGTCAAGTGTAAAGTCTTTTAAAAAAAGAGGATAAAACCATGCCCCCGGTCACTGTTAAACAAACAAGGGGAAACCAATCTCCGTATAGCGTATAATAAGTATTATCGCTTTTAACCAGTTTAATCCGGTTTAACAGAACGCCGCTTATCTCTTTTTGCCTCCCTTCGGAGTCGGTTAGTTTACTATATATATTCCCGTCAGGACTCACAAATGCCGATATCCCCGTATTTGCCGCACGCGCCATGCCTGTACGATTTTCTACTGCTCTAAATACCATTATTGCAAGATGTTGCTCCAATTCCGCGCTATCATGAAACCATCCATCATTTGTCACGTTAAATATAAAATCCACTCCTTGCTTTTTCAGGTTCCTTAGCAAGGCGGAAACCGTGTCTTCATAGCAAATAGATGCTCCAAAACGAAAGGTTTGATTTTGCAACGTCTTAAGATGAAATAAGGTGGGGGCTTTCCCGGGCGACAACCCAACAGAATAAGGCACTAGTTTCGCTAAAAAAGGAAAATATTTTTTCAGCGGAGTAAATTCACCAAAAGGCACCAGGTGGATCTTGTCGTATCTGTCCAGCAGTTTTCCGTTTATTCCATAAAAATAAACGCTGTTAAAATATCGTTGATCATCTTCCGAAAGAACCAGTGAAATACCGCCCAGGAGGAGGTTTGCATTCAATTCCTGCGCCAGTTGAACTACCGTAAGCTGCGACAGATAATCAATTTTTCTTCCCGTAAGGTCAGGGTTGATATTAAGTATCCCCGGCACCATCGTTTCCGGCCAGACGACAATATCTACCGGTTCCCCTTTAACGCGTACAGATAAATCATAATATTTTCTTAACGTATCAACTTCTTCCTCTTCCGACGGCGCTGCTTTCACGTCCTGCGGGATATTCCCCTGCACCAGACACACAACAGGTCCGTCATACGGCTTATAACCTTTAAGCCAATGCACGCCATACCATAACGCCCCAATAACAAATAGCGGCGGTAAAATATACGATAAATAAATAAACTCGTGTTTTCTTCCAACCCAAAGGGCTATTTCATCATTTTTTTCATTTCCCTTCTCTTTAAGAAAACAATGTGCGATTAACCACGCAATATACGCATTCACCATAATAATAATAAACGATACGCCGGAGACTCCTGTAATGTCACATATTTGTATTACCGGCAAACAGCGGTATTGAGTGTGGCCTGCGAAAAACCAGGGAAACCCAGAGAAGAGATAGGATCGTATATATTCCAAAGCTATCCACACACATGGGGCCACAAAAACGATGGGTAACTTTAGTTTTAAAACGGCCCTTCGAATGCAAAAAGCAAAGCAGAGGAAATAGAGCGCACAATAAAGACTTAATAACAACCACGCCGCATAGGTAACATGCCGCAGCCATGAAAGCTCTGTGAAAAAAAAGAGCAACCCTACAAGATATGAAGAAAGAAGGACATGCTTCTTTCCCCGGATAATAAGGATAAACCACGGTACAAGTGCAAACCAGGCAAAATACCCTAAATCTGCAGGAGGAAAGGAAAGGCAGAAAAAAAGGATGGTTAAAAAGGAAAGGCCTGTAATTTGAATAATTTCTTTATTTCTCAACACAGGTTATCGAGAAGAATAATATCAATCAATTGTCCTTTGGAAAGTGTTTCTGCTTCTTCAGGAATAATAAGAAGGCAATTCGCCTTTGTCGTTGCCAATAAGTCAGCGGAACCATGCCATTCAACAGGAGAAACAGACCATGTGTTTTCTTTCCATTGACACCGTGCAGGGCGAAACTCGCGGCGTCTTCTTTTCGTGGAAATATCCGTTTCCAACAATGCCGCTACCGTTGTTCTGCTCAAAGAAGAAAAACCCATTAATTTCCGTATCGCCGGATAGATAAACAATTCGAACGTAACCAGTGAAGCAACAGGGTTCCCGGGCAGTGCAAAAATCAATGTTTTGTCCTTTTTCCCGAAGATAACGGGTTTTCCCGGCCGTAACGCCACCTTTTCAAAATAAATGCGCACCCCTGCTTCTTTCAAAACATCTCCGACAAGATCATATTCTCCCATTGAAACCCCGCCGGAAAGAATCAGGACATCCTTCTGCAGCCCCCGCGTCATTATCTCCACAATGTCTTCTTTCCTATCTCCGGCAATGCCCAGTATTTCAACCCCGGCATTCATTCGCCTTGCCTGTGCTGCCAGGGAATAACTGTTGCTGTTTCTTATTTGTACAGGAGACGGTTTTTCATCAACGTTTACCAGTTCATTCCCTGTAGAAATGATGCCAACGGCAGGGGCAGGATATACTTTTACAACAGACTTTCCCACTGTTGCGAGTATCCCTATTTCCTGTGGACGAATCTGCATCCCTGCATGAAGAACTATTTGCCCGATTTGTATATCCTCGCCACGGTTGGAAATATTGGCTCCGGTTTTAACAGATTTCGATATTTTTACCCGGTCTTCTTCCCCGGTATCGTCCGTATCCTCAAACCTGACTACCGCATCCGCACCTTCCGGAACGGATGCGCCGGTCATAATTTTAGAAACACACCCCTGCGATACCTTCTTTGCAGGCATATCTCCCGCCGCAATATTCTCAATGATTTTTAATACGACGGGCGCGGTTTTCGTATCTTCCGCAATCACAGCGTATCCGTCCATGGCAGAACGATTGAAGGGGGGCATGTCGATGTCGGACCTTACGTCTTCGGCAAGACAAAAACCCCGTGCGTCCTCAAAGTACACCTCTGTGGGCGCTAAAGGGCTTACATTTTCAATAATAATTTTCTTTGCTTCATCTACTGAAATCATAGTTTGCTATGTTAAATAAACAACAATGGTAAGTCAAGTATTGTTACGCTGACGAAAATAAACAAGCGCTTCCGATACCGTTGTATCAACACTATTTACAGACTTATTGTGACAGCGCCTCACCGCTTTACAAATGAATAGTAAAAGTGGCGGTTGTCTGCTAAAATGTAAGGACATTTTTTTGTTAATGGTATGCGGTTCTTATTGGTGGATTCGTCGCTAAAAAGCCGCGCCTTAATCCGCATTCTACACAGGTTTGCAAACCGAACCCGTAGTTAGCCTTTGGGTGGAATTAAAATTTTGAATTTATTTCGGATTTTACCATTAAATATTTTGACAAAAGTGCGAAGAAATACCTTTTAGGGTACTAACTCTTTGCCCTCTGTGAAAGGAGGACGCGTTGAATCATTCCGTAGTAAAATATCCCATCTTCTGCTGGTTCATGTTGTTTTTTCCCCTTTGTTTTTACGGATGCGCCTCGTTAAGCAACAAAGACCATCCTTTTCATTTTGATAGACAACATGCAATACTTTCGCAGAGAGAAGGGTGGCAAGTCCTTCAGGATGAAAAGGAGGGTATCATTCTATGGAATGAAGAGCACCTTGCCGCAATTGTCATGCTTTATAGTCCTTCCGGCAATAAAAAACTCACACCCGATCTGCTCAATCATCAACTGTTTATTGGCATAAGGAACAAGGATATTGTATTGAAAGAACCGTTAATCATTGACGGCAAGGACGCACTGCATTCATTATTATTGGGGGAACTCGACAGCAGAAAATTTAAATTTGACTCCTATACTATAAAAGGAGAGGGCATTGTTTGCGACATCGTCTATTTTGCACCTCCCGATTTTTTTGACGCCAAGCATGAAGACTTCCTTACATTAATACAAACATTCAAATTCCCAGCACAATAACATATCTGCCGGGTATTGTAATGGGTCTGGTTTCTACCCTGTCTTGAGTGTTAAAATCTACAGGCAATCCGTCTTTCTCCTCCCAAAGAATTTCGTCTCATGCATTGAAGGCAAAAAACTCTCTGTGCAAAAAAAAATGTCTTGAAGCGGCTGTTTTTTATCACAAGTAATGTTCTATTAACCGGATAAACAAACGGTAACCACAAATTAGTAAGTAAATTTGGTAACACTTTAGTTTTTTGAAAAAGTAGATGCGAAGCATTTGCCACCTTTGGGTTTGAATGCATTTATGACAATTTACGGTAAATGCTTCGCCCCTACAATGCGATTATTGGAATTTTCAAAAAACTAAAGTGTTACTAAATTTGAGAAAACAGGATATTATAACCTTATGTTTATACACATCTTTTTCGTTTCCCTAGCGTGAGTTTATCACGAAATAAGGTGTAAGACAAAGACATCAAGTTGCAATCCAATGATTTGTATCGGGTTGCGACTTTTTTTGTCTAAAAAATTATGTATACACTGAATAATACTATATTTATATTGCATTATATGCCTGTATATACTATTATACACGGAGTATTAATCTATTACGTATACACTAACAACTAATAGCCATGGCTACCATTCAATCTAAAAACTCCAGAGGTTATAAATATTGGTATATTGTCGAATCGCGGCGCGTTAACGGCAAGCCCAGGCCCATCGTCCTGGCCTATCTTGGCAAGGCAGACGATTTATTAAAACAACTGCAAGGTCTTACCGAAAAATTACGGCTCAAATCTTATTCACATGGCGCGGTAGCCGCATTGCTAAGTGTGGCCAATGCCCTGGACGTCCCTTCCGTGATTAATAAATATATAAAGTCGCCACGGCAGTATTGTGCTAAAAAACCTGTTCGAAATAATCTGACCGCCGGAAGTACCCTCTTGTTGGGTGCCGTGGGGAGAGTGTGTGTGCCTACCAGCAAAAGAGGATGGTGGGATTGGGCAAAGACGACTACTGCCGAATACTTACTCAGACACAGCTTGAGTAAAATAGACAGTCAGCATTTCTGGGATTTGATGGATGCACTTCCTGAAGAATCCATTGCAGAAATCGAGCGCGAATTAATTGAAAAGACATTTAAAACATACAACCTTCAAAGCGACACACTGTTTTTTGATACAACCAATTTTTTCACGTATATCGACACAACTAATCTGCGATGCACTATTGCCCGGCGGGGGAAAAACAAACAAAAGCGATACGATCTCAGGCAGGTCGGGTTGGCGATGGTCGTTACACGTAACGACATGATACCGTTGTTTCACCATACCTATCAGGGGAACATGGCGGATGCAAAGGTGTTCAGCGCGGTTCTTGAGACGATAAAAGACAGGATGACCGGATTAGGTTTCGACAGCAAAAAGCACACTATTGTTTTTGATCGTGGAAACAATTCCATGGACAATATGGCTATTGTAGAGAGATTGGCATTGCATTACGTTGGAGCGCTTACACCGTATCATCACAAGCAGTTGGTAGGGGATGCCATGTGTAATTTCAGGGAATATGACGTTGACGGCAGTAAGATACAGGTGTACCATGACAAACGGGTTATTTGGGGGCAGGAAAGAACCGTTGTCGTATTTATTTCCGAGAAATTAAAGGTTGGGCAATTAAGGGGAATGTCTCAGTCTCTGGAAAAGGCAGAACATCAGTTAAAGCTCTTACAGCAGCATCTGTGTAATCCAAAGGGAAAGATGCGGGACAAAGAGGGTCTGGAGGATACGATAAGAAGTGTAGTGAAATGTCAATTTGCGAAGGATGTTATCGATTGGTCGTTAAAAGAGGTATCTGAAGGCAAGTTTCAATTGAATTTTTCAATCGACCAGAAAAAGCTCGAAGAAATAGAAGGGGAACTGGGGTTCAGGATTCTTATGACAGACCATCACGATTGGGATACCGCGGACATTATAAAAGCCTACTATGGGCAATCAAAAATTGAACATGCCTTTAGAAATCTCAAGAACCCCTATCACCTTGCTTTAAAACCGCAATTTCACTGGACGGATCAGAAAATCAGGGTGCATTTTTTTATTTGCGTCCTCGGATACCTAATGGCGGCGATTGTGTGGTATCAGGCAAAAGCGCACGCACAATTTAGTGGAACGTTAGATACCCTGTTAGACACCCTTAATAATATAAGGCTTTCTGCTATGCTTGAAGAAACAAAGGCCAGAGGGAGAGTTAAGGCTACCTACAAATTGGAAGAAATGTCCGACAAGGAATCTCTGTTGATGAATGCGTTAGGCATTATGGATTTCCACAAACATCGGCTGAAACTTCAAGGACTCAGTGTATACAATTGATGTTGTGCTTAACGCATTGACTGTATTTATGTTACGTTGCTTCATGCCTTATTTTGTGATAAACTCACGCTAGAGTTATTGTGGCAAGGGAGAAGATACATTAAGAAATTTAGCTGAACACAGAAACACTGAATAATTATAATTATCTCTTTGAGTAAATACAAACTGTATTACATGGGAATGGCCAAGGACTGGTGCGGCAAAAAGCAAAGCTTCCGCTGCTAAGCGTATTGGAGACAGACATTCAAAGCCTGACCGGATTGCGATTGGATAGGGTACGCAGTCGGGAAGAGTCTGCATATTGGAATAGCTTGATTGATGAGTATCATTATCTGGGCTACAAGCCACTTCCTGGGGCGCAGGCAAGGTATTTGATTAGGTGGGACGGTGGAGATTTGGGGGCGATAGGTTTTTCCGCAGCGGCATGGAAAGTGGGAGTACGAGACCGGTGGATAGGGTGGGATGCGTTGACCCGCGAGAAGGGTTTACGCATGATTGTGAACAACGCGCGATTTTAGTATTGCAAAATATCCGGGTGAAGAATTTGGCATCCCGTGTGCTTTCCCTTTGCGCGAGGCGAATACGAGTTGATTTTTTAGAGCCCTATAACTATGAACCGGTTCTTTTCGAGACATTTGTGGAAAAGGGTAGGTATTCAGGAGTCTGTTATCGCGCTGCGAATTGGCTTTACCTGGGAGATACAAAGGGAAGAGGGAAGTTAGACCGTTACCATATGCAGGGTGTTCCGGTCAAGGCCGTTTTTGTGTACCCGCTTGTTTGCAATCCCCGTCAGAGTTTGGCGGAGGTGGTGCAATGAGCGACTGGGGAAACGAGGAAACTGCAACGGCGGATTTTTCAGATGAGCGATTGAATAAACGGATGCGAGCGTTGCTGGATCGATTGGGTAGCAAGCCCGGAGCAAGTGTGCCAGCGGCCTGCAAGGGGTGGGATGAGACCATAGCCGCGTATCGTTTTTTAGATAATGAAAAAGTAACCGACCAAAAAGTATTATCATCACACAGGGACGCAACGCACAAGCGAATGGCGGGGCGTAAAGTGGTTCTCTGTGTTCAAGGCACGACGGAAATGGATTTTACGGGACGCAAACTCAAGGGGGCAGGGCCGCTCAGTATTCAGGAACGGATTGGTTTTTTCAACCACGTGACTCTGGCTGTTACGCCAGAGCGCCTTTGTCTGGGCGTGTTAGACGCAGAACTGTGGGTGCGCGACTTTGAAGACCGCAATAAAAATGACAAGCGCAAACAAAAGCCTATCGAGGAAAAGGAGAGTCATCGTTGGCTGGAAGGTTACCGTAGAGTCTGTGAGTTAAGCGAACAACTCCCCGGCACAATGCTCGTAAGTATTTCAGATCGGAAAGGTGATATCTACGAATGTTTTTGGGAGTCTGTGCGCATGGATGAGGGTAAGCGGGCGGAGTTTATAATTCGTGGTTGCCATGACCGAAGATTGCCGGAGAAGCTGGAAGATGGATGCTATAAAAAGTTGATGGAGGAGGTATCGGGAAAACCCATTTTGGGAGAGGTGGAATTCAAAATTCCCAAAACAGAGAACCGTTCCGCCCGAAGGGTGGTACAGTCGGTGAAGGCTTGCCGTGTTCGACTCAAGCCTCCATATCGCAAAGGAGAAATGATGCCTGAAGTGGAAATCAATGTGGTGTTCGTCGAAGAGATCAATCCTCCAGGAGGAGGAGAGCCGATCGCATGGTTGCTGCTCACCAGCCTCCCCATAGACACCTTCGGGCAAGCGTGTCTCGTGGTGGAATATTACCTTTGCCGATGGCAGATAGAGATGTATTTTAAAGTATTAAAGAGCGGTTGCAAGATAGAAGAGCGTCAATTGGAGACAGCGGAGCGTATCAAGCCGTGTATTGCTCTTTATATGATAGTGGCATGGCGGGTATTGTTTGTTACCATGCTTGGAAGGGAATGCCCGGATTTGCCGTGTACAGCGCTTTTAGAGGATGATGAATGGAAACCCGTGTATATGATTGCCAAAAATGAAGCTCCACCCGAAACCCCGCCATCGCGCGTAGACTTTACCTTAATGGTATCAAGTCTGGGAGGATACTTAAATCGCAAATGCGATGGCCCACCAGGCCCAAAAACCATGTGGGTTGGCCTGCAGCGAATGGTAGACTTCACATTGGCATGGAAAGCCTTTGGGCCTGTGCAACCGAAAACACGGAATGGAAAAGATGTGTATAAACATAAGGGTTGAGGGGTGGGTAAAAAGCCGTTGAAGTGCATGGTGCTTAGGGAATTGGATTTTTCTATTGTACCGTAGCGCTCAGCAGTCTAAAGTCGGCAAAATTGCAGATTGAGGACTGATTTCGTGCTTGTTTGGTTCTGGCTATGCCAACTTAGGATTAATGAGGACTCTGATATTACATTCCCAAATTCTGGCGACACCATACTTAATTTTGAATACTCCCATTTTTTAGCAATTAGTAAGCCTCATCGTGTTTCCCAATATCAACAAAAACGTAACACTTTAGTTTTTTGAAAAAACTCTATAAAATTAAGGATTGCGTGTTTTATAGGAAATATAGAAGTATGGACACTTCCTTTATTTTTCCCCCAGATCAAGCAAGAAATATGGGATGTGTCCCTAATTCTCCAATTCAGGAGTTTCACCGGAAGAGAAAAGCACTATAGTCAATAAAGTTCCGAATGCTCTTATGGTAGGCGATGGAGTAAACGACGCCCTTGCCATGTCATCCGGTTCCATTGGCATTGCGGTTCTGGGCAGCATAGAGGCGAGCTTGGTCGCAGCGGACATCTATTCAACGAAGGAGGGGGTTTCTCCTGTTTTAGACCTGATTTTATTAAGCAAAAACACCCTCTCTATTATTAAGAGAAACCTTGTAATTTCGTTTCTTTATAACTTTGCCGGCGGAATAGCCGCTCTTTTCGGAGGTATCTCGCCCCTTGTTGCGGCAATACTTATGCCTGTAAGTTCTCTCGTTATACTACTTTCTACGGTAACAGGCACAAGATTTACCAGAAAATTCAATAAATGATAACACTTGCAACACTTTAGTTTTTTAAAAAAGACTAACGTGTTACAAAATTGCGTGTTTTATTGAAATATAGGGACGCATCCCTTATTTTTCCACCAGATCAAGCAAGCAATATGGGAAGTGTCCCCTAATTCCCTTTCGCGCGTCGGCAGCAGTGCCGTGTTAGCTGCGCTGTTGGCACTCAATTGCTTGGATATTTTCTATCTTAAGCTTGCGTGTATCCGGCCAATAAATAGTTGTTACATTAAACGAAAAACGATGCTTATCAAAAAACCGATGAAATTCTTTTTTTAACAATGCAAAGATAGTAATTGAGATTCTCTTCGACGCCTTGAGTGGATCAATCTTTAGATTAGAGTATTTAAAATTCCATGCGGTCCTACCTTGTAGAAATAGTTGTTCTTCGACGAGGTCAGGCAGGGCCGGAAGATACTTCGCTTCCAGCTCGCGCTTTACCCAAAACCGCACGGTATACAATTCTTTGGAAAGGATAAGATCATTTTCTTCTGGCATGTCCGTTATCACTTGAAGCGGTTAAATTTATATCAGACTTCCCAAATGTCACATTATTTTACGGCAATTATGAAATATATTTTTATTTGTATGCCTTACTGCTAAGTGCTTGAATCATATTGGCGAACTCCAGAAATATAATCATATATGCAGTTGCAACTTGTTCATGATCTTTGTTTATAGTTGACAAGTATGCTACGGTTGCGGGAATACATCTTGTGGTCGGGTTTAAGTACGCGGCTCCCTCGTAATGATCGTCGACTTCATCAACATTGATCATGACCCGCCCTTCCGCACTTCCTTGATAGTAGCCGATCCATTGCCCCTTCATAATCCTCCCTTCAGTGCATAACGACCAAGCTCGCCTGCCGCTATGGAGCGTAGCGGAATAGCGGTCAGGTGGAGTGCTTTGTTAGGCTTTCTTTGTTTTTACCTTACGCTTTTGTGACAGCAGCGGAATTAAACAACGCAAAGCCCTATTCACAGATTCTGAGTCTGGGAAATACGCTCTAACATCTGGTTCTAGTATAACCGACCCCTCTTTTGGCGTCACATCCTTAACAACAGTTGTGCCATTTGCTTCATGAACAGTAATTGTATATCCAGCCTGCATGGCTCTATAATGCTTACCACGTACTCCACTACTGAAATCATATTTAGCGCGCATATCGTTATTCTCAAGCTGTGCCATTTTATTTACCTCCTTCTTCATAAAGTGACAGCTCCGACTGACTTGCCTTGCGACAACTGATAATACGAATATTTGAACTTCGCTCAGTATAAACCACTACCAACACATGACCCTTATCAGAGCTTCCGATGTCAATATTCCTCGGCATCGGGTAAAAACGTTATTTTATACAGAGTTCTTCCCAGAGGGATTGCCAGTCTTTTCCTTTTACCTGCATATCATCCTGTCTTGCTTTGCGCATGTTTTTTATAAACTCAGGATTTTGTGATAAAAGCCAGTCTTCAAGGTCTTCTTTTGTATCAGCGGTTTCAAAAACACTCAGTGGAAATGTAACTGTCTGCTTTTTTGATTTTTTCCTGGTTAATGCCATGCAATTTTTCCTTTCTTTTTCTTTATACACCTTCAGAATTAAAACCATCTGCAATCAGAATTCCACCGTCCAAAATCCTGACACAGCGAAAGCTTAACCATCTTTCAACACAGAATCAATAATCAATAATTAAGTATGGTGTCCCCAGAATTACCTCATGGCTGCCTTTTCGATTAATTTCTTTAAATTCCATCCGTTTTAAAGCTGCCAAAACCTCTCGTCCTGATAATATCTGGAGTTTCATATCGCCACTTCATAAACTTTGTGTTTACTGTTTTCTGTTAAGTCCTCGTCAGGTTCTAAATATAATTCTATTGCTTCCCGAATATTCTGCAATGCCTCATCTTCTGTCCTTCCCTGACTCCAACAGCTTTTTAACGATGGACAATATGCAGCAAAGTAACCATCTTCTCCTTGCTCCAGTATAACTTTTATTTTCATATCTTTTATTCTCCTCGTTGAGTTTTATTAATCTATCATATTTATCGAGTAGTCATGGCAATAGTCGTTGATTCTAATTCCTACCGCAGTTACTTTGATTTGGTATTCTGCCATCCAAAACTATCTCAAAATAACTGAAATCCACAACAATGACACGTCTCTTTGCCGTACTAAAACATTTATGAATATGGGGAAAGCAACCTTTTTCCTCTTTATTGGTTGAGTAACTGTTCTATTTCCTTTTCCAGTTCTTCTTTTCTTACTGGATCAATAGTTTGTTGCCATATTTTTAAGAGGTTGCTTGATTCATAAATTTTTTGCCGTTCTTCGGGAGTAACTTCAATAGTATCGAGCAACGATTTTGCCTCATTTTGCATAATTTTTGGAAAAAACTTTAATACATCAAAGCTATCAAGACTAGCCTCTAGCGTGCTTTGGGCAAGAAGGACTTTTGCTATAGCTTTGCTGGCATCGGAAATTTTTTTCTCGGCTTGTTAGGCATGTTCTAAAGCCTTTTTCGCATCTTCACGCTCTTTTTTTGCTTCATTATATTGCCAATAAGCAACAACTAAAAGAAAAATAGAAATGAACGTCGCAACATGATTAATATACTGGTTAAACCACTGGATACGCTTTTTCTGATAGTGCCCACAGTGAAAGCATATCTTTGCATTTTGTTTAATTTTCTCTTTGCAATAATAGCAGTCTACATTTTGATTTTCAGTAATTTGTTTTTTGTGATAATTGGTGTATCTATCAATCGGATATCTAATCGCCATAATAATCACAAAGACAACGATACCTGAAAATACTCCACCGTAATTATTGCACGTGATCTCAAGGAAAGCAGCGAATTCTGGCCTACTATGAATTAAATAGTACAATAAGTAATCTCCAGGATAAAAACAAAGCCACTTAAACCACAACCACACGTCACTAATTGTGGTTGAGCCGCTACAGTTCATATCCGCTACGAACCCCCATTCCCTTGGATCGGACACTTATTATGTCTCCTATTTACGATCCACATATAAAAGTTTTCAAATTACGGCATATCGCTCATAAATTATTTTGAGCAATTTTTCTTCCATTTCCTTGTTAATTTTCTTCGTGATCACAAAGACTCCTAACTTTAAATTATGGGGTTTTGGTGGAGCGCCAGCGCAACCAAAATCCCTCTTGAACAATTTGTTAGATATCAAATTTTCCTAATAATAAAGTTTTGAAAACCAGTCTTGAAGGTCTTTCAATGAGTCCGTTTTATAATGCTCTCCATTTCTTAAGAACTTACCTTCAATAGAAACAGAATACTTCCATTCAAAAGTCCTTCTTGGCCAGATAGCTATAGATGATTTCCAAAAATCTGAATTAATAATACTATGCCCAAGAGGGAAATAATTTTTCCAACATTTAACAATTTCCTCTTGTTTTTTTATATCAATAATTTCCGCATGACAAAACTGTTTGAAATTATTTGTTGGTGTAGGATTCCAATTTTCAAGTAAAAGCTGACGAGCATTAAAATCTGTGGCTGGTCCAGAATAACCAAATATGGTTATTTGAAATGCTTCTTTTAATTTTTCTGTAACCTTTTCCCAATCTCTTTTTATTAAATTATCATTAGTATAATCTTTATTTTCAACAGGATAAAATAGTTTGCTTTGTTTTAATGTTGTATTACATATTGTGCATATCTCAGATGGTACACCTAAAATATCATGCTCATTGCATGTTGCAAAAGCTACACAACCATGTAAAAAACGTATATCAGGTAACTTTGCTACATCTTTATTTCTTCTATAAGCTTGGATTAGGAATGGATCCCAATTAAATGTGGCAATAATGTCTTTTGAACGAAGTCCTAATACAAGATAATCATATATCGTTGGATAATCAGGTAAGTGCAAACTTTCAAAATAAGATACAATTGTTTTTTCAATTTTTAATAATTGAGAAGAATAAATGTCTTTTTGTTTAAGCCATGAAAATTGGCTTTCAAAGTTTCCAGGTGGCGGGCAAGCATTTTCCATTAACTCCTTCCACTCTGCAACTACCCCTTTTATATTGGGTAATTCGTCTTTCTCTTGTAACATTTTAACCAATGTATTTATTGCAATTTTTATTATTTAACGGCTTGGGTAACGGGCGCGCCGTAAGGAGCATCCTGTTGACCTAATGGTGAAGTCACTTTCTTTCCAATGGTTGCGAGGATGAAATCTTCCAGCTTTTCTCTCAATTCCGGTTCATTTTCCCATACGATGTGATTGTATTACCTTGTATCGAAATTGATATTCTGCGAGTCATCATGTCGGACACACCAGATGACAGGCAGCCCTAAGCCGTATGCAAAACCTGCCTCATAATAGACTCCAGGCTTTTGCTGCGTTACATCCGCTACAATAAATCCAGAGTTTCGTATCGCGGCACTGGTTTTCGCATCAATTCGTTCAAGATGCGGCTACGAGTCCACCCGATATGGCCGATAACCCATGGCTTCAATGTCCGGTGCTATTGCATTCTCGTAGACGGGGAGCAAGGTCTTATCAAATGACATCGCTACGAATGCTTTGGTTTTTAAATATAGGGACACTTCCCTTATTTTCCCAAACATGATCACGCAAGCAATATGGGAAGTGCCCCCTAATTATCCAAACACATAATCACTAATCAAGATGTGACCCCATGCTCTCCTTGTATTCGCGCTTCATGACTTGGGGAAAATCTCTCGTTCCTCCAGCGCACGCCAAAGCCCTTTTAGCGCGTCATCTTTGTTAGAGTAGAAGGCCGATTCTCTGACGCGGAAGAACTCCCAGCCGCACCGCTTTAATTGCAGCTGGCGTTGCATATCCTCTTCGTATCGGTTGGGGCCATGCCAATGGTCACCGTCACACTCGACTGCCAGGCGCGCGTTGCCTCCTTCTATAACAATATCGATTCGCTTGCCAGCGATTTCATACTGCGGAATGACGTTGAAACCCCGCCTCGCCAACTCCAATGCAACGGATGTTCACCCCAAGTCAAAAAACAAAAGTGCCGTAAAAGCCTTATATTTATTGACTTTTACGCCGAACAGCAAGCTTTTTTCTAGTGACTACCCGTATGTTCCGGCTTGGCAATACTTCTGGCAACTTTATCTGTAATGCCTCTAATAATTCATGTGATTGTTGCCGCGGACGCGGGATCTTCTGGCAACTAGCTTTTTGGCCTTTGATTGTTACTTCCATCGAACAAATGGTCGTCAATTGTGCGAGACCTTCCTCTACCGTCAAGTCAAAATTCTTCCACGCTCTGCGCAGCCTTCGAATTATCATGTACGCAAGCATTACCACAAACACATGTCCCCGTGTACTATCCTCCTTTCTTACATACACCGGACGAACCTCCAAATTCACCGTCTTACAGTCCCGAAACGCCTTCTCCACTTCCGTTAAATCCTTGTATCGTTCATGTACCAGATTGGTATCCGCCTCGTTCTCCTCAAGATCAGTCTTGATTGCGTAACAACCATCAAGGTATGATGCCTCCTTTAATGCTTCCTCATCTCTCTCTATCTTTAGCGTCCTATCCTCTTCTTTTATCTGCACCCACCCATCAAGTTTCAATCTCGTTAGCCTTTCCCTTGTTGTTTCCAGTGCCTTCGATACTGACGACTTAGGATGTTCCTTCAGATAACTGTTCTTCTTCGCGATGTATTTCTCTATACTCTGTAATTTTGATACACGGGTCTTTGACATCTCTTCCGCCCTTACCGGATTGCGCCTCAGAATATATCGAACCTCATCATCCTTTATCTCGCAGAGCTTTTCTTCGAACAATCCTAATTGCAGTATCCCTTTATTTATCAACGACTCTATCTGCGGCTTGGTTATCGCCGTTATGTAATGAAACCCTTCCGGTAAACTTTCGATTTGCACCGTCTTGATCATCCCACGATCTCCTACAATCGTTACATCTTTGCATCCAAACCGCTCTAATACCTTCTTTACCTGAGATTCAAAGGTCTTCGGATCCTGGGTGTTGCCCCTAAATACTTCTGTTGATACCGGCTCCCCGGATTCATCACAAAGCATACCGATCACTATCTGTTTTTTCCTCTTTTTGCCGTCACGATTATACCCGTACTCACCAAAATGATTCGACTTCCCCTCTAAATAACTGCTCGTCACGTCATACAAAAACAACTTCGGCTTATTGCCTCCTCGTCTTAACTCAAACAGCTTTCGCTCTATCTTTGCCTGATTCTCTGACAACCATGACAAATTATCGTACAGATTGTTCTCGTCAAACCCACGCTTCATATCCAGGACGTCACCCGCAGCATGTATCTGCGCCAGCCTTACTGCAGACAGTCTTGACCCCTGGCCTATTACCCTTGCCATTACTTGCCAAAGCGCCAGCTTTCCTTCAAAGTCCTTTCCCAATGCCTCTTCTATCCCTAATTCCTTTGCCACTTGGTACACGCTCCACGCTGCTCCCACAGACAAACCCTCATGGAGTTTCACCGATTCTGACAATGCGCCCAATGCACAGAGATCGTCTTTATGTGCGAGTGCAAGTCTTATCGCTTCAATCTCCAGGGGAGTGCAATTCGACAGATTCGCAATGGTGCGTTTCTTGACCTTCCCATCCTCACGGTACGATTCCCGCAGAAGGGTAGATCGATAGATTTTTTTACCGGATTTTGACTTGTTCTCTACAATATGCATGTCCACCATTGTACAGATAACAACCATTATCCGTCAAGTATATTGTCGGATAATAACAATATATTAGTGACTACATATTTATTAAAAATACAGCCTTAACAAACTATGTATTAAGCACTTATGCGTTTTGGCAGGGGTGAACATCCG
The DNA here is from genome assembly GCF_900232105.1 of Candidatus Kuenenia stuttgartiensis. Taxonomy (NCBI): domain Bacteria; kingdom Pseudomonadati; phylum Planctomycetota; class Candidatus Brocadiia; order Candidatus Brocadiales; family Candidatus Brocadiaceae; genus Candidatus Kuenenia; species Candidatus Kuenenia stuttgartensis. The sequence continues at coordinate 1,795,588 of NZ_LT934425.1, forward strand.
ATGCAACATCAATCTCAAACCAACTTTCAAATGGCGCGGGGGGATTTACAACTCGTCGATTATCTTGAAAGGTGCGCCGCTCAAGCTCATTACGCTCAATTCCTGCAATCTGTTGTGGTTTCGTGTTCTCGAAGAAACTAAGGAGTCGTCGACGAAGACAGGAGGCGCTGAGTTCGTCACAAGTGACAGAGTGGAACAAAATCATCTGGTCGCGGGCACGGCTGGCGGCAACATTGAACCGCCGTTCGTCCGAAGCCTTCGTTAGAGGGCCAATTCTTTCATTGTTGGCCGCAACAAGCGATAGCAACATAATGTCTCGCTCATCACCCTGAAAACTGTATGGATTACCGCAGACCAAATGCCGCTGCTCCATTTCCTCGGCGCCCAACTGTTCAAGCAATTGGTTCTCAATCAAAGCCGCCTGTGCTTCGCCCTGAAGCACAACCACACCCATCGACTTGTCGTCATACCTGGTGTCGCCACACAGTTCGACGATCTTTTTAACGATGGCTTCGGCCTCAGGGCGATTGATCGTCCGGTTGTATGAACCTTCGCGATACCCTCCATTTACAAAAACAAGTTCAAGGGGAGCTAATCGGTTAGGCCCATATTGCCTCAAGGGAATCAACGGCGTATCTGAATAGCAAAGGTCATTGCTGAAACGAATAATCTCCGGCATGCAGCGGAAGTGCTCGCGTAGGGTAATTCGTTGCGTTCCATAGCGAAGTTTACCGTGATCAAACAGGCTGCTTTCGACATCGAATGACGACTTAAATTGGAAATCATGTAGGAATTCCTCCATCAAACGATGCACGGCATCTCGAGGCAAGCCTACAGCAGCCGGGCTGATCTGCTTATCATCGCCAACAATTAATACCTTCTTGCCTAGATAAAATAGAGGAAGTGCCTCTACTCCACATTGCGATGCCTCATCTATGATAATGACATCAAACATACCAGGTATGGGATCCACCGTGTCCCAAACTCGGTGGAGAGGCATAACCCATGCCGGAACCGCCTCACGGCACTCATTGAGGTGCTGTTGAGCTTCACGCCTGTGGCGTGGCGCGTGTTTTCCTGTGCCTTTACCAAGCCGCCTCATAGACTGCTGCCAGGCTTCCATATGGCGTCGATGATTGCTATTGAGTCGGGAAAAGCAAAATGACCAGGCATGGAGCGAGGCGAGTTTAGCTATAATGGCGTTGATCTCGTCCTCGATCTGTTTGGCGTGCTTGGCGAGGGCAGGGATGTCCTCCTGCCGTATGTATTCCTCAATCCAATATTGCGCCTGCGCCCAATGCCAAGCGTTTCCAATTTGTTGAAGTCGCTCATCCCAATATGGCTCGTCACAGGTTCGCATCAATTCATCCGTGAGACGTGGGAGTCGGTGGCTCATTTCCGAGAGGTATTCATCCATCTTCTGAAGGCGCTGACGCTCCTTTTCCAATTCCTGAATCTTGCTCGCGGCATTCGCGAATCCATCTACATTGCGGTCACGAATCGCGTGTAGCAATTCGTTCGTTACCGGATGTGCGTTGCCCATGGCGGCAACGTACGATACCGGAGCCTCAATGCTTTGTATTTCTTCAGCTACAAGCCGCTTGCGGAGACGGATATGCGCAAGGCCGCATGACGCGATTATCCTTTCAACCTGAGATTCGTCAGCCCAAAAGGGTTCGCTTATAGCCTGAAACTGGCGTATGATCCCACGGCATTCTCCAATGAGCGTTTCAAGCGACAAGGCATTTTCAAGAGCGTCACACAGTGATTTGAGCGCAGTCAATTGTAGAGCATAAGGGCCTTGAATCTTATCGGTTCGCCCCACCCAGAACCCCCATAAGCGCTAACTTGTTTTATTGACAAATTTTATTCATCATGGTATTTTTATGTTAATTATCCCGCTAATCACTCTATAGGAGGATAAAGCCATGATGAGAGAAGATTGGGATCTTCTAAGAACTTTCTTCCCAAACGATTGGAAAAGTTTAGCCGTTGATACAAATGCTTTAAAAGGCTTGCGCAAGGATAAATCTGAAGAAAAGCTTCTTCGAACATTATTAATTCATTTAGGATGTGGCTATTCATTGCGTGAAACAGTAGTTCTAGCCAAGCGTGCTAACTTAGCAGATTTATCCGATGTTGCCTTATTAAAGCGATTAAAAAAGAGCAAAGAATGGCTATATAAATTATGTTTATCTTTATTCCGTGAGCGTGGCCTCCAAATTAATAAACGGAATAATTTTCATCTTCGCTTATTTGATGCAACAACAGTAAAGGAACCTGGGAAAACAGGAAGTCTTTGGCGCATTCATTATAGTATTGAGGTTCCTTCATTATCTTGCGATTTCTTTAAACTTACGGGAACTGAAGGAGAAGGCACAGGAGAATCTTTTCGGCAGTTTCCGATGAAAAAAGATGATTATATTATAGCTGACAGAGGTTACTGTACTGGCCAAGGAATTCATCATGCAACAAGGAAAGGCGCTTATCTTAGCGTTAGAGTTAATTCGCAATCTCTACGGATATTCGGCGAAGAAAAGAAACCCTTTCCTTTATTGAAAGAAATCCAATATTTAAAAAGACCCCTTGCTATAAAATCATGGAACGTTTTTATTCCAAACGTTGATAATACTGAATATGTCAAAGGTCGTCTTTGTATAATACGCAAAACAGAAGAAGCCATTAAAATAGCTCATAAAAAACTTAAAAGACATGCAAGCAAAAAGGGCATTGAACTAAAACCGGAGACCCTTATTTATGCCAAGTACGTAATAGTATTCACAACGTTTCCTGAAAATCAATTTACCGCTTTTGATATCTTAGAATGGTATCGAGTTCGATGGCAAATTGAACTGGTCTTTAAAAGATTTAAACAAATAGCACAATTTGGACACTTACCTAAATACGATGATGATAGCTCAAAAGCTTGGCTTTATGGCAAACTATTCGTTGCTCTTTTGACAGAAAAACTAATAGATTTTGCTACGTCTTTTTCCCCCTGGGGATACTTCATTGTCAAGCAAGAAGACTAAAAGCAAATGGCGTGAATTTGCTTTTATGCTTAATCAAGTAAAACGGGCTATAGAACCAGCGTTATCATTACAGGAAGTTCTTAAGTGCTGGAATGACATTGCTTGTTCTTTAGCAGAAAATACAAGAATCCGAAAAACACAGATATCAAAATACTTCGAGCATACCTAAAACAAGTTAGCGCTTATGCCCAGAACCCCCACGCCTTCTCACACTCGATCCGGACATGCAATGCATCGGAAAGATTTGAAAAATGTTCGACAGCGGAACAAGACCGTCCTCCAATACGCACAGTCTTGATTACATGGAGGCGCTCTTTGACCTCTTTGGGCCGAAATGGGCCCCAACCCAGCTTCCCTCCACCCTCCATGTGCTCTTTCAGTTTTCTGGCATCTTCTCGTAGCGTACTGATATTGGTATTGTCTGGGAAAACAATACTTGTATTGTCAGCGATTGTGACTACAGTTTCGACTGATGCAATAGCATCTCCCGTGATACGGAAAAGCTCGCGCCACAAGGATGAATTACCTCCCAAGATATCGCGTAATGCATCTGCCATCCATGAATGGGGCGACGCCATCATCCTTCTTCGTGCGTCGCGAAAATTGGAGAAAGCGTCACGAATCGTTTCGATGGTCGCGAAATTGCCCTTTGATATCAGATCGGCGATACGTTCATCTGCCCCGATTACCGAGTTGCTTTCGTCCTCAGTCGCTTTCACCTCGTTCTCAGCAAGATTGGCCAACTGTTCTGTGGAAGGCAAGGCATTTGGCCATTCAAGGCTCAATTCTTGACGCTTTTCTGGTGCAAAATAACGAATGTCCTCAAGAAAATCACGCAAATCGCTGGCGGATAACTGACAGGTCTTGTCCAAGGGGATGGTGTCCGCGAACCATTCGTAAACGCTTCTGTCACGGTTGACGGCCTCCGCTATTCGGGCTGCCGTACCTCGATATGTTCCGTCCGCAATGGATTGGGATTGGGTTTCGGATTCCCTGATATCGCGGAGCCGTCGATTAACCTTGGCTTTCTCCTGCCGGAGGCGTTGGAGTCGATCTTCTAGTTCCGTGCGCTCATGTTTAGCCCGATCCTCTTTCCATTCATCATTCTTGCGAAGTATGCCGCCGACGCTGGATTCCAAAGATCGCCGCTCCTCAAGACCGCTGCCAAGCAAGTTGATGCAGAGAGGGCGTAATTCTTTCGGGATAAGTCCTTCAAGTACCTGAAGAGCACGCGGCGTCTTGGCGGTGATAAGCGTTCGCTGGCCAGTGGCGAGCAAATGGCAAATGAGATTCGCGATAGTATGAGATTTTCCCGTACCGGGAGGCCCCTGCACAAGAACGCCATTTTCCGCACGAATCTTGTCAACGATACGTCGTTGATCTTCGTTCGATGGCTTTGGGAAGAAAACTTCTCCATCGAATGCGCTGCTTGATTCTTCTAAACCATCGCCCGTTTCGTAGTCATTCTTGTTGGAAATCTCGGCAAGGTCCGCGAATAAGTCAGGGATACCTTCGGCATTTTCGATCCGCCCCTTGATCCGTTTCAAGGTTTCGGTAAGACCCTTTGCGGAGCGCTTTCGTAGGATCAAAGCGGGAGCATATTCGACAATTGGCTTCGCTGATGCACGGATGCTTTTCGCCGCCAAGGAGTCGTCATACTCACCTTGGGAGTCGATCGAATGCACCAACGCCTTAAGCACGCTTTCAATGCCCCCTTTTTCCCATGGATCGTCTTCTTCTCCTGCCAACGAAGACTTCGCAGTTTCTTCGGCGCGCGGCGGTTGTTCCTCTACATCCAACATGTCGAATTCTGGCCGGAGTTTTGCCCCTTCGGTATGAGGCCGAACGGTGAATTTACCCAGATGAGCTTCAAACTCCAAAATGGCATCCGCGACAACCAAGTGACGTCTGACGCGCTGCCCAGTGGGCGTCTGCCATGTAAGCAGACCCAACCCAAGTACGAGTTCGTATTCCTCGCCAAGCCTGAGTTGCTCTTGATGAATGGCAAAAAGCTCGGAATAGACACGGTGGATTTTTTCCCACGCATTGTGATCTTCCGTCCATGGTAGCCACTTGTCTTCAACATAACGTTCCCATGCCCGCAGAACTTCGGGATGTTCGCCAAGGCGTTCGGTGCGTGGCATGGTTTCCGGCTGATGCGATCCTTCGCGCCAGTCGGGATTTTGGACTTGTTGGGTGATTTCCGGGAGGAGTTCCGGCAAATCACTCTTATTGCAGAGCGCCGACTGGTTAAGCCAGTCTCTGCATTGAATGGGAATGGCATGCAATTCTGGCTCGCGCCGGTTTTGCACTTCCAGCCATTCATCCATCTCATGTTCCTCATCGCTCCCCCATGCCTGCGTAAAGCACCCCCGCTCATGTGGAACGTTTGATACCCAAAGGACATTCTCGTATTCGGCAATGTCGCTGATCAGCTTCGCGCGAAGTAAAGCAAGTCGTGTCAAATAGTCGAGAAGCCTAACGGCTTTCTGCACCCTATGGCTATCTGCCTGTTGATCGTTTAAGAGTTCCCTAGCGTGAGTTTATCACAAAATAAGGCATGAAGCAACGTAACATAAATACAGTCAATGCGTTAAGCACAACATCAATTGTATACACTGAGTCCTTGAAGTTTCAGCCGATGTTTGTGGAAATCCATAATGCCTAACGCATTCATCAACAGAGATTCCTTGTCGGACATTTCTTCCAATTTGTAGGTAGCCTTAACTCTCCCTCTGGCCTTTGTTTCTTCAAGCATAGCAGAAAGCCTTATATTATTAAGGGTGTCTAACAGGGTATCTAACGTTCCACTAAATTGTGCGTGCGCTTTTGCCTGATACCACACAATCGCCGCCATTAGGTATCCGAGGACGCAAATAAAAAAATGCACCCTGATTTTCTGATCCGTCCAGTGAAATTGCGGTTTTAAAGCAAGGTGATAGGGGTTCTTGAGATTTCTAAAGGCATGTTCAATTTTTGATTGCCCATAGTAGGCTTTTATAATGTCCGCGGTATCCCAATCGTGATGGTCTGTCATAAGAATCCTGAACCCCAGTTCCCCTTCTATTTCTTCGAGCTTTTTCTGGTCGATTGAAAAATTCAATTGAAACTTGCCTTCAGATACCTCTTTTAACGACCAATCGATAACATCCTTCGCAAATTGACATTTCACTACACTTCTTATCGTATCCTCCAGACCCTCTTTGTCCCGCATCTTTCCCTTTGGATTACACAGATGCTGCTGTAAGAGCTTTAACTGATGTTCTGCCTTTTCCAGAGACTGAGACATTCCCCTTAATTGCCCAACCTTTAATTTCTCGGAAATAAATACGACAACGGTTCTTTCCTGCCCCCAAATAACCCGTTTGTCATGGTACACCTGTATCTTACTGCCGTCAACGTCATATTCCCTGAAATTACACATGGCATCCCCTACCAACTGCTTGTGATGATACGGTGTAAGCGCTCCAACGTAATGCAATGCCAATCTCTCTACAATAGCCATATTGTCCATGGAATTGTTTCCACGATCAAAAACAATAGTGTGCTTTTTGCTGTCGAAACCTAATCCGGTCATCCTGTCTTTTATCGTCTCAAGAACCGCGCTGAACACCTTTGCATCCGCCATGTTCCCCTGATAGGTATGGTGAAACAACGGTATCATGTCGTTACGTGTAACGACCATCGCCAACCCGACCTGCCTGAGATCGTATCGCTTTTGTTTGTTTTTCCCCCGCCGGGCAATAGTGCATCGCAGATTAGTTGTGTCGATATACGTGAAAAAATTGGTTGTATCAAAAAACAGTGTGTCGCTTTGAAGGTTGTATGTTTTAAATGTCTTTTCAATTAATTCGCGCTCGATTTCTGCAATGGATTCTTCAGGAAGTGCATCCATCAAATCCCAGAAATGCTGACTGTCTATTTTACTCAAGCTGTGTCTGAGTAAGTATTCGGCAGTAGTCGTCTTTGCCCAATCCCACCATCCTCTTTTGCTGGTAGGCACACACACTCTCCCCACGGCACCCAACAAGAGGGTACTTCCGGCGGTCAGATTATTTCGAACAGGTTTTTTAGCACAATACTGCCGTGGCGACTTTATATATTTATTAATCACGGAAGGGACGTCCAGGGCATTGGCCACACTTAGCAATGCGGCTACCGCGCCATGTGAATAAGATTTGAGCCGTAATTTTTCGGTAAGACCTTGCAGTTGTTTTAATAAATCGTCTGCCTTGCCAAGATAGGCCAGGACGATGGGCCTGGGCTTGCCGTTAACGCGCCGCGATTCGACAATATACCAATATTTATAACCTCTGGAGTTTTTAGATTGAATGGTAGCCATGGCTATTAGTTGTTAGTGTATACGTAATAGATTAATACTCCGTGTATAATAGTATATACAGGCATATAATGCAATATAAATATAGTATTATTCAGTGTATACATAATTTTTTAGACAAAAAAAGTCGCAACCCGATACAAATCATTGGATTGCAACTTGATGTCTTTGTCTTACACCTTATTTCGTGATAAACTCACGCTAGTCCCCATAACTTTTCGCCTAACCAGTAATTGTTAAGTTTATAGCTAACATCGTATTAAATTCCCTCATTGCTTTTTTACTATTGCCTACTCTTCAAAAAAAACAGATAATTTCACATGGAGAATCCATCATTTTGCATATTATCGGTAAGGAGTTGGGATTATTACATTTTCCTTGATGCTCCGCAAGAGGTTACTTTTGTATGTTTCGCGGACAGCCTGATTAGGTGTGCCCCTCATCCTCAATAATCAGCCTTTTGATGCACGATACTTTAAGAAAACTCAATCACTACTCATTGCCATTATGTCCGTGTTCATCTCTTGTGCACCATACATAATTGAAGGCGCTATTTCTGTGAACGGAGATTGCCAGGAGACTCAGGATGTCACTTCTGCACTTCTGGATACTGAGTTCTCTCTCCACAACTCCCAATTCCATAAGCTTTGCCCGTCCTGACAATCTCTATTGTTTTTCCACATACCCCTCTCCGTTTTTGTGCGACCCTGAGCAATCGTTGCCGGTAAAATCGAATTCTATATATGACCCATCATTGTTTGTTATATTGCCTCTGTAAGAGCCGGAACAACCTGATGTGGTTGATTTCATTTTTATCCTCTGCTTGCCGGTGTCCTTTATTTTCAAGATAATCTTTCCCTTTGCGCCATTTCCTGCCTTATAAGTACCGCTGTATTTTGTGCTGCTCTTTTTCTTCAGCTTTACAGTTACACTTGTGCTGGAAAGTATACTCGATGAATAATAACCCTTCCATGTTCCCTCTAAACCATCACTTACTAAGGCGTATGCATCACTTTTTACCGTAAAAACAATACACACCAAAGACACAATAAATAACAATATTCCCCTTTTCATATTACCCTTCCTTTCTATATTAATCTTAATTTCCATTTACTCCGCTTTCCACAATTCACAAATTCACAATTTCCAACGTTTTGTTCGCCCTGGCAATCCCTGCCATCAGTAAATACCAGTATAATTTTTTCTTCTGTAACAAATCCATTTCCTTCGATAAATCCCCTGCATGGCGCTGATTTCTCAATTTCAAATTCTATATCATCGCCGGATATCGTTCCCGTTAATTTCCCAAACGGGCGGCCATTTGCCAATATCGTTCCCGATATAGTTTCGTCGGTTTGTGTTATGGTTATTGATACATCTAAATCCCATATACAAGTTTTCAGATATCCTTCCCATGCGCCAGCCATGCCAGATGCAATATCTTTTTCTAAATAAAAACTTCCGATATTCATTTCATAACTATCGCCATTGATTGTTATTTCTTGCGTGGATGTTATATATCCTTGTTTCTCAAATGTAGCAGTATAAGTGTTTACTGCAACGTCATATAGTTCAAAATCGCCGTTCCAGTCGGTCGTTGCCCTGTAATGGTCTGAATCGTTGTCGAGTCTTATAACAACATCCTCAAGTTCCATTCCTTCCATATTTTTTACCTTACCAGATACATCTACGTAGTCATATCCAAAGGCAACGCTACAGGCAAACAAATATGGCAATACAAATAACAACTTTTTCATATTTACTCCTTCCTTTTAAAATTAAGCTTTAGGCGGCTTTCAATACTGTAGTGACAGGTTGACTGCTTGTTCCCAAACAAGAGTTTGGGAACAAGTCGTGAAATAATTAATTTATCTTCCTCCAAAAAAATTACCGAAAGAGTTTGAGGATGAATATTGTCTCCCTGAGGAATAAGAATACTTTGGCGTAGAAAATGAATTACTTATTTGATAATTTGTAGTTCTTCTTGTGCCTCTTGTTCCTGAGTATGGGTTGATATTCGGGTATGTACTCCAGTTGTTATAAAAATTTCTATCAGGGTTTGACCTATAATGTGGTTTAACATAGGTTCCATTGTTTCTATAATATCCATGAACGTAATCATCTGCTTTAGAAGTCAGTGCGGCTATAAACACACTTGCTACAATAAGTGAAATTGCGATTGTTTTTTTCATTTTTATTACTCCTTTTAAATTTATGTTTAAAATATTTTTAATATTACTTGTCCTTCTTACTGGCTAAATAATTCGTTAAACGATTTAATACCTCCTTTCAAAAAGGTTTTTTTGACAACTACAATTTTTATGCTCCTACTCTTAATAGCGGAAAAATTTGTAAAACCGAACGAAGTTAATTGACTTTTTTAGAAAAATAAATATTATTGCGGCTATAACTGGCTTTATTTATGGAGATTATGAAAACATGCCTGAATCCGTTAATCCACAAACACTTCATTTGGTTATGCTTGCAAAGTCTGGTGATCAACCGGCAATTGAAAAACTATATGAAATATACTGCGGGCGTATTCTAAGAATCGTCAGGATGCGCATGGGCAATGAATTGCGAAGTAAGATGCAATCAATGGATCTGGTTCAGGACGCATTATTGAGTTCTTTTCGTGATTTGAAACAGTTTACCTATAAAAATGAAGGTGATTTTTTACGATGGTTGTCACATATTGCGGAAAACAGAATACGTGACAAAATAAGTGAGATGAGGGCACAGGTGCGCGACCATAGAAGGGAACAGCCTTTAAGCAGCAATAAACAATTAAAAGATGATAGCAGTGTACATACATATGAACCAATGGATTCAGCAACACCCAGCAAAATATTGTCTAAAGAGGAGGACCTTGACAAACTGGAAAAGGCTATGCAAAAACTAAAGCCGGAATATCGGGAGGTAATCCTGTTAACAAAGGCAGAAGGACTTTCACAAAAACAAGCTGGTGAAAAATTGGGCAAAAGCCCGGATGCCACCCGGATGCTGCTAGTAAGGGCGCTTAATGCCCTAAATAATGCTTTTGGGGAGAATAGGTAGCACTTTAGTTTTTTGAAAAATTCCAATAGTAACATTGTTTGCTGCACGATGTAGGGGCGAAGCATTTGCCCGTTTGGGCATGAACGCATGTATGCCCGTTATAGCAAATGCTTCGCCCCTACGGTTTCAAAAAAACCAAAGTGTTACGAGAATAAAGAATAATAATTCCTAAGCGGGCATAGCCGGAACCAAACAAGCATAAATTACAAAGTCCTCCCCCATATCCCCTCCGAGGGGGGAGAATGTCCACCGCTGGCGGGGGTGCAGGGGGTGGAATTGAAATTATGAATTTATTTCAGATTTCACCATTAAATATTTTGCCAAAAACTTCGAAGAAATTACTGACAAGGTACTAAGATCTGTAAAATGAATCAACTTGACCAAATCGTCCAACAATTTATAGATGATACGTTGCAGGGGAAGGATCCAGGGCTAGATGATGTCCTGAGAAAGTACCCTGACATAGCAGACGAGATCAAGAAACGGATTGAAAATCTTGAAAAAATCAACAGTTTATTTGCTTCCCTTACAGGAGAGGATGAAAACGACCGTTTAGCACATCAGCTTATTGGCCAAAAGATGGGTGACTTTGAAATACTTGAGCTAATAGGCTCAGGCGGCATGGGAACTGTCTTTCTCGCCAGGCAAACCTCGCTGGACAGGCATGTGGCGCTTAAAGTTATCAGCGACGTCAGCGGGATTCGTAGTAAAACGCTGGAAAGGTTTAAACGAGAGGCAAATCTGCTGGCAAAGATATCCCATCCCAATATTGTGCAAATTTATGAAACCGGGCGGCACGGGCCATATTTCTACTTCGCAATGGAATACGTAAACGGCGATTCATTAGGCAATGTGCTTGCAGACATGCGCTCATCAAACCAAAACACAAACGCCAGCGCTCTATTTTCTGATTATGTCAGGTCGAAGAATACCGCTTCTGTTGATACATCGCAGACGAAACAAGGAAGGCCGGTAATTGACGACGAGTATATTCAAACCATTAGCAAAATAATCATAGATATTGCGTCTGCATTGGATCATGTACACAACAAGGGAATTTTACACAGAGATATTAAGCCGTCAAACATCCTGATTGACACAGATGGCAATGCAAAATTAGTTGATTTTGGGCTGGCGAACAGCGAGACAAATCAGTCTATTACCATTACCGGCGAACTTTTTGGAACTCCGAATTATATGTCGCCGGAACAAATCCAATCCCCGGATAAAGTTGACCGCAGGAGCGATGTATATTCATTAGGCGCAGCTTATTATGAGTGCCTTACATTCCATACCCCATTTGAAGGCGCTTCGATAAATGATGTTTTAACGAAGATCATATCAAAAGAACCGACTTCTCCAGGAAAATACTGTCCGAAACTTTCAAGGGATTTGGGCACTATTTTGCTGCATACCCTTAAAAAGAATCCAGGCGAGAGGTACGATTCAGCCCTTGAATTTGCCAATGATATAAGAAATGCCTTAGATTTTAGGCCTGTCATTGCAAGAAAAACTCCTTTTACAATCAGAACCTATAAAACTATACGCAGAAATCCGGTTAAAACCGTTATGGGTTTTCTGGTTCTGTGTTTAATCTTCGCATGTTTTGCTCTATATCACCATAACCGGAAGAAAGAGGGTGAAGCTCACAGGATTGCCTATGTTAATCAACTGCTTGACGAAGCGGACGTACTGCTGTGTCAGGCGGCGCTTAATTCCCTGCCTTGGCCATTATTAGCCAGAGAGACGCTTACAGAAAGAGCAATTAAATACTATGACGAAGTATTGCAGATAGATAATAAAAACTGGTGGGCGTTAATTCAAAGGGGGATAGCATATCTGGTATCAGGGGAAAATAGAGAAGGCGCATTGAAGGATTTCGAAGATGCCGAAAAAATTAATCCGGATTTCAGATGCATTCAATTATTACAGTCCGGGCCGTTAGGCAGTAATATTGAAATTTATGAAAGAGGTATTTCATCAGACCACCTGGAATCCCTGAGTTCCAGGGAAGCCTACATATTAGGCCTGTTAATATGCCAACAACCCGATATCCCTGAAAGAGAGCAGAAAAGCCTGCGTTTGTTTGAAATGTGCGTGGAAAAAGAATCTGATTTTTATCCTGCCATGCTGTCAAGAATATTTGCAAAAAACCGCCTGTCAGGAGAAAGAAATCTGGACGAGTGTTTGGCAGTATCCAACCTCAGGCCCAACGTTGCGCTTGGGCACTTGTTATGCGGCGAAATTCTTGGAGACTACCTTGGCAGATTTGAAGAGGCGATAACCGAATATAAAAAAGCCGCCGGATTACAACCGTGGAATCCCCTGTGTTATTTGGGTTTGGGTAGTTTGTATGAAACTACCGGCGATATTAATAATGCAGAAAAATGTTATCTTAAAGCACAGGAACTTGATATGAGCTGCTTATCAGATTTCGCTTTAGCATTTTTTTACAGAAAGCAAAGTAGCTATGAAAAATCACTTGATATATGCAATAAGGGTATCGCAAAAAAATGTAACCTTATTACATTAGATATGCTGCTTGACACTAAACTTTTAATCTTAAAAGAAACAGGTTCTCAGGGGCAAATCCGGGAATGCCTTGCGGAAAAAGAAGATTGCCTGAAAAGATTGCTGTTAGAAACAGAAGGCAATAAAAATTTAAGCAGAAAGTACCATATTAATTATCTTAAATTCTTGTTCAATAACAAGCCCATGTCTGAAACAATATCGTTCTATGACAAGGCTTTAATAAATAAACCAGCGTTCAAATATTGCTTTGGCAGTGTGCTGAGTGAATATTATCTGTCCATCGGAAATGATGCCGCCTGTATGAATCTTTGTCAGGCATTATATGAAAAAATGTTAATGGAAGAATTTAATGATGATTACGATTTTAATGATAAGGTAAACATAATCAGCCACTTAATACGACTAAGGTTAAAATCCGGCGATAGCATTGAGAATGTTACAACACTATGCACCGGCATCCTTGATAAACACCCCCATACCAGCGTACTCTGGAAATATTATGGAATGTTTCACGAAATATATTCACATGATTACGAAAAGGCAAGCGAGGCATATCGCCAGGCACTGCGATATCTGCGGGACGAGAAAGACAGGTTTGGAATTACTTTTAAATTCGCATGTGCGTTATATCGTGCAGGCAACAATGTTGAAGCAGAGAAAGAATTCAATGCGCTGATGCATAAACTGGACAACATGAAAATTGTAGAGACGGGAAACTCATGGCGTTATTTAGGGCGCAGCGATACAGCAGATAAATATGTAGTTCAATCCATTTATACAAATTTATCTGACTTATACATGGCTAAGAAAGATTGCCAAAGCGCCGTGAATACGCTTGAAAAGGGTTTGGGCCGATTGCCAAATCACCCTGAAATGTATCGTAAAAAAGCCGTTGCACACTTATCTGCCGGCGACAAAAACAAGGCCATTCAAACTTATTTCAGATATTTTGATACATTGCCAACGAATATAAATGATTGTTACCCTCCCGACCAGGTTCACATAGGCATCACTATCATTGCGCTGACGGCGCTTTTGATAGAAGAGAATCAACTTGATAAGGCGGAAGAATTTATCAAACAAGAGGAAGATTCTAAACGAAAGACGCCTGCGCATACGGCAAATGACCTATTGCCTCATCATGAAACATCGCTGTACATTTCACGCTCAAAAATAAACTTTGCAAGAAACAATTTCGATGATGGAATAAATGCATTAAACAATGCCCTGAAAATCCAGACGGAATTGCCGTTAATTTGGGATGAATTGGAAAAGGCGTATCTACACAAAGGCCTTCTTCAAAAGGCAAAGGAAACGGCTGAATACGCAATCAAACTTCTTCCTAAGCAAAGGACTGGTTATTTATGGTTGGCCATTGTTTATCAATATTTAAGGGATTCCGAGAAGGCGATAAACGTGCTCAGGCAATATTTGTCCCAAAACCCGGATGATGCCTTTGTACAAGAGAGTCTCGATAGTATCGTAACTTCTCAATAAGTTGAGGGAAACAACCCCATTACCCCCTTTATTGATGGGGAATAAGGTGAAAGTTATGTAACTATTCAGCGTAAACATTACACGACTCCCGACGGGTTCTGGTTTGCAATCGTTCGGCAGAGCTCGCGACGAAGCCTGAACCCATGAGTTTATGCGGATAATGGGGCCATGTACTACGGTAAAATTCCACTGCCCAAATCACAAAATCCCTGCTTGGAATTTGGAATTTATTTGTCATTTGTCATTTGTTCTGCTTATAGAAGGCAGGATTGAAAGTATAAAACGTTTGGTTCAGGTTCTAATGAGTGAACCCGCGAAGACCACACTGTCCATTTGACCCATTCTGTGGAGCTTGGAAACGAGAGGAAGGTTCGGTTGATGCGTATGGGGAGAAGCTCACTTGTTTCAGCGCGAAGAACATCTTCGCTCTACATGAAAAAGTAACCGAAGGCATAATTTAACGTACAGGAATTTCAAACCATTCTAATGGAGGCAAAACGTGTCGCCTTACCCCCCCAACCCCCATACGTGTTAAGTTAAGCGATTCTTTGGGGTAGCATGGACTGAAGAAACACCATGGCAGGTCGTCTCTACGTTTATCCGTACCTGCTTGTGGCCCACAATGGTATGAAACTTTTAGAGATGTGGCTGGCTACTGTCCCCCGCTGGCGGGGGATCAAGGGGGTGGACTGGCAGAAGCATGAATTTTGGTAGGCGCATAATCTGCATATCCATAAGTATTTTTAAACCGTAGCTCACTATGCAATGATTGGTGACTCAACATCAGGTAAGAAGGTGAAAATTCGTATCCAAAATAAAGGGTATTTGAAGCGATGGAGAAGTCCCTTCCACCCCCTGCACCCCCGCCAGCGGGGGACATGGCAGATGCAACACACATAAGGATTTACCGGTGATTGTTGATTCCTTAACTTAACACGTATGCCCCAACCCACCGGTTTGTACTAACCCTTCCCAAACCACCTCTTTTTATGGGTATATGCGGTAATTTTGTTGCGGCCTTTTTTCTTTGACTCGTATAGGGCCTTGTCCGCAAAGTCAATAAAATCACCTTGTTTAAATTCATCCTTAGCAGGACTCATTGTTGCCACTCCAAAACTTGCTGTTACCTTGTATTCGTTAATATCATCAATAAAGATATGAGAGGCAATGACCTCGCGTAATTTTTCAGTAATCTCTGCGGCATCTTCCGCTGCCGTTTCTACCAAAACAAGAATGAATTCTTCGCCGCCGTACCGGGCAATAAGATCGTAATCACGGAGGTTTTTTTTAACCAGTTTGCACAATTCTTTTAATATAAAATCGCCCGCCGGATGTCCGTAGCTATCATTAAATTTTTTAAAGTGATCAACATCAAAGAGTACCAGGCTCACAGATGTTTTCTTGCGCAGTGACCTGCGGATTTCCGTTTCAAGAAAATTTTGAAAGTACCGATGGTTGTACACATCAGTCAGTCCATCTATATTGGCAAGTTTTTCTAGCCGTTTATTTTTTTCTTCCAGGTCATTAGCCAGCTTCTGCAGTTCCATCTTGGCGGCAATGAGTTCCTTGTTCATCTGTTCGTATGACAGATTAATAAGGCTTAACGCAATGTTGGCTTCCTGCAGGATTTCCTCGACGGGTTTTGGATTCTGTATCTGGAAATCAAAAAAACTGGCAACTTCCGCTATTTCCGTATGTACCTTTCTGAGTATCCTGTTAATAACCGTATTATCGAAGCCAAGCATTTTTCCGGATTTTTCTAAAAACTGCTGATGGTAGTCCTGCGGCTTATTGGAAAACAGTATATTGGTAATCATCCCCGATAAGTAAACTACATTTGTAGCAGTTCTGAGTTTGTTATTGCCTTCTTTGTAACTTTCAGGGTTGTGATGAAATTGTATAGGGACGAGCAATTCCGCCGGGAACCCCCAATTTCGTGTGACTTCGTACCCAATAAGTGCATGGTCCGCACCGATAATTCGCCGTTCAATTTCTATGATATCTCTTTTGTCATCGGTGAGCGCTATCAGTGTTTGTTCATATTGTTGTGGAAAGGCTCGTGCAAGAATTAATCCTCCGATATCCTGCAGGAGTGCGGCAATAAATATTTCTTCAGGGTCTGTTTTATCTATTTCTGCCATAATAAGTTTTGCAGCAACTGCAGCAGAAAGTGATTTTTGCCAATGTTTTTCGTAATCAAAGACTTCATTTTTGTAATTGGTTTTGATGGTAAGAAATGAAACAGAGAGGACGAGGCTTCGTATCGCATTTTTTCCGATATTCGACACAGCCTGATGAACTGTGCTGATTTTACTAGAAAAACTGTAAAAGGAAGAATTGGCAATTTTTAATATTTTAGCCGAGATGGCGATGTCTTTCGAAATCAAATGAGCTATTTCTGCCATACTTGTTTCCGGGTTCGACGTAATCGAGATAAGTTTTGATGCAACGGTGGGCAACGTAGGTAAAGAGGGTGAATCGAGCACAGTTTTCAAAACTTCTCTATTTGCCATTGAGGAATCCTTTTTCAAAAAGGGCCGTTTAAAAATGCCTATTCTTTTGAGGCATATTATACAGGAGAGGATACAAAAAATCTATAGCGCAGCCTTTGAGTGCAACAAAATTCGAAATTCGAATGACAAAAAATCAACGTGTTATGCTAAATATTGTTGACATTCATTTTGTAATAAATAGTATTAAACGTGTGGGAAAATATTGTGTGACCTGTATGCGTTCTTACAAATGAATAGTACTTTTTAAAACCGCTTTCGCATTACAATTTAAATAAGGAGGACATATGAAAATTGTTAAATTTGCCGTAATGGGTTATCTGTTGTCTTTTGTAGTTATCAGCGCCGCAATACTGCCATTTGCTTCTGCCGGTGGGTTGATTGATATGGCTTTTGGAAGAGATATAAAATCAGACCGATCAAAAGAACCTATCAAGCCTATTCCAATTAATTTTGACAACAACAGGGCAAAGACTGATTTGGGGAAAAGATTATTTTTTGAACCTCGATTGTCCAAATCCGGATGGATTACCTGCAATTCCTGCCACAACCTTTCAACCGGCGGAGCGGATAACCTCCCAACTTCTATCGGACACAAATGGATGTCGGGATCCATAAACTCACCGACTGTACTGAACTCAAAATTTAATCTGGCGCAATTCTGGGACGGGCGTGCCAGGGATTTGAAGGAACAGGCAAAGGGTCCCATAGCAAATCCTATGGAAATGGCTTCCAGTCACGACCTTGCGGTAGAGGTACTGCAATCAATACCGGAATACGTGAAGTGGTTTAAAGAGGTTTACGGTGAGGAGGGCATTACCATTGATACTGTTGCAGACGCCATCGCTGCATTTGAAGAAACGTTAACCACTCCCAATGCAAGGTTTGATTTGTGGTTAAGGGGGTATGACAGGATTTCCAAAACAGAGGAAGAAGGGTATGCCCTCTTTAAGGAAAAAGGTTGTATCGTTTGTCATAACGGAGTTGGTGTTGGCGGCGGTTCCTTTCAAAAGTTTGGTATCGCAAAGCCCTATGAAAAAGACACCGGGACGCTTGGACGGTATAATGTAACAAAGGCAGTTGAAGATAAATACGTATTCAAGGTTCCACTGCTAAGAAACATTGAACTCACTGCCCCCTATTTCCACGATGCCAGCACATGGAGACTGGCAGAAGCGGTACAGGTAATGGCAGCATATCAGCTTGGAATAAAACTTACCGAGGATGAGACAAACAAGATTGTCGCATTTCTAAAAACCCTGACCGGAGACCGGCCTGAAATTATTTATCCCGTTTTGCCGCCTTCGAATGTGAACACCCCGCAGCCAAACCGGAATTAATTTTCTGCGTTGGTTGTCACGGAGGTTTTCCTTTATTATACGGGGGCGCTGTTTTCTTCGTGGAGAAAAGGTTTTTTTTGATATGAAATTATTTTGCCCTGCAATATGCGGTCATTTTATATTTCAAACCTGTCAAAATCTTCTGCAATAACTATCTCTCCATCATAAATAATTTTGAGTTCGGCAAGCAGGTTTGCGTTATTTTTTATAGCTTCACTGCAAACGGGGTAGAAATGTGTGAGTATCAGCTTTTTGCATTGCGCTTTTTGTGCGATTTGAGCGCACAGATGGGGAGTAAGATGCCCTTCAGTTTTTTTATCATCGGGAAAAGAGCATTCGAGAACGAACAGATCGGTATTTTTTGCCAGAAGAATTATGCCTTCACAGTAATCAGTATCTCCGGAATAAGCAATTGTCCTGCCCGCAGAAGATTCTATCCTGTAACCGATGCTTTGTGATGAATGCCGCACGGGTTCTGCAGTAATTTTCCATCCGTCATAAGTGAGTACGCCCCTCTCTATTTCTTCCAGATGGAGGTCAAATGTCTTTGGAGTAATCGTGTTGCCATAAACAGAAACTAATCCCTGATGGAACTTGTGCAAACCACAGGGGCCTGTAATGTAAAGAGGTTTTGTCCTCACAGGAGAATCATATTTCATGGCGAAAAGGAAGGAGACGAGATCCAGGGAGTGGTCGGGATGGAAGTGCGAATAGTAGATATAATCAACATCCGCATACGTAACGCCGGCAAGAAGCAACTGGCGTAATGAACCTGGGCCTGTGTCAAATACAAGGTGTTTGTCTTTTACTTTTATCAAAGTACACGGATATGCCCTTGTTTTTGAAGGTGCTCCTGTGCCAGAGCCGATGATGGTCAATTCCATTTTTAAAAATTATCGCTGTACATCAACCAAAAAGAATTTAACCACTAATAAAAACTTACCTCGAAAGTCGGCAATCGGCAAATTGCAGATTGCCGACTGTTTTCCACTTTTAAATCTATGCCCCCAGTCCCTTTCTGGATGGGATTTCCGGGTGGGTGTACTATTGCTATATCTTTAACCCTATTTCAACCCCCTCAGCAATTGCCTCAAGGGCTGTTCTGCCTTCTTTTGCATCGCCAATGGTATATACTTCAGGAACGAAGGATTGAAGCATTGGTTCAAGCTCCGTGTTGTGCTGATGCAGTGTGGGAATGACTATCGTGTCAAACCCCTCAATCTTTTCGTCAGGCTGCCTCCTGCGGCTTATGACAATGTAATCGCTCCCTATTTCAGTCACTTTCGCATTTACAATAAGCGTGGCCCTTTGTTTTCTCAGGCGTTCGCATACATGAAACCTGGGGTGTGCAACCAGTCCAAGCCCCAGAACACGCCTCATTTCAATAACGGAAACCTTCTTTCCCCGCGAAGAAAGAAAGTCAGCTAATTCGCATCCTTCTGCGGCGCCACCGATAATTGCTACGTTATTGCCAATAGTGTCCGGAGAGGAAAACGCCTGCTTGACGGTTAATGCGCCGTTTTCCTGCATACCATTTATTTCGACAGGAACGTCTTTGGCTCCCATCGCAAGGACTACTACGTCAGCCGCAAATTGTTTAATGTTATCCTCGTTTGCTTCTTTGTTTAGCGCTACCGGGATATTATTCTTTTCTACTTGTTTTGTTATATACCGGAGATACTTCTTTACAGGTTCCTTTTTCGGAGGCATGGAAGCATAGCGCAAATTACCTCCGAGTTCGCCGCTTTTTTCCCACAACGAGACGTCGTGCCCTCTGCCCGCCAGTGTTATGGCCGCAGACATACCCGCAGGGCCTCCACCGACAATCAACACCTTTTTTGGTTTTGTGGTTTGTTGCAAATGAAAGCGTTCGTCTTTTCCAATATAGGGGTTTACCGTACAAATGAGTTTTTTATCCGAGATGCTTTCGATACATCTGTTGCAGCTTAAGCACACCTGTATATCATCAAGATTTCCTTCTTTTACCTTATTCGGCCAACAGGGGTCGGCAATAAGCGAACGTCCCAGAACAATAAGATCTGCCTTGTTTTCTTTCAGCACTTCTTCCGCCATTGCGGGATCCTGAATCCTTCCCACGGACAACACAGGCATGTTTACAATTGCCTTAATCCCTTCCGCGAGGTGAATGAAACATCCTTCCTCCAGATAATAGCAGGGTATGTTAAAAAAGGCCGATGCATAATTACACGCTGATACATGAATGGCGCTAGCCCCCGCCCTTTCCAGTATCTTTGCAATTTCTTTGCTCTCTTCCAGCTTCAGTCCTGTTTCGGTATACTCATCCGCGCTGATCCGGCAAATAACAGGGTAATCCGCCGGAACCTTTTTTCTTATCTCTTCAACAATTTCTCTCCCGAACCGTGCCCTTCGCGAGGTGTCGCCTCCATAATCGTCCGTTCGTGTATTGGACTCAGCCGAGAAAAACTGATTCACAAGATACCCGTGCGCCATGTGAATTTCTACGCCGTCAAACCCGGCTTTTAACGCCCGTTCCGCACCGCAGGCAAAGGCATTGATAATCGCTTTAATCTCGTCGATGGTCAATTCCTTCGGCATTTCCTTTGTTAAAGGACTGGGTATAGCCGAAGGGGCAACTGTTCCCGTTCCGGTAAAATACGGAAGTGCTTCTCTGCCCGCATGGCTTAACTGAAGTACGATCTTCCCTTCTACCGCATGAACGGCATCAACAAGGTTTTTTAATTCAGGAATGAACGTATCATTGTAAATGCACATCATGCCGTCATTGACCCTGCCTGCAGGGTCAACAGCAGTGTTTTCCACCGTAATATATCCTGCGCCGCCAAGGGCGCGTTCTCTGTAATAATTGATGAGTTCTTTAGTGACAAAACCTTCCGCATTGCAGAGATGCGTCTCCATAGGAGACATCACAATACGATTCCTGATATTCAGGGAACCAATGCGAAAGTGGCTGAAAAGATTGGGAAATGCTGTCATTTGTAATACGGTCTCCAAAAATAGGTGAGAGAAAAACTGTGATATACGTGCCAATAGTCAGTCGGCAATCGGCAGCCGGCAAATTTCAGATTTAATATTGCAGACTGTGGATTGCCAACTGACTATTGGCTTCAGAAACTCAAACCCCCTGCAATACTGCATCCCGGGATTTTCCTGTCACGGGATTGTAGAGGGTGTCCCTTTCAACAGGTTCACGCCCAGCCTCCCTGATCAATCGAATAATTTCAGTTACGGAAAGTGCTTCAGGAGTATTAGCTCCCGCGGCATGGGTAATCTTTTCCTCCTGCACGGTGCCGTCAATATCGTCCACCCCGAAACTGAGGGAAATCTGGGAAAGTTTGATGCCCAGCATGATCCAGAACGCCTTGAGGTGGTCAAAATTGTCAAGCATCAGACGGCTGATGGCAATTACCTTTAGATCAAGCATAGCAGTCGTGTTTGCATAAAAAGACAATTCAGTGTTTTTGGGGTGGAATGCAAGCGGAATAAAAGACATAAACCCGCCTGTTTCATCCTGCAATTCCCTAAGTTTTATGAGATGATTGATTCTGTCTTCCGGTGTTTCCACATGGCCATACAGCATAGTGGCATTGCTTCTGAGGCCTAGATTGTGGGCTTCTCTCATTACCTGAAGCCATCTTTCCCCGCTGATCTTTTCCGGACAGAGTTTTTCCCGAACATGCGGAGAGAACACCTCTGCGCCTCCGCCGGGAAGAGAACCCAGCCCAGCCTCTTTCAGTTTTTTCAGGGTATCCGTTACGGAAAGCCCTGCTATTTGTGACAGGTGTTCAATCTCTACGGCAGTAAATGCCTGTATGTGAATATCAGGATGTTTTTCGTGAATTGCATTCAGCATTTCGACATAAAAATCAAAGGGAAGTTCAGGGTGTAAACCGCCCACGATGTGGAATTCCGTTGCTCCCTCCAGCGAAGCAGCAGCGGCCTTGTCCATGATTTCCAGCATGTCCATGGCATATCCGTTGGGGTCTTCCTGTTTTTTGCTAAACGCACAAAACTTGCACTGGTTCTTGCAAATGTTGGAATAATTGATATGGCGGTTAATGATATAGTATGCCGTGTTGCCGTTCTTCCACTCCCGGATGCTGTTGGCAACAAGACCTATATGAAGGAGATCATTCGATTTGAAAAGCCGCACGCCGTCTTCAAATCCTAAACGTTTCTGCTGTTCCGCCTTTTGAAGAATGTCATAAATAGAAGATTGTTTTAAAAGCCGTTCCATTATTGAAAAAATATCAGAAATGTACTTTTAAATCAAGGACTATAGTATTGCTCTGCAAAAACCTCTTTTTTTGTAAGTTTTTGTAGATTGAAGATTGTTACCTGAATCTTGTGCCAAACAGACCGCTTCCGTTTGATTGCCAATTCCAAGTCGTTTTATGCGTACATACCCGTTTTTTTTCTCAAAAACAGTAACAGGTAGCGGCAAGGTGTGTCTTGCCGCTACCTGGAAACGTACTGGCGCTGGAAACTACATTTGCGGGTTCAGGTTGCAAGCCAATGTCATTAAGTAGATAGGATACCATAACAGATCGTAGAGACAGGTTTGAAACCTGTCTCTATAATCAGGAGCAGCCTGTCTTCCTGTCAATCATATACAGGCCGCTCCTACGGAGCTATTTACCTGTTGAATTTTATTGCGCTACAAACAGACCGCCCCTAAAGAGGCTACATTGCTTTTTATGTCCCCTTGGATTTTTCAAATAACTAAGGTGCTATGAATTATTTAATCAAAAACAATACCCTTTTTCCGCCTTTATTAAGGGGGACTTTTGCGGCCGTTTGCTTAACTTAATGACATTGGCTTGCAAGCCTGAACCCACAAAAAAAACCCTGTCAGGGTTGACCAACATACGTCCGGTTATGGTTCTGGATTCAACTAATCAACCGTTAACAGCCTTACGCCTATTCCACCAGCCAAACAGTCACTCCGGCCTTTTCCTTCACCCCCTTTGCCTTAAAGTTCACCTTTGCATTGCAATTATCCTTCAGGTTGCATTTATCCTTCTTTGCTGTTATGGTAAATACCGCCTTGCCCTCTGCGTCTGTATTCTGGTTTGAAGGCTTCACCTTTATTTTTTTATTGTTACTCGTGGTTACTTTTCTCTTTACCTTGACCCCTTCAATACCGAAGCCATCCACATCAGTAACCATTACCGTCACCTGCCCTTCCTCACCCTTTTCCAGAAATAGTGAGTCCGGCGATACCGCTATTTTCTCCGCATTGCCAGGCACCCCGGGGGCGGGTGAAGAAGAAGGTGTAGGTGTAGGTGTAGGTGTAGGTGTAGGTGTAGGTGTAGGTGTAGGAACGGGTACAGTTGCTACAGGGGTAATTGACGGTGAGGGAACTGGTGTTGCCGGTGTGAAGGCGGGGGACTCCGTTGGCACAGGCAGAGCCACTACTGAACAGGTACCCGTCATCAATTGCGGGAACCCGGTAATGGTTGTCTCGTCATAAAAACTCGCCGTCAGGGTATCTCCGTCTGCCGCCTGTATGTGTTCATAGTCGAGTGTGGAATCGGCGCTTATCTGTATTGAACCCATGAATATACCCGTATCGGTGCCCATCTCCGCCATACTTACCCCTGCAATATTAAGCCGAGAGGTCTGCACATAAACTTTTTCTAAAAGCGTTTCCGCCTCTTTATGGTCTGCGTTCGACTCCGCATTATTGAGGGTGATTTCCGCATATTCCCCGAGAAGATATGCAGAACGGCTGAATGCAAGCGTTGCGTCAAAATTACTGAAAGAGAGTTTCTTTGTGACTGATACGGCGGAAGGCGGATTATACGCCACCGTAATCGCACCGTCCTGCACGGTTTTTACCGTACCGATATTTGACCGCGCCGTTGCACTTGCCTCTCCGCTCGTGGTAGTACCTGTCTTTATGGTCGCTATAAATGTGCCGCTGTCAGCGCCGTCTTCGTTTAAATCCAGCAGGAGGTCGCTTCCGATATAATAGTTATCGCCCGAAACCTTTATGGCAGTGGTGAGTATATCCTCTGCCCTTGCATCGGTGTTTCTGTCGCCGTCCGCTACCGTGACAATCACCGTATCACCGGAGAGATACGCCACATCCTTGCTCAGTGTCATAACGTCCTGCGATACCGTCGGGGTTGACGAGGGCTGTGGTGTGATTGTGGGGGTCGGCGTTAATAAAACCGTGAGTGTGGGCGACGCCGCTGCTGCGGCCGGGGTCGGTGTGGGTACTATCGGGGAGGATTCTGTGGTGAAACTCCATGAATGGTTCGATTCTATTGTTGTTCCCGCCCAGTTTGCCGCCTGGATTTGCGTAGTGGCGAATGCCGTATAGGTAGTATCGTAAGAAAGAGCGTCTGTGGGTGTAAATATGACGTCATAGGAATCGGTACTTGCAAAGCCATCTATCTTATTTCCGTCAGGATTGGTCACATAAAAACTATCCGTATTCACCGTAGAGCCGTTGATGAGCATGGAAAAGGTTGCGGATATGGCGGCATCAACGGGTACATTTACCGCGTTGTCTAACGGATTGGTTGAGTTGATGGAAAGCGTCGCTGCCTTCGGCTCCCCGCCGCCTCCGCCTCCCCCGCCTGAGCTTGACGTGGTAAAGGACTGTTCGCTGCCGGTTGAGGTGCCTGCGCTGCTATTTGCCGCACTGCGGTAATAATAGGTTGTGGCCGCGGACAGGTCGCTTATGCTGATGCTCACTGCCGTATTTTCACCGGTTACGGACTGGGTGGTTGACGTGCCGGTGTACACGCCGCTTGAGACGCCATAGCTGAACAGGGCTGTGGTAGGCAACCCTATCGTGCTTACCGTTGCAGAGAGCGTGACGGAGCTTGTCGTTACACTGGTGGCAGAGCCGGTTATCACCAGTGGTGTGAAGAGGAGCTTGGTAACAAAGGCGTCATCACCAGATTTTTTAGCCGTCGACGTCCCCACGATCGGGAAGTTGCTGGAGCCGGTATACCCTGCTATGTATGCAGAGTCGGTACCATCCACGGCAATTCCAAGGGCAACATCACTACCACTTCCACCAATGTAGGTAGAGTAGAGAATCGAAATGGGCACCCCCGTGCCAAGTTTAATAACAAAGGCGTCTTCTGTACCTTCTGCATGGCTTGTCGTTGTTCCCACAACGGGAAAATTAGTGGATGTGGTATACCCGATGATATACGCAGAGCCGGAACCATCAACGTCAATTTCTAGTCCACAATAATCATTACCACTTCCCCCGATGCAGGTGGAATAGACAAGCGCAAGGGGCGTCTCTGTGCCAAGTTTGGTGACAAAGGCATCGTATATCCCTCCTGCATGGCCTGTCGTTGTCCCCACGACGGGAAAATTGGCGGATGTAGTATGCCCGCTGATATACGCAGAGCCAGAGCCATCTACCGCGATTCCTATTGCCAGATCATCGCCGTCTCCCCCAATATAGGTGGAGTAGATAAGCGCAAGGGGCGTCT
The DNA here is from genome assembly GCF_900232105.1 of Candidatus Kuenenia stuttgartiensis. Taxonomy (NCBI): domain Bacteria; kingdom Pseudomonadati; phylum Planctomycetota; class Candidatus Brocadiia; order Candidatus Brocadiales; family Candidatus Brocadiaceae; genus Candidatus Kuenenia; species Candidatus Kuenenia stuttgartensis. Next base: position 1,821,358 of record NZ_LT934425.1, read on the forward strand.
CCGTGCCAAGTTTAGTGACAAAGGCATCGTATGTCCCCCCTGCATGACCTGTCGTTGTCCCCACGACGGGAAAATTGGCGGATGTGGTATACCCGCTGACATACGCAGAGCCGGAGTCATCTAAGGCTATTCCTCGTCCAAGTTCACTACCGGTTCCCCCGATGTATGTGGAGTAGATAAGCGCAAGGGGCGTCTCCGTGCCAAGTTTGGTAACAAAGACATCGTCTGTCCCTCCTGCATGGCCTGTCGTTGTCCCCACACGGGGAAAATTGGTGGATGTGGTATATCCGACGACATACGCAGCGCCAGAGCTATCCACGGCAATTCCTTGTCCATAATCACTGCCACTTCCCCCAATGTAGGTGGAGTATTCGAGGCTGTCGCCCGATGCGCCAAGCTTTGTAACAAAGGCATCATAATTGGTTTTTTTGGCCGTTGATGTCCCCGCGCGGGGAAAGTTACTGGATGAGGTATACCCGGTGATATACGCAGAGGCGGAGCCGTCCACTGCGATTCCAATACCATAATCAGCACCGTTTCCCCCAATATAGGTGGAGTAGATAAGCGCAAGGGGCGTCTCCGTGCCAAGTTTGGTGACAAAGACATCTTCATTAGCTTTCTTGGCCGTTGATGTCCCCACGACGGGAAAATTGGCGGATGTGGTAAACCCGGTAACATACGCATACCCGGAACTATCCACGGCGATGCCATAGCCACGATCAGTATCGTCCCCCCCCAGGTAGGTGGAGTATTCGAGGATGGGATCTATGACGAGGGAGGAGGATTTTTCGTATGAGGCAACGGTAAAGCCGTAGACGAATTTATGATGGCGTCTTTCGGGATGTACACTCTTGGATGGTTCGGGCGGGATCAGGTTTGTAACCTGATCCCCGTTGTTTATACCCTTTAAAACCTTAGCTATGGTGGCGCAAGTATCCGTTCCTTCCACCCCCTTCACCCCCGCCAGCGGGGGACATATTTCAACCAATAGCGTATCCTGCGGCTCTGCAAGCGCCTTCACCCCCACCAACGGGAAATATATATCCGCCACCCGTTGGAGGGTGCCCGGTAAAGCAAGGCACTGCGCAAGAACCGGACGAGGATCTGTCCCCCTTTGGAGGGGGTTAGGGGGAGGAGCTTTGGGCGTGGTCAGGTTTGGTACAGGCTCTGCACCCTTTGCGTCTTTGCGGTGAATCACCTCCACCTGATGTCCCGGTTGGGTGCGCCCCGTCCATTCGGCCGTCGCAGGACTGGATTCATCCAAACCACATACCCTGTTCAGTATCCTGAACGAACCTTCAATCTCTCTCTTTTCTCCGTCGATTATCTGATAAATATACGGTTTTTTATGGATGATGCTGCCTTCTTTAAGGATGATTTCCATGTCGCCGTCTTCCCTGATGCGTAAGTCTTCTATCCCTTCATAACACAACTGAACACGGGACGGACTGACTCCGGGCTTCACGATGACGTCATATTCCATCTGACGGTTGTTGCCGTAAAACCGCATATCGACGCCGTCGTAAATATTTTTGTACACAACCGCGCCAAAGGTGGGGATATTGGTACGCCACTTCTCAGGGCTGCCTACAAAGTAATTGATCTTGCATTCCTGCATATCCTCCGCAACGATCCCGGGGTCTTTGTTTGCGCCAAGGGGAAATAGCCGTATGTGCTCCTGCGGCTGTGGGCTAGGGATTGCAGATTGAGGATTTACGGATTCCGTTTTTTTGCCGCGTGTCAGCGAGAGATATATCCCTTTTTTGGTAAAGAACATGCCCTGTCCGCTGCCTTTTTCATAATACTGTACCCGCGCATCCACCTGCCCGTCATTCTGTATGAAATAGAGGGGCAATTTACCGTAAGATTCCTGCACGGAGGTGCGTACCGCCTCGCCAGGTTCCGATGTGCCGCTGACGTCTTCGGGGGTGAATAGAGCGTTTAAGCCGTTCAAGTCATTTAAAATGTTTGAACCGGATTGTTGGGTGCGCTCGCCCGACCTGCATGGCTCTGCTGGAACATTTACGGCGCGTCCGTTTATCGTGAATACCGGGTCGCTGTGTACTCCGATATCCCATTCATAGGCAGCCGATACGGCATCCTCCATTCCATGCCCGATATCTGTATAAATCCCTACAGCCAAAGCAATAAAAATCACTGTACGCCACAAGCGTACTATCCTACACATAATACACTCCTTTCGATAATTTAACAGAAGTCAGAAGACAGAAGCCAGAAGTACAGAAGGCATCGTACTATTTGAATGGCTGCGTAGCTGCGAAATCTCTGTGGCTCACATTCATACCATTCAAATAAATAACATTCACCATAAACAATTTTATCTTTTTTCAGTAAATCAGGGTAAAGCCTTTGCATCGGATGTTCACCCCAAGTCAAAAAACAAAAGTGCCGTAAAAGCCTTATATTTATTGACTTTTACGCCGAACAGCAAGCTTTTTTCTAGTGACTACCCGTATGTTCCGGCTTGGCAATACTTCTGGCAACTTTATCTGTAATGCCTCTAATAATTCATGTGATTGTTGCCGCGGACGCGGGATCTTCTGGCAACTAGCTTTTTGGCCTTTGATTGTTACTTCCATCGAACAAATGGTCGTCAATTGTGCGAGACCTTCCTCTACCGTCAAGTCAAAATTCTTCCACGCTCTGCGCAGCCTTCGAATTATCATGTACGCAAGCATTACCACAAACACATGTCCCCGTGTACTATCCTCCTTTCTTACATACACCGGACGAACCTCCAAATTCACCGTCTTACAGTCCCGAAACGCCTTCTCCACTTCCGTTAAATCCTTGTATCGTTCATGTACCAGATTGGTATCCGCCTCGTTCTCCTCAAGATCAGTCTTGATTGCGTAACAACCATCAAGGTATGATGCCTCCTTTAATGCTTCCTCAGCTCTCTCTATCTTTAGCGTCCTATCCTCTTCTTTTATCTGCACCCACCCATCAAGTTTCAATCTCGTTAGCCTTTCCCTTGTTGTTTCCAGGGCCTTCGATACTGACGACTTAGGATGTTCCTTCAGATAACTGTTCTTCTTCACGATGTATTTCTCTATACTCTGTAATTTTGATACACGGGTCTTTGACATCTCTTCCGCCCTTACCGGATTGCGCCTCAGAATATATCGAACCTCATCATCCTTTATCTCGCAGAGCTTTTCTTCGAACAATCCTAATTGCAGTATCCCTTTATTTATCAACGACTCTATCTGCGGCTTAGTTATCGCCGTTATGTAATGAAACCCTTCCGGTAAACTTTCGATTTGCACCGTCTTGATCATCCCACGATCTCCTACAATCGTTACATCTTTGCATCCAAACCGCTCTAATACCTTCTTTACCTGAGATTCAAAGGTCTTCGGATCCTGGGTGTTGCCCCTAAATACTTCTGTTGATACCGGCTCCCCGGATTCATCACAAAGCATACCGATCACTATCTGTTTTTTCCTCTTTTTGCCGTCACGATTATACCCGTACTCACCAAAATGATTCGACTTCCCCTCTAAATAACTGCTCGTCACGTCATACAAAAACAACTTCGGCTTATTGCCTCCTCGTCTTAACTCAAACAGCTTTCGCTCTATCTTTGCCTGATTCTCTGACAACCATGACAAATTATCGTACAGATTGTTCTCGTCAAACCCACGCTTCATATCCAGGACGTCACCCGCAGCATGTATCTGCGCCAGCCTTACTGCAGACAGTCTTGACCCCCGGCCTATTACCCTTGCCATTACTTGCCAAAGCGCCAGCTTTCCTTCAAAGTCCTTTCCCAATGCCTCTTCTATCCCTAATTCCTTTGCCACTTGGTACACGCTCCACGCTGCTCCCACAGACAAACCCTCATGGAGTTTCACCGATTCTGACAATGCGCCCAATGCACAGAGATCGTCTTTATGTGCGAGTGCAAGTCTTATCGCTTCAATCTCCAGGGGAGTGCAATTCGACAGATTCGCAATGGTGCGTTTCTTGACCTTCCCATCCTCACGGTACGATTCCCGCAGAAGGGTAGATCGATAGATTTTTTTACCGGATTTTGACTTGTTCTCTACAATATGCATGTCCACCATTGTACAGATAACAACCATTATCAGTCAAGTATATTGTCGGATAATAACAATATATTAGTGACTACATATTTATTAAAAATACAGCCTTAACAAACTATGTATTAAGCACTTATGCGTTTTGGCAGGGGTGAACATCCGTTGCATAATTGGGTTTAAATGTATTCGTGCCCACTATAGCAAATGCTTCTCCCCTACACAATATTGAAATGACAAATTATGAATTTTAGATTGTTATCTGTTTTGAATCTACAAGGAAGACAGAAGTTAGAAGACAGGAGATAGAAGTACAGAAGGGCATAGTACTATCTGAATAGCTGGGAGAAAGTAGGGGGTCAAACCTAATCTATTGACAATTTTATGTGTTTCGTCCCTAAACGATTATGCATTTAACGGTTTTAATTACAAAGATTATGTTGGAATTGATTAATATTCAGGTAAATCCCTTTACCCCTATTATAAATTCCTGTTTAATCTCATTAACAAGTCCTCTCGATTTTGACGGCTCTGTTCTGTATGGCTTGGCATTCTTTAACACTTTCCCATGCCCCATTACACGCATAAACGCATGGGTTCAGGATCGGAAAATAATAAAAAAATTTCGTAAAAGAGGCGTATGTTCTTCTGGTCTTAAACATCAGGATTTAAAAGCAAAAGAAGGCAATAACAGGATTTTTGTGTCCTTCGGCAGCATAACCGTTGATATGGTGGATGAATTCGTAGGCGTTATCCTCGGCGTTTTAATTGGCGTGCCTGTCTTTGCCGGTGGCATTATACAGACGTCAGCAATCAACGGCAGCGGCAACGGGGATTCGAAAGCCGTGTAGTTGCGTAAGGTGGGCAATTAGTATTTTTAGCGGGCAATGTCCCATAAGCACTAATCCGAAACTCCTTATTCGTTATTCATTGCACGTTTCAAGTGTCTCGGATATTTTACTGTTTACCATACTTACCGGTTCCAATCTTTACATCCAGGTGTTTATGGCAGTCGGCGCAGGTCTGTCGCAATCGGCCGACTTGCCATAATACATCTTCCAACGTAACAGACTCTCCCTTATCCCTAAATATACCGTCTATATTTTCAGATGCTGCCAGTATTGCAAAATTAATTTCGTAATATTTATCGTCGTCCGTCCGGGCAAATTTTGTTGTAGCGGTCTTGCAGAGCGCTGTAAGATTAGCGCTTGCGTCACCGTAAATTTTCCGTTCTTTTTCTATTTCTTCAATAGAAAAGTAGGTGGAAAGCCGTTCCGGAACCTTATAATTCCTTCTATTTCAGCCATAAGCACAACCAATTCGCTTTCCCCCTTTTCTACACCTTTTACCGGCGCTCATCCGGCAAAAACATTGAAAATAGCGCAGAGCAACATACCTGTCAAACTCACTAAAAACGCCCTTATCAATACCATTATCTCCTCCTGCAAACAAAATTATTCACACCCACTTTTACATCAAGTATAATTTCAGTACATGCCCCGAATTATTATCATACATGTACGGATTTCTATAGGGTAAAGTATCGCCTTTCCTCTCATACCAAAAATACTATAAAGAATTACCATATAAAATATTTTTCATTTTTTCCTTAAGTCTGTATGAAAACCTTTTATCTTTTAACATTTTTTCCAAAGGCTCACGGATTTTATCTTTTGGAGAATGGGATAAAAATTCAAAAATTGCTGTTATCCATTGACGAGTGGTATTGTTTGAGGGTGTATTGTACAATTCGTTAATAATGTAGGGAAGTATTTGCGATTTCATATCATCACGTACTAAATGTCTTAAAACTTCCTTTTTCAAATAAACCTCCTCCAACGTTTTGGTAGGAGGTAATTTGCTGAAATATTTTAGTAATTCCATAAACGCCTCTTTATTTCCTAAGGAAATCATCCCGCCAAGACTGGATATACCCGCATTCCGGTCTTTTTCTAAAGGACTTTGCAATTGGCGGACATATCTATCTACCGGCATAGTTGCCCAGTTAATGTTCTTTACCTGTTCATATAACAACCATTCCTTAAGTGCTTCAAAATCAAGTTCACCGGTTTCAGATAAACGTTTTAGCTCATTACTCAATCCGCTCGTGTTATCCATTTCTATAAATTCCATTTCCTCATAATCTTCACAACCATTACGTTCCCCCGAAAATTTTTTTGTATCGACTAAATTTTGGCAAGAAGAATAATTGAAGTTCTCCAGTAATTCATCTATAAATGGTTCAAATTCTTTATCATTCAGGCAGATGCCATATTCTGTATTTCCATCCATACTTGCAGGGAAAAAAACGTTACAGTTAAAACATATTCGTTCCATGATTTCTTTTTTCATTTTTTATCGCACCTATTTTTTGAAAAATGCCCAATACCTTATATAATCTTTTACAATATATCGAAAACAAAACCCACTTTCCTCTTCCAAAAACGGAGGGCTTTAGTAACTGTTCAGCGTAAACGATACACGGCTCGTTCCCAAACCTTGTAATGAACATAGTGTAGTATCTGTTTGGGAATGCGTTTGTTCGAGAAACTCCGGTTTCTCGCCTGTTTGCTGATAGATAGGGAATAAAATCACAGGGTTAAGACAGTTTGCAATTTGTCAAGTCTGACCCTCATTGGAAACAAAGTTTCCAGTGCAATTGCGTTCTGATCTCCGGTAGTTTAATAAATTACGCTGAATAGTTACGGGCTTTATGCAAAAGCAGCTTCGAAATTCAGGGATTATAACCAGAATGATGGCGAAGCGGGTGTATTGCTTTTGTTATGCTTTCTCGAAGCACATCTGCAAGCACCAGAAATTTCGACTAAACTGGAAATAAAACTTTCATCAAACGATTATGCCAAAGGTTCAGATGCGATTCGCTTGCCGGTTGAATGTCCTAAAAAAATCTATCGCTTTAAAACCGTAATTTCACTGGACGGATCAGAAAATCAGGGTGCATTTTTTTATTTGCGTCCTCGGATACCTAATGGCGGCGATTGTGTGGCATCAGGCAAAAGTGCACGCGCAATTTAATGGAACGTTAGATACCCTGTTAGACACCCTTAATAATATAAGGCTTTCTGTGATACTTGAAGAAACAAAGGCCAGAGGGAGAGTTAAGGCTAACTAAAAATTGTAAGAGTTGATGAATACGTTAGGTATTATGGATTTCCACAAACATCGACTGAAACTTCAAGGACTCAGTGTATACAATTGATATTGTGCTTAACGCATTGATTGTATTTATGTTACATTGCTACTTCTCTTCTTTTGAGATAAACTCACGCTAGACAACTCAATTTATCCAGGTCAGCCTGAAAAATAAACCAGCAGCGAGTCACGAGTTTTCAGTTGGTAATTGATCTCTATGTCAGCAAAGAGACCAATTAAAAACACGATGACGGCAGCGAACAGTCCGTCCGTCACTGTCTCAGGAATATTAAAGTCGCGTAAAATAGTGAATTTTCGATTGATGTGTACGCCAACAAAGAAAACTACAATGCCCATCGTATGAGCGATAAAATCAGGAACCTCAATAGATATCATTCCGTTTTCCCATTGATGGGTTGCTCAGGAGTCCAGCCTCCCCCCAACGATTTATATAAGCGAACCAGATTGGACATAATCGCTCCCTGGCTGGCAGCTTGTCGATTCTGGGTGCTCAGCAGGGTTCGTTGCGTATCGAGAACCGTTAGAAAATTGCTTGCTCCCGCTTCATAGCGCGTCTGGGCAATATTTGCTGCTCGTTCAGCTGCTGCAGCCGACTCCACTAGCGAGCGATAACGAAGTTGCTCCTGGGTAAACGCGGTAATCGCATTTTCTACTTCTTCCAGCGCATTGAGAATACTGGCTTCGTATTGTACCATCGCCTGTTCTTGCAGTGCATTTTGCACTGCAATTTTTTGCCGGGTACGACCGCCATCAAAAATATTCCATTGCACACTCGGGCCAATACCCCAGGTTCTGCTATCACTTGCAATGAGGTTTGACGGAGATAAAGACTCGAGGCCGATCGTGCCAGCTAAGGTGAATTTCGGATAAAGCACGGCTGTGGCAACGCCAATCCGTGCCGTTTCTGCGGCAAGCTGACGCTCGGCACGGCGCACATCAGGCCGTCTGCGCAATGTTTCAGCCGGCACACCAACTGCAATTTGTACGCTGGGCGTGGACATCAGCCGCAACCCGTCTAACTCTTTATCAACTGTGCCGGGGGTCTGACCAATCAATACGGCGAGACGATTTTTGGCTTGAGTAATAGCCTGGTTTAGACGGGGTAGTTCGGAGCGTGTAGTTTCTGCATTTGATACCGCACGCTCAAGATCAAGCTCCAACACCGCACCAGCATCGAATTGTGCCTGTACAATTTCTAACGTATCAAGTTGTACCAATAAGTTTTGCTTGGCAACAGCGTACTGGGCCTGAAAAGTGCGCAACTCAATATAGTTAACAGCCACTTCTGCTAACACCGAAACCAGCACATCACGTCGCGCTTCCTGGGCCGCTTGAAAGTCAGCTTCGGCGGCCTCAAGAGCACGGTGCCGGCCACCAAAAATGTCCAGCTCCCAAGCGGCATCAAAGGAGGAAGAATAAAGTTCAGAGGTTGAACCCGCGCCGGTGTTCTCACTGCTTCCAGTACGAATCGCAAAGCCTTCGGCATCTATCGTTGGAAAGCGAGTGCTGCCAATGATGCCCCTTTGGGCTCTGGCTTGGCACAATTGTGCTTCCGCTGTTCTGAGATCAAGGTTGGCAGCTATTGCCCTTTCCACAAAACCACTAAGTACAGGGTCCCCCAGGGATTTCCACCATTGCGAGAGTGTCTCCGGATCGAGTTGTTGCTGGGTCAAACCGCCTTCAAGTTGACCGACCCACGCTTCAGGTGATGCTCTATCAGGTTTTTTATAATCGGGGCCTACCGTGGTGCAACTGGCCAGCAAAGTAAATAATAATAGCCCTGCAAATCGGCACCTGGGTCTGCACTTGGGTCGACACCTAAATCGATTGTTATTCATAAGGTAATCAATCATATCGCGTGTTCCGTTGCGGTGGCCGGTGCTGCGTCCTTGTAACGAAACATTAAGCTGTATAAAACAGGCACGAAACCCAGGGTCAGAATAGTACCCATTCCAAGACCGCACATAATGACAATGGCCATGCCATACCAGAACTCGCCACCAAATAATGCCAACGGTAATAGTCCCGCAATAGTGGTAATGGTGGTCATGATGATGGGCCGTGCACGGGCTAGTGCCGCTATGGTTACGGCTGCATCAACCACCAAACCCTCGTCTCGTGCCTGATCAATTCGATCGATCATGACAATACCATTGTTAACAATAATTCCCGCCAAGCTAAACAGGCCCAACATAGCGGTAAAGTCGAAGAAGGCGCTAAATATCATCAAACCAAAATTGGCACCGATAATAACCAGGGGTATGGTGAGCAGGATAATGGCAGAGCGGCGGAAAGAGTTAAATTGCAACACCAGCAACAGCATAATCAGGAAGAGGGCATGGGGAGCGTAGCCAAATAGCTTACTGTTAGATTCCTGAGCGCCTTTGATTTCACCTTCCAGCTCTAACGTATAACCGCTTGGCACCTCGATGGCATTCAATCCTTCTTGCATCGCGGCGTAGAGTTCGATCGCCGTTAAACGCGGGTGTTTGCCAGCGATAGTGAGGGCGCGTTGCTGGTTATAGCGGCGAATCCGGCTGGCCTCGACGACGCCTTTGAAGTCCGCTATTTGTAATAGCGGTACAGGAACACCAGCGTCAGATAATATCTCGACGGTTCTCAAGCGATCCAGATTACCGCGATCATCTGACTGCGCACGAATAGTTACCGGTATGACTTTGTCGTCCTCACGATAACTGGTGATCTGATAGCCATCAAAGGAGGCGGATAAAGTGCGCGCGATCGCTTCGCTTGTTACGCCGGCACGCCTGGCCCGTTCCTGGTCAATATCTACCACCAATTTAAACACCGGGTTTTCCCAGTCACTGCGGATTGTTTGAGCACCGGGCACACTGTAAAAGGCGTCTTTCACCTGCGCTCCCAGCGCTCGCAACACATCCGCATTGGGGCCCCGCACACGTATTTCGACGGAGCCAAGCGCTCCGTGACCGAGAAACAGGATATCCGCTCTGCCATTGGCCTGCGGCAAATCTTGCTTAATAAACTCCTCAACACGCTGCATAACCCTGGCTATTTGATCACTGGTTTGAGTGTTAACCACAAGAAAGGCCTTGTTGGGTTGCGCATCATTGGGGCTTAAAGCCAGAAAAAATCGGGGTCCACCGGAACCCACATAAGTCAAAATACCGGTGACTTCCGGGTTCTTTCCCTTATCGTTCAAATAGGCCGCTAATTTGTGGCTGGCAATCAGTGTTTCACTGATATCGGCTTCGGCGGGCAAATCAATATAGACAGTAAACTGGTTACGCTCTGACGGCCCCAGCGATCGCTGTTTAACAAACTTAAAAACCTGACTCGAAGCAAACAGGCAAATAATCATCAAAACAATGAACGCAACCCGCCATTTAAGTAGGATGCCAAGTAGCTGGCGATAGAACTTGTAAACTGGAGCCTTATAGGTGTTGGCGCTATTGTTTGTGGAACCGGTATTTTTCGAATTAGTATTTGTCGAGACAGGCAAAAACCAGTAACAAAATGCAGGAATGACGGTAATGGCTAATACCCAGGAAGATAGCAGGGCAATGGCTAATACCTGGCCTAATGAACGCAGAAATTCGCCCGTAGTATCATCGATTAATACCAATGGAAGAAATGCAATTACGGTGGTAAGGGAGCTGGTAAGCAGCGGGATGGCCAGGATTTTGGGTGTTGCGAGTGCAGCCTCAAGCCGCTCCACTCCATTATCCATGCGCTGACGAATATCTTCGGCTATAACGACACCGTTATCCACCAGCAAGCCCAGAGCAACAATGATGGCGGCGATCGATACCCTGTGTAACTCGATATCCCATATGTACATACCTATCAAGGTTGCCATCATGGTCAGAGGCACCATAGTGCCAACAATTAAACCGATACGCCAACCTAGAAACAGCATCACCACGACCAATACCACAACCATGGTCTGCAGTAGATTGTTGGTGGCGTCATTCACCGACGCTTCTACCAGATCAGGTTGGAAAATCGCAACGTCCAACTGCATGCCAACAGGCAACTTGGGCTTAAGGGTGCCTAGCCGGGCATTAACCTGTTTGCCCAGCTCAACCACATTAGAGGCAGTCATCATAGATACGCCCAACACAATCGCCGGCTGGTTATTATAGAAAGCCGGGGCTTTGGGAGGATCCACATAGCCCCGCCGGACAGTTGCCAGATCACGCAGATAGACTAATTCGCCGTCATCCGTTTCAATGGCTAAATTACGAATTTCATCCACTGAGCGAAAGTCACCGGAGGGTTCAATGACCACCGTCTGTCCGGCGGCATTAACCGTTCCGCCGGGCAACACAATATTTTGTGCCCGCAATGCGGTCACAATGGCGGTCGGAGTTAACTTAAACTGAGCCATAAAATGTGCATCAAACTCTAACCAGATACGTTCGTCCTGAACCCCATACAGGTCGACACGCGCTACCAGTGGCAGGCTACTCAAGCTATCTTTAATATCTTTAGCGACCTCGTTGAGTTCGGCCATGGAATAGTCGGCTCCAGTCAGTGCCAGTGTGACCACCGCAACACGGCCGTAATCGTCATTAACGGTTAGGCCCTGGGTACCCTCTGGCAAGCTATCACGCAGATCATTCATCTTATTGCGCAGGTCAGTCCAAATCGTGTCCATATCGTGGTAACGGGCATGGGCTTCTGGCGTAACAATTGATAGGCCCGTCATTGAGACGGACTTAATTTTGTCGATTTCAGACAACTCCTTGATTTTGTCTTCAATAGGACTCGTGATGAGCTGTTCTATTCGTTCGGGCGATAAACCTGGAAAAGAGGTGATCACCTGTGCGCTGCGCAAGGTGATTTCGGGATCTTCCTGCCGGGGCTGGGAAACGAAAATAGCAAGCCCACCAAGCAAAATCGCGACAATCAACAAGCACGAAAACCTGGCATGACTAATCGTGAACCGTGTAAGTTTATCCATCCGTTAAACCCTGTTCAGGCGTCCACAGTTCAACCTTCATATTTTCATGCAGAAAGGTGACGCCTGCGCTGACAGTCTTCTCACCCGCTTCAAGGCCTTCATAAACTTCCAGTTGATTTCCTCGCAGGTCACCGATGACCACATCCCTGACTTGCAGCCGGTAGTTATCGTCAATCACAAATACCGGTGCTGTCTTTTGAGGCACCTGCGAACTACTCTCTTTCGCTTGCCTGAGCATGCTAAATTCTATAGCAATCGCTGCAAGAGGTATCAAATACACGGTACTACCCTCAAGATACTCGTTGAAGTTAAAGGTGACACTGGCTGTCATGCCAGGAAGTAATTTGGTTTGCGATGCGGATAATTGGATCTTTACGGGAAAGGCATTACCTGCTCCAACTCGCGAGCCGATTTCACTTACAACGCCAGTTAAGCTTGTGCCCTGGATTGTTGGGAAGGTGACCTGGACTCGCTGACCATAATCAATATCGCGAATCATCGTTTCAGGGATGCGGACATCGACTTCCAGGGCATCAGAGGATTGCAGTAAAAAGGCACCCTGACCAACCGTTGTTTCCTGGAAAGGATCAATATTCCGTTCGGCAATCGTGCCTGCAAAGGGTGCGGTTAATTCGGCATTTGAAAGATCGCGCTGCTTGCGATCAAGGTCACTCTGGGCAGCCTTTAAATTGCCACGTGCCGCTGCGTGATTTGCAGTTGCGGTGTCGACTTCAGCCTGTGACGATGCACGTTTGTTAAACAGCGTTACGGTACGGTCATAAATTTGCTTGGTTTCCGTAACCTTTGCCCGCGCGATATTGAGCTGCGCCCGTGCTTGTTCCACGGCGAGTCGTAGCGGTTCCATATCCAGCACGGCTAATACCTGGCCTTGTAGAACCGTATCTCCTCTGCTGACCAATACCTGCTCTATAGTACCGCTAACACTGAAGCTGAGTACCGACGTATCAGCCGCTATCAATTTGCCCGAAATACGCCTGGACTGTCCGGTTGCCTGTTCACCAACCTCAAAGTATTTAACACGCGGTGTCGTCTCAGCCAGTGGCTTGACGTCTGTTCCGCAGCCTGAGAGAAAAATGATACTGAATAAAATAACCGGTAAGCTGAATTCTATGGAGGGGTTTATTATCATATTTTTATAGTCTGGCGGTTAAAATAAGTTATTGGCCTACCCCAACTTTATATTAATGCACATTTAAAGGCTCTCTTAATAAAATCCAGCGCATTGATTATTGGCTTATCGGGTTTTTCTGTCAGTTTCCGGTCATAATAATAAGCTGCAAGTTCGGCCGGCCCCTCCATGCCAAAGCTGAAGTGTCAGGTCAGGAACCAATACACTTTAAACGATACTTATAACAAACCAGATATTAACTTGCACCTGTGCGCTAATGCAGCGGCCAGGATTAGCGACAATAGATCTGCCAACGGCTTTCAACAACCGATAGATAATGGGAATTTGCTTATTAGATATTTTGTAATGGTAGTGAAAGTATTACCAAAATTCAAATGTTTTTTGGTAATTATCACGGCAACGTCAAAGTCCCCCTACGAAAGACGCGGATCAAGAATTTGTGCCAAAAGATCCCTTCAATAAGTGTAGAAAGAAGTAAAAAACAATAGAATTTCCATATAAATAGGCAAAAATGAGCAAAACAAACAAAATGTAACAGGAGTATCCCAGTAGTAATGAGAGAGAGAAATAAAGTGTTTTTTTGTTCTCTACATTACCAGCGGAGCATTTGAAATGAAAGAAAAGGTATTGCCGCAAAATTTCTGAGTGCCTTTGCAATATTTGGTACATTGAGAAAATGAAAAAGCACAATCACAAGATTCCTCGTAACTATTCAGCGTAAAACGATACACGGCTCGTTCCAAACCTTGTACTAAACATAGTGAAGTATCAGTTTGGGAAAGAGTTACGCTCTGATCTCCGGTAGTTTAATAGATTACGCTGAATAGTTACAATTTCTTTCATTTTTGTTTAACGCCACTTATGCGCTGCAATCCATTTACCTCTTGATATGAATGGAGAGAAATGTTATTTTTTTTGTTACTGAGAAAATGACATACATTTCTCTGGAAATCTCTTCCGCATTGTTATCAGGAAAAGACCTGTTTATACAGGCTAAATCATCGGCTTGTCATGCATTCAAATTACGTGGAATAGCACTACCGGATATTTTTTATTCCTGCCATGTAAAACCTGTCATTTTTTGACTCTGCAAATAGTGAATGTAATAGTTGGTGATATATTTTTAAACTTTTTTACTTTTACCCTTAAGTCTGAAATGAAAGGAGAAAAAAATGGCACAGGTAAAACCGGGCGATACCATTCATGTTCACTATACTGGTAAATTAAAGGACGGCACGATTTTTGATTCTTCCGTGAACCGTGAACCATTGAAATTTATCGTTGGAGAAGGGCAATTAATTCCTGGTTTTGAACAAATGGTAGTAGGGATGAATCCCGGCGAATCAAGGACGACAACAATTCCACCAGGCATGGCTTACGGCCCTTATTATAATGAAATGGTATTAAAGGTGGATAGAAGCCAGGTCCCGGACAACGTAGAACCAAAAGTAGGCCAGCAAATACAAATGCGAAACAATGAAGATGGCAGAGAGGTAATTGCGACAATAACGGAGGTCTCTGCGTATAGCGTCACACTGGACGGCAACCATCCTTTAGCAGGGAAAGACCTGACCTTTGATGTTCTTCTTGTAGGAATTCTTTAAATGTTTTATCTTATTGTCCCATAAAATACCGTTGAAGAAACGCCTTTTGAACTGAAGAAGCTTGTTTATTTTGTTTAACGTTTGGAACTGCAAATAAACTACAGTTTTATTGTGTTTGAAGGTACAGCCCTTTATGAATTTAAAAATATATATAATTATGTCCGGCGCCTTGATCTTTGTTTTGGTAGGTTTTATGATATTCTTTGAATTTTTTGTCAGGGCACACTGACCGATAAATGGTGTATATGCCAAAGAAAAATGTGTGTGAAAAAGTGGTTTTTGTTTTAGGAGTATTATCTTTTTTCCTATTAAACTCATGTGCCCAAACACCTGCCCCCCGCGATGAAATAAATTTGTTTGCAACTCCTTTTAAATTGAATGCACACTCCGGATCGATAAATAAAGGTTTCATTGAAGTGCTGGATAAACAAGGCATGCCAATTTCAGGCGCAAAAATTAAAGTATTCAGCACTTCTCCAACGGTAGCCGTGGTAAAACCGGAAGAAATTACGACAGACTCTTTGGGCAAAGCCAGTGTATCGATATATGGCATTTCCCCGGGAGGAACGAAAATTATCTTTTCCGCTGAGGGGAGGGATGCTTCGATTGACGTTATTTTTTCGGAACATTAAGGGAATTTGCATTTACTTTTGATGCTGGCATTTTTAACGAACAACCGTCGCCGCCATAGCGAATCATTATAATTTCAGCCATAATGCTTACTGCTATTTCTTCCGGGGTAACGGCTCCGATATTCAGGCCTATAGGGGCGTGTATTTCTTTGATCTTCTCAGGGGAAACACCTTCTTTCAAGAGACTTTTGAATATTTCCATCGATTTCCTTTTGCTGCCCAAAAGCCCGATGAAACGGGCTTGCGTTTGCGCGGCGGCAAACAAGGCCAGATCATCGTAACGATGCCCGCGTGTGGCTACAACTATATAACTATTCCGGGTAAACGGAATATTCTCAAAGCACTTCCCGTAGTCGGAGACGATACATACTTTTGCATCAGGAAAATCTTCTTTTTGAACATAATCCTTACGGTCATCCACAATAGAGATGTCAAAGTCCAGCATAGCGGCTATTCGCGAAACCGCCCTGCTTACGTGTCCTCCCCCGATTAGGATAAGTGCTGGCCGCGTCTGAAATCCTTCTATGTATATATCTGTTCCGTCACTTGCCTGAAAAAATATTTTCCCCCCGTGAAGAGCAATATTTCCGGCAACCCCGATTGTTTCCCTTTCAAGTGTTTCATTACCCAGGCTTCCCAGTTTTATGCCGTTTGCCTTAACAAGAAATTTTGCCCCCGGGACATGTTTCCCCCTTCTATCGTTTACGATTGTTGCAAGGGCAAGAGAGGCATATCCTTCGTAGGCAAGGAGTATTTCTTTTGCAAATGTTTCAAAGGAGTGTGGTGTTGTCAGTGGGTCAATAAAAAAAGACATAGTTCCTCCGCATACCATGCCGTCTCTTGCGGAGAAGTCCTCGTTCAAATCATACGTGCGGAGCACAGGCCTGCCATGCTCTTTCAGGAGTTGTTTTGCCTGCGACCATATTTCCCCTTCTATGCACCCGCCGCCGAGAGCGCCAACACCACTGCCATCCTTGCGGATTAACATTTTTGCTCCGTCTTTTTGCGGGGTAGAACCCTTTGTGCAAACAACAGTAACCAGTACACAGGGTTCTTTTGTTTCTGCTAAGTGAAGAATTTCTTTAAAAATTTCGTACATGTCGTTAAAAGCGCATAAAGAAAAACCCCGTCGGTAATTATGTGCAGGATGTAAGAATAATTTGATTATACATAGCTGTTATAATACCATGTATTTGGTTTAATTATAATCATAATAACGCCATTTATTTTACGTGAATGTACTGGAGGCTTTATGACAAAAGCATATTTAATTGTGGGCAGCGGGCCTGCCGGTATTACCGCAGCGGAGCGCATACGTAATCTGGACAGTGATGCGGAAATTATCGTAATATCTGAAGAAAAGACCCCCATGTTCTACCGTCCGAGAATTCCGGAATACTCTGTGGGAAAGATAGGCATTGAGGAGATTATGGTGAAAAAAAAGGATTTTTACGTGCAAAAAAAAATCCAACTTCATTTAGGAACAAGGGCAACAAAACTTGACAAGAAGAAGAGGGTTGTAGAGACATCTGAAAAGAATATCTATGGATATGATAAACTTCTTATTGCTACGGGAATCTCGCCAATAGAACCTAAATTTCCGGGAAGCCACCTCGAAGGCGTTTTTACTATGCATGATTTGATTCAGGCTGAAAGATTAAAGGTTGCCGTCAGGGATGCAAAACAGGTTGTTGTGGTTGGCGGAGGTCTTTTGGGCATGGATATGGCAGAAGAATTCAGGACAACAGGATTGCATGTTGTCTTTCTCGTAAGGAGAAATAGTTTAGGCGATCCCTTTTTTGATGAATATGGCTGCAAATTAATACGTGATGAATTTAAAAATATGGAGGTTGAAGTCATTACCAATGCAGAGGTTCAGTCACTCGAAGGGACAAACAATCAATTAGCATCGGTACTGTTAACGGACGGAAGAAGATTTGACAGTAATCTTTGTTTTATAGCAATAGGCGCAACCCATGCGGTTGACTGGCTAAAAGACAGCGGCTTGAAAATAGAGAATGGCGTTTTGGTTGACAGGTATCTGAGAAGCCATGATGACGATGATGCTGTTTTTTCAGCCGGTAATGCGGCGCAAATCATGGATCCTGTTTTTGAAAAACATATTGTTCAAACCAATTGGATAAATGCAATAGCGCAAGGCGACATTGCCGGCAACAACATGGCGGGAGGAGGGCTGAGGAAATATGAGACAACGTCAAATTATTTCAAGCGGGTAGGGGATCTTTTTTTTAATCTTATTGGAACAGGCAATCTACGGATGAAAGGGGGGAAAAGAAATTATTTCAAAGGAAAAACCCCGAAGGAATATGTTATGGTCACGACAAAAGAGGGAAGAGTTGTTGGTGCTGTTGTTTGCGGCCGACACAAAATCACCGTAAAATTAAAAGACTCAATAGAGAAGCAAAGTGATTTTTCAAATATGGATAAATTAATCGATCAGGAAGAAAAGAGCATAGAAGACCTGTCAAAATTGTTTTAACTTCTCAATAAATTGAGGAAAACACTCCCCCCGTCCCCTTTATTAACGGGGAATAAGGTAGAAATTATTATAAAAACCTCAACTTATTGAGAAGTTACAGATTATTTTAACAAGATTTCACGCTTGAATATAAATGGAAAAGCGGTAAAATCCAACGTAACACTATTTAATAATGATATTTGCAGAATTTGGGAGAATATTGATTGAGAACGCTAATAACAGGAGGTGCCGGATTTATTGGTTCGCATCTTTGTGATTATTTTATAGAAAAAGGACATGAAGTTCTCTGTATAGACAATCTTTTGACAGGCAGTCCGGATAATATTTCTCATTTAATTGGAAATAACCGTTTCCGGTTTATAAAACACAATGTAAGCGACTATATATACGTAGATGGTCGCATCGATAATGTATTGCATTTTGCTTCTCCCGCCAGCCCCTTTGATTATTTAAATTATCCCATACAAACGCTAAAGGTCGGCTCCCTTGGCACTTTGAACAGTCTGGGGCTGGCAAAGGCAAAAGGGGCGCGATTTCTTCTCGCCTCTACTTCTGAAACATATGGCGACCCCCAGGTACACCCCCAAAGGGAGGATTATTGGGGACATGTTAATCCGGTAGGTCCCAGGGGCGTATACGATGAGGCGAAACGATTTGCGGAAGCAATGACGATGGCATACCATCGATATCACAATATGGATACAAAAATAGTCAGAATATTTAATACCTATGGGCCGAAAATGCGCATTAAAGACGGGCGTGCCCTCCCTAACTTCATGTGCCAGGCAATAAGAGGCGAAGATATTACCGTATATGGAAACGGTTCCCAGACAAGGAGTTTTTGTTTTATATCGGATCTTGTGGAAGGCATTTACCGATTGCTGATTTCAGGGGAAAATAATCCTGTAAACATAGGGAACCCTGAAGAAATAACGATTTTGCAACTGGCAGAAATGATACTCTCTCTTACTAACAGCAAAAGCAAGATTGTATTTAAGGAACTTCCTGTAGACGATCCGAAAGTCCGGCAGCCGGACATATCCAAAGCCATGAGCCTCTTGCATTGGGAGCCAAGGGTTTCCAGGGATATTGGTCTGCAAAAGACCTTAAAATATTTCCAGGACACGTTGAACAAAAATAAATAACAGTAAATTCTATATGCGAATTATCTTCATATATGAATCAAGTTTTGGAAGAAATTTCGTGAACCATTGATTGCGCAGATTTTAACAAAGCAATCAGCACTACATTGTTGAGTGATTTTAATCTGTCCTTATAAATATGAGGCTTGTCCTCACATATCACTGAGGTATTTTTGTGAAAGTTATTGCGGTCTTTGGCAGTCCCCGCAGTGGTGGGAATTCTGATATAATACTCGATCATCTTATTAAGGGCATTGAAGCGAATGGCATATGCGTAGAAAAGATTATTTTGCGGAATTTGAGCTTCAGCCCATGTATTTCATGCGGAAGATGCATGCAAACGGGGATTTGTGCAGTTAATGACGATATGCAAAAAATATATCCCCGTATTGTTGAAGCCGGTGGCATAATCGTGGCGTCTCCCATTTATTTTATGGGCGTGAGCGCACAGCTAAAGGCATTTATTGACCGTTTTCAGGTATTTTGGTCGCGTAAATATATTTTACATTTCCCGGTAAGGAAAGATGGGGTTGCCGCTAAAGGTTTTTTTATTGCCACTGCCGCACGCCATGAGAGTGAGGAACTTTTTGCCGGGGCAATAAAAACAGTGAAATCTTTTTTTCACGTCATTGATGCGGAATATGCCGGTGATATGCTGTGTTCAGAACTGGAAGAAAAAGGGGCGGTATATAAAAAACAGGCCATCCTTAAACAAGCATTTGATACCGGCAAAACATTATTTATCTGATGTATTAGATTTTAATTGAGTAGTTTTATGGGAAATCAAAAAAGAAAACATCGTTGTCCGGGGGAGCCTTACGAGATCAGCGATTCAGTATGCAAAGGCCGGCAAGGGGTAAATTACCCAAAATGCAATGTATGTCTGGAAAAAGTAGAAGCGCAACACGATACTGAACAATCAAAATCAGAAACAACGGTATCAACGGGTATTTTCAAAAGTTATGATATTCGGGGAAAATATCCTTCAGAACTTGATGATCTGACTGCCCGGAAGATAGGAACTTCCATTGCCTTGTTTTTTAAAGAAAACAACCCTCGTTCAAAAAACATCGTTGTTGGCAGAGATATGAGGACTTCTTCCAGGTCATTGGCAAACGCACTTATCGAAGGCATTTGTTCCACTGGAACAAACGTGATAAATATCGGCGTTGTGCCGACGGAAATGACTTATTTTGCCGTGGGTTATTACGCTTATGACGGAGGCGTAATGGTAACGGCATCGCATAATCCCGCGGAATATAACGGATTTAAGATATGCAGAGAGCAGGCAATGCCGGTCAGTTTTGAAACAGGAATAGAAAGAATCGCAAAATTAACAAAACAATACCATCCGCCCCGCATTGACCAGCTTGGAAAGGTAATCTTAAATGATGTTTTTAAAGATTATAAAAAACATGTAATGAAATTTGCAAACAACCTAAGACCCCTTCGCATTGTTGTGGACGCGGGAAATGGTATGGCCGGAAAAATTATTCCTTTCGTTTGTGAAGGGCTTCCAATAGAAATTATTCCGTTATATTTTGAACTTGATGGGAGCTTTCCAAACCACGAGGCAAATCCACTCAAACCTGAAAATGTTGAAGATTTGCAAAACAAAGTAAAAGAAACAAAGGCACACCTGGGGGTTGCCTTTGATGGAGATGCAGACCGGTGTATTTTTGCAGATGAAATGGGGAGGATAATAGGATGCGATATTATTACCGCGCTGGTAGCGCAAAAATTTCTTAAACAGGAACCAGGCGCTGCGATTGTATATGACCTCCGGTCGAGCAAGGTCGTTCCGGAAGAAATAAAAGCCGCAGGTGGAATTCCCTGTCGCGAACGGGTAGGCCACGCATACATGAAAGCCGCCTTACGAGAAAAAAACGCACCATTTGGCGGAGAACTTTCCGGACATTATTATTTCAGGGATAACTACTATTCCGACTCGGGAATTATCATATTTTTTTTGATCCTGGAACTTTTAAGTTTAAGACGGGCTCCTTTTTCCAGCATACTCGCACCGCTAAAAAGATATTGCTCCTCGGGGGAAACAAATTTTAAGGTGAAAGAAAAGGATGCGAAATTAGAAGAAATTGTTAAAAAATTTCCTAACGCAAAAATAGACTACCTTGATGGAATTACCGTTGAATACAACGATTGGTGGTTTAATGTCAGAAAATCAAATACAGAGCCTCTTCTGAGATTGAATGTAGAAGGAAAAACACCGGAAATAATGGAAAAGGGGAAAAAAACGCTTACCAGCATTATTGAGGGGAGATAATGTACACACCAGCCTTTCTTATTCGACTTAGTTTTTCACAAATTGCCATGTATGCTGCGATTGCAGCCTTTTTCCTGCTGTCCCTCCCTCAATTTACCGGCATAGGAACAAACGCCGATGCGGAGGTCTTTGATATTAAATTTACAAATGGGAAATTATCCGTAAAACTGGAAGATTCCCCGCTGGAAAAGGTGTTAAAGGAAATTATGACGCAAAGCGGCGCAAGAATATGGCTGACCGATTCAATTGACACAAAAGTCACTATGGAATATCAGGATGTTCCTATCAGAGAAGGGATACGCAGGATTTTGAAAGACAAAAATTACGCCTTCAGTTATGATCCCAACGAATTAAAAGAAGGAAAAATATCAATAGTCAGCGCCAATAAATCGAAAGAAATTTACACGCCAACAAGCCAAAAACCACCAGAAAAATTAATCAAACGAAAAGATAAAAAAAAGAAAAAAGACCCTGAGTTTGAAGCGCTTGCCAAAGACGCATTGGAAAATGAAGATGCCGAAAAAAGGGAAGATGCTATAATAGCCCTGGGAGAAACTGAAGATAAAAAAGCAATAGAAATTATTGCTAAGGCATTGGAAAAAGATACAAATGTAGACGTACGGTTAAGCGCCATCGATGCATTGCTGGAAATAGATATAGATGACGCATCTATAATAAAACCAATTTCCAAAGCCGCTCTAAAAGACAAAGATCCGTGGGTTCGCGAAAGCGCCGTAGAGGCATTGGGCGAAATAGAGAGCAAGGAGGCTATAGAAATCATTAAGCAGGCGCTTAATGATGAAGATGGCTCCGTTCGGGAAATAGCACAGGAAATTCTGGACGATCTAAACAAGTAACCATTTTTGTTTTTTATATTGACATTCAATAAATAATCGTTTAAATTAACTAACGTTTATATTTTTAAACAGTAGAAATTGCACAATTTCTCACATCTCCCAATTGTGAGGCCCCGCTCCTCCCGCAGGTTTATTACCCTGCGGGAGGTTTTTTAAAAACATGGAAAAAAACGTTGCCTACTGGTTTGCAGTTCACACAAGATCTCGTCACGAAAAGCAAGTAGATTCCTTCTTAAGGGAAAAGAATATCAGCTCCTTCCTTCCACTAGTGAAAACAATCAGCCGCAGACGGGACAGAAAGAAATTTATTGATGTTCCTCTTTTTCCAGGGTATTTGTTTGTCAATATAACACTGGATAATCTATATGAAATAAAAAGCACACGGGGAGTGGTAAGGATTATTGGCAACGAGGATGACTTTATTCCTTCTCCTATTCCGGATGCAGAAATAAACAATTTAAAGACCTTGATAAACAGCAATGTTGCGATAGACCCTTACAAATATTTGCAAAAAGGCACGAAGGTCCGGGTTGTTTCAGGCCCGCTCATTGGTTTAGAGGGACTACTGGTCAAAAGGAAGACGAATTATCGCGTTGTAGTTTCTATAGACATTTTGCAAAAATCTACGTCAGCAGAGATTAGCATAGCGGATATTGAATCAATTGATTAGTGTTGCCTCAAATTAATACCGGTAATCTTTTTTCAGATTAAAATCAGATAGATAATAAATAAAGATGTATGGCAAACGACGAAGAAATCACACAATATAATATCCTTGAAAAATTGTCGGACAGCGACCGGATTTCCCAGCGCCAATTATCCACGCAGTTGGGCATTAACGTTGCTTCTATAAACTTTGCGATAAAAAAACTTACAAAGAGGGGGTTGATAAAAGTTTTGGGTACAAACCCAAGAAAGATTCGCTATATTTTAACTTCAAAAGGGATTACAGAAAAGACGCAGATTGCCTATAATTTTTTAAACAGAAATTTTCGTTTTTACAAGGCGGTGAGAAAAGATGTTGAAAGCAAGGTACAAGAGATCCCTTTTAACGGTCAAACCCGTGTTGCACTTTATGGCGTTACTGACCTTATGGAAATTGCGTATTTAGTGATCCAGGATAAAGAATTAGATCTGGTCGCTGTGGTTGATGATGAGATGAAGATTCGAATTTTCGGTTACCATGTCATCGGACTCGAAGAAATAAGTATCTGCTCTCCAGATTACCTGCTTTTAACAAAAGAGCCGGATATTGCTGCTGTAAAAAAATATGTACCGGATTCAGTCAAAATTGTAGATATACGGGTATAACGCCTCCCCCCCCGGTTTCAGCCGAGAATGCATACCAACGCACATGTCTGTTTGTTTGTAGGTTAACTTGCCCAATTTGAGCCAGAAAATAACACTATAATGGAACAATGGCTACTTATTTTATCTTCTGCGCTTATAGCATCTGTTGTTGCTGCAATTGCCGGTACGGGTGGAGGTATAATTTTACTTCCTGTTTTGGTCGCAATATTTGGGGTGCGCGATGCTGTTCCGATGTATGCCGTTGCCCAGCTTGTTGGCAACCTGAGCCGTGTTGGATTTAACCGGCGATTTATACAACTTCCTGTCGTTTTTTGGTTTGTTGCCGGAGCCATTCCTTTTTCCATTCTAGGCGCCTGGCTTTTCACCAAATTACCAGATACCGGTCTTCTCAGGATTTTGGGTGGCTTTTTAATCTGTTCCGTCATTTGGCGGCATTGGCGCGGACGTCTGATCACAGGATTCCGCCCGCATTGGTTTGCCCCCATTGGGTCCATGTTTTCTTTGGTTTCTGCAATTTCCGGCAGTGCCGGTCCTTTTCTTGCGCCGTTTTATCTTTCATACGGGCTCATCAAGGGTGCGTTCATCGGAACCGAGGCTTTAGGGACTGCGGCAATACACGTTGTAAAGCTTGTCTCTTATCAGAGTTTTGGTGCGATTTCATCATCTACCTGGGTATGTGGGCTTTCTATTTGTCCGGTAATGGTCATTGGCTCCTTCGTTGGAAAGAGCATATTAGAGAGATTATCTATTCAGGTATTTATGAGGATTATCGAAGTTGTGATTACCGGATTTGGACTATGGTTTCTCATAAAATGAAATTTTGGCAACACTTTGGTTTTTTGAAAATTTACTTGTTACGATTTTTTTTAATCTGTGTAAGCGGTGTAACCTGTGTAATCTGTGGTTCATCTTTCATATTTCGTATTTGTTTGGCACTGGTTTGTCTATGTTATGGTTGGGCGAATTATCGCTAAATTTCATTTAATTTGCTTTATTAATTTTGTATTATATTAAATACATTTTGTTTCATTTTTTTATCCATTGCTAAAAAAACTTCAATACTCATCAGCATCAATAGTAAACATAA
The DNA here is from genome assembly GCF_900232105.1 of Candidatus Kuenenia stuttgartiensis. Classification (NCBI taxonomy): domain Bacteria; kingdom Pseudomonadati; phylum Planctomycetota; class Candidatus Brocadiia; order Candidatus Brocadiales; family Candidatus Brocadiaceae; genus Candidatus Kuenenia; species Candidatus Kuenenia stuttgartensis. The sequence continues at coordinate 1,846,108 of NZ_LT934425.1, forward strand.
GCAAAAAAAACAATGACCAAAAAAAAGAGAAAATACCTTTCTCCGGTAATGCTGGAGCATAAGGCCAGAGATGATTTTGAGAAAAAGAGATACCGGGAGGCAATGGAGAGTTTTGAAGAACTTTATTGGATGGACAATGAAAAATATCGTAGCGAACTCCTGGCCAGTTATCGTGCATTAGCGGATACATTTATTCAAAACAAAAAATGGGAGAATGTTGAGGATATTGTAGTTAAGATAAAAGAGATAACAGGCGGAGAATGCGATGATTTGTTAGCGGTAAAAATAGCAATTAAGAGGGGCGATTATGCCGCTGCGGCAGATGAGTATATTTCCCTTTTGTCGAAAGGCATAGAGGCGCCGGGCATTAACGAAATTCCAGGGATGGCAGATGCAATAGTCTTGCGTTTCCATGACAGTTCTTTTTTTAAGTCATACAATCCGGAAATATATAAAGAAATAATTGCGATACACAAGGCGCTGGAGAATATTGCACATGAACGTTATGATGAAGCCTGGGCAGAAGTAAAAGAGATAGGACGAAACTCCGTATTTTCGCATTGGAAGTTATTTATAAAAGGGAGTATTGCCTTTTATACAAATGAGGATGAAAAGGCGAAATTGGCTTTTTCCCTCATATCCGCAGACACGCTGTTGCACGATACCGCAAAGGCGTTTATGGTACTCATGGATAATACGCAGCAAAAATTGCCTGAGACTCTAAGCAAAAAGACTTTAAGGAAGATATGCTATTTGTCGGGATATCCAGAGCTTGCGCATGTATTGCCCGATGCGGATTATTTTTGGGAGGAAGGCGATCATCTTAATTCATACAGGTATATTCGTAACGGACTTTCGGATTTTCCTTCAGAGGAAACAGGCATTGTTGGCACCCTTACCAGGTTTTATTTCAGTAGTATTTACTATATGAGGGCAGATGATGCCGAGGACTTTATAGAAGGTATTATAAACAACCGCTCATTAACTGCTCAGGGAAAAATTGAAAATTTGCTCATAAAAAAAGCCGAATGTTTTCTCTCTAGGGGCTGGCGATTAAGTGATCTGGAATATGCAGGTATATGGGAAGATTTTCTCGATGTATATAAAGAGGTTTATGGCGAAAATAAAAAAATTGAAGCCATTGTGTACGCACATTTGGGGGGGAGTTTTGCCGTCGAAGAAAAAAATGAACCTTCCCCTTTTCATTGGATGGAACATAGGGAAGATGAAGTCTGCTTCCGAAATGCAAAACTCGCCGAACGCTATTTACTAAAGAGTATTGACCGTGACGAAGGCAGCAAGGATGCCTGTTTGCAATTATTAATAGTGTACGGGAAAACCCGCAAACTACAGAAGTTAAACAGACTGTTGGATAAACTGGTGGCTATATTCCCCGAGGACCCTTTTATATTAACCAACGCGGGGATTAGCTGTGTTAATCGCAATGTATTTGCGAAGGGAATAAAGTATTTGGAGCAGGCAAACCGCCTTGATCCGTTAGATAGCAAAATTAAGAAACAGTTGGCTCTGGCATATCTGCGAGCTGCCCCGCTAAATTTTGATAAAGGGCAGATACCACAGGGCAGAAAAATGTATGGCAAAGCAATTAACATTGGAATAAAAAGTTCGCATGATTTTAACAGAGGGATTGCCTATATTTACGCACGATGGTCTGGTCTTGAGTTTAAAAACCAGAACAAAGAGCGGGGGAATGAATTATTTCATTTGGCGCTAAACAACACAGAGAGTCCCTTCCCGCTTATTTATTTTACACAGTTGGTATACCGGTGTTATGGTGTGCCTGATATATATATACAAAAACGCTACGACGAGCTTGACAATGCATGGCGCAACGCACCCACCCCCGCCAATGTTGCTTTATTAATAGATATTTATTCTTATATATCGGAGATTAGCAAACCCCAATGGCTGGTTAGTGAAAAAAAAAGGATTGTTGAATATGCGTTTAAAACATTATGGGCGCCATGTTCCGAAACAGATGCATCAAGGATCGTAAAATTTGCATTACAAGAGAAAGAATTTAAACTCGGGGAAAGATATATTGCAAAAATGTTGAAGGAAGACAAAGAAGCCCCATTATTTCTTTACCATAAACTTACCTTAAGAGAGTTAGGCAAACGAGTAGTCCCGACAGAAAAAACCCTTCAGGAACTTGAACATATACTGCTTTTGGCGGAAAAGAGAAATAATTTGCAGTTGGTGCGTGAATTGAAAAGTGAGGTGGAGAACTTACGGGAATTTTTAGAGACTAAGAATATTTTGAATGGCCCCTTCCCCAAGGATATGCTTGATGCTTTCGACGAGGATGGCGACTCCGGTTTCGATATAATAAAAAGAATATTTGAAGGAATATCTCCATCAAAGAGGGCGCACAAAAAAAAGAAAAAATAGGATAACCATTAGTACTTTATCGTAACTATTACATTGTTTCGTTAAAATGTGTACGTAAAAAAATGTCATCGCGAGGAGTGTAGCGACGAAGCAATCTCTTGTTCCCAAAAGACTTAAGATTGCTTCGCTGTCGCTCGCAATGACGGTATCAATGTAGATATTTTAATGAAACGTTATACTATTCAGCGCAAACGATACACGGCTCGTTTCCAAACAGATACTTCACTATGTTCAGTACAAGGTTTGGAAACGCGTTACGTTCTGATCTCCGGTGGTTTAATAAATTACGCTGAATAGTTACACTTTATCAGTAATTTCTTTGCGTTTTTTGGCAAAATATTTAATAGTGAAACACGAAATGCTAAATACGAATCCACCCCCTTACCTCCTCCAAAGTGGGAGAATGTTCCCCGTCGGCGGGAGTAAGGGGGTGGATTTTGGAATTTGTTTCGTATTTCGTATTTTTTATTTCTTGCTATGCCAGCTTAGGTAATTATCAGATTTCAGATTATGGAAAGCAAAAGGTGATGAAAAATGACTCCGTATGAAATTTTAGGTATTGGCCTCTCAGCAGACGATGCGACGATCCGTAATGCTTATCTGGAGTTGGTAAAAAAACATCCGCCAGACAGGGCGCCGGAAATGTTCAAAAAAATTGCCAATGCATATGATCTGATACGGGATGAGAGAAAACGGTTGCACTATTATGTATTTAACAGAGATATGCCAATTAATCGTCCATTTGAGGCATTATTGCTGCATGCGGGAGTAACGAATAAGCGAAAACCCCCAAGTTTTGAAAGATTGAAGGAGCTGCTTAGTGATGTTTGATGAATCCCGAATGTGTGCATTTCAGGTTTTTTATAAATAATAATTTAGAGCAATTTTAATGGCGAACACTAATAAGATCCCCACTTTCTACTCAGATTTTCGAAGAAGATTGGTTAATTTTCTGGCAAAAGTTTTTTTCTCAGGTAGGTTACAAAAAAATGATAATATGCGCATCACGAAACCCGAAACCTCGATTCCGATGAAAGATGAATCCCAAATCCCGAATTCCCGGATTCCGGTTTCCGAAGAGGAATCTCTAATCGAAATCCAAAACCCCGAAATCCTGAATGTCGAAGATCTCGCCGGTAAAAATGAACCGGTAAATACAGACATTTGTTTAGAACTCCGGAAGACGGAAATGGAACGTGATTTCAGGCAATGGTTAAATGAATTATCTGAAATCCCCCGCGTAGAATTTACGGATGATGAACCGGATATCTATTCTTTCTATGAGGAGCTTTGTGTTCTCAGAAATGAGGTGAGAAAAGGCGGGCGGAGAAATCATGACGTTTTAACACGGTTTGGAGAAAGTCTGGCGGGTTTTCAAAATGTCCTTGTTGATATACAAAACCGGCTGGGTCAGGCAGATGCGAGAAAAAAGGAAGAAGAACTGCTTGCAAACAAGCGCCGTTTTCTGGCAGTGATTGATGTCTTTGAACGGATGGGAAGATTAAAAGAAAGATTATATACCCCGCCGAAAAAAAAACTTTTTAAAAATTACGGTAATTGGGAAAACGTTTGGAATCGGTTCCGGGAAGGTTTTGAGATTACGTATAGTTATTTAGAAAATTTATTGAAAAATGAAGGTATTACAAAAATGGAAACGCTCGGCAGATTATTTGATCCAGGCCAAATGAATGCAGTTGCCGTTGAGTATACGGACAAACATTTGCCTCATATGGTGATAGAAGAAATATCGCCTGGTTTCTTACAGGGAGAACGAGTTATTAAACTGGCAGAGGTAAAGATATCAAAAACGCAGGGGAGGGTATAGCATGGAAACAATAGTTGGGATAGATCTTGGCACCACGAATTCAGAGATATCCATTTTGGAGAATGGAAAACCAAAGGTTATTCCGGTGGACGATGATCTGATTATGCCGTCATGTGTCGGCATTGATATTACAGGCAAGCTTATTGTAGGGAAAACGGCGAAAAACCAGGCAGTTTCGAGTCCCGAATCTACAATCTTCTCCATAAAAAGAAAAATGGGCGAGGATGTCAAGGTACGTTTGGGGGAAAAGGAGTTCCGTCCCGAAGAGATATCTTCTTTCATCCTGCTTACGCTTAAAAAACACGCCGAAAAATATCTTGGCAGTGAGATTAAAAAAGCGGTTATTACCGTTCCTGCATATTTTGACGACCGCCAAAGGAATGCAACCAGGGACGCCGGACTGTTAGCCGGCCTGGATGTGGTAAGGATTATCAATGAACCTACATCTGCGGCTATTGCATACGATGCCGGTCACCCTGAAAATCACAAGCTTCTTGTTTATGATCTGGGAGGCGGCACGTTTGATGTGTCTCTTGTCGTTGTTGAAAATGGGGTAGTAGAGGTGCTGGCAAGTCACGGCGATACCAAATTAGGCGGAGATGATTTTGATCAATTGTTGTTCAATCATGTATTGCAGGTGTTTAAAAAAGAACATGGCGTCGATTTAAATGAAGATATAAGGGCAAGAAGAAGGCTTCTTAATACCCTGGAAAAGGCAAAACGTGAGCTTTCTGACCACCCTTTTGCGAAGATTAGAGAAGAATTTATTAGTAAGGAACTGCACCTTGAAATGGAGATATCCAGGAATGATTACGAGTCCATGATACGTCCGTTGTTGCAAAAAACATTGGACTGTATCCATATGTGCCTCAAGGATGCATCATTCATCCCGGGCGATATCGATAAGGTAATATTAGTCGGCGGTTCAACACGGACTCCTTTAGTCCACGAAATCATTACAAAGGAGATTGGAATAGAACCGCATTATGAAATCAACCCCGACCTGATAGTATCTATGGGGGCGGCAATACAGGGGGGTATTATTGCCGGACACAAAACGCAATCCATCCTTGTGGATATCACTCCTTACACCTTTGGCACCAGCGCTGTCGGAGACTATGACGGGGCAATTCATCACAATGTGTTTGTTCCTATTATCAAACGCAACACACCCCTTCCCGTGAGCAAAGGCGAAGTATTTGGCACTATGGTTGATAATCAGGAGGCGGTAGAGGTCAATATTTATCAGGGAGAAGAACCGCTTGCAGAGGACAACATTTTTATCGGCAATTTCATGGTTCAGGGGCTGAGCGAGGCACCCGCCGGGAATAAAATCATTTTAAACCTTGAACTGGATATTAACGGGATTCTGAAGGTTACTGCGGTTGAAAAAAATACGGGACTCTCAAAGGAAGTCACAATGGATACCAAAGACGTTGAATCAAACTTCAACATCATTGAGTCGCAAAAGAATGTTGCTTCGCTGTTTTCAGAGGAAGAATTTGACAGCGAAGAGTTTAAGCTTATAACGAAAGAGGATGGAGGCCATGAAGCTCCTGCAGAAGAAAGTGATGCCATTGCCAGGACTAAAGACTTGAGAAGGCGCGCCGAGAAACTTATGGACTCAATATCCCTGGAGGACGAAAATGATATTCGCAATTTACTGGAAAAGAGTGAAAAGGCTGTAAACGAACATGATCTCGTGGAGTTGTCGGAGATAAATGAATCCCTTGAAGACATTATATTTTATTTGGAGGAGTGATGGAGATTCAATGTCCTTCCTGCAAAAAGATAAATCCGGACTCACCGGAATGTGTAAGGTGCGGCTGTGAACTGGAATTATTAAAAACAATCCGGCAGGCTGCAGAAAAGGAAGTTTCACTGGGCAGGGAAAAGCTGGAAACGGGGAATGCAGGAAAGGCGCTAGACCATGCTACACGGTCATGGCGTTTAAAAAAATCAACCAATGCCGCAAGGCTGGCATTTCTGGCAAATGTTGCAGAAAAAAGATATGAGGACGCCATGCAATGGCATTGCCGGACCAAAAATCACTGCCATAGTGAAGAAGACTAATTCACTGATTGCGAATAGCGTAGGGGCGAAGCATTTACTATAAATTGTCATAAATGCGTTCATACCCAAACGGGCAAATGCTTCGCCCCTACTAAATTGTTACGATAGTTTTCCTGTAGTTCAGTAGTGTTTTTACCGCAACCCAAATAATGCCGAAAGAAAGGCCGAGAAGTACAACATCTGCAATAATAAGCGGCACATTGCCCTTTGGTATAAACTGGTGAACAAGCATTCCAACGAGCATTGTCAGCGTAGTGATGATCATAAATACCGCGGGTATTGCCGTGAGCCATAGATTCCTTCTTTTTGACAGCAGCCAGAATGAAATTATTATTAAGGTAAATGCCGCAAGAAGCTGGTTGCTCGTCCCGAAAATTAACCATATATTGCTTACCGTATTTTTGTATGCAAGCCCGATCATTAAACCAACCGCCATCCCCGAATTTACCCAATAATATCCAAGCATCTTCGGTGTGCGTTGAAAAACCGTTCTCCATAGTTCTTCAAAAAGATAGCGGTTTAATCTTACGGAGGTATCAAGAGTTGTAATGACAAATCCCTCTAAAAGAAGCATTCCGAAGAGGATCCCTAAAGGCAACGGCAATCCTAGCCCGATGTGAAGAGAGCGTCCGAGCGCAAGGGCAAAGGTTAATATCGGATTACATTTAAATCCTGATTCTTCAGAGGGAAATACAAGCTGTTTATACTGGACCATATCGAGTCCCATAATAACGGTAATGATAACACAAAGGGCAAGAAACGATTCCAGAAGCATCCCATAATAGCCCACCGTATGCGCAGCGCCTTCGGATTTGATTTGTTTTGCGGTGGTGCCGCCGGCGCAAAGTGCGTGGAATCCGGAAATAGCCCCGCACGCAATAGTGATAAAAAGTCCGGGCCACAGGAAACCGAGATACAATGCACCTTCTTTCATATTATTTGCCGGGAAATTTACTTCAACACCCCGTATCCCGGATGCAATAATTCCCAGAAAAAGCAATATCAGACCGATATAGAGAAGGTGCACATTAATAAAATCCCTCGACTGCAAAAATAACCAGACGGGTACACCGGCCGCAACGATGGTGTACAGGGAAATGAGGAACATCCAGTGTTTTGGTTCCATGGTTATCGGCATATAGATTCCGGCGGCAACCGAAACAATACAAATAAAAATAGCGAAAAGAGCGCATTTTATGACAGAAACGTTGCGTTTAATGTAAAGATAGCCCATCAGCGGCGCAAAAACGGTGACAATAATAACCGACATCGATGCTATTCCGCCGATAAGCACCTTGCCCCCTGCTTCATCTGCCCACCGAAAGAATTTCTGGTCTTTGCTGAGACCGATATGTGTACTATCAATGATTGAAGTCAGGGCGGTTGCGGATGCGTTGAGAAATGTTGCATTAACCAGAACCAGCATGACGATGGCGAAGGAAATGATCATAACAAACGCGGCCGGGCCAAATGACTTTCTGGCGATTTCGCCAATAGATTTCCCCCCTTCCCGCACACTTATAAAGAGAGCGGAAAAATCATGGACGGCGCCGAAGAATATCCCGCCTAGTAATATCCATAACCATGCGGGACCCCATCCGTAGATTAGTGCCATAACAGGGCCTATTATTGGCCCTGCTCCGGCAATTGCCGCGAAATGATGCGCAAAAACGATAGGGGTTGCAGTGGGCACGTAATCGCGTCCATCATTTATTTCTACCGCAGGGGTTTTTCTTCCGGAATCGACTCCCAAGGTATTTGATACGAATCTGGAGTAAAATCTACCCGCCAGCAAAAAGCAGACAACGGAAATGCACAGAATAAAAATGGGATTCATTGGTATGTTTTTTCGTAATATAAGTTAAAAAAATATGAGAACTACTATTCAGGTTTTGATAATAGCATCTTTTCCGTAACTATTCAGCGTAAACGATACACGGCTCGTTCCCAAACCTTGTACGGGGTGTAAATCTTCTCAACGCGTCCTGCCACCTTTTGTAATTGCTGATAGAGCTTCTCTATACCCTCATCATAATGCTCAATAACACTCGACGGCAAGGTTACTACAAGACAAATCTTTTCTAATGCGCTTACCGCCTCGGCAAGTTCCTGCATAAAGGCCTTGTTAGCATTTTCCCCTCTTTATCTCAATAATCCTTTGAGCTGCTTCATCTAAATCCATATCATAAAGCACAAGCGCCTCGTCTTCGTCAAAATTTATCTCAAAAGTTTTCTCTATTTCATACATTGGCTTAGTATCTTCGATTGTATCTGGGGGATTAACCGTTGACCACATACAACACATTTGGTGTGAGTCCGGGTTATGCTTATACTTCTTCTGATATTTTTTGTAAATTTTGTATAGCTTTGCGTATGTTTCTTTATATTCGTTGTCCATCTTTATCCTCGTATATCTTATGACTTCCGCTCTGTCGGGAAAAGTAAAATCCGGCTCTTTCTAATGCCTTGATTGTGTCTCCTGCGGTGACTTTTGGCAACTTCTCTGTCATACTGATACTTCCATGAGGGTCAAACTCACAGAGTCAGATTGTTGAATATCTTCACCGCTTGCGATTCTATCTTCTATATGAAGCCTTATAGCGTCTTTGATATTTTCCAATGCCTCATTATAAGTATTTCCCTGTGCATAGCAACCCTAGGATTCAGGACAAAAGGCAAAATAACCGTCACTGTCTTTTTCGATTATTACTGAAAATTTATATGTGACCATATGTTCGACCCCCTACATTACCGGAATTTTTCAAAAACCCAAATTATTGCCATGAATTAATACCTTCGTACTACTATCCATCAATTTCTTGTTTTTTATGCGTGTTTTTCATGCCGCCATTTCCGTAAGTGCTTTAATATCAAGGGCTGAAGCGGTCATCAGTGAACAAGAGAACTTCTGGCCTTTCTCCGTCAAAACATAGCGGTTGGCCCTCGGAACTTTGCGGATTAGACCGTGTGCCCGCAGCATCTTTATCCGTCGGGTCGTTCGTCCGGAATATTTCTTTTGCTGATCCTTGCCGGATTGTTCGGATTCCCGGTAAAGCCACTTACGCAAATCATGGTTGCGGAATCCATTTATCGCGTTTTCGCCTTTGGACAGGAACATCAGCATCTGGTAATCATCCTGCTGCCAGGGATTCAAACCTCGATACCTCTTGCCCTCTTTGACAACCTTGTTACAAGCGCTGCTCACCACTTCTTTCAGTTTCTCCTCTACCTGAGCCGCCGCCAAAGCATCCCCATAACGATCATTGCATTGTTGGCTCACCTCACACCGTCGATGAAGATCGCTTACGCCCTTACGCATCTTCTGCCATGACGCCGGTTTGCCTTCATCATCATTGGGACTCCGAAAGACCTTAAAGTCCCGCGTATTATTGATCGTTGTCTCAATACGCAAGAGACTACCGCTCTTGTTATACATCTTCACTGAATTATAATTCACACTGTGCTTGACCCGTATACCTTCATAGCGTCTTCGATAGTCGCTGATAACCTCATCAGGGGCAGCGCCTGCAAGGTTACGCCTACCCAAATACTTCATCACCGAAGAACTGTCGCAAACCCGCATCGCATGATGAACAAACGATGGAAACAACTCCTCCAATGCCTCAACCGATTTAAACATGATGTCCGTCGCCCACTCCGTCTCATCCGCAGACCAGTAATACTCCGGTTCCAACGGACGAAGAATCTGCGACAATGCCGGGCAACTGCCCAACGCAAGCCCGTTCAGCAGCTTCGCCCAGTCAGTCTTAAGCTGCTCATGGAGCAGAACCTGCGCAGCCGCAATATCCTCTATACGCACAAAACAGTTGCCGTCCTTAACATAATCAATACCTTGCTTCTGAAGTTGCCGCTCCAGCCAATGACGACCATTGAGACAAATGAAAATATTAAACGGCGCCCAACTCTGGATACGAACATGACCAAAACCAAACACTGGATCGTTAAAATAATGATACACAAAGACACACTTGCGGGGCGCCATTACCAACTCGAGCTTCTTGCTGGCCTTGTTGCCCTTGACCATCGGCGCAATACAAGGCTCTACCACACTCAACAGGCAGATGGAACCTTCCGTAATCCTCTTATCCGCCGCGATCTGGCGAGCCAACTTCTCCTTATCAACACCGCTGCTCATCAAATACCGCACCTCGATACCCAAATCTTTCGCCCGCGATTCACAACTGTCTCGCACCTGTGCCGTAAGCCCATTGACCCAACCGGAAAAATCCTTAAGCAGAATTCTCGCTTGGTTCATGAATGTTCCCATCCCACGCTCACTGGCCAACCACCGCAATGTCCCGCGAAAACGAATCCTGTCCAGACCGCTTATTGCACCCACGATCCTGTCTCGATATAATTCCATCAACTTATTCATAAGTAGTGTCCTCCAAATTGTCTGATTACTATTTACGAGGATACTACTATACTTTATAATAAACTAAAAATCACCTTTTTGGTTGCGGCCAAAGGCCGCGCTAGGTTCTTCGTGTCCTCTGTAGTTTATCCTGCTATACGACATCATTCACTTTAAAATATTTTCTACAAATTTCTATTAATTGATTATACAATTCTTCATTGTCACTTACACACCATTCCTTTTTGCGCTCTTCATTCATGAAATATATATTCCCATCATCCCATCCGTATAACTCTTTAAATTCTTCCTTGTTTTTCATGCCGTTACCATCTTTTTATTACCCACCTTACATCAACTTGTTAGATCAGATAACGAAACTGGCTTTATATCAAAAGCAAACTTGGTTGCACTCTTAGGCACTGTAAATAAATAAAGGTATCAAGTAGATCAATTTCATGCTCTGGAAACATGCAATCAAGGCTTCAAAGTGAGACGTTAATTTATTTACAGCGCCTTAACGGCGTGCATGTACGTGACAGCGCCGCCGAGAATTCTTGCGATTTCTCGACGTTTAGCAAAGAGCATCCTGCAACCGAACACTATTCCCGTGATGTTGCCTGGTAAATCATGTATTTGATTTCCTTTGTTGACTAGGATGCGCCACTCTCTCTCATATGACCAAAGCTTTGATTTTGTAGTCAATATCTTTGAGACAACCTTTTTATCTCCCAATTCGATGGGTTTAATTGTTGGAAGATTATCATCATACAGGACAGGCATACAATAATCCCAATTCCCCAATTCGTTAGAATCGGTTCGCTCAAATTCGATACAAAAACCAGTATGAGACTCTGAATAGTGCGACCACATCAAGATATTATCGTTAATCTCGCTAAACGGAAGCACCCCCATTTGTTTCATAGCTCTTATCGCTGTTTCGAGCGATACTTCATCTATCGGAAATCCATTTATATGCATTTCAGAAAGGTGAAAACTAAACTCAAATGGATCGTTTAATTTTTCTGCAGTTGAAAACCAAATCATTTTGTTTTTCAATATGTCGAGTGAACGATCGTAGAACCTTACATACTTGTATAGTTTATAGATGCCGATCTCATTGCAATTTGTGCAACGCAAACGACGCTTTTGAAACTCAGTTTGGCAGTTTAAACACTTAATCGTAGGTTCCGGCATTTGATTTCAAGGTCTCTCTTCGTACAAGTATTGCTGCATAATATTTATCTTTATCCCACAATTGCCCCACATGTTATTTTGTGATATAGCAAATATCAATCACAATCAGCAGGATTATGCTGAAAACCGAAAGATTTTTCATCTGAGAGATAACAATCCCCTGATTCCCCCTTTATTAAGGGGGACCTTAAAATTTTCCCCTTTGTTGAGAGGGACTTAATTGAAATCCCCCTTAACAAAGGGGGATATAGGGAGTTGTGTTTTTTTTCATTAAAGCAACTTCTTTTGTTTTGGCGTTGACGATTATTTCGTTATTTCATCCCTCAATCTTTCCTTACCAGCAAGAAGTCCATCCAACAGTTTCTTCTCCTTACTCTCAGAAGTCTGAAAGATAAGAATAAGGCACGTTGTCGTAATAGGGTGGGTCAGTAAAAACGGCATCAAAGAAATTATCTTTATAAGGCAGGGCAGTTGCAGATGCTTGAATAACAGCAACATGACTGTCCTGTGCAGGTTTAGATTTGAATCCTGAAGCCCAATGTTCCAGTTGGTGGTAATAGCTCATACTGTAAACCCTTTGCTTATAATAACAACGGCATAGTATCAACCTCGTTTATCCGCGTCAATTAATATCTATCTCATTGCACCACTTATTGTTCTAGCCATCCATTATAGCGTATTTTCTTCGTAACTTATTGGAAATATAGGACGTCATAGGTAAAAATAGTTTAATCTTCTTGAATGTCTTAGAATTATAGAAATGATAATTTATACATATACATTTATAGGTTTTTAAATTGTTTTAAGCCACTTGTTGTATACCCCTCCCTGCATACACCCTTTCGGGTCTACCCATTTTAGGGTATTGAAAAAAAAAGAAATTAGTTTAAAAATACTATTAATACCTTTTTTTATTAAAAGTATATTTATACTCAGGGATCTCCTAAAATGTGATTTGCGAAATGCTATAACTATTTATATTAACAAAGGTTAAATATATGTTAAAAATCACTGTTGGTGAACCCTTACGGTATATATGCTTTTTGTAATCATAAAGTCACCACTGTTGTTTTGTTAAATAAATTTACATCATTACTGTTTTAAACGAAAGGAGGCGTTGCATCATGAAGTATCATGCACTGTTTTTTTGCCTATTAACCGTGGGCGTTGTTGTAAATGTTCCTGTAAACTCTAAAGTGATTATGGCACAAGGGAAAGCAATGGAGCACGAAGAAGTTATAGCGCCAACAAAGGAATTAATGAAAGAAATAGAAAATCGGTTAAATAATATGTTGTCGGGAATTCTGGAGAATAATTTGAAATATGTTGCGAATGAAGCTGGTGCGATTGTTGATAAAAGCTACAAAATAAACCAGATTTTCTTTGATTTTAACAGGAAGGGAAATGACTGGTTTAAACGTGCAGGCATCGATCCGGCTGATACCGGGGAGATTGCAAAACGAGAAGAAGAATTTACATTATATCAGAGTGGAATAGTGTATAAGGCCTTGAACGTTCGAAAAATGGCCATGTCCGGGAATCAGGAAGAAACCTTAAGGGCATTTACGGATATGATTGAAACAACCTGTTTTGCTTGTCACAGAAAAAATAGGGACTGGCTGCTTGACCAACCAGGAAGTCACGGCCCTGGCAGGTAAAACGAAAGACTATGAATAAATATCTTCATGATTAAATTTGTCTAAATGCAGGAAAAACGCTGTTTTCAGGTTTACAAGAGTTTAATAATTATTGAATAATGACACGAGCATTAAACACTTTTGCTTCTTTTCATACATAAAATTTTCATAAGGAGAAAATGCATATGAGAAAAAAGGGTAAAAAACGAGCAATTATGGTTATTGTATCTTTTATAGCTTTAATAAGTGTTTTAGGTGTATTCATGGGTGGTATTGTTTCGGGAAAAGATATTGAAAAAAAACATAAGGCAGAATATGCACCAATAAGGTCGTTGATGTTTATAATAAGTTCTCATACATCAAATATTCTGGATGCTATCATGATGGGTGATTATGATTCGGTGAAAAAGGAAGCAGACATCGTCGTTGAGAAAAGCGAGAGCTTGTTGAGAAGTTTTTTCCCGGAAGGGGAACCTGTTGGTAAATGGATGGAAGGCTCTGGTATTTCAGGTTTAGATCAAAACAATCCAAAGATGGTACAGGCGGTGAAAGAGGATGTTGAAAAATACATACTCAAGATCACCAGCTCGGCAAAAAAAATAGCAGAAATTTCTACAAAACAAAATATTGCAGAGACGTATAATAGCTTTGATTTGATGCTAAGGGATGCTTGCTTTAAATGTCATGAGACCTATCGTTCCAAGTGGCCTGAATGGCCTGAATGGATGCAGATAGGCGGGGGATAAAAAAATTTAAGAAATCGTAAAAACCTTTTTTATGTTCTGCTGGAACATAGAAGGGAGGAGCAATGAGACCCGAACAAATAGAGCTGGTTCGGAAGACATTTGCAAAAATTCAACCTGTTTCCTACAAAGCAGCGGAAATGTTTTACAGGCATTTGTTTGAGACAGACCCTTCATTAAGACAACTTTTTAAAAGAGACATAAAGAAACAAGGGCGTATGCTCATGCAAATGATTGACTTTGCAGTCAAAGGTTTAGACGACCCGGAAATAATCCTGCCTGCAATTCAGGCGCTGGGAAAACGTCATGTTGGATATGGAGTAAAAGAAGAGCATTATGAAACTGTCGGCAATGCTTTGCTTTGGACTTTAGAGCAGGGTTTGGGAGATGCTTTTACCTTGGAGGTAAAAGAAGCATGGAGTGAGGCGTATAAATTACTGGCAGGTGTAATGATCGAAGCTGCAAGTGGCAGCAAATGCACCTAACTTTCGTTCTTTGAAAAAACATGGGCGAAGCATTTGCCAATTTGGGTATTTGCGTATTAATGACATCTTATAGCAAATGCTTCGCCCCTATATTAAAAATTCATTAATAAGGTTTCCTTACACCATAATTTTTTGTTTACTTTCTTCGACTGCAATTACCGTCCCGCAGCCGATTTCTTCATCTGTTAAGTAGCATGCGGGGTCATGCTCCCATATATCGCCGTAGAATGCCTCTGCCCTTGCTCTAAAGTTTCCTCCGCATATATTCAGCCATTTACACAAGGCGCAACGCCCTTTTATATAGGGGTTTTTATTTTTAAGTTTTGCCATTAGTTCATTTGATGTATCTTCCCATATTTCGCTGAACTTTCTCTTTCTCACGTTTCCAAAGGAATATTGCCTCCAGAATTGATCTGCGTAAACCTCGCCATCCCAACTAATACAGGCCAACCCTTTGCCGGAGCTGTTTCCCTCGTTCCACTGAAGAAGTTCCAATACATCCTTTGCCCTCTTCGCATCTTCTTTCAACAGACGTAAGTAAATATACGGGCCATCCGCATGATTATCTACCGTAAGCACTTCTATCTTCTTACCTTTGTCGTGGGATTCTTTTGTTTTATTTATTATTAAATCTACGACTTTCCGCGTTTCTTCGTGAGAAAGATCCTCTTCGATCAAATTGGAACCTCTTCCCGAGTATACCAAATGATAAAAACATACCCGTGGTATATTTTCCTTTTCAATAAGGTGGAATATCCCAGGGATATCATGCGCATTGCGCTTATTGATTGTAAAACGAAGTCCAACTTTTATGCCGGCTGCCATACAATTTCTTATGCCTTCTATTGCCAGGTCAAATGCTCCCGGAATGCCCCGAAAACGATCATTTGTTTCCCTAAGTCCGTCCAGACTGATCCCAACATAAGAAAGGCCGAATTTTTTCAGTTCATCCGCCTTTTCTTTCGTAATCAATGTGCCGTTAGTACTTATTACCGCCCGTAATCCTTGCGCTTTGGCATATTCTATCAATTCCAGAAGGTCTGGGCGCATGAGTGGCTCTCCACCGGAAAAAAGAATCACCGGGGCGCCGTACTCAGCTATGTCATCCAACATTGCCTTTGCCTCTTTTGTTGATAATTCATTTGGATATTCGATATCTTTCGATTGAGAATAACAATGTACGCATTTTAAATTACATCTTTGGCCTACATTCCAAACAACAACGGGTTTTTTATCTTTTGAAAATTGCAATAAATGTGACGGAAGTTTTTTGGATTCTCTTCCATATCTTAAAGCATCAGAAGGTTCAACCGTTCCACAATATAATTTTGATATACCAATCATATCTTTCTCCTGTTAATACGAAACATACACAACAACGACTAACAACACCTACTTTAAAATAGCATTATTTTCGCAGTATATATTTCTCTCTACGATGAATAAATTATCATTTATGTAATAATTTTTATTCTAACAAAATAACGTCCATAAATATATTCTAAAATCTACTGCCCAACTGCATAAAGGCGCCAGTCGGCGCAGCCAATGTAAATATTGTTTCGGGAATCTATTGCCGGCGAAGAAAGCAATGAGTTTTTAAAATCAAGTTTCCACTTAAGAGAGCCGTCTTTATTTATAGCGTATAAATTACCATCCCATGACCCGACATAAATAATGTCCTTTGCATCAACCGTTGGAGTTGCGGTGACAGGTTTATTTGTTTTAAACTTCCATTTTAAACTTCCATCATTCTTCACTGCACATACACCGCCATCGTGTGTGCCAATGCAAATTGTTCCATCAGAGCAGAGTACCGGCGAAGAGTGCGTGCGGGAGTCAAGATCAAATCCCCATTTCAGGGTACCGTCCAGATTAACTGCATATAATTTTCCAGTTACATCGGCAATATATATTACACTGTTGCCAATTGCGGGAGAAGCGTCTATTTTGCCTTCTGTCCGGAATTTCCACATCAAACCACCATCCCTTTTAATGGCATACAGGTGTTTATCCCACGAGCCGACATAAATTGTATTATTTTGCCCGATAGCAGGAGAAGATGCAATAATTGCAGATCCTGTCTTAAATTTCCATAAAAGCTTTCCCTGAGCATCGACCGCATAAAGATTGCCATCATAGGCGCCAAAATAAATATTGCCCTCTGCATCAATAACCGGCGAGGAATGGATGGACGTATTTGTGTTGAATTTCCATTTCATTTTTCCGTAAGCATCAACTGTATAAAGATTTCCATCAACCGCTCCAAAATAGATGTCTCCGTTTTCCCCCACCGCGGGCGTTGCAAAAATCTCATCTTCCGACTTAAATGCCCACAAAACATTCCCTTCAGGGGCTATTGCTAACAAATTACCATCCGTGCTTGTTATATAAATATTTCCTTCTTTAGAAATTACCGGAGAAGACCATATCTCACCGGCGCTGGAAACATACCACTTTATCTCGTTTTTAAAAGGCCCATCGAAAGGCGTTTTGCCAGTCCTTTCTCTGTTGTATTTGAACATGGGAAATGCACTGTTGGCATCTGTTGCGTAAACATTCCCGCTATCGACATAATCGCATATCACAATAGTGCACAGAATAAAACAAAATATGCGTATCAAGTCCTTTGCCGGATTATTTTCTAATTTCATTTATTTTTTTTCCTTATTTAAATTAGGTTGGGTTTTAAAAAACTAAAAACCTTACAACAAATGAGGCTAAAATAGCGGCTTTTAGTGCTGCAGACAGGAGGAAAACCTTGGCTATACACCTTGTTTTGTCCTACCGAGAACGCAGGTAGAACCTGCAGGGATAAGATATGCAAAATATGCTGGATACCGATATAAATAAAAGGGGAAATCCACTGCTATTAAATGTCAGGGATAATCAATTCCTGGCCGGCCTTTAATACATTTGCATTTTTTATATTGTGTTTATTTGCCTCTAATATTTTTTTCCATTTTGATCCGTCTTTATAATGCTTTAAAGCAATTTTATACAATGAATCTCCCGCCTGCACGACGTGTTTCTTTGCGGCTGTTGTTTGTTCAGTTACTTCATGCGCCACCAAACGCGTACTTCTTTCATCTGATACCTGCGCAGGGATTTCATTTTTATTTGGTATAATGAGTTCCGTACCCACGCGAAGATTGTTGCGGTCATAAATCCGATCCTGGTTTGCATTAAAAATCAGCAGCCATTTATTATCATCGCCATAATATTTCCTGGCAATTTTATGCAGGGTGTCCCTCTCTTGCACCTTATATATCACGACGTTTGGGTTTTGCGACGATTCTGATTCTGCGGGTAGAATGCTTTTTCCCTGATACTCGTGTTCCCGGCTTTTGATAGCCTGTTTTTGACTGCCTGCCGCAACTTTGTTTTCGGCATTGCCTGCATTCCTCAATTCACCCTCAATTACATAGTCTTGCTCTTCAACTGCCGGTTCCTGTCCAATGTTTTCTCTTTTTGGCTCTACCCCTCCACGGATTTCGTCCTCCTTCTTTGCCAGGTCTTCGCCTTGTGGAGATAAGCCTTCCGGATGCTTAGGAAGTTCATTCAGACTTAATAAATCCCGTGATACATCACCATCTATTTCCGGAATGGGGATAATAGGCTCTTTTACATTGGTTCTTGTGCTAAGAAAAACTCCGATAATTGCAAGAATAATCACTCCCAAGATAACGCCGACCTGCACATCTCTTTTCATAATTTTTGTCCCTTTCTTTTGCCGCAATAGGAATGAATACTTAAAAATCAACGCAGAACCATGTCTTGCTTTTTGTTAAAATGTTATTTCGTCCATCCAATACTATAGCCAAACAAATATGATTTTAGAAATTTTGCGATAAAATGGCTTTCTAAAAAACAGATTTATCTGACTAAGCATACTATCAAACATACCCCTTAATCTCCTCTAAGAAGAGGAGCCGGGGAGTGTGTAAATTTTTCGAAAAATTTAATATAATCTCTTAATATCTATAGGGTGGGTTGGCGCACGGGCAACCTTGTTTGTCCGTGCGCCAACCCACCCTTAATTTACCCTCTCAGCAGGGACTTTTTATATTTTCCCAACTTGGGATAGTTTAGAGGAATGGGCTAAACTATTACCCAGACAAAAGACTCCTGCCGGATAAATCATTAGCACTATTCAAATTTACCGATACACAAAGCCTTTAAAGGCCTACCGTCTGTTTTATGCCTTATTCGCCGATACAACCGCCTTTCCCTTTTGCTTTTGTGAGGTATGTCTTACTTTTGGCGCAGATTGCCCTCTAAGCAACAACGGAGAAGCTATAAAAATAGAAGAATACGTGCCCACTATAATACCCGTTAACATAACAAAGGCAAATCCATGAATTTCCGCTCCGCCAAGGAAGAACAAGGAGAACAATACACCAATAGTAGTAGCGCTTGTCAATATCGTACGGCTTAACGTCTGGCTAATACTTTCATTGATGAGTTGTGCGTTTAATATCTTGCCGCGTCCCTCCATGTTCTCTCTGATTCTGTCAAAAACAATTATCGTATCATTCAGCGAATATCCCACTACAGCAAGAAACGCCGCAACCATTGAACTGTCGAATTTCATATTGCCGAATAAATAGTCCGCTACAGCCACAACTCCCAACGTTATAAGAATATCATGAATAACCGCAATAATTGCTGCAGAACCAAATCTGAAATCCCCAAAACGAAACCATACGTAAAATATAGTCGCTGCGCACGCAAAGAAGACCCCTAATATAGCGCGGCTTTTCATCTCATCTGCCACCGTTGAGCCAATGCTTACAACTCTCTTTAGTGGATTGGGAACAATAAACGCCTTTTGAATCGCTTCCTTTGCTGCTCCAACATTTTGTTGTTCGTTAAAGGATAACGCAACCGTTTGATATTCCTTGTCCATTGCCAGATTTTCAGTCAATAAGCCTGTATAACCCGCAGAATCCAATGTCTTTTCTATCGTTTCCTTGCGAAGGGGTTTCGACAATGTCATGTTGAAGAGGTAATCGCCAATTTCCTGAAAAGCCACATCGATCTTTTCTTCGTACAGGTTGTCTTTGAATTTGTTTATAATATCCTCTTTGATTTTTTCCTGTATCTTTTCCGCGCTCAATGGATTCAGGTGAATTGCAAATGTTTGCGCTGGCGCGTCCAGGGTATAAACACTTTTAATCATGTTTTTCACCGCCCTGATTTTGCTTATCATGCTGACAAAATCTGATTTGCTTATTTTGTCTTTCAATTCCACCTTTACAGCAGATGTATCCCCATCAAAATAAATCCCAGGCAAAGAAATTTTATCGTTAAAGGATTGCTTTATATTTTGCAAAGCCGTTCTTGATCCTTCAATTCTTAGCTTGTTAACAGTACCTTTTTTTTCACTCCCGGGCTGTTCGGTCACTTTGACATTATTAAAACCCTGCCTGTTTAATTCAATTTCTAACAATACAGGGGCTATTCGTCTGTTTAAATCAACCTCTATAAAAGGTACTGACATTTGTGCCTGCAATGTTTCAACCACCTCACCCAGAGTTATCTTCGCCTCCTGGAATACAAGATGGTCTTTAAGTCCATTTACCATTGCACCTATCAAGCGTGACCTCTCTGGCTCCTCATCAATTCCGGCAATATTTAATAAATATTTATTGGCAAGGAGGTTAACAGGCATTATGGACGCCACATCTTCCTCGCTATATCCAGCCTGTTTCAGATTTTTTTGCACTGCTAATTCATCTATTGGCCTTTGCAATTTTAAATTAAATATTGTCGGCTTTATAAAATCGATACCCTGTAATAATTCCGTCTGGCCAAATACATTGCTTATATCCGTAGCAATTTTTTGCTTTTCCTTTTCTTCGTTTATCTCTTTAATTCTTATGCCAAACTCATCTGCTTTTGAAACAAACTGAGTCAGGTTTTCGCCTGACCATATGCTCTGCACCTCTGCTTCCCCATAACCTGCATCTTTTAATGATGTTCTGATAAAACCAGGTGTTGTTTCGTTTTTCAGGTGTAAATGCACGAGCGTTCCGCCGGTAAAATCTATATCATACTTTTTGTCTCCGCGAATGACAAAAAAGGTCATGCCGCCAAGAACACAGACCCCGGAAACGATAAATAAAATATGCCGTATGCTAAGGAACCTGATGTCTGGAACACCAATTAGCCTCAACATCGAAAAACTCTTTACCCATTTTAAATCCATTAACAATTCATATATTGTTCTCGTAACAAATATTGCGGTAAACAAGTTTATAATCAAACCAATGATCAATATCCATGCAAAGCCTTTTACCGGGCCTGTGCCGACTGAGGCAAGTATTACGCCGGTAATTAACGTCGTAATATTAGAATCGAAAATTGCGGAAAACGCCTTTTGGTATCCTGCTTTCACCGCAGCGCGAATAGGTTTTCCCTTTGCCCTTTCTTCTCGGATTCTTTCGTAAATAAGCACATTCGCATCTACGCCCATACCTATCATGAGCACTAACCCTGCTATTCCGGGAAGCGTTAATGTTGCGTTCAGCAATGCCATTATCCCAATGATCAAAAACACATTCAATGCGTTCGCAAAATTTGCAACCCAACCTATGCCCAGATAGTAAATACCTATAAAGAGGACAACAAAGATTCCCCCGATAATACCAGCCGTCAGGCCTTTATTGATAGAATCCCTTCCCAGACTTGGGCCAACCATGGTCTCCATTTCCAGCTCCAGGTCTGCCGGAAGACTTCCCGCCCTCATTGTCGCAATAAGTTCATTGACTTCGTTCTGTGTAAAACTCCCCTCAATAATGCCCTTTCCCGGTATGCGGTCACGTATTGTTGGGGCGGAATATAAAATTCCATCCAAAATAATCGCCAGCGGCTTGCCGATGTTTCTCTCCGTAATTTGCCCGAATTTCGATTTTCCTGCAGCGTCAAATTCAAAACCGACTACAGGCTCTATCCCCTTTGTATCCGCATAAATTCTGGATAAATGTTCTCCGGTGATTTCTGTTGTATTTCTCACGAGGAACCACTTTCCTTCCTCTCCCTCTTCACCTTTTCGTTTCCGCAGCCAGTGTTTGTAATATCCGGGAACGCTTTTCCCTTCCATTGCGTCTTTATATTCAACGCTATCAGTGCTTGCGGCCAGGCGGAACTCCAGTTTCCCCAGCTTGGTTATGCGGTTTTTCAGGCTTTCCGTTTCACTCCTTGTTGCCCCCGGTACCTGAATAAGGATTCTCCTATGACCCTGCTCCTGTATCCTGTATTCCATCACACCCTGCGGATCTATCCTCTTTTTTAATACCTCAATAATTTCTTTTGTAATGCCAGGGCGGTCTTCTCTTTCATCTACCCGGACCGTATAAAGCAACTCCGAACCGCCTTTAAGGTCCAATCCAAGTTTAATCTTTCCCTTTGTAAAATATTCAACGGTTTTGGTGGTTATCTTTTTGCCATCTGTACCAATTTCCTCGCCGATGATCGTTTCACGGATAATAGGATTCGTTACCAAAAAATGTGTCCATGCTTTCTCAACTATTTTGCTTTCAATGACTTTGCCATCTGCTTCTTTTACCATCTCTCTCTTTAAGACCTTTTCCGCTGGTGGGTACAAGATCATAAATCCAATAGCAATCACTATCACAATGAGAGGTATCTTCCACCTTAAGTTTTTTCCCATTTCCGTTTCCGTCTCCTCAAACGGCTCCCTTTCCGTTATTCATGAAAAATTTGTCAAATCAACACAAAAGAGCAAAGTATCTACTTCTTTTCCTTGCCCTCTTTTCCTTTGCTCTCTTTTTCCTTACTTTCTGACGTCATCGCCTCCGCTTCTGTTTCTTCTTCAACATCACTATCATGCGAGGTTTCCAATACCGTGGCAATTGAACTCCTGTCCACCTTAACTTTAACGTCTTTTGACTCATCTATGCGAATAACCACCTCAGTTTCCCGCACAGAGGTAACAACCCCGTGAATACCTCCCGCGGTAATGACCCTGTCACTCTTTCTTATCCGGGACAATAATGCTTTACGCTCCTTTTCTTTTCTCTTTTGAGGCCGGAGTATTAAAAAATACATTACCACAAACATAAGTATAAATGGAAGCAATAAAGACATCATCCCGCCGGGCCCTTTTCCAGCCGCTTGTAATAGAACAAGCATAATATTCCTCCTTACTACTAAAAAAATTAAACGAACCTTTCCCCGTCAACTTCACCATATGCGACCAATGCCGCCAACACAATATTGCTGAAAAAAATCTTTCAATTATTTTTGTACGCTGAAAAAAACTGTTCCTTAAAGCTTCGGAACTCTCCCCTTTCAATAGAGTCCCTTATCTGTTGCATTAACCGTTGAAAATAAAAAATATTATGCAATGAGAGCAACGTTAGCCCCAATGTTTCTTTTGCGACAAAGAGGTGTCTCAAATACGCCCTTGAAAAATTTTTACACGTATAACAATCACACATTTCATCCAACGGCCCTGTATCTTCTTTGTATCGGCTATTGAGTATTTTCACCTTTCCCAAATGAGTAAAAGCACAGCCGTTTCTACCGTTGCGAGTCGGAATAACGCAGTCAAACATATCAACCCCCCGTTCTACCGCGTGAAGAATATCTTCAGGGAAGCCAACGCCCATTAAATATCTTGGCTTTCCCGGAGGCAAATACTCAACTGTATAATCCATGACCTCGTTCATCAATAAGCTTCCCTCGCCAACGCTTAATCCGCCTATGGCATAGCCCTGAAAATTCATTTTTTCAAGATGTTTTGCGCATTCAATGCGAAGTTCCTCGAAAACGCTTCCCTGAACTATGCCAAAAAGCGCCTGGTCTTCATTATTATGGGAATCCAAACACCGCGCAGCCCAATTAAGCGTTCTCTCAACTGCAACACTTGCCATGTCTTTTTCACAGGGATACGGAACGCATTCATCAAATGCCATAATAATATTTGCCCCGATGTCATTCTGTATTTTTATCACCTTCTCAGGGGTAAGTAACAATTTTGAACCATCAATAGGAGATTGAAATTCCACACCATTGTTTGATATTTTTGTCAATTTGCTTAACGAAAAAACCTGGAATCCCCCACTATCCGTTATAATAGCGCCCTTCCATCCCATAAACCGGTGAAGTCCGCCAAGTTGTTTAATAATTTCAGCGCCTGGCCGCAGACATAAATGATACGCGTTACATAAAATTATTTCCGCTCCTGTTTCTTTGATCTGCAGCGGGGTTAGCGTTTTAACCGTACCTTGCGTTCCAACCGGCATAAAAACCGGGGTAGGGATAATCTGACCGGCCAAATGTAATTCGCCACGCCTTGCTTTTGTTTGTTTATCTGTTGCCAAAACCTTGAAAAACAATTATTTCCCCCAAAAGAATGGGTGATTAATATATTCGCCTTAACTCACTTTTTGGATAATAATGTCCCAAAATCTCTCTCCAGTTAAACCCTTTTTTCGCCATGCCCTGTACGCCATACTGGCAAAGCCCGACGCCATGCCCCCAGCCTTTGCCGGAAAAGGTAATATTCTTGCCATTATTCCTGGCGGTAAATGCGGTGCTATATAAATTATTTGGCCCTACCAGCAGCCTGAATCTGTTTGCATTCATCAGTTCCTTCCCTTTTGCAGCAATAATTTCAACCTCAGAACCATGCTCCCCAGGGCCATGATTTACCGTTTTAACAGAAACGATATTTGAAACGTTAACCTTCGCTTTTTGTAATTTCTGTAGTATTGAGGATTTCTCAATATTAACGCTCCATGTGTAATATTTGGAATTTTCGCAGTACCCGCATTTTACCCCAGACAGCGGAGGAAGCTTTTCTTTGCCAAATACCAAATTGACGTCCTCGGTATGTCCGCCGCAGGTGCTGTGAAAATAGGCAGAAAATATCTCTCCGTGATATGCCATAACAATGCCCGCCGTATCCTGTACAATTTTTACGCTTTTCGCAGTTTCTCCAAGCATGCCCCTGTATGCAAGCTCAGACTTATCCAGGTGGAACGGTTCGTTTTTTTTGGCCTTCCTTCTGTTTTCCACATAAGTTCTTATGGCGACTGCCTGGGAACGTAAAGCGTCTTCTTCCCATGAATTCGGCATTTCGCACCCAAGTACGCCTACCACAAAATTCTCAATATTAATTTCTTCGATAACCGAAAATTCTTTGTCTGTTTGCGGTAATATCCGTATTTCGCCGCGATAGGGGATTGAATCCAATACAATACCGCTACCCCCTAAATCTTTGATCCGTAACTCGCTATTGTAATGCCTCTTGCCGCCTAGGTTAATCCAGCCATTTTCGATAAAAACATTCGCTTTATCCAACTTCACACCTTCATCTACCACATTGGACAAACCCCCCAAAATCTGATATCGCCCATCAACCGACAATTCAGCTTTTTTAACCCTATCCAGAAGGAGTATCCTGACGTTGAGAGCACTTTCATCACGGGAAGCATAGTCCCGCCCCCCTTCTTCTATTTTTGTAATATCCCTCTTGCATGACAGATGAGTGACTGCAACAAGAAACGGCACAATGAACATTATTGCTATATAGAATGTTTTGTGCATGATTTTATACCAAAAAAATGGCAACAATTTAGTTTTTGAAAAACCACGGTAAGGGGGAACATGTCATCTTGAACAATGGCATATTTCGCCACCGCTTTTTGCCGGCAACCCCCCGGAAGTATCTTCATTCTCCTTGTACTGAAGGCTATTTCCCTTATATAATTCCCGGGTCGTATCTTTGTATCTTTCATATTCACTGAAGACACAACCACAATAGCCCTGCCGGTAAATCATGTTTTTTCGTGCAATTTCATTGCTATGCTCAGATAAATAACGATAATCACGATACAAAAAAGGTATCTCTTTTTCTTTTGATAGCCTTTCGGAAATTTCTTTTAATTGTACATGGTCCTGGTACCTGCTGAATAACATTGTAGAGGTGAAGGCGTCATACGTATGTTTTTTTGCATACGATGCGGCACAATCAAGCCTCATGGCATAGCAATCTGCGCAACGGTTGCCTCCCTCATAATTCACATTTTTCAAAAAATCTCTTAATCCATATTCTTCGTTAAAAATAATTTTTACTGGATTTTTTTCCTGAAAAACCCGCAATGCTTTTATTCTACGGCGAAACTCAAGCAATGGATGTATATTCGGATTATAAAAAAACCCGGTAACGGCAAAACCTTCTTTTTTCAATTCATTGAGTGGCGCACATAAACAACATGCGCAACAGATATGTAATAATAGCTGCATATTTGTTTGAAAATTCCTTTGCTATTGAAATATCTTTTTTTGCGCCGGCATTTGTTTGTGAACACCGAGATGCTCGTATGTTTGTTTTGTGGCAATTCTCCCCCGCGGCGTTTTTTCCAAATAACCTCTTTGGATAAGGAAGGATTCATACACTTCTTCTATAGTATCTTCTTGTTCATTTACCGATACTGCTATCGTTTTTAATCCGATAGGGCCTCCTCCGCTTTTTACTACCGTCTGCAAAATCTTGCGGTCCATTTCGCATAAACCATTTTCGTCTACGCCCAACATCTCCAGCCCCCTGAGTGCTATTTTCTCGTCTATCACATCCTTCCCGTCTTCTCCTAACACCTGGGCCACATCCCGAATTCTCCTTAAAAACCTGTTTGCAATCCTCGGGGTGCCACGCGACCGCTTTGCTATTGCTTCTGCACCCTTTACCTCAATTGGTATCGCAAGCTTACGCGCAGAATTACACACAATTTTATACAGATCTTCCCATGGATAAAATTCCAGTTTCTCAAGTACCCCAAACCGTGACCGTAACGGTGCAGTAAGCAACCCCTCACGGGTAGTGGCTCCAATAAGTGTAAACCTTTGCAGGTTTATTTTTACCGACCTCGCTTTTTGCCCCTGGTCAATAATTATATCGATGGAGAAATCTTCCATTGCAGAATACAAATATTCTTCTACATTAGTATTTAATCGATGAATCTCATCAATGAAAAGAATTTCACCTTGCTGTAAATTGGTTAAAATGCCCGCAAGGTCTGCCGGTTTATCCAATATGGGACCGGAAGTCGTCCTTATAGCGGTATTTGTTTCACTCGCAATGATTTGGGATAACGTCGTTTTCCCCAAACCAGGCGGGCCGGAAAACAAGACGTGATCAATTGGTTCACCCCTTTTTTTTGCCGCTTTTATATAGATATGCAGGTTTTCTTTTATACGATCTTGTCCTATGAAATCATTAAATCTTTTCGGCCTAAGCGTAAGATCAAGATTACTATCTTCAATTGCCGCGGAAGAAGACAATACCCCTTCATTTAACATGCCCGATTCCTTACTTAGTAAAT
The DNA here is from genome assembly GCF_900232105.1 of Candidatus Kuenenia stuttgartiensis. NCBI lineage: Bacteria > Pseudomonadati > Planctomycetota > Candidatus Brocadiia > Candidatus Brocadiales > Candidatus Brocadiaceae > Candidatus Kuenenia > Candidatus Kuenenia stuttgartensis. Next base: position 1,873,208 of record NZ_LT934425.1, read on the forward strand.
TAAGAACCATTACAGCACTCTATTATGTTTTAAACTTCAAGGCTTCCCGCACAAGAACTTCTATATTGTCCACCAAATTCAATTTTTTTACGGCCTCTTTTACTGCGTTTTCCGCCACAGGCCTGCCATATCCTAAAGAAATTAACGCCATAATTGCATCGTCGGCAAATGCCCTTTGTCTGCCATCCATTTCTATATCTATGGATGCTTTTGCCCCTTTAACGCTTTCCTTTAGTTCCAACACAATTCGTTCCGCTGTTTTTTTTCCCACTCCTTTGATTCGCATTAATGCCTTTGTGTCTTCTCTGGCTATTGCACACTTAATATCGTTTGCCGTACTGCCGGATAGTATGGCAATTGCCATAGTTGGCCCAACACCATTTACCGATAGCAATAGCTGGAATAAGCCCCTTTCTTCATCTGAGGCAAATCCAAACAGTTTTATGCCATCTTCTCTCAAAAACAACTGAGTATGAATTGTAACTTCGCCACGGCTGGGAATTTTTTCAAAAGTAGAGATTGGAATGTGTAATAAATAACCAACGCCTGCAACTTCCAAGACCAACTTGGTGGGAGATTTGCTAATCACTTGCCCCCGGATGTAATCTAACATAAGAATACCTTCCGCAACACACTGCTATATAACATCCAGCGCCATTCCTGCCATTTTCTTTGAGGCCTTTCCGCAAACACGCCTCCTGCCACTTTATACCGCCAACATTTATATCTGTCTGAAAGGGGTTTCTATTTTGTTGATTTCCAAGAAAAACTTACTTGTGGAACACGAAAAAATGCTGACCTTCAGATTGCAATCTGCCTAAACCGACCATGGCAAAGCAAACTGCCAAATCAACCTTTTGCCCTCTTCAGGGAACCAGTCTTTTTGCCAGTGGATTTCTCGATATTGTGCCCATCATAGGATTGTCCCAATTGTAATCCTTTTTGTATCAATATTGCCTTTATTTCGTTAAGAGAGGTTTCCCCAAAATTTTTAAATGTCAACAAATCTGGTTCTGAAATTCTTGTCAGATCTCTTAAGGTATGAATATTCATTTTTTCAAGGCAATTTCTGCTCCGAACGGAAAGTTCGAAGTCGGAAATGGGAATATTTAACACGTCACCTTCATGTCCCTGTTTTTTCGACGCCTCCTCATCAAAAACCATTTCCGAAGAAGCCTTTGCACTCTTCAGGCAAAATGAGGCCCTTTCGTGCATAGGCTCTACATCCAAAACGGCTTCATAACAAAAAATTGCGTCATCATATTTTCCATTGTCTTCGTATAATATCCCTAAATTCATGTATGCATTTTTATGGGCAGGACGGAGGTTGGTGCATCGTTCATAATATTCAATCGCAAGGTCGTCTTCCCCGGCGATATCGTAATTAAATGCCATTTGAAAAAGAGATTTCGTATGATTTGGTTCGATCTGAAGCGCCTTGTCGTAATGCACGAAAGCCTCTTCGTACATCCCCAAGGACTCCAGGCAATGTCCCCATTGATAATGCAGTTCAGCGTTGTCGTTGTGTGACTGTGAAAAATTCTTTATTACCTTTAATGCCTCATTGCTGTCGCCCGCCATTCTTTTTGTCTCGGCAATATCCATGCAGATATCAAATTCTTCATCATCTGATTTTTTCGCCCGTTCAAAACACTCTAACGCATTTTTATAATCACCCAATTCCTGATAACATTTCCCCAGGTAATACGAGCCTATTTTCCTTGTCTTTACTTCATTCAATAAGCCCATAGCTTCTTTCGTTTCTCCAATGATCCACAAACATATTCCCAGCAACAGCTTTTTGTCTTTCAGTTTAGCGTTATCAGTTTCCTTCCTTATTCCTTCCCTTAATGACTCTATTTTTTTATCAAAGATCTTCCTGTTTTCTAAAAAGCCTAAAACTTTTTGTTTTATCTCAGCAACAGTCTCTCTTGAAATTGTTTCAGCGTCAAGGAGTTTGTTGATATCTAACTCAGATACCGTATCTGCCATATTACCGAATCTCCATCTGTTTTACTAAAATGCAATTACTTAAAAGACGTTCTTTTAAGGTATTTAAGGGATTGAGTTTAACAAACTTAAACTTTAAATTCAACTAAATTTTCCGCCTGAAACGTTACAACATATATATAAATAATTACTTATGATTTTAAGGGAAAATGAACTTTTAAACACTCCTAAATTATAAGATTAGTTCCTAAAAAAATTTCATTTAGAATTTTTTCATTTCCCCATGGCTTTGAAAAAATGATATAAGTGGAAAACATCCGGCGGGACAAAGTTTCAGTAGCAAAGGTAAAAAGAGGTTGAAACCACAGATTTCCAGGCTTGTTTCGTTTTTGTATAATAAGCTTCCATGCAACACTTTTTTTGTTTTTTATCATTTGAAAATGCAATAATCCTATGGAATTTATCACAACTAACTTCGAAAATCTTATTTATATCTATGAACATATTTTCTGGCTTAAAGAGTGCCTTACCCTATTGCAATCGGCACTTGTTTTTCTCCTTGTATTATGGATTTTGCGAAGAAAGCAAAAAATAGAATTTCTCCTCTATCTTTCCGCTTGCATTGGCATTGCATGTGTGTATTTTGGCGACAATGAATACTGGAGTGATAATGACATTCTCAAATTTATCGCCCCGGCTTCATTATATTTTTTTTATAATACAACTGGGAAAGAGAGAAATGCCATCCTCTTTGCGTTTCTTACGCCCTATTCTATAATCTCTTACGAGTTTTACCGCGGTTTGGAATTCGCAATAGCATCCATACTTTCACATTCCCTGGTTATTTTCAGCATTATTATTGCGAAAAACACCTACTATCTCTCTCTGTTTATTAGCGTAGTGGTAGGCCTTCTCTTTAATTATATCGGGGCTACTACCTCGCCCGGCACAAACGATCTTTTTATAAATCCTGTACTGCTCACATTAGCCACCATTTGGCTTGAAATATATAAAAAAAATCCTCTTTACACAAATTTTCTGAAAATCTTTTGGATTACGCTTATTTGTTTTGCTTATTTCGGTAGCTGGCTTTTTTGCGTTACTCAGCCATTTATCGCCTCATTCTTTCAACCAAATCATCCTTAACAAGGATAAGCCGGATCCAAATAAGCATAAAACAGGAAGAAAAGAGACAGAGAAGGTTGGCATTGCAGCCTTTTTCGAAAAACCACACATGCCTACCCCTGCCGACAAGCCCCGCTTCTCGCGAAAAAAGTTGATCATTTTATACGTCTCTAAAACCATAAATGCACAAACAAAGTATCCTTGCAAAATGAAATGCTTGTTTCTCGTCCGAAATAAAACATAGCGCAAGGTAGATATTATAAATAACCCATACCTGTTAAGAGCTTAAAATCAGATCCCTGCAATAGTATAATTTGTCACATAAGCTATGCATTGAATAGTGGTTATATCATTCAGCAGAATGCTTTAGCAAAATGCCTGCGTGAGACTCCTTGCACTATAGGCTTGTGCTGTATATCAAAATTTTAGCATAGACGTCCATGGACAACACTGTGCAAGTTCAACTAAGACAAACATAATTTGCCCCTGCCGCACAGCATAAAAAGCACATTTTGTAAATATCCTGAGTATGATTAAGTATATATGACATATTCATGTGTATAAAAGGTGTATTGTTTTGGGAGCGCAATTTGCTTGACTTGTGACTACTTCTTTTTAAAAGAAGTGGTGTGACAAGAAGGTACTATCGTATAAAAATATTCTTAAGATTTACAATTAAGGAGGTAAATGAGTGTGTCGAAATTAAACGGTGCTCAAGAGCCCGTTCCGAATGCCGGCTTTTCCGGAATGGGACAAAATTTTAAAAAAGACTTTAATGCGGGATTTCTGGTTTTTTTAATTGCACTTCCGTTGTGTCTGGGGATTTCTCTTGCCTGTGGTTATCCGGCAATAGCAGGCATATTCACTGCGGTTGTAGGCGCAGTCGTTACAACGTTTATTAGTAATTCACAGTTAACAATAAAAGGGCCGGCCGCGGGGTTAATTGTTATTGCAATTGGTGCAGTTACCGATTTCGGGTATACCGGGGGAAGAGACATCGCCGCAGATATTCAAGCCTACAGAATGGCGCTGGGGGTAGGTGTCGCCGCCGGCTGCTTACAGATTATATTTGGTCTTCTCCGGGTAGGCTCACTTGGGGATTTTTTCCCCTTATGTGCTGTACATGGCATGTTAGCCGCTATTGGCATTATTGTCATTCTCAAACAATTTCCCATAGTATTAGGCGGTACTGCGGCAGGTGAACCTTTTGAATTAATGGCAGAGATACCCAGGGTTATCATTGATATGAATCCTTACATTGCGGCAATAGGCATCGGCAGTTTAATTATCATGTTTGGTATCCCAAAGATAAAGCATAAGTATAAAATACTGCAAAAGATTCCTCCTCCAATGTTTGTGCTATTTTTTGCAATACCGCTTTGTTTATCTCTTGGAGTGCCAAATGAAGGCATTTATGTCTTTGAAGGATATGAATATAACCTCGGAAAAGAATTCATGGTAAATATTCCAGGCAATATGTTCAAGGCAATCGCCTTCCCGGATTTTTCTTCATTAAAATACATTGCAGGATGGAAATGGGTAATAATGTTTGCACTGATAGGAAGCATCGAATCCCTTCTTAGCGCAAAGGCGATAGATATTCTTGATCCATGGAAAAGGAAAACAAACCTTGACAGGGATTTGTTTGCTGTTGGAATAGGAAACACACTGTGTGCATTTATCGGCGGACTGCCTATGATATCTGAAATTGTGCGTAGTAAGGCAAATATAGACAATGGTGCGCGCACACGTTTTGCAAACATGTACCACGGTCTATTGTTGCTGCTTTTTGTCGCGCTTGTGCCTTTTTTACTTTGCAAAATACCCCTGGCGGCGCTAGCCGCAATGCTTGTATACACAGGGTTTCAGTTAACCGCGCCAAAGGAATTTGTTCATACTTACAAAATTGGCGTGGAGCAGTTGGTCATATTTGTCACTACATTAGTAGCAGTATTGGCAACGGACCTGGTCATCGGAATCGCCATAGGCATAGGAGCAAAATTTTTCGTACATATCATAAACGGCGTACCCCTTCGGTCATTATTCAGGCCGTATCTGGATGTTAAGATAAAGGACGATAAGACGGTAGTAATTTTCGCAAGCGATTCGGCTGTTTTCAGCAACTGGATTCCGTTCAGAAAACAGGTAGAATACTTCCTTAAAGAAGATAAAAATGTAATATTGAACATGTCAAAAACAAAGCTTATTGATCATAGTGTTATGGGAAAGCTAAACGAGTTCGAGCATGAATTCGAGCGTAAAAATCTTACCCTGGAAGTAGTTGGTTTAGAGGCACATCAAAAGCTGTCGGGACATAAACTTTCTGCCATGAAACATAACAGGGAATTGATCGTAAGAAAACATGTAAGCATTGTTGCTGAAACGGGAGCCCAGGCGTTGGTAAGGAAAGGCTTTATGAACCTTGATATTGCCAGGTTTGCAAGCATAGAACCGGTCAAAAAGCTGACGGACACACCAAATGCAGCATATTCTTTAGTGCGTATTGAAGCACTGCTGCAAAATGAAAAAGCCGATGAGCTTTTTGAGTATTTACGTGAGGAAATATTACCAAAGCACCCCGATACAATTGTCAGCATCGAAGATGTCGAAATGGTGTTGCCTTATGAAAGAAATCCGCAAAAATAGGATAAATGTGATTGCCAAAAATTACCGTGGCACTTTTTGTGTCACGGTAATTTTCTTCTCTGAGTCACCTGAAAACAAATAGGGTGAAAATCGTTGCCGGCAGGCATGTTTTCCAGGGATTAATTGAAATTTGAAGAGGACGACGGAAGGATATTTATAACAGGGCTTTTTTTCTGATAAACCGGTGAAATACAATAGAAATAGTGAAGATAACAGTTGCAACAACTACAAGGTACGCTTCCAGCACAACAAAGGGATGCAATACTTCTTTTTCATCCATTTCCACAAGGAGAAACCATTTCACATCCCTTAAACCGTCAAGGGGTGTATATGCGCTGATCACGGGAAGGTTGCGATAATCCTTCACTCGTTGTATATAGGTATTGCCAAGAATGACATCCCGCGAAGATTTTGTGTCTATTTTCATTTTTAAAATAGTATTTTCCCTGAGAAATCTTGACTTTGTTCTCATTAATTTGTCTTCGCCAATAATATAAATCTCTCCTGTTTTTCCTAATCCTTCCGATTGTGACACAATAGCGTCAAGTTTCGAATAGGGTATTTCAACAATAATTACCCCTAAAAATGTAGTGGCATTATCAAAAACAGGGCAGGCGCCAATGCACATGAAGTCTCTCGTTTTCTCGTTAAAGGTTATATCTGAAAAATGAAGGCGTGTTAACCCTTCAGTGAAGACTTCATTGAGTGTCGTTGAAACAAAATGACTGCTTTTTAAATTTTCTCCACGAAACGATTCGCCTTTTACTCCATAGACAACAAATCCCTCTGCATCCACGAGGTATATGTTTTGGAGGCCATGCTGCGTCAAAAAATGCATAAAAAGGTATCCATAATCCCTTTCTGCTTGTTTATAACGGGGATCACCAAAACCGCCTTCCTTAAACGCGGCGGCAAAAACCGGTAAACTCTGCATAATGAGCGGATTTTTGGAGAGGATATTAATGTCACCGTACCGTTCACGGAAAAAGCTCTGTATCTGTGTTTTTTTAATTTCCCGAACGGAAAAGAGGTGGTTCTGAACCTGTTTTCGAAGCCCAGACCCAAGGATTTTAAAGGAGAGCAACCCCATAGCAATCAAAAACGTAATTATCGCTATTATAACAGTTAAAAGTGTTTTATTTACAGAGTTCAAGGTAATTAATGAATGAAAAAAGGTGTATGGGCATGAGTATTCTGTGAAATCTGTAATAACAATAAATTAACGATAGATAAAATTCCAGATTTTTTCAGATATTCCAGGTAAAATACTATGTCGGTCATACGTTTTGACCGTATATCAATGTTACTATTAAACAGTTTTGCAAAATGAATATTTGGGAAATAATACTATTTGCCGTATCAATGGTTATCATGATTGCGGGCATGCTGGGTATTGTGCTTCCAATACTCCCCAGTATCCCGTTAATTTGGTTCGGGGCTTTTTTTTATGCCGTCTTCACGGGTTTCAGCGAAATAACGTGGAAACTGTTGTTGCTATTTGCTCTGTTAACGGTATTTTCCATAGTTATCGAAAACATAGGCAATGTGTACGGCGCCAGGAGATTCGGCGCTACGAAATGGGGGATTGCAGGGTCGATCATGGGCAGCGTTGCAGGGTTTTTCTGGGCAGGGGCAATTGGATTAATTGTAGGGCCTGTTATCGGCACCATTATTTTTGAAATAATTGGCGGGAAAAATTACGCAGGCGCTATGAAATCAGGCCTGGGTAATTTTATCGGTTTTGTTGGCGGAACCCTGATGAAAGGGATTATTGGAACGACAATGATCGTTATTTTTGTATGGAAGGTTTTTGGCTAAGAAAACCACCTCCCCTTGCCAACGTTATTTGCCATCAAAAGCGGCTGACGGTTTTTCTTGTTTTTGCGGCAATATGACCGTAAAGGTACTCCCCTTGCCGACCGTACTTTTCAGTTTAATGGCGCCATTATGAAGGTTTACTATATGTTTGACGATAGAAAGACCTAACCCTGTTCCGCCCATTTCCCTTGAACGTGCCGGGTCTATCCGGTAAAACCTCTCAAAAATACGGGGAATATGCTCGTGTGGTATTCCGATACCCGTATCTGAAACTTCAATTTGTATTGTTTCCTCCGCCGGAGAGATTGAAAGCCTGATGTCCCCGCTCTCGTGCGTATATTTTATTGCATTGTCAAGAAGGTTTGTCAGTAGCTGCCTTAAAAGGTATTCATTTGATTCTACAGTGGGGAGGTTTTGTGAGATGTGCAGGCGAAACGATTGTTTCTTTTCCTCGCAGTGTTCCTTGTAGGTGTGCAATATATCCTCAATACACTCATATATGTTTAATTCATGAAGCTCCATTTTCAATTCGTTCGTTTCCAGCTTTGAGAGTTCCAAAATATCTTTAATCAAATTATCAAGTCTTTGTGTATGTTTCATAATAACTTTCAAACTGTTATACGTATGCCCGCCCCCAGCGGCATAGTTTTCCAACAGCGTTTCCACATATCCCCTGATTGAGGTAAGAGGTGTCCTTAATTCGTGAGAAACATTGGCGACAAACTCCTTCCTGGTGTTTTCCAATTTTCTTAAATCAGTAATGTCGTGGAATACAATGAGAATTCCTATGGTATTATTGTCTTTTTGAAGCAGGGAAAACTGCGTCTGAAGCAGCTTTTTCTTTGGGGAAGCGTATTCTATTTCTGTCGTAAATCCGGTATTGGTTTTCATTGTCTGTTTTACCAGTATTTGCAGCGTTTCATTTCTTATCCTTTCCCACAAATAATCCCTGCCAGGCGTTATCTCTGCTATGCCAAAAAATGTCATTGCCGTATTGTTTATAAGCAAAATCCTTTCCTGTAAATCCACCACTATGATGGCGTCGTTCATATTATTTATGATAGCCGTCAACCTTTTTTCACTATCGGAAATTATTTGTTGTTGCGCCTGCAAACGGTTTCCCATCGTATTAACTGCTTTGGCAAGTTCCTTCGTACCATTCCGGGAAGAAATATCCGCCCTCATCGTAAAATCACCCCGGAGAAAATCCATGGCAATTCCGGTAATTTCTGCTACCGGGGAAAGGATTCGTTCGATAATGATGAATCCTATGGCAGCACTAACAGCAAAAAGAATTAAAAGGCACACGGTAATTTTTTTTGAAACAGCGGAGATCGCGGCGTGAGCGTGTTCAAAAGGGGAAATAACGACAAGGAGTTTTATATCCACATCAGGAATAGCAATAGGTAAAGATATGCGTGATACCCGGTGTAATTTATCGTGAAATATAGTGTTTTCCCCGCCGCTAAGCAGGCGTGCGAGAACGTTATCCTCCGTGAATGTTTCCGGTATATTTTTATTTAAGGAAGTATAGGCAACACTTCCGGCAGCATCCGTGATAACAATGCCGACCTTGAGTAAATTACCGATATCTTCACAGGCAGAAACAATCTTTCCCCTGTCGTTTCCCTGCAGCACGTTTTTCAAAGAATTATATACTGCAGATGATTTTGAAAGAATATTTTCGTCGAGAAGGGTTACATGATGCGATTTCAGTGTTCTGTGAACGTAATAAAAGGCGGAGAAGAAACAAACGGATAACAGTAAAAAAAGGAGGAAACATGCTTTAAAAACCGGCTTGTGTTTCAACATGCTTGCCATTCCATGAATTTGTATCCAATGCCTCGTATCGTTATGATGTGGTTTTTAAACGACTTCAGTTTTTTTCGCAGGGACGCTATATGAACATCAATCGTCCTGTCAATAATAATTGTTTCCACTCCGGCGATTGCATCAATCAATTGGTCCCTGGTAAATACGCGGCCCGGTTTGCCTGCCAATTGACACAATAGTTTGAATTCGGTAAGTGTCAGGGGGATGACATCGTGTCCGATTTTTACTTCATAGTTGTCCATGTTAATTTTCAGATCGCCTATTTCTAACAATTCCTTTTTAAAGGAAGCATTCTTTGTGCGTCTTAGTACGGAATGTACCCGCGCTACGAGTTCCTTCGGGCTGAATGGCTTTGTAACATAATCGTCTGCTCCGAGTTTGAGGCCGCGTGTTATATCGTCTTCTTCTCCCCTGGCGGTCAACATGATTATGGCAGCATCGGACAATGCTTCATCTGACTTTAAACGCTTGCATACTTCCAGACCGTTCATTCCGGGAAGCATAATATCCAGGATGATAAGCGCCGGCCGTTCCGATTTCGACAACTCAAGCGCTGCCTCGCCATCCAAGGCGGTAATCGTTTTGTAACCATCCTTTTCCAGATGGTACATAATAAGGTTTACAATATCCCGTTCATCATCTACGATCAGTATGGTTTCATTCATTTGCGCAAGACTGCTCGTTTTCATTTCGATAATAATAATAGTACACTATTTGTGCAAACGTCTCTAAAGTGGCAGCTCCTTTTCCAAGGGTAGTAAGATATTCTTTAAAGGCGGGTATATTTTTAAAATTTTCTGACACATAATGCGCCACAAATGTTTCTGCGGAAAGAAAGTTTAGTTCAGGCCCCTTATCTTCGGGGCTCTGATAGATTTTAAACGCCACAATATCGGTAATTTTTTTTAAGTCGGTGTCTTTTGCCGTAGAGATAAGATTTTTTACCACCTCAAAGTCAAGGAAATGATTCTCCCTGTAATATTCATAAATTATATCTGCGAACTGATGAACAGACAATATTCCTTTGCTAAGATGTGACAGCCTTTCCCGGAAGGAAGGAATGTCGGGAAAATTTTCTGATATGTATTGGACGATAGCATCAATCGCGGCAATGTAGTTCGCTTTTTCCCCAAGATTTTCCTGGCTCTCATATATTTTGTATGCCACGAGTTCCGTTATTTTTTTGAGCGCAACATCTTTTTTGCCGGAAAGAGCATTTTTAAGCAATTGTTTATCGATGGTCATGTATTTTCCTTTGAGAAAGAAAACGGATAATTTTGTACTTGGACAAGATAAGGATATGTTTTAAAATATTGGAACAAATGTGGCAACAATAAAATTGGCAAAATAAAAGAAAGGGGTACGGTTAATTGCGTAATTTGCCACATTAATACATACCGTACAAAGGTAGTTGGTGTTTTAGAAAACGAAACGGTTGCATAGGGATTGACGCAATGTTTCTTTAACAGAGTACACATAATACAGGGTGGATTGTTCAAATGAAAACAGAATCAAAAAAAAGGGCGCTTTCACCAATAAAACTGCCCAAATATAACTTCACCCTCCGTGCTCCTGAATTTCAGAGGGAGGGGGAAGAGTTTATTGTCTGGTTTTTCGAAGGGATCATTGAAAAGGTACCGGATTATGTTGAGTGTCTTATGTATTTAGGCAATGCTTACACTGAAACGGGCAGGTACGAAAAGGGTCTTCTGATTGACCTGAAACTGTGCCGCCTGCGAAAAGATGACCCGTTTGTGCATTACAATCTGGCATGCAGTTATGCGTTGCTTAAAAATACAGAAGAAGCGTTTATTGCACTGGAAAAGGCAATAGATTTGGGCTACAACGATATTTACTATATTAAAAACGACAAAGACCTTGCGGTTCTCAGAAAAGACCTTCGGTATAAAAACCTGTTAAAAAAAATCTCAAAAAAGGCATAGTTTCAAGAACAGGAAAAGTAGTATCAAAGTAGTTTTTTAGGGTGCATTCCCGATTTTTTGTAAATATTTGCGAATATCTGTCGGTTGACAGATATTGTATTAGAAGCATCTTGCTTGATTAACCCTGACAGGGTTCGGAACCCTGTCAGGGTTGTTTTTTTTATTTTCAAGCTATGAAGGCAGGATTGGTTACCATAAAAATTTATCCGTACCGCATGAGTGGCCCGTTCCTGCTCCTTATTCCCTCTCCCGCCAGGCCTTGTACGCACATTGAATACCTTCCAGCGTAAGGTGCGGTGTTATGGAAGCGATTGACGGTATCTCCCGCGCCAGTATAGGTGCGCTTCCCCCTGTTGCAATGATCGCCGGTGTATCGCGGAGTTCCTTGCAAATGAGTTCAATGTATTGTTTTACCATTCCGATTGCGCCCCAGTAAATTCCTGACCGTATCGCTTCGACGGTGTTTCTGCCTAAAATAGTATCAGGTTTTTTCGTGATGGATACTTCTGGCAGCAGAGCAGTAGCATGGTGTAATGCCTTTGAAGAAATAGCCATGCCGGGAGCAATAATACCGCCGAGAAAGGCGCCGTGATTATTTATAACATCAACGGTAATTGCAGTGCCGGCGTCAATTATTATTGCCGAATCATGGAATCGTTCATATGCGGCAACCGCATTCAGCAATCTGTCGGCGCCAATTTTTTCCGGGTACTCTGCAAAAACAGACAAAGGAACGGGAATATCTTTTCCGATTTTTTGGGGTGACACATGTAACCGGGTTTTTATGCATTCGAAGAGAACCTCTTCTGGTTTTGGGTTTACGGAGGAAATAATCACGGCAGAAACACTGTTTTTGAGAGAACAAGTGGATATTGCTTTTGCGAGGCTATCATGCAGCATATGCGGCTCGCTGCTGCTGAGGGAAAAGGATGAGCGTAAAACATCCCCCTCAAAAACTCCGGCGTGGATGTTCGTATTGCCAATATCAATTGCCAGCCACATGGCGCCGCTCCCGATTAAGCAGTGTCTTTTTGTAATGTTTTGGACAACAAATAAATCAGGCTACTCAAATTTTTTCCAGTTATTGTTGAGACGGGGCAGACAGGGTGGGAAATATTTTCTTCAAGCTTTTTAATGCATGCAGCGCCAGTTTCTTCGTCAAGGAGGTCCATTTTATTCGCAACAACAATTTCGGTTTTTTCCGTGAGTTTTGGATTGTACTGTTTTAATTCATTACGGATGATACGGTATGCCTCTAACGGGTCTTTTTCCGGGAAAACAGAGGCGTCCAGCATGTGTACCAGCACCTTTGTTCTTTCAATATGCCGTAAAAATTCGTCTCCAAGCCCTATGCCTTTATGTGCGCCTTCTATGAGGCCGGGGATATCTGCGACGATAAAGCGCCGGAAGTTTTCTATTTCTACAACACCCAGTTGTGGCTGTAATGTGGTAAAGGGATAATCTGCTATTTTGGGCCTTGCCTTGGAAATACGGGAGAGCAATGTAGATTTTCCCGCGTTTGGCATACCAATAAGACCGGCGTCCGCAAAAAGTTTTAGCTCTAAAATCAGCCATCGTGCCTCGCCGGGCTGCCCATCTTCTGCCTCACGGGGGACGCGGTTCGTTGCGGTGGCAAAATGCTTGTTCCCCCTACCGCCCTTTCCGCCTCTGGCGATGACTATGCTTTCTCCGGCAGTGCTCATGTCCTTCAGGATACGGTCGCTCTCTTTGTCTTTTATTAAGGTGCCTCGCGGCAATAAGAGGACGATATCTTTTCCGTCCTTGCCGTTTTTGTTCGATCCTTTTCCGTGGATGCCATTATCTGCAATGTGTTTGACTCTGGAGGTAATGTCTAAAAGGGTTTCTATCTTTTCGCTTGCCAACAAGATAATATCACCCCCTTTCCCGCCATCGCCTCCGTTTGGGCCGCCATGTGGAACATATTTTTCCCTGCGGAAACTGACGCAGCCGTTTCCCCCATCCCCGCCTTTTACATAAATAACGGCTTCATCTACAAACACAATGCGTAACTCCGAAAAAATACAAGGATAAACAAAAAGGATACGTAATCAAAAAAACGATATCCCGAAAATAAAAGGTAAAATTTATAGTAATGCTATGGGTTTGCCTGGTTAATACTGTAGAGAGGTCTTAAAATCAGGGGTGATTGATGCACCATATCCCGCTCCCCATGTGTTTCACTTTCGCAACAGGCTGAAATAGGAAAACAGTTGTTCTTTTTTGGCAGGGGTAATATGTGTTTCTCCCGTTTCCCCGATAAGTTCGAATTGACCGCCGAATGCATCTGAAATTTTCTCCGCGTTGTATTGGACAACGTTCAGGCCGCTGCACTTCATTGGGCCGCCAACCGCAAAAGCGGCAATAATACAATATCCACCAGGCCTCAACGTTTTTCCTAAAATCTCAACATATTTTTCCCGGTCTCCCGGATCTGTCAGAAAATGAAAAACAGCCCGGTCGTGCCACAGCGAAAATTGCCGGCGAGAAGAAAACTCTGTTATGTCGGTTTCAAACCATTCGACATATTGCGCTTTATTCCCTAATCTGTTCCTGGCGAAATCAAGTGCTTTTGATGAGATATCCAGCGCCGCCAGCCGCGTGTATCCTTTCTCTAAAAGACGGTCTACCAATACAGACGCACCGCCTCCCACGTCGATAACGGGTTCATTTTTTTCCAACTGGCAATTTTCAATCAAGCGCAAGGAAACGGATGGTTCATTTTGATACCAACTAACCTCAAAAGGCGATTTATCCGAATACACCCGTTCCCAGTGATCTTTTCTCTTTGTCATATTAAAGGACATTCAGACATGCTGTAAATCTTTTACGTCACGAATTAACAGGGAAAATGAATTGATATAAACGTGTAATTCCCGCACGATTGCCTTCTACTGTACAGCTAAAATGTAGCGTTTTTTTAGTTTAACTCACTTGACCGTTGTGTTGCAACAGGAATTCTTTGACTGTTCAGTATCGACACATCAACAACCCATCATCGCATTATTCTCTTCTTTGTTTACTTTTAATTCCGGGAAGCCATCTTGGAACCTGCCGGCAATACTCTTCGTATTGCTTGCCAAAACGTCCTTTCAGCTCAGGCTCTTCAAAATAAACAACCAATATATGCGCTATTATACTAATCACAATCGCATAAATAAGTATACCCAGATTAGCAAAGAAGAGAACTTCTCCCCAGATTATCATGAGTTCCGCCAACATAATCGGATTGCGCATAATACGGAAAAACCCATCGGTAACAAGATTTTTCGGCGCATCCAACATGAGAGGAGTCCCCCTGCCTTTATGGCTGAAAACCCAAAGACAGTGTATCCACATAACCATACCGGCACATACAAGAAGCCCTCCGCCCCACATGCCAATTGCCGGAGGAATCGGCGCCTTTACCGTAATTATACGCTGCGCCGCACATGGCAAAACAACCATGAATACTGCAATGAACAAGAAGGCATTCAACAGCGATTTCCCCCACAATATCACCGTATTCTGTGTCTTGCTTTCCCGTACCCTTGGCCGATACAATTTAAATGCCGCCACCGCCGTTCCTTTCACGATTCCCGCCGGTACCATTCCCCTGTGATTTTTCCATGCCGGCAAGCTTCAATGCCAGGATTACCGCGCCTTTTGCCTGCTCTTCCGCAAGCAATACCGGCATTGCCCCATAAGCGCTAACTTGTTTTAGGTGCGCTCGAAGTATTTTGATATCTGTGTTTTTTCGGATTCTTGTATTTTCTGCTAAAGAACAAGCAATGTCATTCCAGCACTTAAGAACTTCCTGTAATGATAACGC